>SXJP01000030.1 GCA_005779395.1 Actinomycetota bacterium
AGGTCTCCTTGGTCGCGATTCGATAGACGGCGCACTGGTAATTCGGCCATGCAGACATGTTCATACGATTCGGATGTGTTTCAAAATTGATGTCGCATTCTGCGACAAGGATGGGTTCGTGTTAGCCATCAAGAGCTTGGCACCGAACCGACTTTCTCGAATCGTGCCGCGGGCAGGTTTCGTGGTCGAAGCAGCAACTGGAGCATTCGAGCGATGGCACCTTCGCGTTGGCGATCAACTCGAGGTACGCGAGTGAGATCGGGTGGTGCACTCGTACTTGTTGCAACACCGATTGGCAATTTCGGCGATCTGAGCGCACGAGCTATAGCGACTTTTTCGCAAGCCGATGAAATCTGGTGTGAGGACACTCGACGTACGCGCGTGTTGCTGAACCATGCAGGCATCGACGGGGTGAAGCTTCGGGCGGTCCACGAGCACAATGAGGCTGCCGCTGCAGTTGAATTAGTAGAAAAAGTTGCGTCTGGGCTGACTATCGCATATGCGAGTGACGCTGGAATGCCTGGAGTGTCTGATCCAGGAGAGCGCCTCGTTGCTGCGTGTGCGGCGTCTGATCTCGCTGTGAGTGTGGTGCCCGGTCCTTCTGCGGCTATTAGCGCACTAGTGATATCTGGTTTACCGTCTAATCGTTTCGTATTCGAAGGATTCATTGCGCGCAAGGGAACCGAACGCAAAGACGCCCTCGCTCGTATTGCAAGCAGCGATGCCACATCGATTCTCTATGAGTCCCCTAACCGGATTGCCGCAACCATCGCAGATCTCGCAGATGCATGCGGCCCAGACCGGCCGGGCGCCGTGGTGCGTGAACTAACAAAGATCTACGAAGAGGTCGTTCGTGGGCCGCTCGCCGAACTCATTTCGGTGAAGGCTCGCGGTGAGTGTGTGATTCTTATAGCTGCAGCTTCGCCCAAGCCGATCCCAACAGATGCAGACATTGATTCGGCATTACTCGATGGCCTCGCGGACGGGTTGAGTGCGCGCGACGCGGCTAACTCGGTAGCCAAGACGTTGTCGGTGTCTAAGAATCGTGCCTACGAAAGAGCGACGGCGATCAAGTCGAGCAAGCTCAAGTAGCGCTTTTTAGTTCTGCGTTGCACGTTGCGCAGATAAGGCGATTCTTGAAGGAGATCAGGTCCTCGGTCCCTGCGCAAAAGAGGCAACTGTGCTCGATACGAGCCATGATGACACGCCCGTTGGCGATTTGAACGTCGAGCAAGTCGCCAGGAGTAATTCCGAGTGCATGTCTCATCTCCGACGGGATTACGACTCGACCTAGTTCGTCGATTTTCCTCGGGGTGCCTTTGGCCGTGAGTACCGACGGCGGTGGGGTGGGTAGTGCTGGTGGCGTCGGAATAGTCACGGAAGCAAGCGTACGGTCTAATCATCGACCGTTTGCCGTGTGACGGGGCAGAATGTAGGAGTGCCAGACAATCCTGCGACTCCGTTTTATGTGACAACGCCGATCTACTACGTCAACGACGTTCCGCACATGGGGCACGCTTACACGACGATCGCAGCAGACGTGTTGTGTCGCTGGCGACGGATGTTCGGAGATGATGTCTACTTTCTTACAGGCACGGATGAGCACGGTCTCAAGATTCAACGCTCGGCTGAGTCGCAAGGGGTTACGCCGCTCGAATGGGCAGATCGCACGGCGGTTCGATTTCTAGAGGCTTGGGAAGAACTAGGGATAACTAACACGGACTTCATCCGCACTAGTGAGCCGCGCCACTACGCGGCTGTGCAGAAGTTCTTGCAGGTTGTTTACGACAATGGTTTCATCGAAAAGGGCACCTACGAGGGCTACTACTGCGTTCCGTGCGAGGCCTATTACGCAGATGACGAAGCCGCCGGTGGCGCATGCCCGATCCACGACAGGCCACTCGAGTTCGTGCGTGAAGACAACTACTTCTTCAAGCTCTCAGCGTTCGAGCAACCGTTGCTCGACTATTACGAGCAGAATCCGCAGGCCGTGCAACCAGAGTCGCGTCGCAACGAAGTCATTGGATTTATCAAGCAAGGTCTCAAAGATTTCTCGATGAGTCGCACTTCGATCAGTTGGGGAATTCCGCTTCCTTGGGACCGAGACCATGTCACGTACGTCTGGTTCGACGCCCTGTTCAACTACTGCACTGCCGTTGGATATGGGGTAGATGACGCTGAGTTCGATAAGTGGTGGCCAGCCGATTATCACCTGATCGGTAAGGACATCTTGCGTTTCCATGCTGTGTACTGGCCAGCAATGCTGATGGCCGGTGGCCTGCCGCTCCCGAAGTGTGTTTTCGCTCACGGGTGGCTTCTTGTCGGTGGCGAAAAGATGAGCAAGACCAAGGCGAACCAGATCTTGCCTCACGATCTCATCGAGGAGTTCGGGGTCGACGGATACCGGTATCACTTCATGGCAGATCAGCGTTTCGGCCCCGATGGCGATTTCAGTTACGAAGGGATGATCACGCGTTACAACGCCGATCTAGCTAACAACTTCGGCAATCTCGCAAACCGCGTGCTGAACATGGCCATGAACTATTGCGATGGTGTAGTGCCACAAGAACGTGCGAACGGCCCACTCCAAACGCAGGCCGAAGCAGGGTTCGCCGGCCTCGAATCAAGTCTCGCGAAGCTCGATTTCGCGAGCGGGTTCAGCACGGTGTGGGATCTAATTCGCTCCACTAACGCATACATCGAAGACCGTGCACCATGGGCGCTGTTCAAATCTGGCGACAGGGTTGCAACGGCCGAAGTGATCGGAGACTGCCTCGAAGCCTTACGGATAGTCGCGCTGCTCGCGTCACCAGTGATTCCGACGGCAGCGTCAGAGTTGTGGCGACGGTTGGGTCAGTCGGGCACTCCGGGCGAACAACAACTTCCCGATGCGGCGCGGTGGGGTCAGTTGGTGCCCGGGAACGCGCTCGAAAAGGGCGACCCTTTGTTTCCTCGACTCGAAGCAAAGACCCAGTAGCGCTAGCTACCCGAACAAGCGAATACAAATAGGGTGCAAGGCATGTGGATTGATTCTCATTGTCATACCGAAGATGACGATGCTCTACAGCGCGGACGCGCCGGTGGCGTAACCCATTTTGTTGTTGTCGGAACTGATCTCGAAACCTCAACGAAGGCCGTAGAGACAGCCGCTCGCCACGCCGATGTTTTTGCGACGGTCGGGCTGCACCCCCACGATGCCAAGCAGTTAGATGACGAGTGGGAACAGATCGTGGCACTCGTCGATAGCCCGAAGGTGGTCGGCATCGGCGAAGCTGGCTTCGACCTGTTCTACGAACATTCGCCAGTAGCCGAACAGTCCGTTGCGTTCGAACGTCAGATTCGCCTCGCTCAAGAACGCGACCTCCCGTTAGTGATACATGCCCGCGATGCGTGGCATGAAACATTCGAAATGCTCGAGTCCGTTGGCGTTCCAAGGCGCACCGTTTTTCACTGTTTCACGGGTGGCATAGCGGAGGCGAGACGGGCGCTGAGTCTCGGGTGTTCGCTTAGCTACTCGGGCATAGTCACATTCAAAAATGCAGAAGATCTACGTGCCGCAGCTGCGGTCACTCCAGCGGATCGCTTGCTGTGTGAGACCGATGCGCCATTTTTGTCTCCGGTGCCGTTGCGCGGCAAGCCAAACGAGCCAGCATTCATAGCGTTAGTTGGCGCAGCTTTGGCTGAGGCTCGCGGCGAAACCGTAGAAGCCGTAGCGGAGTACACATCCAAGAACGCGATCGCGATGTTCGGCCTCAGTTGAGCGAACTGCTTACTCCGGCGACAATCGCAGCGACGCTCGCCGAGCGCGGGATCTCGCCAAGTAGGGCGCTAGGGCAAAATTTTCTTGCCGACCCGAACACGGCGCGAAAAATCGTGCGTCTTGCCGAGATCGGGCCTGGCGACACTGTCGTAGAAGTCGGTCCGGGCCTAGGCAGTCTTACCAATGCACTACTCGAAACAGGAGCGAAGGTCATCGCCGTCGAGTTAGACCGACATTTGCTCGATCCTTTGCGTGGCAACCTTCCTGAAGGCGCTCCTGTCGAAATTATTCACGCCGACGCGCTGACAGCCGATTGGGACTCAATTATCGGCAATACAGAGAACGTCTCGATGGTTGCGAATCTTCCGTACAACGTTGCCACACCGGTGGTCATCCGGGCGTTAGAGACTTGCAGCAAGATGGGCCGGTATCTAGTGATGGTTCAACGCGAAGTCGGTGAGCGATTTGCTGCGAAGCCTTCAACGAAGGCTTATGGGGCCGTCACAGTCAAGGTGGCGTATTACGGCAAAGCGAAAGTAGTTGGTTATGTGCCAGCGAACGTGTTCATCCCGAAGCCAAAGGTGGAATCTGCTCTCGTGCAGATCGAATGTTTTGCGAACCCCCCTGTGCACGTGGACGACGCTGCATTGATGTTCTCGCTAGTGCGCGCAGGATTCGCGACTAGACGCAAGATGCTAAGACAGTCTTTGCGTTCCGTTTTGGCAGACGATGTCATTGCTGTGCTCGAACGCACTGGTATCGATCCGACCACACGCGCAGAGGTACTCGAACTTGACGCGTGGGCGGCGTTGGCGAACAACGTATGAATAATGGAGCCGCTGCAAGCGAACGCCGTTTAGCTGTGCTCAGAGGCAAGTCCCGAGCAAAAGTCACGCTGTCATTGCGAGTTCTTGGGACCCGTTTCGATGGTTTTCATGATCTCGAGGCGTTGACGGTCTCAGCATCTAACCCACACGACGACGTCGCCATCTACTCAGCGCCCCGCGGCACGTCGGTGACTGTTACGCCTGCTGGTGCCGCCCCGAAGGCCGCTGGCAACAATCTTGCAACCCGCGCGATAGAACTCTTACGACCGAAGCTCCCAGCAACATTCGGGGGGGTGAGAGTGCGCTTGAACAAACGCATCCCGATGGGCGCAGGACTAGGCGGCGGTTCTAGCAACGCGGCAACGGTCTTGAGCCTCTTGGCGAAGCACTATCAGGTACCGAGAAGAACAGTTTCAGCCGCGGCAGCGAAACTAGGCAGCGATGTGCCGTTCTGTGTGGCCGGCACGCCAGCGATGATGCGCGGGCGAGGCGAGATTCTGGAGTCGTTAGATAGCGTTCCCGAAATTCATTTAGTTATAGCGACACCGCCATTCGGTTGCTCGACCCCAGAGGTATTCAGAGCGTGGGACGAACTTCCAGAACCACGGCGGTCGAGGGTGCTCGAGACCGATCTCGTTGCCGGTGACCTTTGCAACGATTTGGAACAAGCCGCCTTGCTGGTAGCGCCAGGACTCGAGGCGTTTCGCGACGCGTTCGAGGTAGCTACAAGCGAGCCGGCGCTGATGTTGGGTAGTGGCAGCAGCTACGCCGTGATCGTCGAAGATGCTGAGTTAGCGGTCGTTTGCGCTGAGCGGGCCAAAAAAGCGCTTGGGCTCGAAACCGTCTGGGCCGCAACCACGATCGGGTCGCCAAAACGGGCTACGGCCTAAAAGAAACAGCCACCCCGAAGGGTGGCCGTAGAAGGTTATGTAGGGCGCAGAATTACTTGCCCTGAGTGCGACGCTGCCAGCGCGTCTTCTTCAAGAGTTTCTTGTGCTTCTTTTTGCGCATGCGCTTGCGGCGCTTTTTGATCAGGCTTCCCATACGAGTTTGCGACCCTAGCCCGGGTCAGTCTGCGAGGTCATATCGAAGCCGCAAGATGATTGGCGAGACGCGGCGTATAGCGAACGAGTCTGTGCCACGCTTCGCGATATTGTCGCTGGAAGACATTCGTTATATATCGGCGATTCATAACCCAGGTCCACCCAGTCGGGGGTGGTGTAATCGGCAACACTAGAGATTTTGATTCTCTCATTCAAGGTTCGAGTCCTTGCCCCCGAGCAACAACGAAGTGCCCCGAACGAGGATCGATCGGAGTTAAATGAGCGATTTCAGACCGCTTGCCGCAGTAGTTCTCGCCGCGGGCGAAGGCACTCGGATGCGTTCGGCAAAGGCCAAGGTCCTGCACGAACTCTGTGGCCGTCCAATGATCTTGCACGTGCTCGACTCGCTAGCGCGACTACCCCTAGAACGAATCGTGATTGTTGTCGGCCATGGTTCAGAAGCCGTAAGCAAGACAGTTCAGGACCAATACAAGGGAACCGTGCCTATCGAGTTCGTAGAACAGCACGTTCAGCGTGGAACGGGCGATGCCGTGAGCGTCTCTCTAACTGCTGCATATTTCGACGAACTAGATGGCGAAGACGATCTGATCGTGTTGCCGTCTGATGCGCCCCTGATTAAAGCTGAGACCCTCACGAAGCTAGCTACCGAGCACCGCGACCACGATGCCGCAGCAACAGTGCTCACAGCCATCGCGGCCGATCCGGAAGGACTCGGCCGTGTCGTGCGCGGCAAAGATGGTGGCGTGGCTCGTATTGTCGAACATCGCGATGCTTCGCCAGAAGAACTCGAAATTACAGAGATCAACACATCGATTTACTGTTTCCGGCGAAGCCTGCTGGCGCCGTCATTACGCCGCCTGTCCCCAGAGAACTCGCAAGGCGAGTACTACCTCACCGATGCCATCTCGGTGTTGCGAGGCGCGGGCCACAAGGTGATCGCCCTTGACGTCGAAAACAATGATGAAGCGCTAATGGTCAACGACCGTGCGCAACTAGCCGTCGCCGAAGCAGCGTTGCGCGACCGCATCAACGGCGAATGGATGCGCGAGGGCGTCACGATGGTTGATCCACTCTCGACCTATATCGACTCCGCTGTCGAAATTGGTACAGATGTTTTGTTGCACCCTTCCACAATTCTCGCAGGACACACAGTTATCGGCCAGGGCTCTGAGATCGGGCCAGATACTCGTATCGTCGACAGCATCGTCGGTGAGCGTGTCACTATCGCGAACTCTGTTGTGCGTGAAGCGGAGATTGCGGACGATTGCAGCGTCGGTCCCTTCGCTCACCTGCGTGCAGGGACGCGATTATTAAAGGGTGCCAAGGTCGGGGACTTTGTCGAGACCAAGAACGCAACTCTCGGCGAAGGAGCGAAGGCCAATCATCTCGCCTATCTCGGCGACGTAACTATCGGCCCTGGAGCGAATATCGGAGCTGGCACTATCACGGCAAACTACGACGGCAAAAACAAACATCAAACGGTCATCGGGGCGCGAGTGCGCACTGGCTCGAACTCTGTGATCGTGGCCCCTGTAACAATTGGCGACGACGTGGTGATTGCTGCTGGCGCCGTCGTAACCAAAGATGTGGGGGCACGGTCGCATGTTCGCGGGGTGCCGGCCAAGGTCGTCGAGGGTTGGATCGACCCAACGAAAGACAACGTAGACACAGAAACAGAGATAGACAAATAAGGTCGAGCTAGGGCGAAAATGAGGGACCATGGAGCTAGTTAGTAAAAAGAAACTCGTACTCGTATCGGGCCGCGGCCACGAGGACTTAGCGGCCGAGGTAGCCGAGGCCCTCGGTGTGAAGTTGGCAAACATCGTGTTGTCAACCTTTGCGAACGGCGAGATTTACTGCCGATACGAAGAGACGATTCGCGGTACTGACGTGTTCGTTTTCCAACCGCACTGCGACCCGATCAACGACACGCTCATGGAACAACTCATCATGATCGATGCGGCCAAGCGTGCGAGCGCAAAACGCATTACTGCAGTATGTCCGTTTTATGGCTACGCCAGACAGGACCGCAAGGCCGAGGGCCGCGAACCGATTACGGCTCGCCTTGTGGCCGACATGCTCACAGCGGCTGGTGCCGACCGCGTTGTGACTCTCGACCTGCACACAGGTCAGATTCAGGGTTTCTTCGATATGCCCGTCGACCATCTGACTGCTGTGACTGTTCTTTCGAAATATCTCGCGACTGCGGTGAGTGGGCCGATCACAATCGTGTCGCCCGACGCAGGTGGCGGCAAATTGATGCGTCGTTACGCGAACCGTTTCGAAGAGGCTGGCATCGCAGATGTCGAACTCGCGTTCATAGACAAGCGCCGCCCGAAAGGCCTGCACAATGTCGCGCTCGCGGGCGAGCTAGTCGGCTCGGACGTAACTGGCCGGAGTTGCATCATCGTCGACGACATGATCGACACGGCTGGCACAGTCGCCAACGCCGCTGCACTACTTCACGAACGCGGAGCATCAGAGGTCATCATCGCCGCAACGCATGGCCTGATGTCTGGCGCTGCGGTCGAGCGCCTAATGGGTTGTCCGGTCAGCGAGGTCGTGCTCACGAATACGTTGCCGATTCCACCAGAGAAGCGGTTCCCTAAGCTCACAGTGCTTTCCATTGCTGAAATAGTGGCCGAAGCCATCGACGCAGTATTCGAAGACACAAGCGTCTCAGAGCTATTCCACGGGGACAACTTCTAGGGTTAGTGCGCTCAACTGAGGCTTTCTGGCGTGCATGTGGCATCATGGAGCGTTCTAGTTCCTCAAATCACGGGGTATTTCGCGTTATGAGCAGCGCCGCTGTCACTCTCAAAGCAACTATTCGTCCGCTACGTGGCAAAGGCCCAGCGCGCCAGATTCGCATGAAGGGTGGCGTGCCTGCAGAGGTCTACGGCCTAGGCGAAGCCAATCAGTCAGTTGTAGTCGATGGCCACGACCTCGGCATGATCCTTCGGGCTGGCAAGAACCAGGTCATAGCCCTCGATATCGACGGTACCAAGCAACTCACTCTTTGTCGCCAAGTAGATCGTCACCCTGTTAAGACAACGCTCACACACGTCGACTTCATCCGGGTCAAAGCCGACCAAGAGATCGGTGCTGAAGTTGCGCTCGTGCTCACCGGTGAGCCCCACGGAGTGGCGATGGGCGGAATGCTCGAACAACTCTTGCACTCTCTTTCCATCACGGCGAAGCCGTCTGCGATTCCTACGGAGATTAGCCACGACGTAAGTGCTCTCGTACTTGGAGGCCAACTACACGTCTCAGACATCGTCGCTCCGAAAGGCGTGACGATCGCGAGCGAATCAGATGGACTTGTTGCTCTGATAGCAGCACCACGTGGCGCTGCAGCCGAGACCGGCGACGATGCTGCGGGCGATGCTGCCCCAGCCGAAAAGGCCTAGCTAAGCGTGTTGCGCCGGGGCGACCGCACCGGCACACCTGCAGACATTCTTGTAGTAGGTCTGGGCAATCCTGGACCTGAGTATCGCCACACGCGCCACAACGCTGGAGCGGATGTTGTTGAGTTGCTCGCTAGTCGACATGGCTGCAAGCTCAAGGCTGGCAGGTTCAACTCGCTTGTCGCAGAAGCCAATATCGCCAGCCGTCGGATGGCGCTAGCGATTCCGCTCACATATATGAACGAGTCAGGTAACGCAGTTGCTCCACTTGCACGGCGCTTCGGAGTAGAGCCTGAGAGCATTGTCGTAGTTCACGACGAACTCGATCTCGAACCGGGTGTTCTGAAGCTGAAAGTCGGCGGGGGCCTTGCAGGTAACAACGGTCTGCGCTCGATCAAAGCGCATCTCAAGACGGACGAGTTTCTGCGAGTTCGTATCGGAGTCGGTAAGCCGACTTCGAAAGAATTTGGTGCCGACCATGTACTTAGTCGTATGGGCAAGAAGGCTCGCACAGATTTTGAGGTCACTCTCGCCGAGGCAGCAGACGCAGTTGAAGCGATTCTGAGCGACGGCATCGAAGCCGCGATGAATCGCTACAACACTCGTTCCTAGCTATGACCCGCCAGACCTAGATGGAACCCAGGTTCCGTGGAAGCCATAAGGAACTCGTTGCGGTAACGGAACCTGTGCAACTGGGCCACCCTTGATGTTCGTAGCATCGAGCACCACGAGTTCGCTCTTGCTCGTCGATTCGTCGTGCACGTAGCAGATCAGCCAACCAGCATCGTCGCTCGTATCGTTGTCGATACTCGGAACAAATGTCCATTCGTTGGCGTGCTTCGTCGGACCCGGGTCCCAAACTTCGCGCCTGTCGTTCGAGTAGTCGTGCTTGATCAGACCACCGAACTCGACAGTATTTGGGTTGTCGCGAGTTCCAACGAAATAGCCGTAACGATGTTCACGGCCGGTGCGGCGAGGGTCGCGACTTGGAAGCTCGCCAGACTCAGGGCCTTCGACGATGACCTCATCTGAAAACGTGTTCGAGGCGGTGTTCATCGTCCAACGTCTGAGAGAGAGGTCGCCAGCGAGTACATCGTTAGAGTCGAACATAGAACTAAGCCTGCAAATATCGAGGACAACGTCGGGACCACGCCTGAAAGCGTTCACGCCATGAAACGCGTAACAGGGGTCGATGTCGAACCATTGGATTCTGGTCGCAGGACCACCGAGAGGCATGACGCCGACTCTTGCGCCGGCGCTCGGATCCCACTTGTATGGAAAGACTCCTGACTCGGGTTCCTCGATCCACTTGATGGCAGAGGCGAGATCGAACAACACGGGTAGATCCCAAAAAATCACGTCATGTTCTGTGATTGCGAAGTCGTGAATCATCGTGCTGTTCGGTATCTCGACAACCTCGGAGTGAACAAGTGACCCGTTTGAATCTGCAACGTGATATGTGAGAAACGGGGGCGTAAACCCGTATCCGAAGAAGTGCATTTTGCCCGTTGCCGGGTCGATTTTCGGGTGTGCAGTGAATGCGGTCGTCAACTTGCCTTCGAAGTCGTGCACGCCAATCGTCGACAAATCAGTCGCCGCAATTTCGTGAGGGAAACCAACCTCTCCGCTAGTTAGCAGTCGGTTCCCGTGCCAGACGACCGAGACGTTCGCTTGATTTGCGCCTTTGCCAGGGACACTGTCGCCGAAGTCGGCATTCGAGTCGTACATCGAGGTGTGTACGTAGCGATTGCGATACGACTCTGCCTTGCCGTTGGCTAGTTGGACTCCGTGGACCATGCCGTCGCCGAAGAACCAGTGTGAAGAGTTTTTGCGTGGAGGATTCGAACCGTTGCGCACATAGAGCCCCGAGAGTTCTGGCGGCAACGCCCCAAGGACCTCAAGATCGAATGCTTCGATTTCTTGCGCGACTGGACCGAAGTTTCCCTGGAGCCACCACGGCTTCGATGGGTCTGCGCCGACGGTCGTTGGAGCGTGAGACGTAGGAGTGGTGCTTGGCCTGTCTGAACTGCACGCAGCGAGAATCGCGGCCATCGGCAATGCGCCACCGGCTAGTGCAGACCATCGCAGAACGTCTCGACGGGGTATCGCTACCATTAGGCAAGTATTACACGCGGACCGATCGCGACGACGCTGATCGCGTATCCTCTGACTCCGATACCCGGTGTGCGAATGCATTTCGGGTGATTTGCGCGTCTTATGTCTGAAACTAACTCTCCACTCAGTGGTATTGCCTCAGCTCTCGCAGCCGACCCAGCTGTGCTTGTCGCGTCCGGCGGTGGCGGTGGGAGCGTCGCAGCGTCTGAGAGTGTTCGTGCGGTTTTAGTCGCGTCGCTCGCACGCACTAGCGCCCGGTTGCCAATAGTCGTTGCGGTCCCACGCGGCGACGAAGCAGTAAGGGTCGCCCACGACATCTCTCTGATGCTCGGAGACAATGCAGTCGAGGTATTCCCGGCGTGGGAGACGCTGCCGTTCGAGAGGGTTTCACCAGCGCTCGACACGATGGGCAAGCGGCTTCGTGTCATGTGGCGACTGCGCGTTGGCGGCGATCATCTGCCACGCGTGATCGTTGCTCCGGTTCGCGCGCTTGTGCAACGCCTCGGTCCGCACGTCGAAGACGTCGAACCGGTTGTCGTCACCAAAGGTTCACAACTAGATCGCGATGAACTCCTAGCGCGGCTAATAAACCTCGGTTATCGGCGTGAGTATCAGGTCGAGGCCCGCGGCGAAGTCGCTGTGCGTGGCTCGATCATCGACGTGTATCCAACGACCGCTGATCACCCTGTGCGCATTGATCTTTTTGGCGACGAGGTCGATCGTCTCAGCCACTTTTCTGTCGCTGATCAGCGAAGCACCGAGGACATCGCGAGCGCATGGGTTTTCGGCGCGCGAGAACTGTTGCCTACGCAAGAGGTCCGAGAGCGTGCTGCTGTACTCGCAATAGAACAGCAGTGGGGTGCCCGCAACTGGGAACGACTTGCAGAAGGCGCGATTTTCGACGGCATGGAAAGCTGGCTTCCCTGGCTCACTGCAGATGAACATTTGCTCACGGATTTACTCCCGCCTGGTGCGCTCGTGCTGGTGTGTGAGCCACGCCGGTTGCGCGACAGGGCTCAAGAACTACTCGACGAAGAAGCACACCTCGCCGCCGCGCTAGCTCCGACCTGGGGTGTGCCTGAAGGTCAAGAGATGCCGAGGCTCTCGCTCGAATTCGACCGACTGCTAGCGCATACCAAGAGCGGGTGGACGCCAGTCATCGCGATTCCCGATAAGCCAGATACGCCGCAACTCCTTGCGACGCCATTCGACCCAATCATCGGCGACAGTGCGGCACTCAGCGATCGCCTGCGAAGTTTGCGCAGCCAGGATTACACGGTGTTGTTGTGTGCGGAAGGCCGCGGTAGCGCAGACCGGATAGCGCAATTGCTCGCCGATGAGGGAGTGACAGCAGACGTCCATGCCGCGATTCCCGATCGCTCGCCTCTGCTCGACGTACCTGGCATCCATTTAGTCATCGCTCCTCTCGATCGCGGGGTACTGCTACCGGCGCATCGACTAGCGCTTGTCTCAGAAGCAGACCTCACTGGTCGTCGCCGTGTTCACCGCAAGCCGCGGGGAGCGCGAAAGGGCATCGACTTCTATGACGGGATGACGAAGGGCGACTACGTCGTGCATCGCCAACACGGCGTAGGGCGGTACGAAGGCATGGTCTCAAAGACCATGTTCGGACTAGAGCGCGACTACCTACTTGTCGCGTTCCGCGGCGAAGAAAAGATCTATGTGCCGACAGACCAGATTGGCATCGTCCGCAAGTACACAGGTGGCGAGACCCCAAAGCTTTCCAAGATGGGCGGCTCCGACTGGGAGAAAGAACGAGCTCGTGTTCGCAAAGCGGTGCGCGACGTCGCAGGCGAACTCGTTGTTCTCTACAGGCGACGGCTCGCAACTCCGGGCCATGCTTTTGCGCCGGATACACCGTGGCAATCGGAGGTCGAGGACGCTTTCCCATACGAAGAAACGCCAGACCAACAAACTGCCATCGATGAAACCAAGGCCGACATGGAACGATCCGTTCCAATGGACAGGCTCGTCTGCGGAGATGTCGGTTTCGGAAAGACGGAAGTTGCGCTTCGCGCAGTTTTCAAGTGCATTCAAGACAGCAAACAAGCAGCGATCCTCGTGCCTACGACTCTGCTCGCTAGCCAGCACGGCCAGACCTTCCGAGAGCGCTTCGCGAACTATCCCGTGCGCGTCGAGGTTGTGTCTCGATTCCTGACAGCCAAAGAACAAAAGACTGTGCTTGAAGATCTTGCGGATGGCCGAGTTGATCTAATAATTGGCACGCACAGGTTGCTCTCAGAAGATGTTCACTTCAAAAACCTTGGGCTCCTCGTCGTCGACGAAGAGCAGCGATTCGGCGTGATGCACAAGGAACGCATCAAACAGTTCCGTGCCGGCGTCGATGTTTTGACGCTCTCTGCTACTCCGATTCCGAGAACGTTGGAATTATCTCTCACCGGTATCAGGGATCTTTCGCTAGTTAACACTCCGCCGGAAGATCGCATGCCGATACTTACTTACGTCGATGAGTTCGACGAGCGCGCTGTAACAGAGGCGATTCGGCGCGAGCTGCTGCGAGAGGGCCAGGTCTTGTATGTGCACAACCGTGTCCGCGATATTCAGCACATCGCCGATGATGTTCGCAGGCTTGTGCCGGAGGCGCGCGTAGCAGTAGCGCATGGCCAGATGGATGAAGGCAACCTAGAGAAGGTCGTGACGGCTTTTTGGGAACGCGATTTTGACGTACTTGTGTGCACGACGATCGTCGAGTCTGGTCTTGACATGCCGACGGTGAACACACTTGTCGTGGACCGCGCTGATCTCCTCGGGCTGTCGCAGCTTTATCAGCTGCGAGGCAGAGTCGGCCGGCGCGGCCCGCGCGCTTACGCATACTTGTTGTATCCGCGTGACCACAAGTTGAGCGATGAGGCATACGAACGTCTCAAGACAATTGGTGAGTTCACAGATCTTGGTAGCGGTTTCAAGATTGCGATGCGCGACCTTGAGATTCGCGGCGCAGGAAACCTTCTAGGAGCCGAGCAGAGCGGTCAGATCGCGGCAGTCGGTTTCGACATGTATATGGAGATGGTCACAGAAGCAGTCGGCGAGCTAACGGGCGTCGAGCAGGTTGTCGAAAAAGAGGTGAGTATCGACGTCGGCGTCGATGCCCACTTGCCGCGTAGCTATGTCGAACGTGACGACGTGCGGATGGAGGCTTATCGACGTCTCGCTGCAGCAACCACGGAATCAGAAGTTGCCGACCTTGAAGCCGAGTGGACAGACCGCTACGGCGAGCCACCGTCACCTGCTGCTGCACTCCTCGCGGTTGCGCGACTACGAGTGGCGCTGCTCGAAAGAGAGATTCGGGGTATCTCAGTTCAAAAAGACGTCGTGCGGTTCGACGGTTGGACGCTCAAGAAGAGCCAAGAGATTCGGTTGAAAAGATTCTCGGTTAGCGCCAGGGTCACCGAGAGTGTCGTGCAGGTGCCGTTCTCTACTGCCACAACGGGCAAGGGAATCGGGCTTGTCGCGGCGCTGCTCCAACTGTTAGCAGAGATCGCACCGCTTGAACTCACCCCGGTAGCCTCGCCGGCATCATGAGTCCACGAAGCCGCTCAATTTTCAAGTCAATTGGTGCAGTCGTCGCTGTCGCCTTGAGCGTTGTCGCGACGCAAGGCTGCCGATCGCAGACCCCTGCCGTGGTCGTGAACGGCCACGAGGTGAGCATGTCTGTGCTCGAGGCCGACTTAGTCGGATTGCTAGAGGCCGAAGCGATTTCTGCGAACCCTGAATTCATATCGAATGGTCGGCCAACTCCTGCGCTCACAGCAGAGTGGTTAAATGTCCTGGTCGCCCAACAGGTATTCGTGGCAGCACTAGCGGAACACGATCTGCAAGTCACCGATGAAGCCCGCGACGCGGCAAAAGAGTCGATGGACCCCGAACTTCTCAAAGCCTTGCCCGCGAAAGTCGCAGAGACGCTCAATTTCCAGACGGCTGCATTCACCATCCTCTCGCAAGCACTAGCAAGCGAGAACCCTGGCGCAGACCCAGCCGCGGACCCTGCAGTGGTTCTAGTTGAAGAACGCATCAAGAGTGCTTCGGTCAAGGTCGATCCGCGCTACGGCGTCACATGGGACGCCGAAACCGGCAACGCCGCAGTTGTAGCCGCTCCACAAGTACACGATGGTCGTAGCTCGATTATTCCGGCAATCCCGACAAGCCCGCTCGGGGCGACTCGAGGTTGATCCGCCATGGGCAGAATCACAGTTGTTGGCCTCGGGCCCGGCGGCGCTGAACTGATCTTGCCAGCGTCGCGCACGGCGATCGAGTCGGCTGCGTTGCGTTTCGTGCGGACTGCCCGCCACCCTGCAGTCGATGACCTCATGGCCGAGGGCATCGAGTTCGAGAGCTTCGATCGGATCTACGAAACAGAGGCAGACCTCGAGACCGTGTACCGGACAATCGTTGAGTCTCTGCTCGCAACTGCGGCCGATAGCGAAGCAGATGTTGTCTACGCAGTCCCAGGTAGCCCCGTTGTTGCAGAGCGCACCGTGGTCTTGTTGCGCGAACGACTCGGATCGGGCATGCGCATTATTCCGGGTATCTCATTCGCCGATCTCGCATGGGCTGTAGTCGGAGTCGACCCTCTCGGTGGAGCAAAAGTTATCGATGCACGCTCATTCGCGATTGACTCAGCAAATGTGAGTGGTCAAATGCTGATTGCTCAATGCGATAGCGAGTTTGTGCTCTCAGACGTCAAGCTCGCGCTGCTCGATGTGCTCGACGCAGAACATCGCGTGACGGTTCTGCAACGTCTCGGTCGGCACGACGAACTTGTTGTCGAACTCGCGCTCGAGGATCTCGACCGTGGCGGCTTCGAACCCGATCACCTCACCAGTATTTTCGTGGACACAGGCGAAGTCGCAGTTGGTGCCGAACTCAGCAGACTCTGGGAGATCACGTTGCGTCTTCGTGGTCCCGGTGGTTGTCCGTGGGACCAGAAGCAGACGCATCACTCTTTGGCGAGGCATTTGCTCGAGGAGTCATACGAAGTTGTTGAAGCAATCGAACGCTTGCCAGAAGATGCTCCTGACTCCGACGAGATTCCCGAAGGTGCGTATGAGGCTCTCGCTGACGAACTTGGCGATCTCTTATTCCAAGCGATGATCCACTCTGCTCTTGCTGCAGAGGCCGGAGCATTCACAATTGGAGACGTAGCAAACGGCATCCACGACAAGCTTGTTCGGCGCCACCCGCATGTGTTTGGTGAACTCCAGCTAGACACCGCAGACGATGTGGTCCGCAACTGGGAACTAATCAAACGGGCCGAGAAGCCAGGCAAGCCCGAATCGCATGTCGCTGGAATTGCCACGACGCTTCCAGGACTCTTGCTGCTCCCGAAGCTTTTCCGCAAAGCAGTCGCCGTCGGGCTTGAGCCGGGAGCGACGGCGAGTGCCGATATCGACGAGGCAGTGGCTAACAAAGACGTCGGTGGAATCATCGCAGCGGCCGCAGCACTTGCGTGGGATCAAGGCATAGACCCAGAGGCAGCCGTGAGGGCAACTGCGCAGGGTTACATCGCGAGATTTATTCGTATGGAACATCTCGCAGAACATGCTGGAATTGAGGTAGGTGCGGACCCGGTTGCAACATTGGGACTATGGGAAAAGGCCGCTAAAGCTTCAGACCAAGGAATAGATTCGTGACATCAGTAGCAACAAAGGCACCAGGAGCAACACGTGACACTCATTGAGGACGTCCTAGCTCGCGAAATTCTCGACTCTCGCGGAAATCCGACAGTCGAAGTAGAGGTCGGCCTCGCATGCGGGGCGCGTGGTCGCGCCGCTGTACCCAGCGGTGCTTCAACCGGCGCACATGAAGCGATTGAGTTGCGCGACGGCGGCGAACGCTATCTAGGTCGTGGAGTTCTACAGGCTGTCGCGAATGTCAACGGAGAGATCCGCGACGCAGTTATCGGCCTCGACGCCGTAGATCAGCGTGCGCTCGACCTAACTCTGAATCTGCTCGATGGCTCAGCGGCCAAAGGCCGTCTCGGAGCCAACGCGATTCTCGGTGTGAGCCTTGCAGCAGCGCACGCGTGTGCATTAGCCGTCGGCGTACCGCTTTATCGCTACATCGGTGGCGCTAACGCTCACGTGTTGCCAGTCCCTCTTCTAAATGTCGTCAATGGCGGCGCACACGCAGATAGCAACGTCGACCTCCAAGAGTTCATGTTGGTACCAGTCGGAGCTGCAAGTTTTTCGGAGGCGCTTCGCTGGGGGACTGAGACGTATCACGCGCTGAAACAAATCCTCAAGAATCGTGGTCTCGCTACGTCGTTGGGCGATGAAGGTGGCTTTGCTCCGAACCTGCCGAGCAACGAGGCGGCATTGCAACTACTCGTCGAAGCAATTGCGGCTGCCGGCTACGAGCCGGGCGCTGAGATTGCGCTCGCTCTCGACGTCGCGGCTACAGAGTTTTTTTCAAATGGCGCGTACAACCTCAGCGGTGAAGGCGCGAAGTTCACTGGAGTCGAATTCGCCGACTACATGACCGGTCTTTGCGATCGTTACCCGATCGTTTCGGTAGAAGATCCAATGTCAGAAGACGATTGGGATGGCTGGAAGGCACTTACGGATCGAGTGGGCGATCGCGTGCAACTTGTCGGTGACGACCTCTTCGTCACGAATCAAGAGCGACTTCAGTTTGGCATCGATCGAGATATAGCTAACTCCATACTCGTAAAGGTGAACCAGATCGGTTCTCTTACAGAAACGCTGGACACCGTCGCACTCGCGAATCGCCACGGTTACACAGCGGTCATGTCTCATCGAAGCGGCGAGACAGAAGACGCAACGATCGCAGACCTTGCTGTCGCGACGAACTGCGGCATGATCAAGACCGGAGCGCCAGCTCGTAGCGATCGCGTCGCCAAGTACAACCAACTGCTTCGGATCGAAGCACAACTCGGTGAAGGTGCCGCGTATCTCGGGGCAGCGGCATTCGCTGGCAAGGCAATAGATGCTTGCTGACCTCTTATCGCACGTCGGCTACAAGACGCGGTGGGGTATTGGTCTGGCGATCATTGCTGTCTTACTTATCTTCTTCGTATTTCCGACTCGGTCGCTGCTAGCACAACGCTCAGAACTACAAGATTCAAGGCAGGAATTGCGAGCTCTCGACGAACAGAATCGTCGCCTCGAACTCGAGCGTCAAAAACTGCAGACCGCAGAAGAGATCGAGAAAATCGCGCGCTCACTGCACAACATGATCATGCCCGGCGAGACTCCCTATGTTGTCGTGCCGAGCGCTCCTCCCGTGACTACTACCACGCTCGCTGCTCTACCTGCCACTACGGCTCCCTGATCAGAGCATTCATAGACTTAGCGTGCGTGGATAAGGCATCGGCACTCGACGTAGAGGAATTGCACCGCTTGTTGGGCCGGCCACCCCGCGCCAACTTTGAGGTCGTTGTTCGGAATGGATCGCAGATCATCGTGGTGCGCAACGAACCGTTCCTCGACGACGGAACTCCCATGCCGACTCTCTATTGGCTTGTCGACCCAGAGTTGACTCGCGCGATTTCATACCTCGAATCGCATGGTGGCGTGCGTGCCGCCGAATCGGCAGTCGATCGCGACGACCTAATCATGGCCCATATTGCATATGCCGCTGAGCGGGACACAACTATCCCTGCGGGCCATCCCGGGCCGTTTCCATTCGGCGGTGTAGCAGGGTCGCGCAAGGGCGTCAAGTGTCTTCATGCCCACTACGCGTACTTTCTCGTTGGCGGGACTGATCCTGTAGGCGCATGGGTCCAGGCACGTCTAGATGAAAAGGCGCATGAGCACAAGAGCACGATCGCGCGATGACTCGTGTCGCTGCCATCGACATGGGTACAAACTCGACGCGACTTCTCATTGCCGATGTCGAAGGTCATGGTCGCGATGCGCGACTTGTCACGATCGATCGCCGCATGACAATTACTCGCCTTGGTGCAGGTGTTGACAAGGAACGTCGTTTGCATCCTGACGCGATCAGTCGAACTCTCGCCGCACTCGGGACATACGGCGCCGCGATCAGAGCAGCGAACGTCGAGGTTGTTCGCGCAGTGGCTACGAGCGCTGCGCGCGATGCCGCGAATCGCGATGAACTATTTGATTCCGCCTGTCAATTGCTCGGTGTTCGGCCCGAACTTATAGACGGGATCGAAGAAGCTGAACTTTCATTCCTTGGAGCTACAGCAGAACTCGACGGGAACGGTGCCCCGTACCTCGTGGTCGACATAGGTGGCGGGAGCACAGAGTTTGTGGTCGGAGAAGCTTCGCCTAACGGTGCTGTCTCGATCGACATGGGTTGTGTCCGGCTGACAGAACAGTTTTTGCATTCTGACCCGCCGAAGGCCGAAGAATTGAGTGCGGCCATCGCTTACGTTCGCGATCAACTCGAGCGAGTAGACGTTGAGGTGCCAGGGGTATCATCTGCAAAGACCCTGATTGGTCTCGCCGGAACCGTGTCCACGATCGCGGCCGTCGAGATCGGTCTCGTCGACTACGACCGCGACCAGATACACGGTTTCAAGCTCACGCATGCTGCCGCAGAAGATGTCTTTCGTACTCTCGCAACCGAATCTGTCGCGCAACGGCGTCACAATCCAGGGCTCGACCCCGGCAGAGTTGATGTCATCGTGGGCGGTGCGATAGTGCTTGTGAGCCTGATGAGGCACTTCGGTTGCGACGAGATGCTCGTGTCGGAGTCCGACATTCTCGATGGCATCGCGCGAACAGCCGTGGCCTCCACCCAATCCAAGTAAGCCATTTCGTCTTACTGATCCAAAAAAAAGGGCTTAGTCCAACCCTCGGTAGGTCGATTGAGAACTTGTGAATCTCAGTAAGTTTCTCCTTGCACTCGACGACCTAACTCTCGATGACATTCGGGCGTTGGCGAGCGAACTCGATGCGATGGTCGCGAACGCTGCAGAAGAAGTCGAGGTAACTCGCTCGTATCTGAGAATCGAGTCGATTCTGCGTCATGAACACAAAGTGAGAGAGGCCGCACACGCAAGTCATCGTGCTGCTGAAGCGATCGTCGCTGTTGCAACACGTTGTGGTGCTGACCTGCCCGACTCGACGGTGACACGAGTGGCACGCGCCGCGGCAACTATTGCGCGTGGACTTGTCGTCGAAACGCAGGCAGCGCCCGAAGTTGCCTTCTTGTTGCAGGGGTTTGCCCATACGCGACCTGTTTCAGTTCTCGTCTGAGCCGCATCCGCCGAAACATTTCGTGCAACGTCGATATCTCCTCTAGGCAGCGCGCAAGCGTGCCGATGCATGTGTCACTCCTTCGACCACTAAGGGTTGTGGGTGCCTGATAAGCGGCGGTGGGAATGAAATTCAGCGAGGAACTACTGCGCCTACCGACGCAACCAGCGACGGCCGAACTCGTATTGCGACTCGTTGCGGATCCGAACGCGAGCACGGTGCAGTTGTCTCGCGCAGTCGAAACTGACCCCGCGCTTGCAGCGCGCGTAATTCGGCTAGCTAACTCTCCGTACTACGGCGCGCCGCGCCGAGTTTCGAACGCTCAACACGCCATCGTGCTGTTAGGCCGAGATACGGTCTCTGGTGTCGCTGCTAGCGCAGCATGCAGTTTGTTGTCCGAACAGGCTGACTCTGGCCCGACAGACTTTTGGAGTCACGCCCTCGCTACTGGCGCCGCTGCCTCAGTGGTGGCGACACGCCTTGGCCTATCTCCAGCCGACGCATTTAGTGCGGGTCTCTTGCATGACTTGGGCGCTGTGCTCTTCCACCGACGTGACGCTGAAGCGTTCGCTCGTATCCAACATAAAAAGTCGATGTCGCAGATAGTCGCCGCTGAGATCGAAACATTTGGAATGACCCACGCGCAAGCTGGAGCTGCAGCGATGGAAGCTTGGGGATTTCCACCAGCATTTGTTGAAGCTGTCGCATTGCATCAACACGGAGTTGAGGAACCAGTTTTTGCGCTTGGCCGCGTAGTACAACTAGGCGAAGCTCTCGCTTTAGACATCGAGCCTTTGCAAGGGTACCCAGGTCGCGCGAACCTCTTGACCTTGTTGCGCTCTGTCCAACTAGGCCCGAATGACATCGAAGAATTGCGCGCAGATACCGAACTCATCCTCGATCGACTCGCCGACCAGTTAGAAGCGGCGTGACAGCATGAAGCCTCTCGAACGCCTAGCCGCGGTCCAAGCGCGTGCTCTCGAGCGACTACGCGAAGGTTCAGCCGACCGAGACTTCCTCGTGCAACTTCTAGAAAATTCGTGTTTGCTCGAGCTAGCAAAACTTGACACGAAACAGGACTTAGCAACGAATGTCCAGGCCGCCGTCGAAGTCATCTGCGCGATGTTTCCAGTCGATGGTTGTGCCGTCGTGTTCGATACAGACGATGGACGCCCCTGGGTTGTGTCTTCCGGAACGACGCCAGCCGATGAGTCTGCTCGCTACCGCGCGGACATCCTCATAGGCGGTGCGCGCGCTGGTGAATTGCGTCTTGGCAAACTCGACGCGAACCTCGATGCGCGCCGATTCACTCAAGCAGCGGCGGTGCAGTTAGCTCACTGTTTTGCCAACTCGATAGAGGCCGAGAGCTTGCGACGTTCAGCAGCCACGGCGACAGCGTCGCGCCTTGCGGCCGAGCTCGATGGTGACGGAGCAGTCGACGCCATCGGCGCGATCGTGCAACAACTCGCGGCATTCCCAGGTGCGATCGCTGCTGAGTTGCTCGTCGACCACCCTGCGCTCGGCCCTCCTCTGACAGTCGCCGCAGGGAATCCTGGTGAGGTCAAGCCGGTGGTCATATCACGCGCCATTCCAGGCTCAGGGGTACTCGCAGCGAGAGTTTCGATGCGGCAGGGCTCAGCGCCACCTGATGGAGCAGTTGGCGAAGTGCTCGATCGAATCGTAGGTTCTCTCGAAAGAATTTCGCGCGAGCAACGGTTGCTTCGCGAGGTTGAAACCGATCCGCTTACAGGGCTGGGGAACCGTCGCCGACTAGACCACGCTCTAGAAGTCGCGATTTCACGTGCGCGTCGTTACGGCGAACACGTCACGGTATTACTCGTCGATTTCGATGGCTTCAAGGGTGTGAATGACACGCTTGGTCATGAGGCCGGAGATCTAGTGCTGCAAAGTGCGGCTGCAGCGGCTCGTAGCGTCACCCGCGGCTAC
Source organism: Actinomycetota bacterium (assembly GCA_005779395.1). Classification (GTDB taxonomy): domain Bacteria; phylum Actinomycetota; class Acidimicrobiia; order IMCC26256; family PALSA-610; genus SXJQ01. The sequence continues at coordinate 22,348 of SXJP01000030.1, forward strand.
GACGAAGTGGTGAGGCTCGGAGGCGATGAGTTTGTTGTGCTCTCCTCGTCGACCGAACTTTTCGGCGCACTCGCATTAGCCGAAAGTTTGAGAACGAGCATTGCCGAAGCGGCAAGTGGCGTGTTGCCCCTTGACAGGAGCATCACAGTTTCGATCGGAATCGCGCTGTATCCAGATTCGGCGCTCGATGCCGATGCGCTGATGCGCGCAGCCGACGGTGCCTTGTATGAGGCTAAGGCCGCGGGCAAGAACTGCGCTTCTGTAGCGCCAGTGGCTGGTCTCGGACCAGCAGAAGCCACGGAGTTCGTCCCGAGTAGCGATCGCACTGGTGTGGTCATCGACGGGGTCGCTGCGTTCGCGACGCGTGCGCGCAGGCGGGGTTCGTGGCGTCGTCAGAATTCTTGACCTGTCAGGCGAGCGCAAGGCGCCGCTATTTGAGAATTGTTTCTCGGTAATAGACAAGTTCGGCGATCGATTCTTTGATGTCGTCGAGCGCTCGATGTGACTCCGACTTGCCTGGCCGACCGCGAAACTCATCTGGATACCAGCGTCGGCACAATTCTTTGAAACTAGAAACGTCGATGCTCCTGTAGTGCAGGTACTCGTCGATTTCTAGAAGGTATGCGGCCATGAATCGCCGGTCCATCCCGATGCTGTTCCCACACACAGGTGCAGTCCGCGGTTTGGTGACCCGTTCGCGTATGTAGCGCATGACAAGTTTGCTGGCAACTTCGATGGTGAGCGTTGAGACAGCGATCTGCTCTAGCAGTCCCGACCGGGTATGCATCTTGCGGACGTAGTCGTCCATCGCTGCGAGGTCGGTGTCGGACGCATGGATTACGAGATCTATGCCGTCGTCTATCAGGTTTAGTTCCGAGTCGGTGATGAGAACTGCTATCTCGACGATTTTGTGCCGACTCGGATCGAGTCCTGTCATCTCCAAGTCGATCCACACGAGACGGTCGTCTGAGGTAGGTAACGCGCGTTTCGCGGGGCGGCTCTGGTTGTCGTTTTGGTCTTGCACTCCTAGAAGCTACAGCCACGGTTGTTGACTGCTCGCTAGCCTGTCGCGTGGTGGACAGCAATTTTGATGGGCTCGAACTTGTTGCTCGTCGCGTGGTCTTGCGTCCACTCACGATTGCCGATTTCGATGCATGGAGCGAGGTCCGGCTTCGTTGCAGCGAATGGCTCGAGAAATGGGAACCATTACCAGAGGCGGGTAGCGCTGACCCCGCCCGCGACAAAGACGCTTATCGGATTCGTTGCGGGTCATGGGACCGCCAACGGCACTTCGATGCTGCACACGGTTTTGGAATGTTTCTCCGAGCAGACGGTCGGTTCGCTGGCGAGGTGAGCCTCGGATCGGTACAGCGCGGACCGTTTTCATCTGCTTACGCCGGCTATTGGATCGATGAGGCGCTCGCTGGAAACGGCTATGTCGCCGAAGGTGTTGTCGCTCTATTGCGGTACGGCTTCGAGTCGCTCAACCTTCACCGCATTGAAGCAGCGATAGTGCCGCGGAACTTGAGTAGCCGCAGAGTGGTAGAGAAGATTGGACTCAGAGAAGAAGGCACGTCGTTAGGCTTTTTGCAGATCCGGGGTGTGTTCGAAGACCACGTTCGTTACGCAATCACATCTGAAGAGTGGGACGCGCGCGCAGACGAGTTATCGAAACTTTGGCTTTAGGTACTGCTACTCGCGACGTGCCACAGCTGGCGAGTGTCGGAAGAAATCTTCGACCTCTCGCTCGTAACGGTACGCAGGGGAGTTGGTTCCAACAGTTCGCTTCAAGCGGATGCCCTGAGCGAACGCTTCGATAGTGCCTGCTGTGCTGTAGCGATATCTGAAGCCAGCCTTCTTATAGCGGCGGTTGTCTAGGCCCCGACCGAAACGTAAGAGGTCGAGCATCTCCGGTGGAAGGTTGACGATGCCAAGCATCCGTAATGGCTCGGCAGCGAAGTTGGTCAATATCGGTGGGAGCGGGATACGTCGCTTGCCAACGATTTTGCATACCTCACTCCATGGGATGTTGCCATCGCCAGCGACATTGAATACGCCGGGAACATCGTGGCCCGTCGCGTACATCAGCGCACCGACGACATCAGCTTCGTGAACGAACTGCAAACGTGGGTCGAAACCAAGTATCTCTGGCACTACCGCCAAGCGGAGGGCTTGAGAGAATGGCGAGTCGAGGTGGTCTCCGAGGACGTTCGCGAAGCGCAACAAGTTGACCGAGATATGTGGGTTGTCAGAAGCGAAGTCACGCAAGAAAGATTCGACCTCTACTAGTGATCGCTCGACATTGGTTCGCGGGCTAACGAGGCGGTGCGCGTCTTCGCGGAAGAAATACGGGTCGTGGCTACTAGCGCCATATATAAGGCCACTGCTCTTGACGATGACCTTGCGGACGGGACTACCTGGCATGCCAGCGGCCGCGAGCAGGTTCATCGTGCCGATCACGTTGATCTCGTGCAGTGTCCTACCGCTGACACGAGTTGAGTCGACAATCAAGTGAGTGTGAAGAATCGTGTCGACCTGCGTTGCCTTCACAATGCGTTGCAGAATCGAGTAAGACGAGTCGGCGCGAACGAACTCAGTGCGCTCTAGAGGTACGCGAGGTTCTTTGGTGTCAAGACCGACGATTACTTCAACGTCCTCGCGCGCTTCGAGAGTTTGCGCTAGGCGGCCTCCCCAGAATGTTGATAGGCCAGTGACGAGAACTCGCATCGCCTAACCGAACCAGACGCTTTTACGTGTACGCAACATGTCGTAGAGCGCATCTTGAATTTCGGTGCGCACGCTCTCGGTGGCATCCATGACTCGACTGCGCGAGTAGCGCTCTTCGTCTGGCTCATCTGAGAAGTAGATGGGAGGGAGCACACGGATCTTGAACTTGCTAGGGAAGTAGCCGACAGCTCCGAGAAGTGGACCGAGCGCGAGCATGTTCGCTGTGATTGGGAAATATGGGATGCCAGTTAGTCGCGCCAGAGGCTTGTTTTTCCAGATGATCGGCATGGATTCTTCTGCGCCAACAACAGCGATAGGGATGATCGGCACCCCGGCGCGCATCGCGATCTCTACGAAGCCTCCGCGCCCGAAGCGCGCTAGCTGATAGCGATCTTTATATAGTTTGCCGGTGCCTTTTGCACCCTCGGGAAACACGAGAACTAGCTCTTTGTCGTCTTTGAGGAGCCGGTAGGCATTGTCTGGGTTCGCCGCGACTCCGCCGACGCGAGACCACATCGTCCCGACAACTGGCATGCGTCGAAACAAGTATTCGGCTAACCCGTAAACAGGCCTGCCGAGGTCGCGCTCGATGCCGTGCATGATTGCAGGTGCATCACTCGGAATGGCGCCAGCATGGTTCGCGACGAGTAGCGCGCCACCCTCTTTCGGCAGGTTTTCGAATCCTTCCCATTCGACCCGAAACCAGTGCTTGTAGAGCGGTTCGTATATCGAGCGAACTATCGACCGTGTTTTTTCACTACGCCCCCAGCGGTCGACGTCGGACCGGCGAGGCGAATCGAATCGTGCAGGGGAGGCTTCTGGTCGCCCATTTTGGTTACCGGTAAAAGGCACGGGAACGAGTTCTGCGGGTGGCGTGAACGCGATGTCCGTTGCGCCGTTGCGCTCGGCATGTTGAGCGGCTTCAATTTCTTGTTCGCCCTCGCGTTCCATATCGCCTATTGCACACGCTCAGAGGGTCAAATGACAAACCGAAGTCGCTTGCTTAGCTGTCCGAGGGCCGCTTAGGTACGACAAGCTCCGGTTATTAGCCACTTGTCTGTCCGATAACGCGCGCCAAGTCCGATTATTCGGGCGAAAAGGAAAACGCCGAGGGCGAGCCAAAGAGCGTTGAGGCCAGCCTCGGTGACGGTCACATATATCGCGCAGGGCAGGAACGCCAGGGTTGCACCGAGCATTGCGAGCGCGAGATAACGCGTTTCTCCGGAACCGATGAGAATCCCGTCGAGCACGAAAGCGATCGCACCGATTGGTTGCAACAACGCGACTATAAACAGAACGCTCTTGAGCGCATCTTGTACTTGTTTGTCGTTGGTGAAGATCGATGCAAGCGGTTCTCGTAACGCCACGACTATGGCCGCGGCAAGGATGCCTGTCACGACCGCGAATTGCAGCATTCGTCGCGTCATCTGTCGAGCGCCGACAGGATCGGCTGCGCCGAGATATTTTCCGACGATTGACTGACCAGCGATAGAGACAGCATCTAGCGCGAACGAGAGAAATAACCAGATTTGGAACGCGATTTGGTGTGCCGCAATCGCGGTGTCCGAGATTCTGGCGGCGAGCGAAGTCGTAATCGTGAACGCGGCGATGAGCGCAGCGGTACGCATCATTAGGTGGATGCCGACGCGCGCCGTACGGAATACTGCTGCGAAGTCTGGACGAATACGACCCTGCACTCGTCTCCGATGCCGGTCGATGAGCACAAGAAATGCAACCGCACTCAATGCCTGCACGATGACGGTGCCCCACGCCGAGCCTGCGACCCCCCAGTCGAATCCGTAGACGAAGACAAGTTCGATGATGAGGTTCGCTACGTTTGCGATTACAGCGATAACTAGTGGAGTGCGCCCATCTTGCGTGCCGCGCAAGTAGCCCACGCCAGCCAACATGATCATCAGCATTGGTGCACCGATCAAGCTGATACGGATGTAGGTGAGCGCATAGGGACGTATCGCATCCGATGCGCCCATGACATCGACGACCGTGGGAGCGAGCACTAGGCCAACAACGGTGATTGCCGTGCCGAGGCCGAGCGCAAGCCAGAGTCCGGCCAAGCCTTGCTCAACCGCTCGTCTCGGCTCTGTTGCTCCGATCCAGCGCGCCACAGCCGCGGTGGTGTTGTAGGCCAAGAAGTGAAAGATCCCGAATGCCCACGCCAGGTACGCGCCAGCAATTGCGACGCCTGCTAGTTGGTCCCGCCCGAGGTGTCCGACGATAGCTGTGTCGACAAGAACATAAAAAGGCTCTGCAGTAAGTGCAAAAAACGTGGGGACGGCGAGGCGCATTATCTCCTTGTCTGTTGGTCGCAACAATTTCATCATGGGACTTGCAAAAATAATCGTCGGCATTGACTGAAGCTTGATGAGAGGTGAGTGTCGTAGGCGTATGGGATGATCAATTCATGGCGAGGGGTATAGAGACAAAGAGAGCAGAAGCTGCGGTTGGCGGAGCTGGGGGTACTGGTTTGCCGCAGTTTGGCGCTCTGTCGTTCGCCCGAAGTGCTCGCTGCCTACAAGATGCTGCGAGAGCTGCTGGGCTCGTCGTGCCGGCATTTCGGAGCCCGCCGCGCCGCAGCGATGTCGATCGAACAATCCGACGTTTGCCGGGTGGCGCAGTAATCGCTGTAAGAGTCCGCGACCGGAGCGCGACGAGCATCCAAGCGGATATGGTCGAAGGCGTGATCGCAATGAACCGACTTACGGGTGCCGCAGCAAAAAACATGCGGGCGTTGCTCGTCCGGGCGTTGGCTCAGGTAGTCCCTGTCGCCGAGTTGTCCGAAGCTGCCTGACGCTTCAGCAGTCTGTGTTGCTTAGTCGTATCCTTGCATCGAGCAACAGTGCCCGGGTGGCGGAATGGCAGACGCAGGCGGCTTAAACCCGCCGGCTCCGGATGGGGCTTACGGGTTCGAGTCCCGTCCCGGGCACCACACGTGACGACATCGCTCGCTAGTCACAAATGTCAGGTTTTCTTGACGATGACACTGGCGAGTTGTCTTGGATCTATGGGGACGGAGCTGCGCCGCGGGCTCCGCGAAAAAGCCGCTGGTGTAACTAATCCGACGAAACCGATACTCAGAGGCCGACGAAACCGCTACTAACGCCCCGACAAAACCGATAGTCAGAGGCCGACAAAACCGATAGTCTATTTCTGGTATGGATTATCTCCCTCGTATCGGCGACGCCGAACTCACTCGACTGCTCAGTACAAGCCCGATCGTCATGCTCGATGGCGCCCGTGCGACTGGCAAGACAACTAGTGCGGTTCGTGTTGCAGCATCTGAGTTGAGACTTCCTCGCGACCTCGCAATGCTTCAGTCCGATCCAGTAGCTGTGCTTCGCAACCTCAAAAAGCCAGCGCTAGTCGATGAGTGGCAACTCGCTGGCGTTGATCTCCTTTGGGCGCTCAAGGAGATCGTCGACGATGATCCCACTCCAGGCTCCTTCATATTGACGGGTTCCGTCGAGCCTGAGTCGCTCGGTCCTACGTATCCGTTGGCTGGCCGAGCCGCTCGCCTGGTTTGGCGGCCGATGAGCGTTCGCGAAATTGCTGGTGCTGGTGGCGCGCAGTTGTGGATAGACCGCCTCGCCAACGGAGACTTGTATACGCCCTCGAACACGGCCGATCCGACCGCCATCGACCTACTGACACGTTCGGGATTTCCTGCCGTGAGGACGCTCGGCGATCCCAGACCCGCCTTGCACGCATACGCGGACTCGATTGCTCAACGCTCGATTGAGGAACGCAGGGACGCTGTTGGTGTCGGTCGGCTGCTTCGCGTCCTTGCTGAACTCGAATGCTTGGTCGTTCCTGAGGAAAGGGTTTGGCGGGCGGCCGATATCAACAGAGCGACTTGCGTGAGCTACCAGGCGATGTTGCAACGCACGCACGTGGTCCAGCCTTCGAATGCGTGGCTTACGAATCGACTGAAGCGCATGACAGCCATGTCGAAAAGGTATTTCGCTGACACGGCCCTAGCGCTCGCCGTAGCTGGGATTAGCGCAGAGCAGTTGCGCCTTGATCCCACTATCGCTGGCCGGTATTTCGACTCGTTCATAGCGTGTCAGCTGCGGCCCGAAATCGACGCCAAGCGGGCAACGATGCATCACATGCGAAGCAAAGGTGGCGAACACGAAATCGATATCGTGATTGAGTCAGCTGGCAAGATCTTTGCCTTCGAAGTTAAGGCTGGTGTTCGGCCAGTCCCTGCTGACGCGAAGCACCTGCAATGGCTTCAGAGTGAAATCAGCGATTCCCTGATAGCAGCGGCCGTAATTCATCGAGGTGCGAGCACATGGGAACTCGTACCGGGGATCTGGGCTTTGCCTGCGAGTTCGATTTGGTCGTGAGCGCCGACGCTCCGCTGCCCTCGATGTTTAGAAACCCGCTCTATTCAGTCGCCGAGTGCCTCGAGGAAACTCCAAGTTGTGGCAGCGACTTCAGAAGTCCTTAGCGGGCAGGTCGAAGCTGGCCGTTCGACGAAACTGACGGTATCGCTGTTCCTCGTGGCATAGGCAGTCGCAGTCGCGATTGCAGCGGCTGCCACATCTTCGGTGAATAGAGACATCGACTCAGCACATGGACTCAGGATGAAAACCTTGCGCACGCTCCCAGGGAGAGCGCTACGCAACTTGTTCAACTGGCGACTGGCGTCGTCTTGCCAGTCGCGCGACGTAGGCGGCAGCTGATCGCCCTCTATAAAACGGTCCATGATGTCTTCGTCTTCCATGAGGATGAAAACAGTGGTCGGGCTGTACGCGCCAGCGATGTCCTTGGCGATCGATCCGAGGATGCCACATCCGTACAAGTGACTACCTTCAGGGTCGAGTTGAGTCGTCAGCGCTGAAGCGCCACAATTGCGCCCGCCAACCGCGACTCCTACTGACTTCGAGCCATCGCGCCAGGTGCCACCGTGCAAATTGAGGTTGAAAGCATCGGCTCCGCCTACGACGAGCATGCGTTGGCCGCCAGAGTATTGACCAGCGAGGTCTGTATACATCGATAGATCAGGCTCTAGTTGAGCGGCTTTGGCTGTGTGTAGAACTACCTGACTAGTCACCGCGATCAGCACGGCAGTTACGGCCATCGTGATCCAAGGCCACCGCAATCCTGGCTTGGCGTTGCGAACCGGTTGCTCTATCCATCGCCAGGAAACGTAGGACACTGCAATAGTGATGAGCGCCTGAGCGGTAACTAGAAGTGGCCTAGTCAAACCTGTCGCTTCAGCCGAAACGAACTCAATGACAAATACTTGGTAGAGATAAATGCCGTACGACCATGTTCCGATGCGTACGAGAAAGCGGTTCGATAAGAACCGACTGGTGATTGTTGAGGGGCACCGTGCAGCGAGGATAATCGCGGCCGTCGACATTGCTACAGCGAGGAAACCTCCGTGATAGTGGTCGGAGTCTCCTGACCTCCAGGTTGCGAGTCCCCATATAAGCACTCCACCACCAATGAGGGCAAGCGCGTCTAGTCGTCGTTGCGTCGACTTGTCTGAGCGATTGGGTGAAGTAGACAGCAAGAGCGCTGTTAGCGCGCCAACCAGCAGCGCCAAGGAACGCGTATCAGTACCGAAATACGCGCGGGGATCGAGCGGTTCGTAGAGTCGAGTGGTCTGGATAGCCGCCCACAAGGCGCATAGCGAGACTGCGGCAACTAGCCAACGGCGCCCTAGCCGTTGTAGCAATACGAACGCAACGGGCCAGACGATGTACCACTGCTCTTCAATCGCGAGTGACCAGGTGTGTTGGAGGAGCGATTCGGCGCCGCTGAGGGCATGAAAATTTTGGTAGTAGAGCAATGCCGGGATTACCGCAGAACGCAGATCGCCTTGTGTCGTTGCGTCGGAAAACAGTTTGCCGAGCACGACAGCTACCGCGATCGTCGTGAGTAACGCTGGTATTAGACGTTTGAGGCGCCTCGCCCAAAAACGCCTCAGGCCAAGCTCTCCTGTGCGCTGGTGCTCGTTGAGCATCAGCGCAGTTATCAAGTAACCAGAGAGGACGAAGAAGATGTCGACTCCGATGAAACCCCCAAGGCTGGAAGTATGAACCGCGAAAACCATCGCGACGGCGACAGCGCGTAATCCGTCTAGGGCTGGTACATGTGGCAACGTCGCGACCGGGGACTCAGCGCTTTCGGCGATGTCGACTCCTGTCGTCGCTACATCGCGGTTTATCGATGGTGGCATTCAACAACCCTAGTAATGCACGTCGATCGAGTGGAGCCGATCACTTCGATGGCCACTTCGCAGATCTACAGCACCGCTAACGGGTTCTTGCCGGTCAAACTCCCCGACATTGCACTCGGGTGGAAACGGATGAACGCTTCTTGTTTGTGGAAAGCCTTCTGATTCCCGCTCGCGATGGCGCTCGGGTGAGCGGTTGCCGCGTGTCCGTAGGCGTAGGCCTGTGCACTGGTATCGGAGTCCCAGATCGAACACGTGGATAGGAACGGTGGTCTCGCGATACCAGTTGCCCAAATCAGGCCGTCCGCATTGATTGCTGCTCCTTCGGCTTTCGCGCTTGCGCGAAAGAATCGGGGTGTTTGGCTCAAGCGGAGTCGCGCTAGCGTCAGAACCACGACTGGGCCAACGTGATCAACGTTGCGCACCTTCGGAACGTTGTTATCGAGACCGGGCCACGTGCCGTGGGCGCGCAATGGCGACAAGCGAGCGGAAAGCCCCGACACAAACAGATCGTCGAAACGAGAGTTCGAAGCGATGAAATTGTCGAGCACTCTCTCGTTGTCCCAGAAACCAATCAACGCGACTCGCCCAAGAGTCGGCGACTTCAACATTGACCCGCTTAGCGGAGCGGTGACACCAATGTCCGCGTGGCGCAGGCCAGCGACGTCGCGAGGCTTCGGCGGGCTCGACACAAGGCTCGGCACACGGGCCACGCCTACATCTGCGATGTTCAACGAAACGATCATGAGTTCCGCCTCGAGATACGCCATGAGTTGTCGCAACGAATGACGGTCTGATCTGTTGACGTGATTTCAAAAATTGCGACCTGACCGTACTTTGCGCCAAGTTCGAGCGCAACGTCTTCGGTGATACCCGTGCAGGCCCAACTCTCTTCTGCGTGATCAGAATCTGGATCGCTCCCGAGCGCGCTCACGGGCGTCGCTCCGAGAGCGTGGAGATCGTCGCGGAGCACTTCGTTTCTCGCGCGATTTGTTTCGAGACTTGGTCGCTCGTCGCCCGGGTTCCAGGCTGTAATCACGTAGACAGGCCCACGAGCAACGAGTGTCGACAGCACAGATACAACGAAGTCATCGCCTTCCAAGACGGTGACGTCGGTCTTGAGGTACGAGAAAAGAATGTCGCGAATCATTGCGGTTAGCCTGAGTCGTCGAAATTGGAGCGTCTAGTTGGCGGTGCGATCATCTAGCCGATCCATAGTGAGTAAGATGTTATGTCTAATAGCTTCTGGTTACCATCGCACGGTTACGGTGGGTTTGGAGTCCATGCTATGGCTAAGCGGTGGTTTGGAATACGGCATCTAGTAGCTATCGCTGTCGTATGGGCGATGATTGTCACGAATTGGGTGGTTGTGAGCCAACTGAACGCGTCAGCGCAACTGCTACCCCAGGTAGTCGTGGGAGACCTCGCGATGAGCGAAGGCCATACGGGCACTCGCACAATGCTGGTGCCGATTACCCTCAACGTTCCGGCCGCAACAACTCAGACTGTTACCTACGCACTTGCGGCGGGAACGGCCACGCCAGGGACAACGTCGCAATCGACATCTACGGCCGACTTCGGTCCGTTCGCCGGCACGCTCGCCTTCGCAGCTGGCACAGTCGTGCAGTACGCAAAGATAACGGTTTACGGCGATGTGAGGATCGAAGGCAATGAGAACGTGAACGTCAATGTCGTGGCGGTGTCGTCTGGACTCGAAGTCTCTCGCGGGACCGGCACGGTTCACATCAGAGACGACGAGTCCACGCCCGGGGCCGTGATCTCAATCGGCAGTATTTCGGTCGGCGAGGGTGACTCTAAGGTGCGAAAAGTCTCCGTTCCAGTCGTGTTGTCGAAGGCTGCTCCAGGTGCGTCCGTGCAATTGCGAGTAGTTGCGGGTTCTGTAACGGGTGGTTGGTCGGGGACCGGGGTACCGCCCGTGGGTGTCGACATCGGCGACAAGAGTGGTGCCACGCAGACAGTCACCTTCTCGACCACATCAGTGCTTAAGTTCGTGACGGTTGTCGTTGCTCCCGACATGGCGGATGAGCCGAACGAAACGTTCGCCATAGTCATAAACGCGGTGAGTGGAGCGAGCGCAGGTGCAAACGGCGTGGGAACTGTGCTTGACGAAGATCGAGCTTTAACAAGCGATCCTGCTTATGGCCCTAGCGATACGCCAGTCGGGGTAGTTGCGCCCGGTTCCACTTTGGTTGGGTGTGCGCAGGCGACGACTCGAATCATTGTCACCGCGTCGATCCACCTTGATCCTGCTTGCACCTATACCCGCGGACTGAGCATCGGGGTTTCAAATGTAACGGTCGACTGCCGCGGAGCAAACCTCGTCAGGGGAGCGATCGCCACCGATTCGTATGGAGTTCTGATTTCGGCGCTTTCGACCACAGCATTGGCAAATATCACCGTGCGTAATTGTCACGTGTCTGGCTTCGGCAACAACTTGCGGGTTACGCGATCCGGATTTAAGGCGCTCGCGATCGGTTCGGAATACGTTAATGCGTTTTCGCAGATTCTGATCGACAACAATTCGTTTAACGCTTCGCAGAACAGCGGTGTGTACATCGACGGTTTCGTAACCGGGGTGAAGTTCACTCATAACTCGGTAACTAATTCAGGAGCCGTCGGTATCTACCTTGAGGCTGGCAGTTTGGGCTCGGAACTTGGATTCAACATTGTTCAAGGCAACGGTTTCAAGGAGATCATCAACGGCCCGCAGTCATACACCTTCTCTGGCATCACGATTTACTTCGAGAGCACTGGACGTGAAGGAATTGCGGTCGATGGCTCTCGCTTTAACGTCATTCACGACAACCGAATTTCGGGTGATGCAAATGGAGGGATCTTTCTCTATAAAAACTGCGGCGAACATGTAAGCAATACCGGCCACTGGGTGCGCAACTACGGCGCAGACGGCAACGTGATTCGGTCGAATGTCATTACCGCCGAACACAACGGGGTGTGGATTGGGTCGCGAGCAGCAGAAAATCAACACTTCATGGATTGCAGCGACACGCCACTCATTGATCAACCTGGCGGTCTGAATCGGGTCTACCTAGACCCGGCGGTCGGAAATTCGGTTGAGTACAACTACTTCGAAGGCGTAACGAACGCGATTCGCATTGAGGGCGATAGCTCGACTGTGCGAGGGAACTGGATCGCGAACGGGACGAGAGGCATACTGCTCGGAACGAAGCACCGCACAACGGTCCTCGCTCAACCGATCACAGGGGCTGTGATTTCAAGCAATGTCACGACCTCGGTTGCTGAACCATTCGGCTGGATATGGGGCAAGGGCGTCACTACATTCACCAGCAACGTGAAGAACGGCACAGCCGCAGGGCTCGCCGCGGGATCCCAACCAGATATCAGTCCATATCTGTTCGTGCGTCAGTTTGTGCCTGCTCCCTAAATACTGGGCTTAGGCTTTTGCTAACAAGCCCGACGTTGGGCGGGACGCATAGGAGATGTGGTTACCTAACACATGCGTTTTTGCAAGATTGTCGCTCTGGTCGTTGTCGCGGCGACCGGACTATTTGTTGTTGCTTGTGGCAGCGACCAGCCGGATAGCGGTACTACGACTACCTCGGCGGGATCGGCCGATGGCGCCGACCTCTATAACCAGTCTTGCGCCAAGTGCCACGGTGTGGATCTTCGCGGAACGGCGAAGGGTCCGTCGCACCTGTCGATCGTCTACAAGTCTGATCACCATTCAGATGACTCTTTTCGTAGTGCGGCACGCAATGGCGTCGGTGCTCACCACTGGGACTTCGGCGATATGCAGCCCGTAGAAGGACTCTCCGATGCCGACATCGACGCGATCATCGCGTATGTAAGGACAGTGCAAGAGCGCGAAGGGTTCGAGGATTACCCGCCAGCGCCGTAGGTTGTTATTTGCTAGCTATCTCAAGTTGAAGGGCATCTAATGAGAACTCCTATATGCGAAAAGCTCGGTATCGAGTTTCCGATTTTTGCGTTCACGCACTGCCGCGATGTTGTTGCGGCCGTTAGCAAGGCCGGCGGTCTCGGCGTGCTTGGTGTTGTAGGTCTCACGCCAGAACAAATGAAGATCGAACTCGACTGGATCGACGAGCACGTTGCCGGTAAGCCGTACGGAGTCGATGTCGTCATCCCAGGCAAGTACGAAGGAATGGGCGAAACAGACCCCGACCAACTCGCCGAAATGTTGCGTGGCCTCGTGCCAGCAGAGCACCTTGCGTTCGCGAGCAAGATCTTGTCCGACCACGGCGTCCCAGAACTGCCAGCAGACGAAGGCAACAGCATGAAGCTGCTCGGCTGGACGGAAGCCACCGCGACTCCGCAAGTCATTGAGGCACTCAAGCACCCGAATGTTCGACTCATCGCTAACGCGCTCGGTACTCCACCGCCGGAGATTGTGCGCGAGATTCAATCGACGGGTCGGTTGGTTGCTGCGTTGTGCGGATCGCCACACCAGGCTCGCAAGCACGCTGAGGCTGGCATCGACATCGTGATCGCCCAGGGTGGCGAAGGTGGTGGCCACACAGGCGAAGTCGGCTCCATCGTGCTTTGGCCACAGGTGATTGCAGCGATTGGGGACACGCCGATGCTTGCTGCTGGTGGTATCGGGAGTGGTGGCCAGATCGCAGCCGCAATGGCGATGGGTGCGCAAGGAGTATGGGCCGGGTCGTTGTGGCTCACGACTGAAGAAGCAGATCTTCCGCCAGCGCAAAAACAACAGTTGCTAGACAAGGGCTCAAAAGACACTGTTCGGTCAGCGTCTTTCACAGGTAAGCCTTGCCGCATGATTCGCAACGACTGGACGGAAGCGTGGGAACGCCCCGACACGCCCAAGCCACTAGCGATGCCAATGCAGTACATGGTCTCTGGCGACTGCGTGGCCCGGGGGAGTCGCTATGCAGACAAAGCTGGCGATGTCATGTTCAACCCAGTTGGCCAAGTTGTCGGCCAAATGACCAAGGTTCGCAAGACCGCTGATGTCGTTCGCGAACTAGTCGAGGAATATATCGACGCAGTTGAGCGCCTGAATCGCTACGGAAGTTGACGTTGCGCGTACAGGTGCGCCGATTCGTTCACTGAACTGACCGAGCGCACACCTGAGCGCGAAGCAACAACGCGAGAAATCGACGTATAAACAGGCTCGAACCACAGGTGTCTGTCGAGGCCAATCACCAACGCGATTGCTGTGTTGATCACGCCGCCGTGACAGACAACTAGGACACGCTTGCCAGCGTAAGTCGAGATGGTCCGGTCGAGTGCTGCGCTCACTTGAGCGCGGAACTCGTCTGGGTGCGCTCCGCCGAACTCTTGCCAGCGCCCATCGATCATGGCTTGCATCCGTGGGTCTTTCGTGGCGCGTAGTTCTTCCATCGGGATGTAGTCGTCGGCCCGCGCGTCGTACTCCAGCCAACCGTCGTCGACAATTGGAGTAATGCCGAGTAGCGCCGCGATCGGCGCTGCAGTTTCAATCGCACGCAGTTTCGATGATGTGATGACGGTATCGAAGGTTTCGTGGCTAAGCCAGTCGCAGAGTCTTGCTGCTTGAGCATGTCCGCGTTCGGTCAACGCAGGATCTGCTGGTTTGCCACTCGTGTCAGAACTTGTGAGCCTGACCGGTTCACCATGTCTGACTAATACGAGGTCCACTAGAGCAAACCAATGCCAAGGTGCGCAGCAAGTTCGCTCAGGGCAACCATGTGATCGACGACCTTGATCGTTGTCATACCCATATCGCGGGCGGGTTTCAGGTTGATGCCGAGGTCATCTAGGAAGACGGTCTCTGTTGGTGCTGCGCCGAGCCTTGACAGCGCAAGTTCATATATCCGCGGATCTGGTTTGCGCATACCGACCTTTGTCGACTCGACAATCGTGTCGAAAAGACTGCCCCCTGAGATTCCGCCGAAGGAAGTGCTGCCGCCTTCGTTGGCCCAGTTGTTGGTGAGGGCGCCGACCTTCAACCCATGTTGACGTAACACGCCGATCGCTGCGAGCATCGCCGGCCGCGCACCAGATGACTCGGCGATTGTTGCCATAACCCGAGCAGCTTCAATTGTGAAGCCAAGTTCTTCTGCTTCGGCCTCGAGCCCAACATAGAACTCACCCATGGTCAGTTCGCCACGCTCAAGGGCCGCCCATGCACCTGTTTCACTGCTGACCCTTATGAGCCGACGACAAAAGCCCGGTTCGATTCCTGCGCGCTCGTCGTAACGGTCGAAGGCCTCAAATGGTGACGGAAACACGACTCCACCGAGATCGAAGAGCACCGCTTTGAACCGAGTGTTTGGCGACACGGCCGCGCACCGTAGCGCCAAAAGCACTCGACCTTCGGCCTGGGGCGTGGCAGACTCGCGACATGGCCCACTTGACAGAACTTTGGCGCTATCCCGTGAAGAGCATGATCGGGGAGTCGTTACAGACCTCGCAACTGACGCTGAATGGACTTCTCGGAGATCGAGGTTGGGCAACTCGCGATGAAGTTCGCGGCGGTATTCGCGGCGCCAAGAAGATCGGTTCGCTCATGCGACTCGCAGCGAGATATCTCAGCGAGCCGACGCTTACCAACCCCGTTCCAGATGTCGAGATCACGTTGCCTGATGGCACGATCGTTCGCACGAGTACTGATGGTCTTGACGCCGCACTCAGCAAAGCACTCGACCACGAGGTCAAACTTTTCTCATTGCAACCGGTAGATGCGCTCGACCACTACAGGCGCGGTCCAGCCGACTCAGAGGATTTCCTCGAAGAACTGCGAGACATCTTTGGAAGAGAGCTCGACGAACCGTTACCTGATCTTTCGAAGTTCCCACCGGTTGTCTTCGAATATGAGACTCCGCCGGGAAGTTATTTCGATGCATTTCCAATGTTGTTGATGACGAAACAGTCGCTGCAGACCATCGATGCAGACGTACGACGGTTCCGTCCGAACTTCGTGATCGACACTGGAGAGTCAAGCGCTGGATTGCCCGAGAATGAATGGATCGGCAACACGGTTCGCATCGGCGAATGTGAATTAAAAGTAGAAACCGAATGTCCGCGCTGTGTGATGGTTACGCGTGGTTTCGCAGACATGCCAGAGGATCGCACAGTCCTGCGGAGAGTGGTGAAGGAAGCGAACCAGAACCTCGGTGTTTATGCGACTGTTACGAAGCCTGGCAAGATTTCGGTTGGTGACGAGTTTTCGGTCGTGTAGTACACGGTCCGACTGTTCAGTCGAGTTTGGCTTCGCGTTTGTCTACGAATGCCTGACGTAGCTCATCGGAATCGCCATGAAGATTGATCTCAAACGTGTAGCCCTGCTCCATTCGATAGGAACGTTTGACGTCCACCGGGTCAATCATGTTGATTGATTCTTTGGCGCGACGCATTACCAAGGAACTTTTCGCAGCAATGGTCTCAGCGATCTCTAGAGCGGCTTCGAGAAGCTGGTCACGCGGTACAACGCGTTCGACCGACCCATAGTGCTGTAACTCCTGGGCCGTTGCCATTGCTCCAGTAAAGAACATCGCGCGCATCTTGTGTTGTGGAACGAGACGCGAAAGATGAGTCGCTGTACCGAGTGCACCGCGGTCAATCTCAGGAACGCCGAAAGTGGCATCATCCGAGGCGACGATGATGTCGGCATTCCCAGCGATCCCGATCCCGCCACCGAGGCAGAAGCCATTCACTGCCGCGATCACAGGTACAGCGCACTCGTACACAGCAGCGAAGGTCTCGTAACAACCGCGGTTGACATCGACCATTGCTTTGTTGGTGGGGTCGGCGGCTAGTTCCTTTATGTCGACGCCGGCTTGGAAACCCTTGCCATCTGCATTGACAATGACACAATGTACCGAAGGATTGTTGCCAGCAGACCGAATAGCTGAGGCGAGATCGAACCACCCGGCTACCGGTAGCGCATTCACGGGTGGGTTAGCAATGGTGATGATCGCGATGTTGCCGCGCCGTTCTTGTCGAATCATGTTCGGAGCCTACGGCTTGGTGTGAT
>SXJP01000031.1 GCA_005779395.1 Actinomycetota bacterium
GACGACCGTCGGCAAGACGCGTGTCGGAGTCGTAGCCATAATTCGTGTGCCGAGTCCTAGCTGGCCATGGGTATTTCGCCCCCAAGTCCATAGCGTGCCATTGCGCCGAATTGCTAACGAATGATCTTCGCCAGCCGCAACGGCTATCCAATCTGTATAGGCCGTGGCCTGCATCGGAACGCTCGCGTCTACATTTGTCCCCAAGCCAAGCTGTCCGAACTCGTTGCGTCCCCATGCAAATAGGCGCCCGTCTCGTATAGCAAGACTGTGTCCACCACCAGTAGCGACGTTGGTCCAGTCGGCCGACGCCCCCACCTGGCCCCAACCAAAGTGCTCGAAGTCATCAGAGGCGCCGATGCCGAGTTGCCCGTAATCGTTTGCGCCTCTGGTCCAAAGCGTCCCATCCATTCGGATCGATGCCATGAACTCGGCCCCGGCCGCGACGTGCTTCGCGCTTGTGAATGCGCCTGAGACATTTCCAGAAATCATTCGGCTACTGTCGTCATTTCGAATCTCTATCCAGCCGTCCTCGACAAGCCATCCTCCGGGCGCACCTGTGAGAAGCAGTGGGACAACCTCAGTAAATTCATAGAGCCGGTCGGCAAGAACATTTACCGTGAATGACCTCTGTAGCTGTCCGGGGCCAAAATGCAGATCCGCGTTGTATGGCAGGTAGTCCTGATTCGGCATCGCTAGAGGGAAGTCCGGGTTCGGCGCGGCAATCGGGAAGGGGTCGCCATCACCGCCTCCGGTCAGGATCCCAGGACGAGCGTCGTCCGTTCTGAGGCGCACGGTTATTCCACTGAGCGGCGCCGGGGTCGAGAGAACAACGAGCATATTTACTGGCAGTTGGACCGCCCGTGATTCCCGATCGCCCTCGGCAACGGCCGTGCTCGATACCGAAATCGTCTGAACTCCACCACGCGGAGGTCGATCGTCATCGCGGACCGTTACGCTGCCATTGCTGTTACTATCAACCCGCATGTTGATCGGGTTGCTCAGGACTACCCTGATCGTCTCATCTGGCTCTAAAGCAATGTCTCCTCGGACCCTGATCCTCACGAACCGAACCATCGAGGTTCCTCTGAACGTGAGCGTTCCATCGGGCACGATGTAGAAGTCAGCCACCGGCGTCGTTGATCCGGCCAACACCCGGTAGTCGACTGTTCGGACGGCCGTGGATGGCCGAGTCTCGGCTAACGACAGAACAACCTGAACAGTGACGATGCGAGACGCCGTGTTGCCTTCAATGACGTTCACGTCCGCAGCCGACACTAAAGGTAGAGGAGCGGCTACCAAATGGGTTGCCTCGCTTATTGGGAGACCGAGTCCAAGCAATGACAACACGGCTACTACGCGAATCAGGTGACTAGCGAGGCGGCCTCGACCCAACAATCGCGAACTAATTTTTGTCACCACAAATACCTGACGGTCACGTTCGGCTCGCCGCGGGAGTTGGTACCACCATTTGCTTTGCCCCAGCACCTTGCTGTGCGGAAAGTCGTGGGGCGAGCCCCATCCATTAGTCGTTCTGCCACCTGACGAGCGCAGTTACGAAGTGCGAGTTGCCCCCAATAGTTCGGGTGGACTGACTCGTTCCTTGTATATCCTGGATACACGGGCGCTTCATTAGCCCACCAACTCTCGAACCCTTCGCCCGGGAGATGCCCACGTATCCCTGCTACCCACTCGGTCGCGTCTGCTGCACCTGGCTGTGCCCACGACTCGACGGGTCCAATAAACGGGGCAAAATCCTCGATCAGGCCGACTCCAACCTCGCACAGGCGGTGACCGTCAAACAAACGACTGACGTCGAGCACCCTAATTCTTGGATTAGCGGGATCTCGTCGCGACCCCTTGGCAGCATCAAGTACCGCTTCGTTGACCGTTGCAAGGAAGTGGTCGTTTAACCATGTGGCATCGTCGTTATAGATCCCGCAAGCACCGACTTCATGGCGGGGATAATCGTCGTACTCGTCCGCATATCGGATCAGACTTCCCTTAGGCAGTGGCGACGGGTAGGTCTGAAGCACAATTGTGTAGTCGTTTCGGCTACGGCCTGCGTTAGTCATCGCAGTCGCGACATTTTGAACTGCCGATTCTATTGCGCCTGTTACCTCAGCAGCGAGGAGGAGGTTATCGACGACGGTCGTGTCGTCTTTGCAGAGGTCACCAGCGGGGTCAAGGCTCCCTAGGAATGCGGCGATACATTTTTTGACAATACCGCCGAAGCCAAAGTCGTTCCCGCCTATTGACAGCAACACGATCTTAACGTCATGTCCAATCGCGAACGACTGAAGCGCGAGCGTCTGACCGATACCACCCGCCGGACCCCAAGTAGCAGGGTCGATACCCGGCTTCCAAAATGAGCCATCCATTTGCGAGCTCGTCTTGGCACCCGAGCAGGCGAAGTTCTTACTGTTTAGCGTTCCAATTCCAATATGAACCTCGGCGCTCTGCGACCGATGGCAGCCAACAATTTCCTCCCTGCTAGGCCAAAACAGGTCGTGGTAAGCATTCTCACCTAGCGCGTCGACCCGCTCCTGAGGTGCTGGAACATAGTATTCATCACAAATACCATTGGATCCGTAGACTTTGCAGCTCGGTCGGGCAGTGTTGCCAGCCCACCGCCCAGCCTCTCCCGAAATGTATGAATCGCCTAGGCTCACGATCCATCCTGGCTCAACGGGTTCAGTGGCTGGCTCTGCACTCAACCGCGAGACACCAGTGCTTGCCAGCAACGCCAACACTGACGCGATTAGCAACAATCGAAGTCTCGACAATTTTCCGCCCTCTTAGCGACTGTTCTAAATCGTAGTAATGCGAAAATATTGTGTCAAATAAGTGTGCCGGCGGCTAGCCGTTACGTCCTGATCGTATTTCCAATTACATTGCGTGAGCAGTCGCACTTGGCACGAGCCTGCAACCTCGAATTTGAAGCCGTTACACCGCAAAACGAACGCCTAATGGGTCTCCACAAGTCGCTCGCGCCTTCCTGCGCCATCTCAACATGGCGGCACCCAAATCCGGGACGACAACGTCGCTAGATAAGCAGCGGGACTCGAGCGATACGTCGCTTGCCGGTCGAGCGAAAATGGCGAACCGTATGTACCAACAAGAGTGAGAGGACTTTGCATTAGTTGATTCAACCCGATGTGGCGACTAGCACTCAAACCACTCGACAAATGTCTGAATTTGGCACATGATGTGTTCGAAAAGAAGTTTCCAGTCGGGCGCGAACTACCTACCAGGAGGCACACAATGCCTGTTTCCGCTACCGCTGCTCTCGACGCCGACGCTGGCGATGTTTTTGCGCTAATTACAAACCCGCGACATCTCCCGGAGTGGAACAGAATCATGACCCGCGTGGTCGATGCTCCTGAGAAAGTCGACGTGGGCGAAACGTGGACTGTCGAGTTCCATGCTCTCGGCCAATCGTGGCGCAGTGTGTCAACAGCAACCAACTTTGACCGTGGCACTCTCGAGTTCGCGTACCGATCAGGGACTGATGACGGCAACCCGTCCTACGCCGACTGGACCTGGACAGTCACACCATCTGGCCCCGGTTGCGTGGTTACTGTGACTGCAGACTTACACCCGCAGACGTTTTGGCGTCGCGTTGTGTTAGCGAAGATTCGTGCTCGTCAGCTAAAGCACGAGTTGGCTGAATCGCTAGAGAATCTAGAAGCCGCAGTGGTCAGGCAGACTAACCCATAACGATTCAAGAGGCGTGGCTGTCACACACCATCGCTTCGTGGACGATGGACTAGCCAGTAGCGCAGATCTGAGAGTCCGTGTGGACCGGTGCCGTCGAACACCAAGAGCACGTGTGGTCCAGCGGCTAATCCCGTGCGTGACACGCTCGCGCCGCACTCGAAAAGCTCAGCGAAGTCGAGCATGCAGATCGTGTCGTTGTTCTGCATGCCGGTCATTGTGAACTCTGCCGTGCGACTCGATGTGACTCCGGTTGGACCAAAACTCGCGCGTCGACCTTCGGGAGCGCCCACATACCAAAAGCGGAAGTCCGCGGTACCAGGTTTGCCAGCCAGATACGGCTGCACAACAAGCACGTGCGGACCTCTCGCAACATTGGAATAAGAAGGCGTTGCATCACACGGCACGAAAGCACGAAGGTCGAGCGAGCATCGCAAGGTTGCTCCCTCGGGCGCCTCAACGAAAAACGAGGCATCTTCCTCGGCATCAAAACCGACCGGACCAGAAGTGATCACCGCTCCACTCACACCATCGGTTGCGGGTGCGAAGTTGATCTGAACACGTCCGTTGAACGTGCCGTCGAGGTCATGACGGTCGCCATCAAAGAGTCTTAGAGTCGCGCGATCGCCTTCGAGGGTTGCCCCTGTTAGCCCGCCTCCATCTACTCGTTCCCAGCCTGTGTCTGATTGCAAGTACAACGCCTCTGTGATGTCGGGCAACACCATCTCAAGTACGGCCGTAGACATGTGATTGACCCGCGTTGTCATCACACCATGCGGGAACTCGATCCCAGATGGAGGCGGTGGGACTACAGAAGAGTCACGTGGTGCCGTCATGAGTGCCCACGAGAAAGCTGCGGGTTCCGGGTTCGAGCCACGACGCCGGACCGTGAGACTCTTGCCATCTGATGTCGAAGTTGTAGCCACCCCGTGTTGCAACGCATCTAGGGATCCGTCATCGTCGCGGTCGCCGACTTCCGTGGCGTCGGGAATACCGTCGCGATCACTGTCGCTCTTTAGTGGGACGATGATCTCGGTAATGCCGTTCCTAACTTCTACGTCAGTGAGGATTGTGCCGACGGAAATGCTCGCCGCGTCGACTACGACGTCGTAGTTGCCCTCATGTGGAACCACGACGTCGATTGTGTTGCCGAGCGAGAATGCTGAAGAATCACAATATGGACCTTCGATCTCGCAGATGTCTACGTTGATTGCAGATGCTCCCGGCACGCTTATCCGCAATGTTGGGAGGCGCTGTAGCTCGAAGTCGACTGTGGCTTCGTCGCCGCCGACAGGATCGACCATGACACCGGGTTCTGAGGCATAGGCGGCAGGCGAACGCACTTCGATCCGTTGCTCGCCAGGCATCACCCAGAATTCATAGCGGCCATCGCTGTCGGTAACGGCGCCATTCCCGCGACAGGAACTGCACGATGCCGAAATCCAAGCACCCGCTATCGGGGCGCCATCGGCTGTCACTCGGCCACTGACTCGTGCGGCCGGTGCGTGAACGGTGATGGCTGTGGTCACGTCCCCCACGATCGTGACTGTCGCAGGTTCGGCATCGAGCAGAAAGTTCTCGTCGATCACAACTTCAACTAGGTCATACACGTCGGGTGGGAGTAATTCGTCTGTCAGGAAGTCGAAGCATTCACCAGACTCCAATCCGCACGCCTCGCCCCAGACGACATCTACTTGCTCCCCGCCACGCTCGGCATTCACGATAAGCCGCCCACCGTGACCGAGCAGCACGTCGCGCCGAACCGATGTTCCTGATTCCAGGCTGAACGAGTCAGGCCAGTCCCACGAGTTCGGTGGCTCATTCAGCAGGTAGGTATCCGATGGAGCCGCGACGTGGATCGTGACTGCGGCGCCTGGCACAAGTCCGGTAAGCCGGTACTCACCTTGCGCATCTGTTGTCGTGCTGAGACACGTGTATTCGGCGCATGGATGCTTAGAAACGACGGCGCCGACAACAGGCCAGCCGTCGCGATCGACAACTACTCCGTAGATATTCGCTGGCAGTGTCGGTTGGAAGTCGATCGGGAAAGACACCGGAGCGAATGGAGCGCCGAGGTCACCGACACCTACGGCGCAGCGTTCGATGCTTGAACTGCAGTCGATCGTGCGGCCATCCATCAGGTGGATGATCTGGCGCACCACGAATGAGTTAATGAATGGATCGGCCGGAGAACCTGCGAAGACACTTGGGTACGCACAGTTCTGGGCGTCGAGGCGTACCGGGTTCTCACATTGCGCTATTGCGATCGAACCCACGAATGGACCCGCCACGGTGACTCCGACGACCTGGTTGTCGACAAGATCGCTGGTGGGAGAGACGCTCAAAGCGACGGCTTCGGCCCTTACCGCGAAGCCACCAACCAACGTAGAAACGAGCAGCGCGAAAACTCCGATGCGCGCCGCATTGCGCTGCAAACGACGTGCCGTGCCACCCTGCAATTCGCACCCCTGTTACTCCAGAACAACTTGCAATTTACAGAATCGGCACAGAGGACGCAATCGCGCGACAGAGTGACGATCTAGGAAAAGCAGGCCCCTTATTGAGTGGGCGATACTGGACTCGAACCAGCGACCTCGTCGGTGTGAACGACGCGCTCTAACCAACTGAGCTAACCGCCCCGAACCCCTCGGGGAATCGCTGAGGATAGCGTGCGCCGACATGGAGAAACTGATGTACCTCTGTTGGCTCGACGACTCACTCGGTCCGTCGCAGGTTCGCGAATTAATGATCGATTCAGTCGGGAAAAAACTTCTCGCGCTCGATCCCCACGCTCTGGTCATCGATGCCGACGACGAAGCCTCACAGATTCCGCCACCTTCGCCACAGCCCGAGGGAGAGCAACCAGTGCGCGCAATCGTGTCAATTTGGATCGACTGTTATGACCGTCGTGCGGCGGTCGAGAACGTGCTCAGGGACTCATGCGAACGGTTTGCTGGCTATTCGGTTGTCGAATCCTTGTACCGCGACTATGGCGGAAATCAGTGGTCCGGTCCGCGTGACTGGCCAGATGGTGTCCGGTCTCCCGGACCTCTCACGGTGGCGATGTTCGAACAGCACAAAGACTTTGAATTCGATGCTTGGGTTCGCTACTGGCACGAGCAACAATCGCCGATGAGCGAAGCCATCCAACCGAGGACTCGCTACGTGCGCAACGCAGTTTTTCGCGCAATCACAGACGACGCTCCGCCATATCGTGCAATCGTCGAGGAAGCTTGGCCGAGTGCCGTGAGCATCACAGACCCGATGCAGTTTTTCTGTGGCGAAGGTGATCCAGCGAAGTTGAATGCCAACATCACGACAATGGTCAATACGACCATGGCGTTCATTCCCTACGAGACGATGCGCAACCTGACTCTCAGCGAGTGGATCCTGCGTTCTTAGCCAAGTAGTCGAGCGCGATTCCTGCGTACATCGCGATGCCGTTGCGCATCGCTTGCTCGTCCATCACCATTCGGTTTGAGTGGCAACCGTGCGCGTGCGCTGGCGACTCCCCTGGTGGACAGACACCGAGATACGCAAACGCGCCTGGCCGTTCATTCAACAAATACGAGAAATCTTCCGCCCCCATAACTGGGGCGGGCATTGTGACTGCGTTGCGATCACCAAAAAGTCGTGCGGCCGTATCACGCGTAAACCCCGCGAACGGCGAGTCATTCACCACTACCGGGTAACCGACCACATGGGTGAACTCAGCTGACATTTCATGTGCTGCAGCGATGTGATGTACGACCCGTTCGATACCAACAAGAGCCTTGGCGCGCGAACCTTCCGAAACAGAACGCAGCGTGCCCTCTAGATGCACGACCTCAGGGATCACATTGTTTGTCGTGCCGCCGCGGATCTTCGTGATCGTTATGACAACAGGATCGAAAGTAGAAATGCGACGGGTAGTGAAGACCTGAAGTGCGGTTACGATCTCTGCCGCGACCGGCATTGGATCATTCGCTAGGTACGGGCTCGAGGCGTGACCGCCCTGACCCGTAACCGTTATATGAATGACATTCGCTGCCGCCATGATCGGTCCGGCCTTCGTTGCAATCACACCGCTAGGCGCATTGGGCGTGACATGCAGAGCGAACACTGAGTCGACCCCTTCGAGCACACCCTCGTCGATCATGTATCGAGCGCCGTGGTAACCCTCTTCGCCGGGCTGGAACATGAACCGCACGCGCCCTGCAAAACTGTCTCGAAAATCGCTCAATAATCTCGCTGCCGCAGCGAGCATCGCAGTGTGGCTGTCGTGACCGCAGGCATGCATGCCGTCTGCAACCTCGCTCCTAAACTCGACGTCGGCATCCTCGGACATCGGAAGCGCATCCATATCGCCGCGCAAAAGAATCGTCGGTCCGTCGCCGCGCGTTCCCTGCAAGTCGGCCACAACCGACGTGAGTTCGCGCCCCACGGAGATGTCAAGCGGCAGACTACTTATCGCTTCCAATACAGCCGACTGAGTTCGCGGGAGGTGCAGTCCCTGTTCTGGAAACCTGTGGATCGCACGGCGCAAGACAATCGCGTCTTCGAGTAATGCGTCGGCCGCCTCTAATAAGGCCGCAGCGTCATAACCATTTGTCATGGGCGCGCAACCTAGTGCGATATTGCCTGTTCACTAACGGACAAAGAACCCCGTTCGCGAGGGCGAGATCTTGACCGTGCAGGCATAACCTTTGGCTGAGTGGTCGAGACGATGGTTCATGACGCTGCTTTGCTCGGCGACGCCGCAGATGAGCGCCTACGCTCCGATGGCCGACCGGTCGGAGATTTTCGCGCTGAGTTGCGGAAAATTCCTTCGTTTCAAAACGCTATATCGGTCGTTACTTGCTGGATTCAGATCATCGCAGTTGTAATCGTTGCTGTCTCGCTTAATCATCCACTCGTCTGGATTACAGCGTTCCTCTTGATGGGTCGCGCGCACGCTCAGATCGCTGCCCTCATGCACGAAGCAGCACACCGGATGCTTTTTCGCAATCGCTTGCTTAATGATTTCGTTGGTCGGTGGATACTGGGGTTCCCGAGCTTCACGCCAATCGACTCGTATCGCCGTGGCCACATGGCGCATCACCGCGATGAGTTCGGACCGAACGAACCCGACATCCTCCTCTACCGCGGATATCCAATTAGTCGCAGCAGTTTGCGTCGTAAGTTGATTCGCGACGTCACAGGGCAGACCGGATGGAAACTCAACAAGGGACTGTTTCGCGCAACGCGGTCTACAGACGCATCCACTAGGTTCCAGGCGATATCCATTATTGCGTGTCAGATCGCGCTAATCGTGGTTTGCCTAGCGTTGGGTCACCCATGGCTATGGCTACTGCTGTGGTTCGCTCCGTTCCTAACCGTCTGGCGAGTCATCAACCGGTTGCGCGCAATCGCCGAGCATGGCGGCATGATCAAGTCAGAAGATCGGCGCAACGCAACCCACACGGTGCAACAACATCTGTTGTCGCGTTTCATGCTCGTTCCGTACTGGATCGGTTGGCATCTAGCGCACCACGTTGACTCAGGAATTCCAATGCGCCACCTTCCGAAATATCACCGCGCCCTAGTCGAATCCGGCTATGTCACGGAAGCGATCGAGTACAAGAACTATCTGGCGCTATGGAAGAAGCTGTCGTCGAGGGAAACTGAAGCGGTCGTTAGCTGAGCACTGACTCTGCGGCCGCGGCAAATGACATCAACCGCAAGTCCGCGCAACGTGGTGCGACCATCTGTATTCCGATCGGCAGTTGACTTCCTTCTAGGTCCGTAATGAACCCGGCAGTCGTCACAGCGGCGGGCGTTCTCGTGAGGTTGAAGGCGAGTGTGTAATCCGCTGCCCAGCCCGGTCCGTACTCGTTCGGTTCCCTGTGCCGTGGCGGAATGGTCGCCATGCCGGGTGTAACGAGAATGTCGCATCGGTCGAATAGTTCGGCGAGTGCGTAGCCAGCGCTGTGGGCACCTGCCTCCGCACGAATTAGCAAGTCAGCATCTGTGATGTTCTCGCCGGAAATCGGTGAGAATTGGGCAGACGGCAAGAAGCGAGAATCAAAGGTCTCGCGACCGCCAGCGTCGATGGCGGTAAGCCATGAACCGCGCGATGCGCGGATGCCCCAAGACACAACTGGCCGTTCTGGAAATACCTTCTCGACGGTCTCAACTATGACAGCGCCGTTCTTTTCGAGAACCAGCAACGCTGCCTCACACACAGCGAGAACGTCGGGGTTCGGTTTCGCGAACCCAAGAGTCGGCGACCACGCAACGCGTACTCCTTCGAGAGAGCGATCCGCCACAGCATCTCTGAACATCCCTGGCAACTCGATGCTCAACATGTCGCGCCCGAAAAATCCCTTCACTACGTCGAGCGCTACCGCGATCTCGCCAAAGGTTCTAGCCATCGGCCCACGTGCCGAGAACGGTCCCCATGCCCCGTAATTTGCCTCGCCGACAGGAACTACTCCGTGGGTCGTCTTGAAGCCCGATAGCCCACAAACTTCACTCGGAATACGAATGGAACCGCCACCGTCGGACCCTGTGCACAGCGGTACTAGTCCCGCGGCAATTGCCGCAGCGCTACCGCCACTGCTACCCCCAGCGGTTCGATGCCTAGCAAGCGGATTCTGAGTAGGGCCGTAAACGAGGTTGTCTGTCTCTGCTGAGAAACCGTAAGCAGGCGTGTTCGTCTTTCCAACAACTATCGCATCGGCTGCAACTAGGCGTGCGACCTCGATGCTGTCGTGGGTTGCTGGTGCATCGCCCGCATGTGCGGGGTCGCCATGAGTCGTCACATAGCCAATCGTGTGCTCAAGGTCTTTGACTCCGAACGGGACGCCCGCCAGGACTCCTACCCGCTCACCCCTTGCGATACGACCATCGAGTGCTCTAGCCGCAGTCAGAGACCTTTCGGAATCTGTGGCTGTAAACGCTGCAAGGCTCGGGTCGGCTGCAATTCGGTCGAGCGCGCCTTGCACGGATTCAACAGCAGAGATATGACCTGACCTGACCTGGTCTGCGACGATACGTAAGTCGAGTGTCATAGGTGCCCTCCGAGCGTCCGAACTGTTCGGTGATCGCAGACTAATATCAGACCATCAGTCTTCATCCCGGGTCGGTTTGTCCGATTCCGCACTTTGTATTTCGGCAGGTGGAAAGTGGCAAGGAAAGGTCGAGCGCGCAGATTCCGTGAAGCGCGCGAGCTAAAACAGGGCTTTGATGATGGTCTATTTCGCGAGTCGCCCGAACGGTCACTAGCCGACGTAGAAGCGGGCGAAACTAACGACAACGACTTCGATGACGACTTCGACGACGAAGACGACGAAGACGAGTACGACCCACTAGACCACTAGAACAGCTTGTCCGGCCTAGCAGTCGCGCGGGTCGGGTGCGTCTGAATCGATCTCGTAGCGAGCAATCGCGTCGGCCACCACCTCTGCTTCGATCGATCCGATCTGTGCAAGCGCATCGAGCGCAGCTACCACGATGTGTTCGGCGTCGACTTCGAAGTGACGTCGCAACGCGGACCTCACATCAGAGAAACCGAAACCGTCGGTGCCGAGTGGCACAAATGGCTGAGGCACGAACCGACCAACCTGATCCGCTACGGCCTTCATCCAGTCTGAACACGCAACGGTCGGGCCATCTGTGTCGGCCAAACATTCTGTTACATATGGAGTTCGTGGCGATGCCGTCGGATGTAACCGATTCCAGCGTTCACATTCGAGCGCATCGTCGCGTAGCGACTTCCATGAGGTGACGCTCCAAACATCGGCGCTCACCTTCCAGTCGTCTGCCAACATTACTTGGGCGCGCAGTACCTCGTTCAGGATTGCGCCACTGCCTAGTAGCTGAACCGAATGAGCCAGACCTTCTGCCCCCGTTCGATAGAGATACATGCCAGCGATGATCGCTGAATCATCCACACCTTCGGGTTGTGGTGGTTGCACGTAATTGTCGTTGTAAAGCGTCACGTAATAGAAGCAGTCTTGGGCGTCGGCTCCGTACATGCGTTCAATTCCGTCACGCACGATCACACCTACTTCGTACGCAAACGCAGGGTCATAGGCGCGACAGTTCGGAACTGTCGAAGCGAGGAGTTGTGAGTGCCCGTCGCAATGTTGCAGGCCCTCTCCGGAAAGGGATGTCCTGCCGGCAGTGGCCCCCATCAAGAAGCCCTTGCCGCGCATATCGCCGAACGACCAAATCGAGTCACCGACACGCTGAAATCCGAACATCGAATAGAAGATGAAAAACGGAATCATCGGTTGCGCCCACGTGGCGTAGGCGGTACCAGCAGCCGTAAAACTTGCCATGGCTCCGGCTTCTGTTATGCCTTCTTCGAGTATCCGCCCCGATCGAGCCTCTCGATATGAGAGCAGCAGGCCAGCGTCGACAGGCTCATAGTTCTGTCCGAACGGCGCATAAATCTTGACGTCGTTGAATAGTGCGTCCATGCCGAATGTGCGACCTTCATCTGAAATTATCGGCACGACGCGATGGCCGAAGTCGGGGTCTGCGAGCAACTGCTTCAGAAGTCTCGTAAACGCAATGGTTGTCGAGACGGCTTGTTTCGCGCTGCCTTTAGCGAGCTGCTCGACAAGTTCTGATCCGGGCATGATGATCGTCTTAGAGCGCTCGACGCGCTCTGGCAGATAACCGTCGAGTCTGCGACGGCGCTCGAGCAGGTATTCGTATTCAGGCGACCGATAACCAGGGTGGAAATACGGTAGGAGATCCCCGCTCAGTTGTTCATTGGTCAGGTCGAGATGTAACCGATCACGAAAAACTTTGCGCTCTTCGAGTTTCATTTTCTTGATCTGGTGTGTGGCATTGCGAGCCTCGAAGTCATCGCCGAGCGTCCAGCCTTTGATGGTTTTGGCAAGGATTACAGTCGGCGAACCGTCGTGCTCGACTGCCGTCTTGTATGCGCTGAACAACTTGCCATAGTCGTGACCGCCACGCGGCAGTCGTTCGATTTCTTCATCGGTGAGATGCGCCGCCATCACCGCCAACCGCGGATCCGGTCCAAAAAATCGCTCACGGATGTAGCTACCTGTCTCAACCGCGTATTTCTGAAATTCGCCGTCTACTGTCGAGTTCATCTTGTCGACGAGCACGCCATCTGTGTCTTGGGCTAGCAGCGCATCCCATTCTTTCCCCCAAATGACTTTGATGACGTTCCAGCCAGCACCTCGATAAAGGCTCTCGAATTCCTGAATAATCTTGCCGTTGCCCCGCACCGGACCGTCGAGACGCTGCAGATTGCAGTTCACTACAAAAATAAGGTTGTCTAATTTCTCGCGGGCAGCCAACGAGAGCGCGGCACTTGCCTCAGGCTCATCCATTTCGCCGTCACCAACGAAACACCAGACCTTCGCATCTGAGGTATCGACGATCTCGTGGTCGTAAAGGTAACGATTGAAGCGCGCCTGGTATACGGCATTGAGCGGACCTAACCCCATCGACACTGTTGGAAACTCCCAGAAATTGGGTAGTCGTCTCGGATGTGGATAGCTCGGCAGACCACCGCCTTTTGTCTCCCGACGAAAGCGGTCAAGGTGGTCTTCGGTTAGGCGACCTTCTAGATATGCGCGTGCGTAAATGCCTGGCGCTGCGTGACCCTGAACAAACACCTGATCGCCGGCTGACCCATTGGCTTTTCCCCGAAAGAAATGATTGAATCCGACTTCGTATAACGATGCTGCGCTTGCGTAGGTCGAAAGGTGACCGCCTAGACCATCGAACCGATGGTTGGCTCGATCGACCATGACGACGGCGTTCCAACGCACGAAAGCTCTGATGCGGCGCTCCAAATACTCGTCGCCAGGGAACCAAGGCTCGGAGCTAGCCGGAATCGTGTTGATGTAGTTGGTCTGCACCGCAACCGGCACGGACACGCCCTTGGAGCGCGCACGCTCCATGAGGCGAGCGAGTAAATAGTTGGCGCGCGCCTCGCCTTTGATGGCAATTACCGCGTCTAACGAATCGAGCCACTCCGCGGTTTCGCCGACGTCGATGTCGGGAAGTTGGTGGACAGATGCGGCTGGGACTTCGATGCTCATCGATCGGTAAGCCTAGGCACCATGTCAGGCAAAGAAGACTAAAAATCAGGAACTAGCGATTCTCTCAACTGCAGTCAACAGTCGTTGCACATCTTCGTCCGTGACGTAGGCGACAACGCCCGCTCGCACAACGCCGCCGGTCATGTCTACGCCGAGAGTCTGGCCCGCTTCTACGGCGTAACTATCACCGCTCCAGACAGCGACGCGTTCCGCTGCGAGCATCGCAGCGACCTGATCCGGGTGAAAACCATCGATAGTGAAACTGACTGTCGGCGTGCGATCAACCATGTCTTGCGCTCCGACGCAGCGGACACCAGGTATCGACTGCAAGCCGGTGAGCAGCGGTTCGAAGGTGTCTTCCTCGACGGCCCGAATTGCATCCATCCCGAACTCGATGAGGAACTCGACGGTTGCGTTGAGTCCAGCAAGCGCCTCATAGTTGGGAGTACCTGTCTCGAAACGCGCAGGTCCCTTGTTCTCAGACGGGCGTACCTTGAACGGTCTCAATGACTCAATGAGATCCGGTCTGACCCACATGGCAGAGATGTGCGGCCCGTACCACTTATATGCGCTCGACACAATTGCGTCCGCGCCGAGCGCCATGACATCGACTTGCCGATGGGGAGCAAAAGCAACAGCATCAACAAACACGTTCGCGCCAACGGCATGGGCAGCGTCTGATACGGCACGGACGTCTGGAATAGTGCCGATCAGGTTTGACGCGCCAGGAATCGTTACCCAACGGGTCCGTTCGTCGATCATGTCGATCATTGCTTCGGTGTCGAGTCTGCCCGTCTTTGCGTCGAAAGGCGCAAGGACGAATTCGACGAGTTTTTCACAAGCTGCCTCGTGCCATGGCCAAACGTTCGCGTCGTGATCTAGGCGAGTTCCGACAATGCGATCGCCGGGCTTCAGGGCACGGGCAACGGCGCGCGTAAACGCAAAGGTCATCGTGGTCATGTTGGCGCCGAACCAGACTCCATCTGCCGTCGCTCGGTAGAACTTAGCTACAAGTTCGCGAGACGTTTCAATCAGTTCGTCGCACGCTCGCGATGCCGAAAACGCGCCGTGGCTATTGGCGTTGTCACCTGACGCAGCGAACTCATCAAGAGCATCAATCGCACTGTCGAGCATCTGCGTGCCAGCGGGGCCGTCGAAACGCGCCCATTCGCCGTCGTTGCCTGGGAACCGTCGCGCAATTGGTGATGCGAGATACTGCACTGTGACCGCCCGTGTCAAATTCGAAGTTGCACTTGAAGCGCAACCTTGCTCATACTTCTGGGAGCTAAATCGTACGATGTTCGCCGATCTTTAGGAATGGATAATGACATAGTGAGTGCCTCAAGGGATTTTCTACCGGGACACGCTTCCTGTCAATAGACGCCGAATCCCTTGTCCCTTAGGGATTTTGACAACGCCAAGTAGACTGCCATCTTGATGTCTGGGTTATTGGCCCTATTCTCATGAGAATTATGGGGTTGCGGCAAGCGATAGTGCGGATTGCCCTGGCGAGCGCTGTCGCAAGCGCATCACTGGGGGTAGTCACCGGACAACCGGAGCGAGTTGTCGCGGCTTCTCGTGGTGCAAGGCTTGTTCCTACGGCAGGAGTTCTGTTTGGCGCAGCCATGAGGAGCGACTTTTCGGCCCCAGACGGCTACAAGAACGAAGTCCTGAATCGCGAAGCGCAACTCGGTCGCAACTTCGACATCGTGAACCACTTCTATCCATTCTCAACTGAGTTCCCGAGATGGCAGGAAGCTTGGGATATTTCGCTCGGCCGGACGCCGATGATTTCATGGAATGGGACATCTACGACCGCGATCAACCGTGGCGACTATGACTCGATGATTCGGACACGGGCGCGGGCAGTCGCTGCGCTCGGCGCGCCGGTATTCATGCGTTGGTTCTGGGAGATGGATGGCCAAATCAATGCCGCCAAAGCAGGCACACCAGCGCAGTACATCGCTTCATGGAATCGAATCCGAGGAATATTTGTTGCAGAGGGCGCAACGAACGCAGTTTGGTCGTGGTGCCCTAACTCATGGGGATTTGAAACCGGAGCGGCCCAACTGTGGTATCCGGGCGATGGAGCCGTGGAATGGATTTGTGCCGATGGCTACAACTGGGCACCAACTCAAACCGGGACTCCGTGGCGAACTTGGGCGTCGATTTTCGCAGACGCACACTCGTTCGCAGCAGCGCACAACAAGCCATTGATGGTCGGCGAATTCGGCGCGTTGGAGCGGTTACCTCGCGAGAAAGCCGACTGGTACACAGCGGCACGCGCAGCGATCAAGACAATGCCCAACATTGCGGCAATCGTCGCGTTCGATCTGCTTAAGTTCGAAGCCGATGACAACAAGTGGTTCGTCTGGAACGTTGATTCCTCGTTGAGTTCTCTCCTTTCGTACATGTCATGGGGCCGCGATCCGTACTTCAACACCAAGTCGCTATTGACTCTCCCAGAGGTTTCTGCCGGAGACGGTTCAATCTATGAGACCGATGGCAACGATGTAACGGTATCGATCCCGATCACCCTCTCTGCTCCTTCTCCGAGTGTTGTGTCAGTGCAATCCGAGACTTCGCCTTACACGGCAGGAGCCGCCGACTTTGGCGCGCAGAGCCGTCTTGTGAAATTCAACCCGGGAGCGACGCGCGTCTTTGTATATATCCGCGTTCGCGCCGATCAGATTGACGAAACACATGAAGCGTTAATTGTGTCGTTGAACTCCGCCATAGGGGCAACGATCAGACGCGCCTCGGGTGTCATCACGATCCGCGACGACGATCCAGGGAGTACTGCACTTAGAGTCACCATCGGCGATGCGGCGATCATCGAAGGAGATTCGTTAGAGCAGACAGTGAAGATTCCCGTCACATTGAGTCGGGATGCAACGACCACAGTTACCGTGAAGTACGCCGTTGCTTCTAGTGCAGCGACTCGGGGCCGTGATTGGAGCGGCATAGCTTCAGGGACGCTCACTTTTCTCGCTGGCCAGAACCTGAAATATGTGACCGTGCATTTGCTGACCGATTCACTCGATGAAGCCAACGAGATCCTCACCGTGACGTTGTCTGCAGCAGTCGGCGCAACCATCACCGATGCATCAGGAACAGCAACAATCCTCGACGACGACTAAAGCCCAGTGTCGATACGCGGCTCCGGACCGGGAGCGTTATCCCTCGTTGAAGAACGGGTCCGCCAGTCCTGGATTTCTTAACTTCGATGCAGCACCTGCGCCCGTCACGGGGAGACCCGTCGGATCCAATAGCCCGATCTGGACGAGCACATTCGCCTGGTCCCAGTGGATGTGCTCGTAGGCATCCTTGTCGCCTTCTATCCCGACTATTACCACGAATACGGCTTCTACGAAATTGCCAGTTGGATCGACGCCAGGCAACATCCAATCAATCGTGCAGGTATGCGTGAACGAGATAATTAACTCGTCGACGAGACGGTCTTCACCTTAGGAGCGCGACACATTTTCGAACACGACGTCTGGCGGGAAGAACTGGCCAATCAGGCGATTCTTGTAAAAAGTCCGAACGCCTGCCGGGCCTTCACCGCCAACCATTGTTGGGATGTTCACCAAATGAGGATTAGGGGCCATCGTGGCGATCGTCTCGTCGAGGTCGCCCGCGAGTTCGGCATCCATCTGTGCCCCGAAGATCCTGTCAAGTTTGACAACATGGTCAGCTGATGTCATTAGATCTCCTCAGTTGCTGCTCTGTGACGGGCATCACACGACTGCGCGATGCCCAGGGCTGACCTACAGCACAGAGATGAGTTTGCCCTTGCCGTGGGTAGGACTCGAGTTGCCGAGAGTGTCAGTGGCTATACAAGAAACGTTGCAGGTGATACCAACGCCTGCAGGCACAGCGAACACCAGCTTTCACGGAGCCTCAGTCGTACCTGAATAGGCAACACCAGAAACTACTGTCTTGGTCGTCTCCGCGCTACTCCAAGTCGTGCCAATAACCCAATACTGAGTGACACCACCAACTACACGCGTGATCTGGATCCCAACGTTTGAATCATCACCCGAAATGCGTTGAGTCATAGGGCTGCTGTTTGGGGTTGGTGTTTAAGGTAGTGGATCTTTTCGTATTCGGCTGGGGTGTGGTGGTCGAGCTCGCCGTGAAGCCTGTGATTGTTGAACCATTCGACATGCATGAGCGTCGCAAGTTCGAGTTCCTCAACGCTGCGCCATGGTCCTTGTTGCCAGACAAGTTCGGTCTTGTAGAGCCCGATCGTGGTCTCAGCCATCGCGTTATCGTAACTATCACCGATAGTCCCGATTGATGGCCGCACCCCGATCTCTTCGAGCCGTTCCGTGAAACGGATCGAGGTGTATTGACTCCCGGCATCGGAATGCGCCACGAGCCAGTCAAGCAGCGTGTCGCGACGCCACACCGCCTGTTCAAACGCGTGCATCACGAGTTCAGTGCGCATATTCGTCGAAAGGTGCCAGCCGACAATCATGCGGCTATACACGTCGATCACAAACGCTACGTACACCATCCCAGCCCGCGTCGCCACGTACGTGAAATCCATCACCCAAAGCCGGTTCGGGCCTGCTGCAGTGAAATCGCGTTTCACGAGATCTGCAGCACGCACATGTGCCGGACCGGGTTTCGTGGTGAATACCCTGCGGCCACGAACGACCCCACGAATATTGAGTTCTCGCATCAATCGCCCGACTCGATTCTTCGCCACAAAGATCCCTTCACGCGCGAGCACAGCACGGATCTTGCGTATCCCATAGACCTGATAGTTATCGTCGAAGATCTTCTTGATCCACGCCTTGAGCACTGCGTCGTGAATCTTGCGGGCGCACACGGGCCGAGCGATCGCGGAACGGACTGTCGAAGGGGAGATCTGCAAGACACGACAGATCGACTCGAACCCCCAACGCAGGCCATCAGTGCGACGGTCACGATGCGCGATCACGAAACTCGCTACCTCTTGGACTGGCGGTCGAGCGCCGCCCCGAAGAAAGACGCTGCCGCCTGCAAAATGTCATTCGCCCGTGCAAGCTCACGGTTCTCTTTCTTCAACGCCGCGTTCGCTGCGCGGAGTTCCTCCACCGACCCCAGCACAACAAAACTGGTAGGTCGCGAGATTGCGGCTTTCACCCACGCATACAACGTCACGGGGTTCACTCCAACACGCGGACCGAGAGGTTCACACGCCGCCCTCCGCGACTCATCAGGACGCTGTTCAGCGACGACCAGACGCACAGTCTGATCCTTGAACTCAGGGGTGTAACCAGGAATCTTTGGCATCGCTAAATCCTTTCACGGACTCAACGCAAACCAGGTGACGATTCAAGTATCAATACAATGGCATAGGCACTGCCATAACGAAAATTCGAGGCGCCACCCAAAACAAGAGTGACACAGATAACACCCGAAACCTAGGTGTTTTTACAACGAGAACAGTTCTTGCTATATTCCCACCCAGACGTTCTCAACAAGACCGACAATATAGGACAATACAGGCATAGGCCGGGAGGTCCGACGTGACATCTCGAAAACGTAACAGTGTCCTACTTGCCCTAGTCCTATTAATTACAGGTTCGACGCTAACCACAGACCGTCAAGCCAACGGCTTCTTCCACACGGGATACGCTACGTACGCCTGGGGCCAGAACTACGTCGGGCAGTTAGGTATCGGAAACACGACCAATCAAACAGCCCCTGTTAAGGTCGGGACAGCTAACAGCTGGCATGCTTTATCCGCAGGCGGACAGCATTCGCTTGGGATCAGAGCCGATGGCACTTTATGGGCCTGGGGCCACAACGGCTTTGGGCAGTTAGGTATCGGAAACACGACCAATCAAACAGCCCCTGTTCAGGTAGGGACAGCTAACAACTGGCAGGCTATATCCGCAGGCCAAGAGCATTCGCTTGGGATCAGAGCCGATGGCACTTTATGGGCCTGGGGCGGCAACACCTCCGGGCAGTTAGGTATCGGAAACACGACCAATCAAACAGTCCCTGTTCAGGTAGGGACAGCTAACAACTGGCAGGCTATATCCGCAGGCCGACTGCATTCGCTTGGGATCAAAACCAATGGCACTTTACGGGCCTGGGGCAACAACGACTCCGGGCAGTTAGGTATCGGAAACACAACCGACCAAACAGCCCCTGTTCAGGTAGGCACAAGGCTGTGGCAGGCTATATCCGCAGGCGGACAGCATTCGCTTGGGATCAGAGCCAATGGCACTTTACGGGCCTGGGGCTACAACGACTCCGGGCAGTTAGGTATCGGAAACACAACCGATCAGTCAGCCCCTGTTCAGGTCGGGGCTTCTACATACTGGTCTGCTATAGATGCAGGGAACGCCTACAGCTTGGGTTTCCGCCCTGCTGCAATAATCCCCCCTGTCTAACAGCGTTAGAGCAGCGTGTCCCCCCTGCGATGCTGTGTTCCAACACAAAAAGAGCCCAGCATGCAGACCAATTTCAGTATCGACCCCGAACTACTAGCCATAGAGCATGGCACTCAGTTTCGGGAATGCTTGAACTAATCGCACCAGAGGCCACGAATACGCGACTACCGCTGCACATCGTGCTCGTCATCACTCAGCCTGTGCCTACAGGTCCAGGGCATGCGACCGGACTTGACGTCGGTCTGCGACAACTCGATACCGCCTATCCCACGGTATCTACCAGAGTTATCACGACCCTCAGCGAACACGCTCAGCTAAGCAACTAACAGCACACGCATTATCACCTAATGATCGTCAAGGACCCTGCCATAACGAAAATTCGAGGCAGCATCCAAAACAAGGGGGCCGCAGATAACACCCGAAACGTAGGTGTTTGGGGCTGCTGAAGGTTTGGTTGACTGTTTGTTTGTGAGAGTTAGGCCGCTTTCGCTCGGGTTGTGATTGTCTCATATTCGATTGGTGTGAGTCGACCGAGGGCGCGTTGTCGTCGGCGTCGGTGGTAGGTGCGTTCTATCCAGATCACGATCGCGAGCCGTAGTTCTTCGCGTGTCTGCCAGCGTTGACGATCAAGAACGTTTTTTTGTAGCAGAGCGAAGAACGATTCCATTGCTGCGTTATCGCCACATGCACCAACGCGTCCCATGGATCCAATGAGTCCGTTGTGTTTGAGAGCGTGTACGAAGGCCCGGGAACGAAATTGACTGCCCCTGTCAGAATGAACGATCGTTCCGGTCGGATCACGCAAAGCGACCGCGTTACGTAACGCTGCGACCGCGAGTGATGCGGTCATCCGTTCATCGATTGAGTAACCAACGATCCGGTTCGAGTGCAAGTCTTTGATAGCGCAGAGGTAGAGCTTGCCTTCATCAGTGTGATGTTCAGTGATATCGGTCAACCACTTCGTGTCGAGTTCGTTAGCGTAGAAATCACGGTCGATGAGATCATCATGCACGGGTAGCCCGGCCAAACGATTCAAGCCTCGCTTCTTCGCGAAAACTGACCATAAACGTTGCTCAGAACAAACCCGCCAAGCTTTGGGTTCACTCGCTACATACCCGAGTTCGCTGAGTTCATCAGCAATGAACCGGTAACCGGACGCTGGATCATCACGATGAGCATCAATCGCCGCGTTAATCAGATGAGCCGTATCCCAATCGCGATCTGAGACTAGATCAGCTTCCCATTTATAGAACGCTTGGGGTGTGAAGCCAAGCACCCGGCAGGTCACCACGACAGGGATCTTGTCATTAGCGAGTTCACGGAACAGCGGGTAGATCATTTTAGGAGCGACTACCGAGCAAAAAATGCGGCAGCTCGCCGCAAGATCTCGTTTTCTTGTTCAAGGACACGATTACGTTTCTTCAACTCGCGTACCTCGACAGTCTCAGTCGAGGTCACGCCAGCACGGACACCGTCATCAATATCGGCCTGCTACATCCAGCGCGACAATCTCTGCTCAGAGATACCGAAATCCTTCGCGATCTGAGTCCTACTCGAATCACCC
>SXJP01000002.1 GCA_005779395.1 Actinomycetota bacterium
GCCGAACGAGATCTCACGCATTTGCATAGGTCGTTGTCTCGGGGGTTGCGTCGGCCGTTATCCACTGAGGTGAGAGATGAAACAGGGAAGTACATCTAGAAAGGCACTGTCGTCCGTACTGGTGATCGCAGCATTCGCGGCGTTCGTAAGCGTCGGTACGTTGGCGGTGTTCACTGATTCAGCGGACGTGACAGCCAACACGTTCACGACAGGGACCGTCGATATTTCGACAGTACCGACGACGGCACTTGTCGCCTACAGCAACATGGCCCCAGGCGACGTAATTACAGACGACATCGTTGTCACGAACGCAGGAAGTTTGTCTATGCGTTACGCGATCTCTTCTTCGGCAACTAACGCGGACGCTAAAGGTCTCAAGGATCAACTTGTCCTCACGATCAAGACGATCGATGTGACAGGTCCTGGCGTGCCATGTGATGATTTTGATGGCACTCAGCTATATACGGGAGACGTCGACAGCAGTGCTGGCAAACTCGTAGGTGACTCAGCACAAGGGTCGCACGCTGGTGACCGCACACTTGCCGCAGCCGCAACCGAAACACTCTGCTTCCGGGTGAGTTTGCCAGTCGCTACTGGCAACGCATTCCAGAACGCGACGACGACGGCGACGTTTACGTTCTCGGCAGAGCAGACGGTCAACAACGCTTAACAGCTGACCGGACCGAGGAGCCCGAGCGATGGCGCTAGAGACGATCCTTTCGGGTCGATTCCATGGACGCTCGCGGGTGGCTCCTCGGCCACGGCCACCGCTCGAACTCAGCGGGATAATCGACGCAGTCGATTCGATAAGTCGAACTGGTCGTCGGGGCGCTGAGGAGCCACCCGGCGATAGCCAAGCACTAACGCCTGAGATTTCTGATCTCACTTTGTTGCCTTCGCGCCGCCCTCAAACGAGGGCGGCGTTTCGGGTGTCAGCGTCGAGGAGCGCCACTCCAGTCGTCGAACATCCGAGCGTTGCGTGTCCTCCCGCATTGGTCAAACCGACTCGGGCTCGAAAATCTAAGGCGGTGCAGCAAGTCAAGCGAACGAGACCAAGACGCTCGAAGTTCAGATTTGTTCGACCAATTGTCGTGGGCCTCGTGCTACTCGCGGCTGCAATCGCGTGGCTATTCGACATTGGATCTTTGGTTGTCCGTAGTGACAGCATGGCAGGCACTTACCCCGCTGGCTCCGTCACACTCACCCACGAGGTTCCCCGAGAGGAAGTCAAAATCGGTGATGTCATCCTCGTGCAACGGGTCGGACGAGTCCCGGTGTTGCACCGGGTGATTGAACTAGACAACACAGGCGCCTCGCCCGCGGTTAGGACCAAGGGCGACGCCAACGCCACTGGGGACTCTGAGCCATTCGTGTTGCCTCGGCGCGTGCGCCTTGCGTTCTTCGGTATTCCTAGCGTTGGCTACGTACTTTCAGCGATCTTGACGCCGCTCGGATGGATGTTCATGATGGTGCTGCCAGCGACATTGCTGACGGCTGCTGCATTGCGCGGAATATGGATGGTCGAAGTTGTGCCGCGGAATACACGGGCACGGCGGCTCAGACGAGCGCGCAAGATTCGCAGGGCATGTGCTTGGGTTTTCTTGGTCGCAGCGTTAGCTGTCGGCGTCGTCAAGTTCGGGACGTGGGCGCTCTCGGTGTTCTCCGATAGCCCAGCAGTCGACGCCAACAATTTCACGACCGGCATTTGGTAAGCGTCAGGCACGGTGGCCGAACTGTACGGGAATATCGGCCAAAACATCGGCGCAAATGTTGAAAATATCGTGGTCTAAAGTTCGCTAACTTGAATAGCTTGTTAGCTGTAATTGGGATCCGACCTTACTTATTGAGTAGTCGCAAGGTTGACACTCATCTGTTTGAACACCCTGAGGATCAACTATGTGGCGGTGCAAGAACTGTGCGTCAAAGCACGCGAACTGGAAACGGAAGTGCGAGACATGCGGGCGGCCGCACAGGTACCTCGGCAAGTTTCGTCGAAGCGTTAGGCAGATATTTCAACCTAGGTAACAAACGCAGCCAGGGTTGCTGGCAGCTCCCGTGACCACTTCACAGCTGAAGTACCGACCAGGCCTCGATGGCCTGCGTGCGATCGCCCTACTCGCCGTACTCGGATACCACGCAGACGTTCCATGGCTCGACGGTGGCTTCAACGGACTCACCTTGTTTTTTACGATCTCTGGTTTCTTGGTCACAACGCTATTACTCAACGAGCACCGCGACCACTCAGGGATAGAGCTAAAGAGGTTCTGGACACGCAGGGCCCGCCGACTGTTGCCGAGTGCGAGCCTCGTCATCGGACTCGTGCTTATTGTTACGCCACTACTCGGAGATGCCGTACAGCGTAATGGTTTGCGATTCGACGCAATCGGTGCGCTCGGGTATTTCGCTAACTGGCGTTTCTTGCTCCAGGGTACGTCCTACGCCGACCAGTTCGGAGCGCAAAGTCCTCTGTTGCATTACTGGTCTCTTGCAATCGAAGAACAGTTCTATTTCGTGTGGCCGCTAGTCGTCGCGTTTGTTCTCGGTCAGTATCGACCTCGGCCTGAGGGACGAAAGATTCTCGCAGGTGTCGTTGCTGCTGGGATCATTGTCAGCTTTGTCCTGACGCTCAACGCATCGACTCTCGATCGTCTCTACTTCGGTACAGGTAGTCGAGCAGCAGAGCTGATGGTCGGTGCCATGCTCGCAATTCTGATGCACTCGCCGCAGAGAGCTAGCTACATGTTGCGGTTCGCGAAGCCGCTAGCTCCAAGTGCGCTACTTGGCTTCGTTCTCTTGTGCTTCTTTGCTGATCTCGATGACCAGTGGATACGCAACGGTGGGCTAATCATGCTGAGCGGTGTGAGCGCAGTTCTTACAGCTGCCGCATATGCCGACGGCTGGTTCGCTCGCGTTTTCGCGATAAGTCCGTTGCAGGAGATCGGCAGAATCTCATACACGGTGTATCTAGTTCATTGGCCGATATTCGTGTTTCTCACCGAACAGCGCACAGGACTTGGTTACTTGCCAGTCCTGATCTTGCGATTCGTGTCGACGTTCGCGGTTGCGACATTCATTTACCACGCGTTCGAGTGTCCGTTGCGGTACCGCCGCTACTTCGCGAAACCTAGAGCCGCTTTTGCCGG
This sequence comes from Actinomycetota bacterium, assembly GCA_005779395.1. Taxonomy (GTDB): domain Bacteria; phylum Actinomycetota; class Acidimicrobiia; order IMCC26256; family PALSA-610; genus SXJQ01. The sequence continues at coordinate 3,144 of SXJP01000002.1, forward strand.
TGTCCTCGTCGCATCGATGCTTCTGGTGACTGGCGCCGTAGTGACTCCAGTGCCGGCCACAACAGAGATCGGCGAGGGTGATTTCACGATCAAGCCTGATGACCTCGCTGCCGAAGCAGTGAGGGTTGCTGTGGTCGGCGACCACGCATCGTTTGTCGCCGAATCGTTCAAGGACGACGCTCGCTACGACATTGAGATAGTGGTCGCGACACCAGGATGTCCAATGCCTGTTGTTGAAGCGGTGAAAGACACCGCGGACTCTGCGCCACTCGATCCTAATTGCGAGCCTTGGGCAACGACCTGGCAACCAGCGATAGATGCTGACGTTGACCTAATCGTGTTGGCGCAAGGAGTAGCGGATCTCACGGATCAGCGTGTGAGCGGGTTATGGGTAAGCATCGATGAGCTAAACGGGGCGTTGCTGTTTACCCGCGAGGTAGAGAACTTTCTTCGAGCAGCCGCGACGCCCGGTCGCAGTGTCATCATCGCTCCAATCGCTGGCTCAACACTGCGCCACGTCGTCGTTAACGAAAAGCTTGCAAAGGCCGCAACCAATGCCGTCGGCGTCACGATGCTCGCATCGATCGACGGAGACGGCTTAGAACAAGCCCGCGATGAAGCGATGCTCGAGGCCGGACGTGGCTGGCCGAAACCGTTCGGCGTTTCAGCTCCGCGTCCTTTGCGTGTCCTGACTGTCGGGGACTCGACATCGTTTTGGATCTCGGTTGGACTAGAAGCAGTTACCAAGCAACGCGACGATATGACCATCGGTTGGGTTGGAAGTTCCGGTTGTGGTGTCGTGCGCCTCGATACGTATTACGACGCAACCAACGAAGCCGTTGACTCTTCTGAGTGTCCGCGGTTCGACAACGAATGGATCGCCGCCGCCCGGATATTTGACCCCGACGTCATTGTTGTGATCTCGAGCGTGATTGACGCAGCGAAGTATGAGTTCCCTGGTCGCAACGAACCGATTGGCTTCGGCGACGAAGAGTTCGATGCGTTCTGGCAGTCCGAAGCCGAGGCAGCGCTAAAGGCGCTCGCTAGGACCGGAGCTGTCGTCCTTTGGGCGGACTCGCCGGGCGTGCAGATGATGACTACCGAAGGTACGAAAGATTGGAACCCGCGACTAGAGCGATACAACGAACTCGTGAATGGACTAGTGAAGTCACACGAGCAGGTCGGCGGTATTGGATTAGCTGCACGCATTGGTCCGCCGGGAACGCCAGTGGATCACGATGTAAGGCCCGACGGCGTGCACCTCGGGAGCGACGCCGCAGTAGAACTGGCCGAGTCGTGGCTCGTCGATGCGATCATCGCAGGCTGGACCGAGACAGTTAGCGATGCACTCACGACTGGCTGTCTCACTGGCGATGGGCCGCGACCACAAATTGTTCTAGAACGGTGCGCGGCTTCTTAGCTCTCGTCGATTAGTTGGTGGGCTTTCGCAAATCGCCACGTAGCTACAGCGTGCATGATGTCGCCCATTGACTTGTCGGCTTGGCCTGCACAGGCGCGAGCGTGCGTCCCCTCTAACAAGATGCCGAGTTTGTAACAAGCCAAAACGAAATACCAACTCATCGAACTCATGTCGCGGCCACTCAAATCGCCGTACCGGTTGATGAGATCAGCACGTGATGGCATTGGGTACCAAGGGGAAAGCTGACCAAGATTTCCGGGTGGATCGTGTGGTTCGCCCCATGCTGTGAGTAGCCATGCAAGGTCGAGTAGCGGATCGCCAAGTGAAGAAATCTCCCAGTCAATTATTGCAGCGACCTTTGGCTCTGTGTGGCTCAACATCACGTTGGCGAACTGGTAGTCACCGTGAATAATTCCGATCTTGCAGGATTCGGGTTGGTTGGCTGAGAGCCAATCGCCTACGCGGTCGACACGGTCGAGTTCTGAGCCGTCGTACCCGTCGAGTTCTCTATAGCCCTCGAGTTGCTGACGCCACTTAGGGACTTGCTGACCGAGCCAGTTGTCAGGCTTACCAAAATCGGAGAGACCGACCTTTTCGTAGTCGATGGCGCCAAGTTTTGCTACTGCGTCGACCATTGCGTAGCCGAGTTCGTGGCGGAAGTCGTCTGTTGCCCATCGCTCAGGCAATTGGCCTTGAGGTACAAATCCGTCGATCATCGACATCGTGTAGAAGCAGGTTCCGATAACAGACTCGTCGTCGCAGACGGCGTAGAAGTCAGGCCGTGGAACATCTGAACCTGCGAGAGCCTGCAACACGCGTGCTTCTCGCAACATGGTCGAGTTGCTGTTCTTGCGGAGATGTCGCGGTGGCCGACGCAAAACGAAGGCCGAGCGATCCTCGCGGGTCATTTTGAAGACATTGTTCTGCGAGCCACCAGCGAGCAACTCGACAGCGACGACCTCGCCGTCGCCGGGAATCGGGTTTTTCGAAACCCAGGCCTGCAGGGGTTCCCAATTGAGTAGCCCGTCAAAATCATCCATTGTCAATGTGCTCCTGTCGTTGCTTTCTTTCGGTGTTGAGGTCGTTCTAGCGCAAAAACCTGACACGCGTGTCATAGTTTGTCTGACACACCCGCAACTCAACCGATGGAGCGACGATGGCCTGGGATTTCTCGACGGAACCTGAGTTTCAAGACAAGCTCGAGTGGCTGGCCGAGTTCGTCATCACAGAAGTCGAGCCGATCGACCTTGCGTTCCGTAGCGAACTCATTTACGACAAGAGCCACCCGGTTCATGCTGAACTCATCAAGCCGCTTCAAGAACAGGTTAAGGCACAAGGGTTATGGGCATGTCACCTTGGCGCCGACCTCGGTGGCCTTGGTTACGGCCAGGTGAAGCTTGCTCTCATGAACGAGATTCTCGGTCGTAGCAGTTGGGCGCCGAGCACATTCGGTTGCCAAGCACCAGACAGCGGCAATGCGGAAATTCTCGCTCATTACGGGACAAGGGAACAACAAGACCGCTTCTTGAAGCCGCTGCTAGACGGAGACATCGTCTCCTGTTTTTCGATGACCGAACCTCAAGGTGGGTCCGACCCAGCAACGTTCACATGCAGCGCCGTTCTCGATTCCGACGAGTGGGTGATCAACGGCGAGAAGTGGTTTAGCTCAAATCTGCGTTACGCGGCGTTCGCGATTGTCATGGCGGTTACCGACCCTGACGTTCCGATCTACAAAGGCGCTTCGATGTTTCTCGTTCCGACCGACACGCCTGGCATAAACATCATTCGCAATGTCGGACTTAGCGGCGAACCGCTCGGCGAAGGTACGCACGCTTATGTGCGCTACGAGAACGTGCGAGTTCCTGCAGAAAATGTTCTCGGCGGTCCCGGCCAGGCTTTCGTGATCGCTCAAACGCGTTTGGGTGGTGGCCGCATTCATCATGCGATGCGCACCATCGGCATGTGTCAAAAGGCGCTGGACATGATGTGCCAGCGCGCAGTCTCGCGCACGACGCAAGGGTCGCTGCTCGCGTCGAAGGGTGCCGTGCAGGAGTACGTGGCCGATAGCTGGATCGAACTGCACCAGTTTCGCCTAATGGTTTTGCATGCGGCTTGGGTGATTGACAATGAAGGCGGCGCCCGTGCCCGTAAAGAAATCGCGGCGGTCAAGGTCGCGACAGCAAAGGTAATGAAAGACATAGTGTTTCGAGCAATGCACGTACACGGCTCGCTAGGCGTCTCGAACGAACTTCCGCTTGCAGGCATGTGGATGGCAGCGCCAATCATGGGTATCGCAGATGGCCCGACCGAGGTCCACAAGATCACCGTCGCCCGCCAGGTTCTCAAGCAATATGCGCCATCGCCTGGCATGTTCCCCACATTTCACCTGCCAGACCGTGTCGCAGCAGCGCGTGAGAAGTTTGCACACTTAATGGATAACGAGATAGCGAATAACCCCATCTGATGGATCGCGTTCTCGACGGTCGTACGGCCTTAGTGGTAGGCGCAAGTTCCGGAATCGGACGATCGATTGCTCTACGGCTAACAGGTTTAGGTGCGAGCGTTGTCCTAGCTGCAAGACGCACAGAAAAACTCGAGACGCTCGCCGCAGAAATCGGTGCTGCTGGAGTCGTAACCGCAGACGTACGCATTCCCGAAGACTGCGAGCGGATAATCGTAGAGGCCACCTTCGCGGCAGGCGCGCTCGACCTTGTCGTTTATGCAACGGGAACCTCGCCGCTGAAACCACTGGCCGATCTTGATGGGCCCGACTGGTCGACGACGCTCGCAACAAATGTCATTGGCGCAAGCCTCGTCACTCGCGCTGCGATACCGGTGTTGTCGCCGAACGCGATAGTTGCATATTTGTCGAGCGAGACCGTCGGTAGGCCGCGACACAGTCTTGTCGCGTACGCGGCGAGCAAAGCCGCGCTCGAAGAAGTGGTGCGCGGTTATCGGGTCGAACATCCAGAGGTTCGCTTCGCGTGTCTGGCACTCGGTCAAACGATCGGGACTGATTTCGGGAACGGTTTCTCTTCCGACAGTCTTGGGGCAGCGTGGCCGTCGTGGATCGCAAATGGCGAGATGCGAGCGCGCTACATGGATGCTGACGACCTTGGGGGTTGTATCGCCGAAGTGTTGGCTGTCGCCTTAGCTCACCCCGAGATTGATCTCGAACGATTCGCGTTACGTCCGACGGGCCCGACGTTGGGACTCGACTAGCTCCTCGGCACTCACGGGCACTTGCAATTACCTAGTAGGAGCGAGGTGTTGTCGAATTGGTTTCGCCAAGTCGCCTTTGGTGCCGACTTTGATCCTTTCGAGTCCTAGCCACGCCGCGAGCTTCTTTAGTTCAGCGGCGATCGAGCTACCGGTCTTGTCCAAGTCCCTATCAGGCTCCCCGAACGCGCCTGGAACCAAAAGGCAAGAGTTCGCGCGATCTGCTTTCAGATCGACACGGGCGGCTATGCGATCACCTATGAGACATGGCAGCACGTAATACCCATAGATCCGTTTGGGCTCGGGAACGTAGATCTCGATTCGGTACTCGAACCCGAACAACCGCTCGATTCGCTCACGGTTCCATACGAGAGGATCGAAGGGCGACAGGAGTGTTGCGGCCGATCTCGGTTGCTCTTGCCTGGCCGACCGACTCAGGTACGCGGTTTCGGAGTGATCTTCGATCTTGACTTCTATGAGATCGCCACTTTCGACGAGTTCCCGCAGTAAGGGCTTAGCGACGGTAGGCGTGATTCTGTAATAGTCGGCTATGTCTTTGAGCCAGCCGACACCATGGGAAACGGCACCGCGGCGTAGCAGTTCTTTCTGTGCGTCGTGCGGCGTCGGATCTGGCGTTTCGAGAACTGACCGAGGCAACATTCGTTCGCGTGTGTCGTAACGACGCTCGAATGTCTTGCCGCGCACAGCGGAAATCTCGCCGCTCCATAACAGGTATTCGAGCGCGAGTTTGGCGGAGTCCCAGCCCCACCAAGGCTCGGTGTTGCTTGGCCCAACGCGCAAAGCCGCGGCTGTGATTGGACCTTCGCCTACGACCCGTCGATGTACCTCCTCGATATAGCCAGGATGTTCCTTAGCCAGCCGAGCTATGCCATCCCATGTGTCAAAGCCATCGCGCGCACGGTGCATGCGCCACCGAAATAGGGGCTCGTCGTCAACCGGTATGAGGCTTGCGGCATGGCCCCAGTACTCGAAGAGTTCGCCAGCTTCGGCGAGGCTAGGCAAGGCAGAACGCTCGTGGTCGCCGAGACGCGCCCAGAGCGGCATCTCTTGAGCACGCGCCAGCACGTTCACTGAGTCGATCTGGATCAGTCCGACATCAGCGAACACTCCGCGAGCATCTACGTGGTTCGAGCGGCCACGAGGTCTGCTTCGACAGAGGCCGATAGAAGAGATTGCGATTCGGCGAGCCTCGGTTCGTGAAAGTTGAAGCATGATTCGCTCGACGCTACTTTGACAATCAGGACTCGCGTTCTATACCCAATGCTAAAAGCAAGTCTTCGTGTAGGCGGTTCCAGAGAGTGTGAAACGAGTCGATGCTCGGAGACGTGAACCACTCGACAGCACCGTCGTCGACGACGTTCTTGAGTGCGAATCGAAACGTCGAGTCGTAGGTCATGAAACGCGGAGCGTCGCGAGCGAGACGGCGAATTCGTGGTGCTGACCGTTCGTGTAATCGTTCGAGACGCCGTATCACCTGCCAGTCATATGCGACGTCGCTGTGGTCATTCTGTACGCCACCTACGCGCACCTGCCATGCGGTGCACACAGATAGGAGCTCACGGTTCAGTTCATCGAAACCATTGAACAAACCGACAGCGGCTTCGTGCGCTGCCGAACCATCTTTGAAACGTGCCCATATCGCATGAGATGCACGGCCGTCGGCGGTAAGGGCAACGAAATCGCCACGGGTAGCGACAAGCCCAAGTGTTTCTAGCCGTCCGAACCCGGCGCCTTGAACCTTTACGATGCCGCGGAGCCGCACATCGTGCAGCAATGCCAGTTCGACGTCCGAGAGTTCTGGCATCGGCAGAGATTGCTCCATGGCCTGAAGGTATCCTCGGCGTGATGACTGTTTCGCCTCCAGCTAGCCCAGATGAAGTCCTCGAAGCGCTCGCCGCTCACGACTATCTCGCAGACGATGGTCTTGCGACCGCAATTTTCTTGAGTCTCAAGATGCGTAGACCTTTGTTCCTAGAGGGCGAGGCCGGAGTCGGCAAGACCGAGGTTGCCAAGACTTTGGCCAGGTGGTTGGACACTGATCTAATCAGGCTTCAGTGTTACGAGGGCATTGACGCAACCCAAGCTGTCTATGAGTGGGATTACGGGCGTCAGCTCCTGCATCTGCGCACAGTAGAAGCGCGCCACGATGCGATTGACGAAGACGAACTCTATTCAGAACGATTCTTAGTTCGGCGTGCATTGTTGCGCGCAATCGATCACGGTGGCGCTCCACCTGTATTGCTCATCGATGAGATCGACCGTGCCGACGACGAATTCGAGGCCTTCCTGTTGGAAGTCCTCTCTGATTGGGCCATCACTGTTCCTGAGATTGGGACGATCGCAGCAACGTCGCCACCGATCGTCGTACTGACCTCGAATCGCACGAGGGATGTCCACGATGCGCTCAAGCGAAGGTGCCTTTACCACTGGATCGACCATCCGGGATTCGAGCGAGAAGCCGACATCCTGCAAAAGCGCGCTCCCGAAGTTGTGACAGCGCTCACTCGCGACATTGCGGCAGCAGCGGAAACACTCCGCGGCCTAGATCTTTACAAGCCACCGGGCGTCGCCGAGAGCATCGACTGGGCCGTAGCGATCAGCGCATTAGGAAACGCCAGGATCGACGAGCGCTCTGTCGATCTGACTCTTGGAGCGGTACTCAAATATCGAGAAGATCAAGCGCGCGTACGAGCGCACGGGCTATCCGATCTGGTTTCTACTGCTTTGGCTCGATCTGCTTGAGCGCTACTACACCCGAGCGGGTTGCCGTTGGCTTCGTGCGTTCACTGCGTAACTGCGGAGTCGTAGTTCCGGTAGACGCGACAATTGCCTACGGCGAAGCTCTCGCACTCGTTGGATTCCGCGAGGGGGCACGGGTCTACTGGGCCGGTCGCGCCACGCTGGTGCGTAGGCCCGAAGATACCGAGACGTATAACAACGTATTCAACGCATATTTCGGTGGGACTGCAGTGTCGAAGCTGGTACCGGTAGGTGTCGAACATTCGGCGATTCTTGACGGGGCAGAGGAAGAAGATGCCGACTTTCCGAACGCCAACGACACCCAGTCCGAGGAACAAGGCGATGTAAAGGCAGTTCGGTTCAGCCGCGTCGAAGTCTTGCGCGAGCAGGATTTCTCTACCTATACAGATTCCGACCGGATTGCAGCACAGAGGCTCATGTCGTTGCTAGTCCTCCATGAACCGAAACGAGAGAGTCGGAGGCTCGTTGCGACGCGCAGATCCGGTACCCATCCAGATTTTCGTTCGACGGTATCGCGCTCTATGCGCAATGGTGGCGAACTCATAGATCGCCGTTACAAGAAGCGGTCGCTTCGCCCGCGGCGAGTCTTATTGCTCTTGGACGTCAGCGGATCAATGGAACCATACGCTCGCGAGTTCATCCGGTTCTTGCACACCGCCGTCAGCCGGACAAGTTCAGTCGAAGCATTTGCTTTGGGTACGCGACTGACGCGCATGACTAGAGACCTCCAAACTCGCGACCCAGATGCTGCGATCGCGAGTGCCGCAGAGAAAGTCGTCGACTACTCCGGCGGTACCCGACTCGGCGAGACCCTCGGTGAATTCAACGCGAGGTGGGGTAGCAGTGGTATCGCACGCGGAGCGGTCGTTGTGATTCTGTCCGACGGCTGGGACCGTGGTGATGCAGAAAGGCTCGACCGCGAGATGGCACGGTTGGAGCGCTTCGCTCACTCGATCATCTGGGTGAATCCACTAAAAGCCACAACTGACTACACCCCGATCGCTCGCGGAATGGCCGCTGCATTGCCTTATGTGGATGAGTTCGTTGCTGGCAATTCGATAGCGGCGCTAGAGGCTGTCGCCGTGGCAATCGGCAGGGATAGGCGATGAAGGAAATCCTTGACGCTATCGACCGTTGGCGTGCCACTGGACAGCGGATCGCCGTTGCTCGCGTAGTGAAGACAGAAGGGTCATCGCCCAGAGAAGCGGGTGCTGCCATGGCGGTAAGCGCTTCCGGCGAAATCGCTGGCTCCGTATCTGGTGGATGTGTAGAAGGCGCCGTTGTGTCTGCCGCGTTGGAAGTATTGGCGGGCGCTCGGAATCGTGGACTGATCAGTTTCGGTTACAGCGACGACGATGCGTTCGCTGTTGGCCTCACGTGCGGGGGAACAATCCATCTCTACGTAGAAGAGCTTGACTGGTGACCACGTATGAACTCTTGTCCGACGCGCTGCGCTCGATGCGGCCAGTTGCATTCGTGACGATTATCGAAGGTGCGGGGACAGGGTCGAAAATGCTCGTCGAACTTGACGGGAGTTCACTTGGTTCGCTCGGCGACTCAGACCTCGACCGCGTAGTTGCACGCGACGCACTCGGAGAATTGGCTGCTGGCCGATCTTCTACACGGCATTACGGGAGCCACGGCGAGGCGCGCGAGCTTGACGTGAGTGTGTTCATCGAATCTTTTGCAGCGCCACCGCGATTCATAATCTTCGGTGCAGTTGATTTCACCGCAGCGCTCGCGAATGCGGCGAAACTTCTTGGCTATGTGGTCACCGTTTGTGACGCTCGCCCGCCATTTGCGACACCGCAGCGATTCAAAATGGCCGACGAAGTGGTTTGTGAATGGCCAGACAAATACCTCGCTCGCGTCGGAGTTGAACTTGGTCAACGCGATGCCGTCTGTGTACTAACGCACGACGCAAAGTTCGATGTTCCAGCAATTGTTGGCGCAGTTGCCACCAATGTTGGGTACATCGGGGCGATGGGTTCGCGCAAGACCCACGACAAGCGCGTCGAGCGGCTGCTCGAAGCTGGATTGTCTGACCGTGAGATCGCGCGTGTTATGTCGCCGATCGGCCTCGACCTCGGAGCACGTACCCCGGAAGAAGTTGCCGTAGCAATCTGCGCGGAGATCATCGTCTTGCGTACCAATCGTAAACCTCTTCCATTGCGAGACACATCTGGCCCTCTGCATCTCGAAACTCGTTAGACCACCAAATTACAGATTGGGAAAAGAAATGACGTATCGCCACGTAGTTGTTCTGCAACTTAAGCCGCAAACTAGTAATGAGCAACGGGACCGAATAGTTACGGAGTTGCGCGCATTACCAGGATTGATCCCCGCGTTGCGGGCTTACTCAGTAGGAGTCGATGCGCGCCTGCGCGACGACAACTTCGATATAGCGATCGTCGCCGACTTTGACGACTCAGCCGGGTTCGCGCAATATCGCGACCACCCCGAACATCTGAGAGTCATTAAGGACCACATCGCACAGCACGTTTCGGCTCGCGCTGCAGTCCAACACGAAGCAGCAACTCTCGGTTGAGCCCTATTCGCAAAGCTACGCGGGCTGATTCGCTAAATCTTTTGCCCAGCGATAGTCGGGCTTGCCGCTAGGTGAGCGCACCATTTCGTCAACAACGATGAGGCTTCGCGGAAGCTTGTAGCGAGCGATATGGTTGGCACAATGCTCGGCGAGTTCTTCGAGATTCGCACTAGTGCCTTCGCGAAACTGAACTACTGCACACACGTGCTCACCCCAACGCTCATCTGACCGCCCGACGACAGTTGCATCGAAAACAGAAGCATGTCCTTTGAGGGCGGATTCAACCTCCTCTGGGAAAATCTTTTCGCCTCCAGAGTTGATGCACTGACTTCCGCGCCCGAGCACGGTGATGGTGCCGTCGTCTTCGCGTACTGCCTTATCGCCGGGAATAGCCCAGCGGGTGCCATCGGCTGCCGTTACAAAGGTCGCGGCTGTCTTCCCTTCATCTTTGTAATAGCCAAGTGGAACGTGGCCTCGGCGGGCGAGCATTCCTGTCTCGCCGACAGCGACGACTTCGAGATCATCGCCAATAACAGTGGTCGACTCGTTCATGCGGAATCGTGGACCTTTGGCTGTCATGTCAACAGCGCCGTTCGCACCCGTTTCTGAGGCACCAAAACTGTCCATCACCATGGTGTTGGGCATCTTCTCGTTGATCTCCGCCTTTATGGCGGGGGAGAGGATTGCTCCTCCCGAGACGAGTGCGTAGACCGACGCCGGGGCATCGCGGTTCCTGAGCGCGTCTACTAGCGGACGCGCCATCGCATCGCCCACGATGCTCAAGGTGTTGATGTCTTCGTCGTCACAGAGTTGCCAGAGTGCCACGGCGTCCATCTTGCGTTGTGCGTTGAGTACAAGCTTGTTCCCGCCGAACAACGTGACCATCGACGTCCACTGAGCATTACCGTGCATAAGCGGCGCAAATGCCATAGAACAAACTTGGTTCTCTGAGACCGAATCCTGGATAGCTTCGGGCGTCGTGATTCCTGGTCCGCCGTAGTTGCCACCACCTAACGCTGCGAAGAAAATGTCTTCGGCTCGCCACATGACTCCTTTCGGCATGCCGGTCGTGCCCCCGGTGTAAAGCACATACAAATCTTCGGCTGAGCGTTCTTTGAACTCGCGTGACCCCGATGATTCAGCAAGAAGCTTCTCGTAATCGAGTGCGTCGAGTGAATCAGTGGCTCCCGTAGAGTCCTCGAGTCGGACCAGGGTTTGCAGTTTCGGGAGGTCACCAATCACTTGTTCTACGCGCGATCCGAACTCGGCTTCGTAGATGAGAGCGACCAAATCGGCGTTGTCGAATACGTAGCGCAACTCGTCTGCAACGTACCGATAGTTGATGTTCACAGGTACGAGGCGTGCTTTGAAGCAGCCGATGAAGCACTCCATCCATTCGGCGCGGTTGTACGACTGGATTCCTACCCACTGGCCCGGCTGCAAACCGCGCTCGATGAGTGCGTGAGCAAGTCGGTTGGCCCGCGCATCTAGTTCCGCAAAGGTGAGGCGTGAATTGCCGGCCACCAACGCAATGCGGTCCGGAACCTTGTCTGCTACAAGTTCGAACAGGTCAGCGAGATTGAAATGCATTTGATTTGCCATGTGGGCGAACCTAGTGCTCATCCTGCGGTACCTTCCGGAGGTGGAAGCCGAAAAGGACAAGCGCATAGCGACAATTCCGAATCTGATCTCCTTGGCCCGACTCGCATGCGTACCAGTGTTCCTCTATTTGCTCTGGGGTAGTGAAAACCCGGCTATGGCGGCGTGGTTGCTGGCATTGTTGGGGGCAACCGATTGGGTAGACGGCTGGATCTCTCGCAAGTTCAATCAAGGTTCTGAGCTTGGCAAGATTCTCGACCCTGTAGCAGATCGGGCGTTGCTCCTCACGGGCGCTCTGGTCTTGTTGGTCGAGGAAGTACCTGGCAGCGTCAAAGTGATGGTCGCCCTAGTCCTTGTCAGAGAATCTCTTATCGCTCTTGTCACGGTTGCTTTAGCTCTCGCTGGCGCCCGCCGAATCGATGTGGTCTGGTCTGGAAAGGCTGGCACCTTCGCTGTGATGTTTTCGCTGCCAATGTTGCTTCTCGCACACCACATAGACGGACTGTGGGAGACGCTCATGTGGATTGGCGGTTGGGGATTCGGAATAGCGGGCCTGTACCTCGGGTATTACGCCGCTGCGCGTTACATCCCCGAGGCACGCAAGGCTCTTCGCGAGGGTCGTTCGGCGCGCGTTAGGCACTAGTTTTTGCGGTCTCGCCAGGAGAGGACGACCATGGATTTCCCAGCAGAACTCAAGTACAGCAAAGAACACGAGTGGGTTCGCACAGAGGGTGACGAAGCCGTTATCGGCATCACTGACTTCGCTCAGGATGCGCTCGGCGATGTTGTGTACGTGGCGTTGGTTGCGATCGGCACTGAAGTCGAAGTTGACGGCAATTGCGGTGAGATCGAGTCAACCAAGTCGGTATCTGAGCTATATGCGCCGGTAAGCGGAACCGTTGTGGCTGTCAACGACGCGCTGGTTTCGAATCCCGAGTTACTGAACACGGATCCCTACGGAGATGGCTGGATCGTGCGATTGCGCATTAACAGTTCTGTTGGCACTGATGCCTTGATGGATGCAGACCAATATCGAGGTTTTGTAGAGGCATAGTGCCTGCGGCCGTATCCGTCGGCCTAACCTTGTGCGGTGATATGTGGTCGTTGCGCTCACGATAACCAGCACGGTGCGAATTTCTGTTCGTCGTGTGGTTCGCCGCTAGAAGCAAGTGAAGAGACAACTCTGACTCTCGCAGCTGTCGTTGCTACAGAAGACGCCGACGATCTGCTTCATTGGCTCGACGGACTTCCCGACGGGATCGGTCTGCTCGTAGTACGCAGTGGGCACAACGCAGGTGAGTCGTATCGACTCGATGCGGCGAGGACAGACATCGGACGTCATCCGAGTTCAATGGTGTTTCTTGACGACATAACTGTCTCGCGACGCCACGTCGAGATAACTAACGATGCGAGTGGGTACTCATTGCGCGATGTCGGCTCTCTGAACGGCACCTACGTCAACCACAGTCGTGTAGATCGTGCCCGTCTCGAACACGGCGATGAAGTCCAGATTGGTCGATTCCGCCTTACGTTCGTGCTCGGCGGACACTTGCACGACGGCGATCAAGTCGGTCAACGAGGGACCACATAGGTGACAGATCATCTCTCGATCGGCGATGTACTCGAAGAGTTGCGTGCCGAACATGCCGACGTCTCGATCTCGAAGATTCGATTCTTAGAGAGTCAGGGTCTCATCTCGCCGGAACGGACACCGTCTGGGTATCGCAAGTTTTATGTAGACGACGTTGCTCGTTTGCGGTGGATCCTCGAGCAACAGGCAACTCATTTTCTCCCACTCAAGGTCATCAAAGACCGGCTCGACAGCATGGATAGAGCAGGTACCAAGCCCGGAGTTAATGAGCAGTCTGCAGACGACACGCAGTCTCGTGAGGCTGCCGTGCATGTGTTGTTCGAATCTGCTCGACAAGCCCAAGTTGACGCCGAAGCTCAACGTCAGGCGGCAATTGTCGCTGCTGTCGAGTTGGACGAAGACGCAGATGAACTGAACGCTGGCATGTCGGGTGTGAGCCTTACTCGTACTGAATTAGCGAGAGCGTCGGGGCTATCTGACGCAGTGATCTCCGAACTCGAAGGATTTGCTCTTGTCGAACCAACATACGACCACCCCGAACGTCCATTGTTCGGCGATGAAGCGCTCGCTACAGCTCGGGCGGTCGCTGGCCTTATGAAGTTCGGAATCGAGCCACGACATCTGAGGATGTACCAGCATTTCGCCGAGCGGGAGGCAGCTCTATTCGATCAGGTGCTTCTCGGATTTCGCCAACGACGCAATCCGCAGGCTCAATCACAGCTTGAAGACACTCGCCGCGAGCTAACTACCCTCGGTCGGCGTCTGAGATTCGCATTGCTGGCTCAAGCTGTCCGCCGCAACGCTTCTAGTTGATTCTGCACCTACACGCAGAGAATTCATGGTGGTATCGTCGAAGGCATGATCCCCATGACAGTTGTAGGGGTGCGCTTAGAGTTCCCGTCCAATCAGCCGATCGTCTTGTTGCGCGAGTCAGACGGCACTCGGTTTTTACCGATCTTCGTTGGTACACCAGAGGCAACGGCTATCGCATACGCACTCGAAGGTCTGCCGACACCGCGGCCGATGACACACGATCTGTTCAAGAATGTTCTCGACGATCGCAAAATCATCCTGCGACGCGTCGACATAACGGCCCTCGAAGATCGAACGTTTTTTGCACTTCTTTACCTCGATCATGACGGTGAAGTGAAGGAAGTCGACGCAAGACCGTCAGATGCACTTGCGCTCGCGGTGCGCTACGGCGCTGACAGCGTCGAGATATTCGCAGATGAGGCCGTACTCGCTGAAGCTGCTGTTGAGTTATCCGAAGAATTGGAGCCTGCGGAGTCTCAAGTCGAGCAGTTCCGCGAGTTTCTAGACACGATTTCGCCTGACGATTTCGGCTAGAACGCGACTTATCTTCGTTCTACCTGGACTTTCTTGGAGTCTTACACTCAATGATTAGTTGAGACTTCAACCCTAAATGCGAGCTTCAGGTTGACTCACGTTCAGTCTTCTGCTTAGGTTTACACAGACGTAACTACGAGTTTGTTATCCATGAGTAGAGCGAAGGCATAGCGATGAGCGAGACAGACAACATCGATATAGAAGGTAAAGGACCGTCGGTTCGGGAGAGTTTCCGCGGGCCACAGGTTTGCAAGATCGTCGGCATCACATACAGGCAGCTCGACTACTGGGCGCGATCAGACGTAATTAGGCCGTCCTTGCACGACGCAGCAGGCTCGGGCACTCAGCGTCTCTACAGCTACAACGATCTTGTAGAACTTAAGGTCGTGAAGCGGCTACTCGACTCTGGTATCGCGCTTCAAACAGCGCGCAAGGCCATCAACTATCTACGTGACAACCTCGACGAAAACCTCAGCTCGGCGCACCTCGTACTAGAAGGCGAGCGGTCCCTTTTGGCATTCTCGAACGACCAGATCATCGACCTTGTGCGCGAAGGACAGGGCGTATTGAACATCATCGCGTTGGCCCCGGTAAAGGCCGACATCGACGCCATGATTACGGTGGCGCCCGTGCCAGCGACTTCACTACCTCTCGTCGCTAACGGGTGACCGAGCTTCAAAAGAGCCCTCTCGATGCAGCGCATCGAGCGCTCGACGCGCGAATGGTCGAATTCGGTGGCTGGGATATGCCGATTCAATACGGTGGCGTTCTCCAAGAACACAGGGCATGTCGCGAAGGTGCCGTTGTATTCGACGTTTCGCACCTAGGGACCGTCCGTGTCACCGGCGATGCCGCATTCGAAGTCTTACAACAAACGTTTACCAACGATCTAAACCGTATAGCTCCGGGTAGAGCGCAGTACACACACTTGCTCGATCCGGTCGATGCGCATGTCGTAGACGACATCATCGTCTGGTGGGTAGCCGACAACGACTTCTTTGTCATGCCGAATGCCTCTAACACCAGTCGGTTGACAGAAGCACTTTCTGGAACTGGAGTAGTGGCTCAAGACATCACCAGCAGCCGCGTAGTCCTAGCTGTGCAGGGACCGAACGCTCGCAAACTCCTTAGGATGGTCGGCGAGGACGCTGCAACCGTTGGGCGATTTTGCGTCACAAGTTTTATGTTCTCGGGTGTCGAATGTGTCGCAGCTGGCACGGGATACACAGGTGAAGACGGCGTCGAGATTCACGCCCCTGTCGCTGTTGCGAGAAACTTGTGGGATGCAATTCTTGAGGTCGGAATTCAGCCTGCAGGTCTAGGGGCGCGGGACACTCTGCGACTCGAAGCAGGATTGCCGTTGCACGGACACGAACTCGGCGAGGGCATAACGCCTTTGCAAGCCAATCTTGGTTGGGTTGTCAGATTCGACAAGGGATCATTTCGAGGGTCAGACGCATTGCTTGCCGAACGCGACATGGGAGTAGCGCGCATTCTGAGGGGTATCGCTATCGAGGGTCGCCAGCCAGCACGCGCCGGAGCACAGGTGTTCCAAAGTGGGTTAGTCGTGGGTGAAGTGACTAGTGGCAACTTCTCAGTGATGCTCGGCCATGCAATCGCAATCGGTTTCCTCAAGCCATCGGTGGAGATCGGCGAAGAGGTTTCGGTCGACGTGCGCGGCAACCTCCTCGAAGGAAAAGTTGTTGCGCTCCCGTTCGTCGCAAAACATTGAGATGAGCGATAGGTCAGATATACATATTCGCGAAGCAAGTCCGACCGACTTGCCCGCGATCGCATTGATGATCCGCGAGTTAGCCGAATACGAAGAACGGCTCGATGATGTGACGTGGAGTACCGAGGAATTAGGTCGTGAAATTTTCGGCGATGGAGCGGTTCCAAATGTTCTCTTGGCCACCCTCAACGGCAGCGAAGTGCTGGGGATGGCCCTATATTTTTCGACGTTTTCGACGTTCAGGGGCAAGGCAGGAATCTGGCTTGAGGACCTCTTCGTGAAAAGTGATTATCGAGGCCGTGGCGTCGGGCGGGCGTTGCTTGAATCGATTCGGGATCGTACCGATCAGCGGGTCGAATGGAACGTCCTCGATTGGAACGTGTCGGCGCAGGGCTTCTACTCGAAGCTCGGTGCATTTCCAATGGGGGAGTGGACTACGTGGCGGTGGCTTCCCGACGGCGAAATACCGGAACGGTAGAAGTAGCCGCCTACGCGTTAGTGCGTAGTGCAGCTAGGTACGGGTTCAAGAACACGCCGTCCGGGTCGAAACGGTCGCGTGTGTTCCACCATTCATCCCACCCTGGATAGTGGGAACGCAGGTCGTTTCCGTCGTTGTAGTGGACCTTGCCCCAATGTGGTCGTCCTCCATGGCCCCTCAGGAGTTGCTCTGTGTCCCTAAACAGGTCATCGCATGGCTTATCGCCACCCTGGTGCACGGAAATCGTGACGGATGGTCGACCGGAATGAGGCGACAGCATTAGATCGTCGCTCGCGACTGTTCGATACTCGACGGGCCATTCGATATTCGGCCACTTATCGATCATTCGCTTCCGCAATTCCGCGAAGCATGCTGGACCATTGTCGTAGGGGAGCGAGTACTCCATCTCGTTGAATCGGGCGCTACGAACGCTCGGCAGGATGCGATGTGAATAGTCGATGCGCTCTCGTTTCGTGTCCGGAAGGGGATTAGGAGCGGACTCGGTGAGAGCCAGTGCTTTGTGCTCGACAAGGTCTCTAGACGGGTGCCAGAAGAACTCATAGTGGCGGGTGGCAGCGATGTTTGCCTCAAGCGAGGCAATAGCAGTATCGCCACTCGCGAACCAGATCTTTTCGTGCAACCGGTATGAGGGAACGACTCGAATTGTGAACTCGGTGATGATCCCGACCGCTCCTAGCGATGGTGTGAGCGCGGCGAACAGTTCTATGTTGACCGAGCGCGAACACGCGACGACTGAACCGTCGGCTAGCACGACTCGCGTGCCCTCGACGGCACTAGCGAGATTGCTGAGAGCAGTTCCGGTCCCGTGTGTGGCTGTGCCGACAGCGCCAGCGATAGTTTGCGCGTCGATATCGCCGAGATTGTGTAGCGCGAGTCCGTGCAAGTGCAGTGCTGCCGAAAGGTGGTTGAGAGTGGTTCCGCTACGGACTACGGCGGTGAGGTTCTCTTGGTCGAAACTGACCAAACCTGAGAGACTTTCGAGACTTACGAGAACATCGTCGGTAGCGCATAAGGGCGTATTCGAGTGACCTGTGCCGCGTGCTCTCACGACCTGCCCGCGGTCTCGAGCAGAAACTATTGCGGATGCGATCTCGTCTTCTGAGCTAGGGGAGATCTGCGTAGCCGGTGAAGACTTAATGCGACCCGACCAATTCGACCAACTTGTCATGGCGGCGAGAGTATTGGATATGACTAGAGCCGAGAGATTCACATTGCTCCCACCCCAGCGCGCTGCAAGATGGGAGAAGTTCGGTAACTGGGACACGACCTTTTATCCGCAGTTCATGGGCATGAAAATCGAAGAAGTGAGGCTCGACTACGCGCGCATGCGTCTGCCATATCGACCAGAGTTTCGCCAGCCTGCGGGCATCTGGCACGGCGGCGCAGTCGCATCGCTAATCGACACAGCAGTAGTACCAGCTGTTGGCTCTGGCTACGACGAGCCTCGAGGTCTGTTCACGATCGACCTGCAGATTCGCTACCTAGCTCCGATACCGCCAGAAGCAGATGCTCTAGCCGAGGGCTGGGTAACTAAACGTGGCCGAAGCACGCTCTTTTGCGATGCCGAGGTCTTCGTGGGCGGCCTAGACGGCGAATTGGCCGCAACAGCAACCTTGGTCTACAAGGTGACGAGCAAGCCAATGACGGAGTACGAACTAGCCAAGTAGCCATTTCCGGGTTAGGCGAAATGGCGAGACTGGCCAAACTCAAACACGACCCAAGTCGGGGATTTCACCTACTAGCCAACGACGGAGTACGAACTAGCCAAGTAGCCATTTCCGGGTTAGGCGAAATGGCGAGACTGGCCAAACTCAAACACGACCCAAGTCGGGGATTACACCAAATGTTATGCAAAGTATAGCTTTACATAACATGAATTATCGGCGTTTTGGGGGATTACCTTGTAGCTACGGCCTCTTCGGTTGCGGTGAGCTGTCGCTCAACTATGTCTAGTCCTGCTTCCCAAAACCCTGGGTCCGCTAGATCGACGCCGACGATGGTTCCAAGTTGTTCCGGGGTGCGTGAACCGCCGGCGCTGAGCATTTCGATGTAGTGGGGTACGAACACTTCGCCCCGTTGCTCATACTGCGCGTAGACCGATAATGCGAGCAGTTGGCCGTATGCATAGGCGTACACATATCCGGGCGATCCAATGAAATGAGGAATGTATGACCACCAGGTCTCATATCCCTCAGACATTTCGACGGTGTCGCCGAACATTTCGCTTTGCGTGGAGACCCAAAGTTCGTTGAAGCGGTCCACCGAAACTTCGCCTTGGTCTCGCCGGTCAGTGTGGACTGCATGCTCAAAACGGTTCATGGCGACCTGGCGAAAGACTGTTGCGATTGAGCCTTCGAGACTCTCTGCCAAAAGGGCTAGTCGCTCTGATGGATCCTTCGTGGCTTCTAGCAAGCGGCCGAACGTGACGGTTTCGCCGAAAACCGATGCCGTTTCGGAAAGCGTAAGTGGCGTCGAAAAGTGGAATACTCCCTGCTGACGCGACAGGTAGGCATGTATGCCGTGGCCGAGTTCGTGCGCCAGGGTGAGCACGTCTCGACGCCGACCCGTCCAGTTGAGCATCAGGTACGGGTGATGCGAAGGGACCGTGTATGAGCAGAAGGCCCCGCCTCGTTTGGCTGCTCGTACCGGAGCGTCGATCCATTGGTTGTCGATGAACGCGCGAGCAATGCTCCCTAGCTCAGGCGAAAACGATGCGTACGCATCGACGACAATCTCGGTGGCTTCTGACCAACCTATCTTGAGGTCGGATTCAGCGACAGTCGCGTTGCGGTCGTAATCGGCGAGGCGGTCGAGGCCAAGTAGCTGCGCTTTGAGTTTGTACCAACGTTGCGGAATCGAGTAGCGGCCCTGTACTGCAGTGACAAGCGCTGCGACGGACTCGTCGCTCGCTTCGTTCGAAAGGTTGCGACTCGCGATCCAGGTGTCGAAGTTGCGTAAGCGGTCGTCGATTGATTTGTCAGACAGCAAGGTATTGAATACAAATGCGCGCGTCCGCAGTCCAGGAGCCAAGCCCTCTGTAACGGCTTGGGCTGCGGCTTTGCGAACTTCGCGATCTGGTGCCTGGAGTAGCGATAGAGCGCTCTCTAGCTTGAGGTTTTCACCGTTTATCTCTGCGGTGATTTCGGATTGCAGTTCCTCGAACAAACGGACCCATGCATTTGCTCCAGACAGGTTCTTCTCAGCGAGAATTACTTCTTCTGCCTCGGTCAATAGGTGCGTCTTGTACCTGCGCGCTGTCCGGAGATGATGAGCGGCGAACGCCAGGCAAGGATCAGCAAGCAGTTCCTCTACCAGCGAGTCGTCGAGCGCTGCCCATTCGAGGTCGAAGAAAACCAGTTGTGTCTCGATAACAGTCGAGCGTTCCTCGACCTGCGACATGAGGGCACCGTTGGCCGGATCCTGAGTATCGACAGCGAATTTGAGGCCAGCGTACGAACCAACTCGTCCGAGCAACTCCCCTAAATACGCGCTACGAGTTAGGTATTCAGCGAGGACTTGCGCACTCATCGCCCCAATTGATCCTTTGTGTGATGCTAAGTCGGCGGCTACTCGGTCAGCGTCGTTGAGGATGTCATCGACTGACGTGTGGCCGTCGCCGACTAAGAGCGTCTCGAGGTCCCAGTCGACGCCGGTTGCGTCCAAGTCAGCGTTCGTGTCGCGTTCTTCGGTCATGTATCGAGGCTATGCAGTCGGGTCGATGGCGCGATGCATTGTTATAGACCGTGCAACAAACCCATTGATCTCGAAAAAGTTCTTCGCAGCGCGGTTGCCTGGCAATGCTCGAGCGTCGACTCCGCCACATTGGTTGTCTTCGCACCAAGCTAAGCAACTGTTCGCAAGGGACTCCCCTACGCCTACAGACCGTGCGTCTGGATCGACGTATATATCCTGGATTACGCCCAGTAATGAGCCGTCGGCAAGTATCTCGATTTGAACGCTTGCGAAACCAACAATTTCCTCGTCGATAGTCCCGACAAATAGAGCGTTGCCTACATGAGCGATCAACCGCTCGTAGTGTGAGAACAGATCGCCTGAAGGTGCTTCCCGTTTGCTCCAGAGTTCGCCACCGCGAGTCGGTATCAATTCGTCAGCCAGAGCTCTAGCAAGCTCGACGATCGCATTGAGATCCTTGGTTTCAGCCAGCCTTGAAGATTCCATCCGCAACGAACCTATGCGCCTTGAGAGACTTCCCGATAGCGAATCAAGAGCCTGTCAATTGCTCAATTTTCGCGAGGATCGTGCGGCGGCTCCGATGGGCCGCTTCATATTCGTGCACCGATAGCAAGTCGGCTCGTGTTAGCCCAGGTAGTCGTTCGACTACGTGACTTGCCGCTAGCTCGTCGTAACCCTTTATGGGCAAGCGGTCTGCCGCAGTGCTTCGTCTGCGTTTCTCCGCGAGGTCGGTCGCTACTTCGGGCTCTGACGCTGAGAAACCAGGAATACGCGTCGTGGCCGCGATTCGTTTAGCCGACAGGTCCGTGACCGTCCCTTCGGTCGGGCTCTTCTCTGCAGGAGGTGCGACGCTCCTTGCATTAGCAGTGATGCGTTGAAATGCATCGGATACCGATTGCTTCACCATCGGCAGACCGAATGCAATTGCGACCTCTCCGGTACTTCGAGCAGTCGTGAGACGCTCCTCGGCCTCTGTTTGTTTCCTGTCGACTTCAGCGTGGCCTCGCGAAACCATCATCTGAACGAATGTCGGTGCCATATCTTTGAGCATCATCGCGATGCCTACCGGGGCGAACAAAACAATCTCCGCGACGCGCTCGATGTTCTTCTGAGTTTCTTTGTCAATCACTGAGTCTCAGTTTATGGACCGAACTTGTCGACTTTGAACACGTTTCACGATCAGTGCCCGAGCCAATGACCACGTGAAGCAAAAAAACAGCAAGATGAGGACCCACTCACCAAAACGTACGTATGGAGTGGTCCCTGTTCGAGTCTTGATCGTGCCTTCGAGTGAGCCGTTCTCGAACAGCGGTTGCGCTGCAAGGACCTCGCCATTTGAGTCAATAACGGCAGAAATTCCAGAGATAGCCGCTTGCAAGACCGGGCGTCCTGTTTCGACTGCTCTGATTTGGGCTGCCGCTAGGTGTTGTCTCGAGTTTGCAGATCGCCTGTACGAGCGATTGTTAGTCGATACAACGATTAGTTCGGCACCGTCAGCTACGAGGGGCCTGACCTCTGCTCCAAACATAGATTCGAAACAGATCACGGTCGCGATCTTGGTGTCGCCGACTTTGAATAGGCCCCGAACATCGCCCGGCGCAAAGTCTCTCGGGATTTGTTCGACAGCCTTTACGAATTTCGCGATGAAGGAGCGCATTGGAACCCATTCTCCGAACGGAACTCTATGCCTCTTTGCGTACTCCCCCACCTCTCGTCCCTGGGGGGACCACAACACGTTTAGGTTCAGAGCGCGGCCGTCGGGAGCGTCACCTGTCCCATTCGCAAGCACGTAACTGTTGTGGCGCACCGCAAGATCCGCAAGTCTCTGCGGCCACTCGAAATCAGCGAACGGTGCGCTAGGCGCGTTCGGCGCATCTGTGAATGTGCTCTCTGGGAATACGATCAAATCGAATTCGCCCTTGAGCTTCTCGGCTAGTGCGAAGTGATTCTCCGGCAATGTGCCTGCGAAGTATTCGGCGTCTGTGAGATCGCGATTGATGTCGTTGCCTTGCAATAGGGCGAAACGGAAACTCCCGCTGATTCTGGGTCCAGGAATCAGGATCGCCCACACCAGAGTGGCTCCGATTAGAGCGCCAATCAAGCCGATACGTTTTGCGAACACTCTTGGTGACCGCCGGCCGCCAGAAATTAAGTCTGCGATCCCGGCATTGATCGCAACGGCCACGAATGAGATGAGAGGTAGACCGCCGAGCGCGCCGAGCGAGCGCATGATTGCAATGTCGTGGAACGCATACCCGACTTCGCCCCACGAAAAGCCGCCGTACGGCCAGCGTGCGAGGAATGCCTCGCTAAGCACCCACACGCCCGCAATCAGTAGCGGATGTGTCCGTCCACGCCGCCCGAGGAAACCGACAACGAAACCTGCGAGTGCCCAGAAGCAAGCGAGGATCGCTATGAACGGCCCAAGTGCAATCGCACCGAAATACCAAGCCCACGACACCACGCACGCGTAATAACTACATGCGGCGAGAAACCCCAATCCAGCGCAGCTACGGGCGCTGCGTCCGCGCCAGGAGACGAACAGCGGGACTAGAGCGACAAACGCTAGAGGACCTAAGTCGATACTTGGTCTTGAACCTGCGAGCAGCAGACCGCTCAGTAGCGCGCACCAATTCCGGAAAGAGAACAGCCGCTTCGAGCGTTCTCCTAGACGCAGTCGCGACAGAGCAGGGTCTTTTCGTCAGCCAACATGTGTCGTGGCAACACTAGAAAGCAGCTCGTGCAAACGAACTCGCCAGGGCGACGTGGAACGATCTTCGTCCCCGTCTCGCCACGGTCTCCCGGCAATTCATATTCTTCATCGTCTTCGTGGCCAGAACTTGAGGTCTTTTCACGCAAGACAACGTCGAGTGCTTCTTCGACATCGTCGGGATGCAGTTCTTCGTCGAGGTCGACAACATCATCGTCGTCTGCAACAGGAAGTGCTTCGTCGTCATCGCCATCATCTCCGATGGTCGATCCTAGGTCTAGCTCATCATCAAGAACTGATTCGTCGCCCTCGCCTTCTTCGTCGAACTCTTCGAGGTCTTCTTCTTCCTCGCCTTGTTCTTCGTCGAATTCTTCGTCACTCATGGTTGCAGTTCACTCATCTTCTGTTGGTTAGTCATTGAATTCTTGGACTCTGGCTCCTTGGCCGAGTCGTAGGTCGCGGGATTATAGGCCTCATGCTCCCCCTGGTCGTAGCAGAGGCTAAATCGCGTTTAGGCGCCTGCGTTCGGCAGCGCCCTCAGAAGCGAGGCGTTCTAGCTCGTAAACCTCGTGGTCTACATGTTGCATAGCCGCTGCAATCAATCGATGGCCCGCAATGTCAGCGATCTGACGATGCATTTGTTGCACAACGCTGCGGTATGCAGGGTGACCTTGTGGTGCGCTGCGTAGCTCAAGCATGTGCATTGCTTCTCGCGCATTCATCTGCATCACATAGCGGACTCTGAACGCCAGAGATACCGCGTAGCCAGCCTCGATGGGATGCTCTGGCTGCAGAGTTGAATACAGGTTGGCAGATCGCTCTAGAGCCTTCTCGAATGTCGTGGTGACGCCAGCTTCGGCAACCGCCTCGGGAATGTCATATCCGAGGTGAGGAGTCAGTGGTTGCCATTCGATGGTCAACATCCGGTGACGTTGCAGGTCTCGAAATGCTCCATAGTCGCCGACGACTTCGAATCTGTATGTCGTGCGCTCGAATGCGCGTCCGGGCTTATGGCGACGGTTAGACCGGTCGCCGACGTATGCCGACATGAGTCGCGAGCGGTCGTCTGCTGACAACGTCTGGACTGTGCGTAACAACTCCGATTCGGATTTATCTGTAGACGAAAAAGCGATTGCAGCCAGGACCCTGTCCTCGCCAGCGGGATCGAAATCTAGAAGCCGCACCTGCGGACTGACATCTGGTGCACTCGCGCGTTCGGCATCGCGTGCGCCGAATACTCGTCGCACTATTTCCTCGGTCTGCGAAGCATTCGATTGCAGATAGTTAATCCACGCGCCACCGCGGTCTGGTCGGTCGACGCGAGTAAGGAATGATGGGATTACTTTCCGAAGCTCTGCGAGCATGTCGTCGGCGTATGCGCGCGATTCTGGTAACGGATGAGCTTTCATGCGTAACAACATTGATTCGAAGGCTTGCCCAGTGCCATAAATTCCGACGTTTGACAATGTAGAAGCGGGAAGCATTCCGCGTACCGAATCGCAGGCTTTCGCTTTGATTGTCTGTTTGTAAACAAAATCAGATGTTGCGTTGTCCTTCGGATACCTCTTGCGCGCCCAGTCATCAAGGGTCGGCAACATTTCTCTATAAGTGTCGAACAGAGCGTCCATGTCCGCGACGTAGCGGGCGCCGTGACGCGCCGTAAGAACTTCACGCGGGCGGTAGTACCGATATCGCCCGTCGACGCGCGAGTCGTACGGGATGTACCGCGTTGATTGTTCGAGATACGCGGCGAGTCTCCCCCATTCTAGGATCTTGGTCAGCAGGTTCGATGACTGTTCGCACGCGAGATGGACACCGCCGAGTTGAGCGACCGAATCGTCGCCGTACTCGAGAAAGACACGGTCATACAGTTCTTCTGCGCGCCGTAGTCCAACCGTGGCATCTACAGAGAGGTCGCCACTGAGGTCGAGATCGGGCACGAACTCATCGAGGAACAAGCGGCGCAAACTCTTGTCGCTACGCGAATACCTCGCGAACAGTGCGCCCTTGACCACCTCCGGGAGGTTGGTTAGCGCAAATATTGGCTGATCTAGGTTCGTGAAATACGGGCGTAGCTTCGCTGCTTCGTCGTCAGTGAAGTTCTCGCGCGAGTACATGGGCGGCTGATCGTATCGGTGCTATAGGAGCGTTCTGCGCATCTTCGGCATTGTTAGATAAGTATTTGAAATGCTGCCGCCACTACCGAAATCTCGACTCGATACGCGGCCGAGAATGGCACTCCGTCTATGCAGACGCTTCGTCTCCGCGCAAATTCGACCGTCAGTTGCCGAAACGTAGCGCTTCCGACATCCTTGTGGCCGAGATGTTCAGCTAGGGCCAAGCGCTTACGCATCTTCGCCCTGTCAACTGGTGCGAGTCCGAACCACTGAACTTCGGCCTTCCCGTCCCCGGGATGACCGCTCGGAACTACACGAAGTCCTTCGAGGTGCTGAGCATTCATCGCGATCACCCCCGTGGCTGATACCGACTTTTGGCGGTTGTCTACACGTAGAGCGAACGCCCTGCGGCGATGCCAACGGCGTGTTTGATTCGGGGTCTGGCCGACAGCGACTGACGACACAGCCCACATCGGGTTGGCACCGTCGATACGAACGCTGAGCGCGTCGACAGGCAACGCGTGACCCCTGCTTGCATGGGCGGGCTTAGGTGCGCCGGCCTTAGTGAGTCCCAACGTCGTTGCGAGGTCACTTGATGAGTCCGGCGTCCATGCGATGATCTTGGACTTGGTCAAGTCGATACGACAAGCAAGGTCGGCATCTCCCCCGATGACAATTTCGTCGGCGCCCTCTGAGACAGCCTTGCCCCAAGGCTCCCCCTTGCGTATCCCGCCGACGTCCATGTGCTAGCCCCCTACCCTGCTCGAGGCCTCGACTACTCCCCTTGTGCACGCGTCGGCAGCGCTATTTGCCGTGTGACGCGTTGCCGGGTTAGGTGCCGCTATGCCGATCTGACGCAGCAGATCAATGAGTTGCTTGATGTTGCGTACGAAGTCTCCGCCGGTCATTTCTTCTTCGTCAAGAATCTCTGCCAATTCTTCTCCGCGTACCCATCTTGCTACAGCGGCCGTAAATCCAGGATCGGGAGCCCGGGTCTGCTTGAGGTGTGCGTCGAACTCTGCGTTCTGAAGCTCACGAAAAGTGCGCTCTATCTTGTTACAACGCTTCGCGACCTCGCGGCTTGGCCAGTTTCTGGGCGGGCGGGGATTGTCGCTTTCTGGACCTCTTCGTTCGAACGTGAATGCTGAGGTGAGCGCAGCGAGGTTTGCCTGGTCGAGGCCATCAAAAAGACCGTCAGCTATTGCTTCGGCCACAAGAAGGTCTGACTCCGTGTACAGGCCGCAGAGAACAGACCCAGACTCAGTCAGATTCCACCCGTCGGTGTAACCCCACGCCGCAAGGACATCGAGAACGCGGTCAAATTGGCGGGCGAGGCTCTCGCCGCGATCTGCCACCCTCCTCTCGAGGCGATTTAGATCGCGTTCGCTTCGCTCAACGCCGAAGGCAGCACGCAGTCGTGTGGAGCGATGCGGATCGCGCGCAATTGGATGTAGAGCGATCTGGGCCTCAAGATCCTCGACAATCTTGGAATCGTCCGACTGCCTCGGGTCGAGTGTTGCCCGCGCGAGCATGCCGGTTACGTTCGCAACGTAATCAGGGTTGCGCGGCTGCGTCGGTCTAGGTAACTCGAGTGCGCCTATGCGGGATACACCTCTCGGAAAGTCGCGCGCATCGAGTCGAAGGAGCCGTCCGGAATCGGTGATGACCAAGACTCGACCGGGTGCTCGCCCGCGATCTTGTTTCACGACGACCCCTATTGCTTTGCGCGAAATAGCGACGATGTCACCGGTTCTGAGTGATTCGAAGCGGCTCGATCTGGAGATCGTCGTCGACTTCTTTAAGCTCTCGAGTTCTAGGACTTTTGAGCGGTAGTCGGCGAGCATGCCGTCTTGGTCGTCAGCAGTTTCGCGAAGCCTGTGCAGAAGGTCGCGTTGACGCTTGATCTGGGTCTCTAAGCCCACTACGTCGCGGTCGGCGTGATACTGGGCGAACGATTGGTTCAAGAGTTCGTGTGCTCGATCTTTAGCGCAGCGCCTAATGAGATTGACAGCCATGTTGTATGTGGGTCTAAACGACGACGTGAGTTCATAACTACGTCTTCCGACGAGCGACGCGACCTGATCGAACTTGACGAAAGCATTCCAACAAACTATGGAATAGCCGACGTCATCGATTCCGCGGCGGCCGGCACGTCCTGCGAGTTGGGTGTACTCCCCTGGGGTAAGAATTTCGTGATGCTCTCCGGTGAACTTCGACAGCTTCTCGATCACGACCGAACGTGCTGGCATGTTGATACCGAGGCCCAACGTTTCGGTAGCGAACACAACCTTCACTAAACCTTTGCAGAATGCCTCTTCGACGGCCTCCTTCATCGGGGGCACTAGTCCCGCATGATGAGCAGCAATTCCAGCTTCTAGGCCATCTAGCCACTCGCCATATCCGAGCACAGCAAGGTCGTCTTCGCTAAGTCCGGCTGTGTGGCGTTCCGCAATTTCACGCACAGAGAGAAGTTCGTCGCTATTCGTTAGGCGGATACCTTCACGACGTGCGCCTCGTACCGCGTCATCGCACGCATTGCGGCTGAAAATGAAATAGATCGCAGGGAGCATGTCATCGTCCCTCAGTCGTTCGATCAATTCGCCACGCCAAGGTGAATACAACTTGCGATTACGACCGCGACCGGAGCGCTGGGCAGTCGGACGTTCGTCGAGTTCCTGGGCTTCGTGATTTAGGTGGACGTCCTCACCGTCGCCGAGCAGCAGCGGGAGCAAATGAATTGTTTCTGCACTGCGATCTCCAACGGCGTAGAGGTGTGACAGCTCAACTGGACGCCGTTCTTCGATTATCGCTGTGGTTTCGCCTCGCACGGCTCGAATCCAGTCTGCAAACTCCTCTGCATTCGACACCGTGGCAGACAGGCATACGAGATCTACATCGAGTGCTAGCTGGATTATGACTTCTTCCCAGACTGCACCGCGAAACCGGTTCTGGAGATAATGGACTTCGTCGAGAATCACGTAACGAAGTCTGTTCAAGCTCGCTGAGTTGGCGTAAATCATGTTGCGCAAGACCTCGGTCGTCATCACCACGATCGGGGCGGTGCTATTTATTGCGTTGTCTCCGGTAAGAAGACCAACAGCCTCTGACCCGTGCTCGCGCACCAAGTCTGAATACTTCTGGTTGGAGAGAGCCTTTAGTGGGGTCGTGTAGAAGACCTTGCCCATTGCTGCAAGAGCGAGGTGAATCGCGTATTCGGCCACGAGCGTCTTGCCTGAACCCGTCGGGGCCGCGACTAGCACCGAATGACCAGAGTCGAGCGCGTTAAGGGCCGCTACCTGGAAATCGTCGAGCGGGTAAGGCCGTTTGGCGACGAATTCATCGCGCAGGGACGACAACGTCATTTGTTACTGTCATCCTGATTCGGAAGGAACGGTCGTTGCGCTTGGGTCTGCATCGGGTCCGTCAACGTCTGCTGGTGCCGTCGTCACGCTTTCGATCGGGGTCGTCGTTGCAGACTCTCCGGGCACTGTCGTTGCGGAGACCTCAGGTACTGTCGAGTTCGTTAGTGGAGGGACTGTGATATCCGGAATGTTTGGAGTCTCCGTGCCGGGTCGGTGCCGCAACAGTCCGCCTGGCCAAAAGAATCCGGCGGCAAGTGCGACTGCGACTATCACTAAGTGTGAAACGCCGAGCCACGGTTGACGCTTCGGGCCGCGTCCGTCGGCAGCCCATTTTCTGAACATTACGATGCTGATTCCTATCGCCAAGAGCGAACCGATCACGAGAATTGTTGCCTTCGGCTGTCTACTAGCTATGCCGCCTGTCAGGCCGTAGTAGTCGGGAGCGCCGGGTCGCACAGCCCAAATGCACAGCGTCGTGAAGCCGACAACGGCCGCCACTCCGAGAATCGCTTGAATCTTCTCCTTCTTGGTTACTTCTATCGGCGGTGCAAGACGTTGCTTGCGCGTGCGTCGTTGGCTCATCGTTTCATTGCCCTTCCGATAAGGATTGAGATCTCGTAGAACAGGTACATCGGCGTAGCCAATAGGAACAGAGAATAGGGGTCCTGACTAGGAGTGATTACCGCTGCGATGATCACGATACCGACGACCGCGTGTCTTCGCACTTTGCGCAATTGTCCCGTCTTCACTACTCCGACTAACAACAAGAATACGAGCAGGACAGGGAACTGAAACGCGGCTCCGAATGCGAGCAGCATGAAAGTGACCAAGCTGAGATACTTGTCGACGACGATGTTGGGTTCGATATCGCCGCCGGCGGTGAACAGGAAATTGAGTGCCTTGTCGAGGGTGAACCAAGCTAGGACTGCGCCCAGAATAAATAGGAGCCAGGCAGATATCAGGAATGGGATCGCGTAACGACGTTCCTTGTCACGTAGGCCAGGAGTAACGAATCGCCAAAGCTCAAACATCAGGATTGGCAGTGACAACGCGATGCCACCGTATGTAGCGACTTTTACTCGAGACATAAACGGAGCCAACGGATCAATCGCGGTTAGGTCGCAGCCCTTGGGCATGCATTTGGTAATGCCTTTGGTCGCATCGCGATACGGGCCGGATACGAAGTCGAGAATTTGCGGATAGAAAATGAATACCGCAATGGCGCATAGTGCAGTTGCCGCGAGCGACACAAACAGGCGGTTGCGAAGTTCGGTTAGATGCTCGACTATCGACATCCGCCCTTCGGTGTTTTCGTTGTTCTTAGCCAAGGGTCTTAGTCGTCGTTCGGCTCAGGTGACGCGTCGGGCTCTGCGGAGGACTCTGCTGGGTTCGAACTCTCCTGAACCGCTTCCACGTTTGGTGATTCTGTCGGCTCAGACACCATCGGCACAGGGCTACTAGCCAATGACGCTCTCGACGGCTTTGCCTTCGAGTCATCGAAGTGGATTACGTCGTCAATTTCTGACTTGACTTGACTTTGGACCTTGCGGAACTCAGCAAGAGCGCTCCCAATTTGACGGCTGACTTCCGGGAGGCGCTTTGGGCCGAATACGAGCAACGCGACTATTGCGATTACTGCAAATTCGAGACCGCCGACATTGAACATTGTTACTGAGCCTACTCAGGACTAGCTACGAGGCTCATTCAGGTGGCTAGTTCGTCTCGCATCTGTGCGCGCTAACACCGTGAGAGGCTGCAAGCCAGCGCGCACTCGCGTCAGCGATGCGACGGTCGGAATTATTGACTTTCGAACGCTGTCGGCGACCAGTACGACGACGAGGAGCGATATGACGCTGATGGCGATTGCGATAAACGATGTCATCGACTGGAGGTTAGAGCTTTTATCGCTCGATGTTCTTTCGTACGGCTTCTGCGACCGATTCGAACCATCCATCGCTCTGCAGCAACAGGTGGAAGTCGAGTAGGTCGTCGGGAGTCAAAGTCGGGCCAAGGTGAGACTCTTGCAACTCTGCTGGGAGTCTCCACACTTGCATACGTACTCCGCTTCCAACGAGCAGATCGACGATCCGTCGACTGGCGTCCTTGGCTACCGGATGGGCGCAATCCGGGCACCGGAATGCGTACGATCCGCTCTCGTCGTCTGAGCAAATACGCACGACCAAGTCATTGGCCTTGAGTTGTACATCTCCGCAAGTTGGGCAATTAGCCCTGATCGTTGTCACGGTCTACCGTCCTTGGTTCTCAGTTCGGCACGGATATCCGATCCGTTGCACGTGAGAACATTCGGCGCTCTAAGGCCCGTGCTTTAGGGTCGAAATCGCTTTTGAACAGGAGTCATATTTGAACCTTTCATTCCCTGGTAGCGATGTCGGACGTTGCGTCTATGGGTTCGCGCATCGTGGTGCGCGGCTCGAGGCGCCGGAAAACACCATCGACGCGTTTTCTCGCGCTTTGAGTTACGGACTCGCAGGTCTTGAAACCGATTGCTGGCTGAGCGCGGATGCTGAGGTGGTCTGCGTACACGACGCGCACGTGCGTCGAGGGTTGCGGCGAATCTCAGTTAGAAGGACGGCGGCCGACGAGTTAGCCGAATTTGGTGTGCCGCGGTTAGCGGATGTGTACGCGAAACTCGGTACCGATTTTCACTTGTCGATCGACGCTAAGCACTCTGAGGTCATCGCACCATTGCTTGCGGTGGCAGAGGAGGTCGGTGCGTCGGAACGCCTGTGGCTGTGCCATCCGCAAGTCGAAGCAATTTCCGGCAATCGAGGGGCGACGCGGGCGAACTTTGTCCATAGTCGTCGCCGTAGTTCGATTGATGTGCCCCTCGAAAGGCACGCTTTCAACCTTGCCGCGGTCGGAATTCGGGCTATGAACTTTCACCACACTGAATGGACTTCCGGGCTAGTTTCGCTCTTCCACCGCTTCGGTGTTCTCGCGTTCGCGTGGGATGTCCAAGAAGAACGCCACCTTGCTGCAATGCTCGCGATCGGCGTTGATGGGCTTTACTGCGACCGGCCAGAGCGATTGCGCCTCGCTCTAGACGCGGCGGCTACAAGAACTTGAATCTACCGAACGGCCAGATGCGCACGAAGGCGCGCCCGATGATCGTGTCTTCGGGAATGTCGCCGTAGTTGCCTTGCTCTACGTTTCCGAACGACCGCGAGTCCGCAGACTTACATCGGTTGTCGCCCATTACGAAGACATGACCGGGCGGCACAGTATGAGCGATGAGTCCATCGGCAACGCTATGCGCACATTCGGGATTCACATAGGGCTCGATTAACGGTTCGCCATCTATGAGTACTTCATTATTGCCGAGCTCGATGTAATCGCCGGGCAATCCAATTACTCGTTTGACGTAATCCTTGATGCC
Organism: Actinomycetota bacterium; assembly: GCA_005779395.1. Classification (GTDB taxonomy): domain Bacteria; phylum Actinomycetota; class Acidimicrobiia; order IMCC26256; family PALSA-610; genus SXJQ01. Next base: position 35,159 of record SXJP01000002.1, read on the forward strand.
GTCATGTTGGCGATTCTTGGGAGCTTCGAATACGACGATATCGCCACGGTTTACGTCGTGGAAACGATACGAAAGCTTGTTCACGAGGATTCGATCGTTGTCGCAACCTGCACAGCCATGCAGTGTTGTCTCCATGGACTCGCTTGGAATCACGAACGCCTGAAACAAGAAAGTTTTGATCAAAAGTGCAATCGTCAAGGCCGAGACAATGAGGATGACCCACTCGATAGCTGCTTTGTTGCTCTTCGAGAGCTTCTTGCGTTTCATGAGCGGGACTTCCGGGAGCAATTCGGTCTCTATCTCTTGGCCGTTGGCGCTTTCCTCTCCGTTGCTAGTAGCGGAGTCGAGATCTGCGTTCATGAGTGCTTGCCACGGTAGCGGTCGAGCATGCGTTGGGCCGGTTCGACCGCGATATCCCGGAATTCGGGTGGTGATACGACCAGAGCACTTGGGCCTAGGCGCAGCAACAGGTTCGACAGAAATGCGGGCCGAGTTACGGCCATCGTTACCCGGAGGTCGCCGCTGTCTCTCTTTAGGACACTCTCAACGGGGAATCGTTCTGCGACCCACGATGCGCTCGGGTCAATGTCGATTGTGACTCTTGGGTCTGTGGGCTTTGGATGAAAAATTGTGAGTGAAAGCTTTTCACTTTCTGGCGGAGCGAAGTGTTCATAGGTCTGTTCGATGGCGACAATGCGATCGACCCGAAACAGTCTGTCGGCGCGTGCATGGTGGCAGTAAGCCTCTAGGTACCACTCGCCCATCGCACAAAACACGCCGACGGGATCTATGACTCGGGTTGTGGTTCCTTCAGTGCCGGCGGCCGCGTAGACGATCCTGATGCGAACCGAACTGTCAGTCGCTTCGCGCACTTCTTCGAGATGACGCGGTGCTGGTATTTCGACGATGAGCTCCGGCGATCCGAGAGTGTTCTCGAGTTTTCGCAAGGCCATGGCGAGCGGTCCATCTGCTTCGGCTCCCGGTACTGCGAGCAAAGCGCGGCCGGCAGTAAGTAATGCGAGACCTTCGGCTGCTGACAACTGCATAGGCCGACTAAACGAGTCGGCCATCCAGAGCGTGATCTTGTCGTCGGTTGTGTCGACATCGATGTAATCGCCGCCTCCGAATGGGGGTACGCCGATCATCAGGATGAGATCTAGATCGTCCTCTAGCTCCTCGATGCTTAACCCAAATCGAGTTGCCGCAACTTCTTTTGATATTCCGGGGTTGTTTACGAGGAAAGGAACGAGCGCAAGAATTCTCTGTATGTCTTCCGCAGGTAGGCGTCGCGGGCTCATGCTGATCCGTGGCCTCGCGCGACAACATCTTCGAGCCATGCGATCGTGTCGGCGCGAAACGACTCAGGACTGAGGATCTCGATTCTGTCTTCGAACTCGAATAGCCGAGAACGCAATGCAGTTGGATTCGAGACATCAATGGTGAGTACTACGGCAGAACCGTCTGCTTCGGCTCGGTCAGTCTCGGTGCCGAGTGCAGCATCGACCTCCGAGATGCAGTCAGCGTCGACGAGAATTCTGACCTCCGTGTGCTCGCTTCCGAAATGCCAAGGCTGGTCGACGTGGAACTCTTCTGGACGAAAATCGTCGGGAACCTCGAAAGTGCGGCTGTGGTCCAACTTGACGTCGTTGGCTATGCGGTCAACTCGGAACGTTCGCACAGCCTCGCGATCACAGTCGAAGCCGACTAGATACCACCGACCGCCTCGGCTGCTGAGATTCCATGGCTGAACTCTGCGTTGCGTCGACTGGTAGGTGAAAAAAACGCGTAGACGCTTCCGAAAACCATCAAACAGCGGCGCTAGCTGTGGCAGCAGAGGGAGCGAAGCAATCGGCGAAGTCCCGCTGACCGGCGCGCTCCCTAGCTTTAGCAATGCGCCGTCGCCAATGCCGCTGCCAAGCGAAACAGCGTTGACAGCTACGCGCAATGCCGCGGTCTCAGAGTCTGTGAGATCAAGATCTGGGAGAAAATATTCATTCGGATCGACGGTATATGCCTGGTCACTCGACCCGGTGCCTGCAAGCACCTTGATCGGCACTCCCATACTGCGCAGCATCTCTTTGTCGCGCTCGAACGCTCTTCGTCCTGCGTCGTTATCACCCGCGTATCCGGGGATCTCGCTGAGTATCTCGATTCGAGTCACGGGTTGCTTGCATTCGAGAAGAAACGCGAGCAAATTAAGTACGCGCTCTGATCGGCTCGGACCGTCGGACTGTGACACGGTCGCCAATCTACGGGCTACAGGCGAGGACGGCAGCGGCCGCTGCGCATTCATGGAGTATCGGATCGTCTTTCGCTGCCCGTCCCATCGACGAAACCTTGAGTTGGTGCTCAGTGAATAGAGCGACGACATCGGGAATTTGCACTTCTCTCACTTCGTGGCGCGCGTCGATGCGCGAGGCCTCTAGAGAATCGCGAAACTGCGAACTTGCTGTGTGTGGAAAGGCAACTTCCGAGCGCCTAGACGTGAGTCGCGAAAGCGCACTAACGGTGTGATGGCTGATATTGCGGTGCCGTTCGCGGGGATCGGAATCACTCGCGCGTAGACATGCGATGCTTCGAGCACCGAGCGCAGATGCCATGTCGAGGGTCGATGCGAGTTCGACACCGGAGTAGCCGAGCGCCGTGTTAGTACCAACGATTCCAGGTCCCATCGCAACGATCGCGATGTCGGCGTTCACGACATGGCGAGCGATAACGAGGGCGCTAGCGAGTGAGACTGCTTCGTAGTCGCCACCGAATGCCTGTCCTGCTGTTATCGAGCAGTCGATGATTGACTTCTCACGAAGCGATGCCACGAGGTCAGAAAGAGCGAGTGGCAACGCTGCGCCATCGGTCATCACGTATGCGATCCGACACCCTGGTTTCGCATGCCGCGCCGCTACTGCTATCCCAGCAAGCTGGCTGTGTAGCGAGCTGGCAATGACAACGAGCGGATCGACCGTTTCGACATGCTCAAGCTCTCGGTGGTGTTCTTCTGTGCTTCCGACATCTGCTTGCAGGCTCGTGTATCGAAGCTTCATGATGTGGCCGGGTCCGGGTTGCTGCCACTCCCGGCGGCGCAAATTCCAATGCACAAAGTGCCAGCCGCCAGTGCCTAGTCCAAGATCTACCGCTGTCGTATTAACTATGACTTCGTCGCCGATGTCGACAGAGCCGATTAGCTCGGTTAGCACATATGCCCGAGAGGGTTGGCCGCTAGCGAGGGCAACCATAACCTTTTGCAGTCCGGGTCGCTGTGCTGTGACGGTTGTGATGAATCCGGTAGAGAAAGCTGGCAAGACCTAGAGGCTAGCTATGAGACGGTCGACGCGGTCATCGCGACTCTTAAAGGGGTCTTTGCACAGGACTGTTCGTTGGGCTTGGTCGTTGAGTTTTAGGTGGACCCAATCGACCGTGTAATCACGCTTGCGTTCCTTAGCCTTCTTGATGAAGGCGCCCCTGAGGCGAGCACGAGTTGTTTCGGGAGCGTTGTCGACCGCGAGATCAATTCGTGCATCGTCCACGGCGCGCTCGACGAGACCGCGTTCGGCCATCTTGTAATAGAGCGACCGTGACCGCGTGACATCGTGGTACGCAAGGTCCATTAGAGCGATCTTCGGATGAGCGAGTGGAAGATCATTCCTTGCGCGGTAAGACTCGATCAGGTGGTGTTTGATCACCCAGTCGACCTCGGTCTTGAGTTCAAGAGGGTCGCGCTCGATTGTCGACATCACGTGCTGCCACATGTCCAAGGCGCGTTGTTCTTGGTCTGGCAGTCCTCGTCTCTTGGCGAACTTCAAGGCGCGGGTCAGGTATTCGGACTGTATTTCAAATGCTGAGAGCTCGCGCCCGTTCGCGAGCCGAACCTTGCGTCTGCATGTGATGTCGTGGCTGATTTCTCTGATTGCCCTGATCGGGTTCTCAAGTGACAGATCGCGCCACGGAGCAGAGTCCTCTTCGAGCATCTTCAAAATGATTGATGCTGTCCCGCACTTGAGAAAGGTCGTGTACTCACTCATGTTCGAGTCGCCAACGATTACGTGAAGACGACGGAACCGTTCGGCATCGGCATGGGGCTCGTCGCGCGTGTTAATTATCGGTCGTGACCTTGTCGTGGCAGAGGACACCCCTTCCCAGATGTGCTCTGCGCGTTGCGCTATGCAATACATAGCTCCCCTGGCTGTCTGCAGCACCTTGCCGGCTCCGGCATAAATCTGGCGTGACACGAGGAATGGAATGAGAACCTCGGTAGTCTTCGCGAAGTCGCCGCCGCGCTCCACTAGGTAGTTCTCGTGACACCCGTAGCTGTTCCCTGCAGAGTCAGTGTTGTTCTTGAAGACGTAAACCTCGCCTCGAATACCTTCTTCCGCGAGGCGTTGTTCGGCGTTCTTGACGAGGTCCTCGAGAATGCGTTCGCCAGCCTTGTCGTGGGCTACGAGGTCGAGAATTGAATCGCATTCTGGGGTTGCGTACTCGGGGTGGCTTCCGACATCGAGGTATAGGCGGGCGCCATTTTCTAGGAAGACGTTAGAGCTTCTACCCCATGACACAACGCGTCGGAACAAATACCGGGCGACTTCGTCGGGGCTTAGGCGACGCTGGCCACGCAACGTGCACGTCACGCCGTACTCATTTTCGAGACCGAAGATGCGCCGGTCCATACTGTTCAGCTCAGCAAACTGTCGAGTTCGCTATTTCTGATTCGACGAAAGCGTCTGCGTGGGCGTGTCCTGTCGAGGATTGCCACTTCAAGTTGCGACGGTTCGAGAGCGCCTTTTGATCCGCCGAGGACTTTCGCTCCAAGCTTCAGGCATGTTGCTAAGTCGGCTTGCGCGTCATACTCGGCCTTGAGTGCTTCGGTGATCGACTCAGAATTTCCACCGATCGCAGAGAAGTCCTGTTCGTCCATGACAACGCCGTCATAAAAGATGTGGTATAGCTCGTCTTTATCGACGCTCTCTGCAACTTCGCAGACAAGTAGTTCTACCTCGTAGGGCTTCATCTCATGGGTGAAGACTTGTCCGAGAGTTTGTGCATACGCGTTAGCGATTTCGCGAGCCGATACGTCCTCCCGCGAATAGCTAAAGCCCTTCATGTCCGCACTTCGGATCCCAGCGACTTTGAGCATCTGAAATTCGTTGTATTTTCCAACAGCAGCGAACGCGATCTTGTCGTAAATCTCGCTCGTCTTGCTCAAGGTCTTGCTCGGGTTATCGGCAACCAACAGGATTCCCGGAGCACAACATAGGGCGACGAGATCGCGCCCGCGTGCAATGTTCTTGCGCGCGTACTCCGCGCGGTCTTTCATAACCTGCTCTGGCGAGACGTAGAACGGCATGGTCATGAGTTCTCTCCCCGTTCCCCACCGCGTTCAGGTCCACCGAGCAAAGCCTGACTCCGTGCTTCGATGTCGTCATCAGTGAGTGATCGGTAGCCGTCGGCATCGATAATCGCGACGGTTGGATAGATGCGTCTGACCAAATCTGGTCCGCCAGTTGCGACGTCCTCGTCTGCTGCTGCGAAAAGCGATCTGATCGCGAGGGCAACAGCGTCGTCGGCCGAGAGCGCATCGTTCCAGCCGCCCTTTACCCAATTACGAGCATGAATGGACCCGCTCCCGGTAGTGGCGTAATCGAGTTCTTCGTAGCGACCACCGGTTGCGTCGTAGGTAAAAACCCGCCCAGCATTCTTGGCGTGATCGAACCCGGCAAATATCGGTACGACCACGAAGCCCTGCATGGCAGCTGGAAGATTGGCACGGACCATGTGTGACAACTGGTTCGCCTTGCCTTCGAGGCTGAGCTGATCGCCTTGGACCTTCTCGTAATGCTCGAGTTGCGTTTGAAACAACCGGATCATCTCGATGGCAGGTCCGGCACTACCGGCGATGGCAACCCCTGAGTAGTCGTCAGCTGCCTGGACTTTCTCCATCCGGCGCCCGGCTATGGAGTAGCCAGCCGTTGCGCGACGGTCGCCTGCCATAACTACGCCTCCTGCGAAGCGAATCGCAACGACTGTCGTGCCGTGAGGGATGTCTGGAGCTTGGTTACTCGATCCAGGTGAACGTACGGAATCAAGTGTTGAGGTAGCTAGCGCGTTTGGTTGCACGCGCCGCAATAGATCCATGAACGATGGACCAGGGTCCATGCTCGTTGCGAAAAATGGAAGCGAACTATCTTGCATCGGCGCCCAATCTAATTCGTGTGGGCCGACCGGTTCACCCGTCGGCGCTATTCGCCGCCCTTTTGTACGTACGAACGAACAAATTCTTCTGCGTTTGTTTCGAGAACACTGTCAATTTCATCAAGCAGATCATCGAGGTCGGATTTGAGCTTTTCAGAAGTTTCGGTGGGCGCGGCGGTCTCAGCAACTTGTTCATCGCGCTTTTGTGGCGTCGGTTTGCGAATCTGTTCACGCTCTGGCATGGTGGATTACCTTCCTTGCTGGACCAACTTCGATCCTACGCATCTATCGGTCCTAAACCACGGCAGGCTTTGAGATTTAGAAAAGATATTTACCAGTTATCCCTGAAGGCGATCAAGGAGTTCCCGCGGCGTCCTTACGGAACTGAGCAAGGCACCAACGTGATCTTCGGTTCCTCTAGTTGGCTCCATCATCGGTATTCGCCGCAGGGGCTCAACTCCAACATCGAGCACGAGGCTGTCCCAGTTTGCAGCCACCACCGAGTCGGGCCAACGCTTCAATACAGTACCCCGAAAATATGCGCGAGTTGTTGGTGGTGGTTCTTTCATAGCGTTTTGGACTGAAGTTTCGTCCGTCACCCGCTCGACCTTGCCCGCCGCCACTAAGCGTTCAAATAGGGACTTGTCTGGACGAACATCGTGATACTGAAGATCCAAGAGTTTGAGTTTCGGATCGGTCCATTCGAGATTGTCGCGATCGGCGTACGCCTTTAAGAGTTGATATTTAGTAACCCAGTCGAGTACCCCGTCAAGCGATGTGAAATTGGTCTCGAGAGCATTGAGTGTCTGTTCCCATCGATCGAGCACGAGCTTGCCTACTGTGTCGCCGCCGCAAACCGCTAGTCCGAACTCGTCGGCATATTTACGTGCCTGAGTGAGATACTCCCATTGAATCTCGATCGGAGTCGCTGTTGACCCGTCCGCAAGTTGCAGCGACTCTCGCAACGAAACATCGTGGGAAACCGCACGCATTGCCGGAACAGCAGAGGCGAGCGTGAAATCTTTCGACATGAAGTCGTCTTCGATCATTGCTAGACAAATTGCGGTAGTTCCGACCTTTAGAAGCGTCGAGACTTCGCAGAGGTTTGCGTCTCCGACGATGACATGCAGGCGCCTGTACTTGTGAGGGTCGGCATGCGGTTCGTCTCGAGTGTTGATAATGGGGCGCTTGAGCGTCGTCTCAAGACCGACTTCCTCCTCGAAGAAATCGGCGCGCTGCGTGATCTGGAATCCAATGTTGTCCGAGCCGTTCTCTCCGCCGACTTTTCCGGCGCCGCAATAGATCTGCCGGGTGACGAACCAAGGAATCAGATTTCGGACAAGCCGTACGAAAGAAACGGTCCGATCGACCAAATAGTTCTCGTGACATCCGTAGCTGTTTCCTTTGCCGTCAGAATTGTTCTTGTAAACGACAATTTCCTGTCCGTCTCCAAGGATGCGCCGCGCTGCCTGCATGGACCTCGCGAGGATGCGCTCGCCCGCCTTGTCGTAGAGCACAGCTTGTAGCGCGTCGCTGCATTCGGGGCTTGAATACTCGGGGTGGGCATGATCAACGTAATAACGGGCGCCGTTTGTTAGGACAGCGTTTACGAGATGGGTCTCTATGTCGGGCGGTTGAGCGCCTTGCCGAGCGAATCCACGAGCGTCGGTTGCTGGCGACTCGTCTTCGAAGTCCCATCCGACGCGGTGGTCATCGACGTAGCCATTGATCAACATCGACGATGCAAGAACCGGATTGGGATCTGCAGCGCCGCGCAAGACGACCCCGTACTCGGTTTCGATACCGCAGAGCTTTGCTACTGCCACGGTCGAAGCCTAAACCGCTTTTTCCACTACGGCGTCAGGCTTATGTGCGAAAACGCGACTACGCAAGGTGCCTGTAACTGTTACAAGTCCTATTCCACCGAGCACACAGAGGAATGGCTCTGCCGTTGAGCGATACCTGACGTTGCCGAAAGTGAGTGCAACGCCTGCAGCTACGACAAAGAATGGCATTACGAGACCAAGAACTGGATTGCCCAACCGCCTCAAATGACGGATACCGACAACAGATGCCAGTGCAAGAATCCAGTAACCGATGAAAGCGCTAAGGGCAACGAAGGGTTCGCGACCTTCGGCATCTCTATCGAACCTGAGTTGTTGGAGCGGCCTGTAAAGATAGAAGGTGCGACCGATCCGCATTGGCACTACAGCCGCGAGTCGAGGAATGTGATCTTTCGCATAGCGCGTAGCGAAGCGTGCGTACGCGCGATCGGCTTGTGTCTGATCGGCTTCCTTTGGCATGTCGGCTGACGCAGCGACACTCATGTTGCACCCGAAACTCCAGTAGCCAGAGAAATCCCCGTAGTACGTCGCATCGCAATTCCCCGATGCGAGGGTTTGGCCAAAACTTGTAGTTAGCAAGACCGGGTGCTCAAACCGGCCTGAGTTGTACGCCATCCACGGAACCGTGATCGTGATTGCGGTGAGAGCGGCGATGGCGATGGCACTGCTGCGCTGTCGCCAAGACCAGCTGCGGTGACGAATGACTGTCGGCAAGTAAATCAACGGCAGGTAGAGCGACAATTCTGATCGTGTCAAGACGGCGATACCGCCAAGCGAACCAATCCCGATGATTCTCCACAGGGTCGGCTTATCGCCAAAGCGAGTGATCAACCAGACGAGTAGGACGGCAAGAAAGCACGCCACCGACTCGGATGTAACAAAGCCGTCCCACGACCAGAGACTCGGGTAGACCGCAGCTGCGGTTGCAGCGCTGAGGCCCGCCGCGTGTCCTGCCAAACGTCGAGTCAACAAGCCAACAATCACCACGGTCGCTGTGCCGAGCATTGACGCCCAAACCATGTGCTGTTGAAAGCTTCGGAGGCCCAAGAAAGACCCGATCGAATAGAACGCGATTGCTCCGGGTGGGTTAGCGGAGGCTTCCGGATTATCAGTGTCCCACACAAGTAGGCCGTCGCGCATAAAAGCAGATTTCGTGAACCCTTCGCCGTCTGCGAGCGCATTAGCAGCGTTGTGGTACACCTTTGAGTCGCCTAGTGCGACGACGTCGTGCCTGCTCGCCGCATATCCAACGCGTATAACCAACGCGCAAACTGCGATCATGAAGAGCAGCCGCGCGAATCTTCGCGAAGTCAAGGGGTCGATGGTCAGAGGTTACAGGTATTGCCCAGTCGTCACGCGTTCGATCTGACGGCCACCCTTAGCTTCCTCGCCCTTTTGAATGATCGTGCGCACATAAACGATTCGCTCACCCTTCTTGCCCGAGATCTTGGCCCAGTCGTCTGGGTTAGTTGTGTTCGGTAGGTCTTCGTGTTCTCTGAACTCTTGTTTGATCGAGTCAACCAAGTCCTGAGTGCTTATGCCAACGCCACCGCCAGAAATCGCTCGCTTGATCGACAACTTCTTTGCTCTTCGTACGATGTTTTCGATCATGGCGCCGGAAGCGAAGTCCTTGAAGTACATCACTTCCTTGTCGCCATTGTGGTACGTGACCTCAAGAAACTTATTCTCGTCACCAGTGTCGTACATGATCTCGACAGCTGCTTCGATCATCGTCGTGACAGTTGCTTCGAGATCGCCACGTGACTTCTTCACTTCATCTTCAGCGAGCGGCAAGTCAGCGGTCAGATATTGACTGAAGATCCGAGAAGCTGAATGGGCATCAGGGCGCTCGATCTTTATCTTCACGTCAAGCCGACCGGGGCGCAAGATCGCGGGGTCGATGAGGTCCTCGCGGTTCGAAGCACCGATCACAATGACGTTCTTGAGACTCTCGACACCGTCTATTTCGGCGAGAAGCTGCGGGACGATAGTGCTCTCCATATCTGAACTGATGCCGGTCCCGCGGGTGCGAAACAAAGAGTCCATTTCGTCGAAGAAGATGATTACTGGCACACCTTCTTCGCTCTTCTCCCTCGCTCGTTGGAAAATCATCCGAATCGTTCGTTCGGTCTCGCCGACGTATTTGTTGAGCAGTTCTGGGCCCTTGATATTTAGGAAGTAACTCTTCGTACGAGCATTTCCAGTCTTCTCGGACACTCGTTTGGCTAGAGAGTTTGCGACAGCCTTCGCGATCAGCGTCTTGCCGCATCCTGGTGGCCCGTACAACAGGATCCCTTTGGGAGGTTGTAGCCCGTGATCCTTAAACAGGTCGCCATGAAGATAGGGCAATTCGACAGCGTCCTTGATCATCTCAATTTGGTCGTCGAGACCGCCTACATCGTCGTAACTGACATCGGGAACCTCTTCGAGAATTAGTTCCTCTGCCTCCGGTCTTGGGAGTTTTTCGAGCAATAGTCCAGATCGGCTATCGAGAAGAATGTGATCACCAGCGCGTAGGGCGACTCCGACGAGGCTTGCGGCTAACTCACAGACTCGCTCTTCGTCTGCGCGCCCGGTCACGATCGCACGGGTCTCCCCTTCGAGCATGTCGCGAAACACAACGATCTCGCCAGCGCCGTCGGATGACCGAACCTCGACGACATTGAACGACTCGTTCAGCACAACTTCTTGGCCGCGCTCAAGCGAATCAATCTCGATCTCAGGGTGGGCGCTCACCCGCATTTTGCGGCCGCTCGTGAAAATGTCGACGGTTTGGTCTTCGTTCTTGCCCAGAAATGTTCCGTAGGCATTTGGAGGCATCGTCAGCTTTTCGACCTCTTCACGTAACGCCGAAATATGTTCACGCGCTTCGCGGAGCGTTGTCGAAAGCTTCTCGTTCTGTGAAACTGCCTGTTGCAGGGAACCCTTAGTCGCTAAGAGTTGTTCTTCGAGGGTTCGTACTCGTTTTGGGGCATCCTGGAGGCGACGCCGTAGTACAACGATCTCTTCTTGCAGGGCGACCGCTTGCTCTCGCATTTCGTCGAGACCGATGGCTTCTGCTGCTGTGTCGTCCCCGCTGTTGTCAGATGACATCGGCACCTCCTCGGTTCTCCCTCACCATATTGCGAGTACAAGCGAATGTCTAGGCATCCTGTAGTTTCTGTTCCGGAAACATGTTTGTTGTGCAACTCTGTGTAACTTGTTGCCTGCAACTAAGGGTTACAGACTTCTTATCGGCTACACGAACGCCAAGTGAGGAATAAGGCTATGAAGGTCTGGATCGATCAAGATCTATGCACAGGTGACGGGCTCTGCGAAGAGATCGCACCCGACGTTTTTACTCTGCTTGACGATGGTCTCGCATACGTGAAGGAAGGCGCCACTGTCTATTCGAGTCCGGGTGGCGCTGAAGGCCTCGCGAGCTTCCCAGATAGTCAACTCGACGCAGTTGTCGAGTCTGCTGAGGAATGCCCCGGGGAGTGCATTTTTATCGAAGTCGATTAGCTGAGGCCGTCATTTGTATTCGATGCAGTCGCCTGCATCGACACTTGAGCTATTCGCATTTGTTGCGGCATCGATTGCTGCCTCGATTTCTTCTCGCGCTAAGGCGTAGGCGATTGTGTTCGAGCCTGGGTCGATAGCGAACGCCACTGCGACAAGATGCCCTTCTTCGTCGACAACGGCTGAGCCCGAATCGCCTGGTTCGAGTCGGGCTCCAAGCACGACCACCGACCTAGAAGACTTTGTGTCGCCGTAGATATCGGTACCTATAGCGCGAATTGTTTCGCCGATACGCGCCGGCGAAACCTCCAAAACTCCCCCGCCGGGGAAACCAAACACTCCGGCGAGCGCTCCGACTTTTGCGTCACCCAAGGCCAGACGGTCGGCCACCAGGCCATCGACTCTTAAGATCGCGACATCCTTCAACGGATCGAATGCGACCACCTTCGCGACGAATTCTCTGCCACTTAGATTTTCGACGGATGTCCTTGACTCCCCGGCGACAACGTGCGCGTTGGTGATGATGAGGCCCGCACCAACGACAACGCCCGTGCCGTTTTGTCGGAGGTCACACGCGACACCAGACACCTTGACGATTGACTCTTCTACCTTGGCGATAAGTTCCGGTTCGAGACCGTGCTTCGGTGGTTTCCCGGGATCCGGAGGCTTGGAAGAAGGGCTCAGTATCCCGGGGCGTGGACCGAAACCAGTGTTGATAAAGCGATTTAGTAAGGGTCGAAACAGGGCTGTCGCCATCAAGATCGCGAGTGCGATCGCGCACCAAGTGCGGACACGTGTCTTCAAGATTCTGGCGGCACTAACAAGCGAGCGTGTGTGAGGAAGCCTGTGTGTGCGACCATGCGATGATCTGGCCGCACCGACTGACCCTCGACGTGCCAAGTGCGCTGCAGAATTTCGAGTGACTCAGCCATGCCGAAAGCAGAATTGTCGAGCGATTCACGCAGCCTTCCGACCTGCCCGATAGTCGGCAGATAGGACACGAGAATGCCGCCAGGTCGGAGTGCCTTCTCTGCGTGTGGAACCACCTGCCATGGCTCTGGCAGATCGAGCACAATACGGTCGATGGCGATCGCGTCGATCCCCTGATAGATGTCGCGCACCTCGACACTCAGAGGTTGGTCTGGACCCAAGAATGCCTCGACGTTGAGCTGCGCCCGCTTAGCGAAGTCCTCGCGAATTTCATATCCAGTCACATGACCAGTCGGGCCAACAGCACGCAGCAAAGTAGTAGTGAGCGCACCTGAGCCGATTCCAGACTCGAGGACCTTCGCTCCAGGGAAGACATCCGCGAGCATCAAAATCGGACCGAGGTCCTTTGGGTAGATGACTTGCGCGCCTCGCGGCATTTCGAGCACGAAATCGCTCAGTGTCGGCCGAAGAACGACGAACCGCTGTCCTAGGGTTGTGCGAGCACTCACTCCCTCGTCGTGACCTATCAAGTCGTCGTGCGACAAGATGCCAGCGTGTGAGTGAAACGCCCCGCCCTCGACGAGCGTAATTAGATGGCGACGCTTCTTCGAATCTGTGAGCAATACCTTTTCTCCAGCTACGAGATCTCTGCTCACTTGATGCTTCCCGACAGTTTCACTGGCGTGGCGGTTCCTGCGCATGCGCGTTGTTGTAATCGACAGAACGCGCATACTTCAGCGGTGGTTGCCGACCCGCAGACGGTGCAAGGAATCAGCTCTGACCGTTCGACAACCGCGATGTCCGCAAATCTTTGATGTGCGCGGTCGAGAAAGTTGAAAAGGAACGCAGCCTTCGATCCAGGTGAACGGTCTTCGAGAACATTCAACAGATCCTTATAAGTCAAGTGCTTGTTGCCGGCGGCCATGGGGCATTCGTCAAGGATGTAGTCGATTTCATGTACTACGCAGTAGGCAGCCATTTCTCTCTCGCCGAGTCGGACGAGTGGCTTGATCTTTCGTACGAATCCATTCGACGCTTCGAGCACAGGGAACTGACGGGCTAAGTACTCTTCGTCCCACCGCATTGTGTTGCCGAAAAGCACCGCTGCTTCATCGTCAAGGTTGTGGCCGGTCGCGAGTGTCGGGTAGCCGAGCTGCACGGCGGCCTGGTTGAAGAGGTGTCGTTTTGATAGGCCGCACGCGCTACATGGTGCGCGCTTCGCGATTTTGGCTCCCGTGACGACGCCGAATCCGACATCCCTCGGCAGGTCGATCTCATGAAGTTTCAGCGATTCGCGCGTCGCGAACTTTCGGGCGCGCTCTGCCGAAGCCTGGCTGTAATCCGCTATCCCGAGGCCCAAGTACAAGCCATCGACTTCGTAGCCAAGTTGGCTCAGAATGTGCCAGAGGGCAAGACTGTCCTTGCCGCCCGACACGGCTACCAAGACTCGCTGGTCCGCTTCGAGCATCTTGTAGTCGTGAATCGCACGTCGAACCTGTTCTTGGCAGTGATGCACGAAGCACTCTTTGCAGAAGGCTGCGTTATGTCTCCGCAAATCGATGATTGCGCCCTTCTTGCATCGCCTGCACTTCACTGTGAGCCACCCGAGGTAACGGCTCGAATCTCGATGGTGTCAGCATCGTGAAGGACAGTGTCGCGTGTCACGAGCTCGTTGTTACAGATTACAATGACCGATTCTGCGATGATTTGAAGTGAACCGAGCAGTGCTTCAACGCTCGTCGGGCCGCTGATCACGAGTTCGCGTGTTGGGTTGCGCAGCAGAACGTTCATCTGATCTTGAGGCTACCGGTAACTGCTCGCGGACCTATTGCGAGAGTCAACCAACTATTTTGACGAAGAGTGCGACGAAAGCTCCCAGACTTCACCCGGCAGGATCTTGTGCCGGTAGAGAATCTCGGGTTTCGGATTAGCAATGTGTCGCAAGACTCTCGTTCCGGTGAGGACCACAGCAAGAACGAGAAATGGTTGTGACCCGCGAAGGCCTCGTCGCCATGCCGTCGTGTACATGCTCTTCGACAAGTAGCCGTATTTAGGTTGATCTCTCATGGTTTCGGTGGACTCAGATCCGCCGGATCTCTACGATCGTGGATCGCCGTCTTCCGTTACGTCGCCCGAACACGAAGGCGCCGATAACAAGAACGACACCAATGGCGACTGCGACCGCTACGCCGACACTCTTGGCCTGGGCAACACCGTCGTCGAGAGGATTCGCGAGTTCATTCAGTTTGGCGTGTATATCGTCTCGCGTTATCGGGCGATCTTCTGACTTGGTGGTGTCGCGGGTCGTTGTCATTTAGGACCGTCCTTCGGAGCCGAGCGTGAGACCTTGAAGCAGGTGACTGCACCCGCAGTCAGGAGTGCAATGACCGCGAAGTAGCTGAACACCGAAAGATTGCCAGAAAACGCAGACTCGAACTCGGTCACAAACATTCGGAGTGTGCCAATCGCTATGAAGAAGATGCCGAGAGCGATCACTAAGGCTCCGCCTAAGCCGAAGCCGATGAAGCGCCCGGAATCTTTGATTGGGTCGAGCAACTCCTGCTTTGAATAAGCGATGAGCAAATCTCTGAGGTCGATGGCTTGGCGTTTCGGGGTCTTGTCAGGCACGGAGTAAGACACTATTCGCAAGAGAGCTCAAGATTCCAGGCCAATGATTTTTCATCGTTAAGCCGAGTTCAAGCGGTAGAAACTCATCGTCCGCGGCGTGCGCGATATTGCGAGTCGCGCCAAAGATGTTCTAGAGCCCTCACTGCTCGGTCGGCTGTTGCATAACAAAGGCGTCCACTAGCTCGCACCGCGGTTGGCCCAGCGTTGTCGGGGTCGGCAATTGCTAGTTCCGAAGCAGTCAAGATTGGCTTGTCGTAGCGCCGCGATATCTCGTCAGCCGCTTGCGCAAAACGCGCGTCCTGTCGTTCGTGGTAAGCGACGATGCGTTCTAGCCCGTAGTCAGGGTAAAAGGGACCATTGCGCATCAGTCGAGCCTGGTTGCTTTGGATGCCCAAGCCCAAATACACGATCGCGTCAACCTGTGGGTCTCTCGCAACGAGTTCCAAGACCTCTGGGATCGTGTCTCGTGTTTCGCCACCTGCAAGATCGATCGGGTTATTGCGACTCCACCTAGGGGGCAACTTGGCGTCGATAGCCGAATGAAGGTCGTCACCGAGGGACGCGAGTGTGAGGTCGCTTCTTGTAATTGCATCTGCTGTTACGACGCCCCAACCACCAGCGGTCGTGACGATCATCGTTCGAGGACCGCGTACACGTGGCTGCGTAGCGAACGTTGCCGCGGCTTCGAACGCGTCCTCGACAGTGTCGGCTCTTACAACACCTGCTTGGCGACACATGCCATCGAAAATTCGATCGTCCGCAGCCAGACTTCCGGTGTGACTAGCTGCTGCCTTGGCACCGCCACTTGTAGAGCCGCCTTTAAGGATGACTAAGGGCTTCTTCGCAGAGATGGCGCCCAATCGTTCGAACAGGGCGCGGCCATCTGACACTCCCTCTAGATAAGCCAAGCTCACGGCTGTTTCGGGGTCCTCTGCGTAGAACTCGAGGTAATCGACTATCCCGACTGATGCTGCGTTTCCGGCACTGACTGCACGGCTGATTCCGACGCCTGTGGCTTTCGCGAGATTAAGGAACGAACTCACGAAGTTTCCGCTCTGGCTTGCGATCGCAATCTTCCCCGCCGGCGGAAAGGGTGCAACGATTTGAGCGCAGAGGCTGCTCGGAGTGCTGACGATCCCCTGTCCATTCGGACCAGCTAGAAGGATGCCCAATTCGGAAGCTCTAGCTACTAGATGCGCTTCGGCTTCGCGTCCGCTAACGCCTGCCTCGCCGTAACCAGCGCTTGTGATGAATGCAGCGGTGATCCCCTTGCGAGCGCATGCTTCGAGGAGTTCGAGATTTGCTGACGCTGGTGTACACACGAATACGAGGTCGTACATGTCGTTCGGTAGGTATTCGATGTCGGCAACAGTTGCTACTCCGAGCACCGAACTTCCGTCTCTGTTCGTTGCAGCGACCGCGCCCTTGTAACCACAACTGAGGATGTTGTGCAATGCGACGTATCCAAACTTGCCAGGATGGGTACTGACACCAGCGACGACAACGCCTTTTGGCTCAAACAACGCCTTGAACTCTTGGCGGCGAGAGGCGTTCATGGGGCGATCTCGACAAGCGCGTCAACCGCAACTGCAAGTCCCGTGATAGGAGACACGATGAGCGGATTCAGGTCGACGCTCACGATCGAATTGTCCGATGCCGCTAACGCAGATAGTCCGAGGAGCACATCGCACAGCGCGTCACGGTCGACCGCCACCTCGCCTCGGAATTCACCGAGTAGTGCCTGCGTTGCAAGTTGCTCAAGCATCTCCTCGGCATCGACCCGATCGAGTGGCGCTAGACGAATCTGGGCGTCAGCAATGGCTTCAGCAAATATTCCACCAACACCCACCATCACGCACGGACCGAACTGTTCATCGATTACGAGTCCAGCAATTAGTTCCCTAGTCCCTTTGACCATCGGGGCCACAAGGATCTCGACGTCGCCGTCGGAGTCGCGTGCCATAGCTAGCAGTTCGGTCGCGGCTTCGCGGACGGCGTCAGCGGTAGTTAGATTCAGTCGGACGAGTCCACGCTCGGTCTTGTGGGCGATCCCATCGCCTGAAAGTTTCAGCACTACGGGATACCCGATAGCGTCGGCTGCTGCGATAGCACCCTGTGGGTCGGTGGCGATTCGTTCGTCTAGGAACGTGATCCCGAATTGGCTGAGCCGTCGCTTGGACTCGGCCTCAGAGAGTGTTGTCATAGAAATTGCGACTGTATAGGCGGCGCGGCTTGAGTCTCAGACAGCAGTAATGCTGCCCTTCCAGTATTCGTCGCGCAGTACGCGCTTTAGCAGTTTGCCGCTGTCAGTCCTAGGTAGCGCATCTCGAACTTCATATTCGCGTGGGCGCTTGTATCCGCCAAGGCGTTCCTCGACGAAGTGTCGAAGCTCATTGGTGTCGATGGTCTCGCCCTCTTTGGCTTGCACGATCGCGTGAACGCGCTCGCCCCACTCAGGGTCGGGGATCCCGAATACTGCGGCATCGAGCAATTGCGGGTGTGCGTACAGGACGGCCTCGATTTCTGCCGGATAGATATTGACCCCGCCAGAGATGATCATGTCTTTGATGCGATCGCAGATGTGTACGTAGCCTTCTTCGTCGATGTATGCAACATCGCCGACGCTTTTCCATCCGCTGCCCTCGACCTCAGTTAGTCGCTCGTCGGTTGCGTGGTAGCCATCCATAGCGAGGGTCGTGCGCACGAACAACTCGCCTCGCTCATTCGGTTCGGCGTCCTTGCCATCCTCTGTCACAACCTTGAGTGTTATGCCGCCGTAAGGCTTTCCACACGAACCGGGTTTACGAAGCTGGTCTTCTGGACGTAGAACGGTGTCGATGCCAAGTTCGGTGCTTCCGTATACCTCGTAAAGAAATCCGTCTCCGAGCTTCTCGATGATTTCGACTTTCAGAGCGTAGGGAACTGGCGCAGCATTCGCGATGAGGGTCCGCATAGAACTCATGTCCGCATCGGCGAGGACGGATTCTGGCAGGCTCACAACGCGCTTCAGCTGAGTGGGTGCCGAAAACGTATTGGTCACGCGGTGATCACGAACGAGGCGAATCCATGCCTTTGCGTCAAATCTTCTCAAGACGACAACCGGTGACCCGATCGTGTGTGCAAGTGACGCAAAAGCCAAAGGTCCTGAGTGATACAGCGGTCCCGTGGTGAGGTGCACTGAATGTTCAACGAACATGCCAAGTTCGGCCAATAGCGCGCCGACGAGTTTCGGGTCGGTGCGCGTGCGCAGCGCCCCCTTGGGCTTTCCCGTGGTCCCTGACGTATAGATCATCTGAGCTCCAGCACGTGCAGCTTCCGATGCGGGGAGCGAGTCAGGCTCTTCGGCAAGTTGACCAGCAGTCAGTTCGTCGAATGTCGTCCATGCGTCTGCCGGAGCAGGCCCAAGGAATGTCACGTAGGTATTGACTCCTGCGCACTCGGTACGCGCTGATTCGATGAGGGGTGCGAACTCTGCATCGGCCACGACGATTGTCGCATTGGAATTGTTGATTACGTACGCCATCTCCTCAGCGTTAAATCTGTACGACAATGGCACTGCGACGAGCCCAAGCTTTCGCGCTGCGTGAATTATCGCGATTACTTCGAGCGAGTTGGGTCCGCACCAAACGAGTCGTTCGCCGTGCTTCGCTCCGGCCGCGGCAAGTCCCCGAGCCAAACGGTTGACGAGAGTGTTGAGTTCGACGAAACTTGTGGTCGAAGCATGCCCACCGCCGCTGGCATCGACGATGACGGCGGGTTGATCGCCCTTGTTGGCAGCGTGCACGGCGAGCGTGTCGGGTGTCTTGTCCATGGGTTGGTTAGCCTACCGACATGGTTGAAGCCCCCGACGCGCCACCACAGCTATCGGTTGTGTTGCCTGCCTTCAACGAAGCTTCGATCCTCGAACAGTCGATTGCACAGATCTCTGAGGGTCTCCGAAAACGCAATATGTCATTCGAAGTATTGGTCGTCGAGAACGGCTCGAATGACGAGACGCTCGACGTCGCCCGACGTTTGGCACGTGAGAATCCTGAGTTGATTGTCGATTCAATGTCACAAGCCGACTATGGGGCGGCACTCCGCCGCGGTCTATTGCAGGCGCGGGGCCGCATAGTTGTGAATTTCGATGTTGACTACTACGACCTCGATTTTCTTGACGCTGCGGCTAAGGAAGTGCTCGGCGAAAACCGCGCTGCGGTCGTTGTTGGGAGCAAACGTGCTCCAGGTAGCGATGACAGGCGAGCGCTTCCCCGACGTCTCGTCACGGCAGGCTTTTCGACGATTCTGCGAGTCGGATACGGTCTGAAAGTCTCCGATACCCATGGGATGAAGGTCCTCGACAGGCTGGCCGTCGCTGACTTGGCGCGCGCATGCGTGCTCACCCGAGACCTTTTTGACACAGAACTGATTCTTCGTATCGAACGCGCCGGATTGCGTTCGGCAGAAATTCCGGTCGCGGTAGAAGAACTTCGACCAGCGCGGACCTCCATTCTTCGGCGCGTACCAAGAACCGTATTCGGATTATTCCGACTCCGGAGCGCTCTGCGCGGGAGTCGCGCATGATTCAGCTAGGTGCACGAGGTCTCGTCGCTGCGACATCGACACATGCGAATCCGGGATGGGTCACCATCGAGGGTCCGGTCATTACAGAAGTAGGAGTCGGCGAAGCGCCGAAATCCTGCGAATCGATCGCTGACGCGATCTTGATTCCCGGTTTTGTGGACCTACAGATTAATGGTGTCGAAGAAATCGATTTCGCGAAATCATCTGGTTCACGAATCTGCGAAGCGTTAGATCGTCTTACCAACGATGGGTGCACTACCTGTTTCCCAACGCTCGTTACAGCGCCAGAATCGGCATATCCAACGATGCTCGACGCGGTGGCTGCTGCTCGCGGCGATTCGGGTGCCGATGCGAGATGTGCCATTGGTGGCGTACACCTCGAAGGGCCCTTCTTAGGAGGCGCGCCAGGAGCGCACCCCGTCGACTTGATTCGTCAAGTCGACATGACCGCCCTCATCTCCTGGGTGGCGCGCCATCGCGACCTTGTGCGTGTCGTTACTCTTGCGCCCGAAGCGGATCCAATGTTCGAAGCGACGCGTCATTTGACCGAACTCGGTATCGTTGTTGCCATCGGCCACACGGGTGCCGACTACAGCTCTTGCCTTGCGATGATCGACGCTGGCGCATCGCTAGTTACCCACCTGTTCAACGGTATGACAGCGTTTCACCATCGCGAACCCGGCCCGATAGGTGCTGCGCTTACCGACAAGCGGCTTGTCGCGTCGATCATTCTCGACGGGGTGCACGTTCACCCGGCGGCTGCACTAGTTGCGATCAACTCCAAGGAGTCGATTGCGATAATCACCGATGCTGTTGCCGTCGGTGCGCATAGTGCAGGAGTCGTCGAGTTGGCTGTTGGTGTAGATGGCGCGGCGCGACTGCGCGATGGAACACTCGCAGGCTCGACACTCACGATGCTGCAAGCGGTTCGTAATGCTGTTCGTTTCGGCGTCGGAATTGAGCGAGCGATCGACATGGCTACGCGTATTCCGGCGAATGTCGCAGGACTATCTGATCGCGGCTCTATCGAGGTTGGAAAGCGAGCAGACCTCATTGCCCTCGATCGCGACAGCCTCGATGTTCGCGGGGTCTGGATTGGTGGCGCGAGGGTGCGCTAGCCGCAGCACGAGATCGGTGCGTCGCGTACTCCGAGTTGTATCGTCGGCCCTCATGGAAATCGTCGCCGCTCTATTCATCGATAACGTCAACTTTCGCCAGGACCCACCAGGCGGGCCGACGCGGATTGACATCACCGGTGCATACTTTTCGACACAAGTAACTGACTACCCGACGACGCTCACTCCACACCTGCTCGTCCTATTGCGCGCCGAATCTGATGCGGGTCGTCAAGGAACCGTCGATGTCCGTTTCGTGCGTCGTGCCGATGGCGAAGAGGTTGGGCGGCACCGCCAGACTCAGACAATTTCACCGCCAGGGCAGTTCTTCTATCAACTTGTGCGTCCGGAATTGACGTTTGACACTGCAGGCACCTTCGACGCGATCTGCCAGATTACAGAAACTGGACACACTGTCATCGCGCCACTCACTGCCGTTTAACAGTCCGCGCATCATTAAAGAGCACGGGTGGCGACACGCTCGCGTCTTGAGAGTTCGTGTACAGAACTTCCTCGAATTTGTCGATGGGTTCGATCATGTCGCAGTACTGCGCGGCTCTGTCGCTGCATCCCAATTCTTTTGAAGCCGCATCGGAATGTGTTGGAGAGTTGCTCGAACAGCTAGATGGCGTTCAGCCAGATCTATTAGTCGTGTTTGCAAGCCCGCATCACCGAGTTGCGTTTGCTGAGGTGGCTAGTGGCTTAAAGAAACTTCTAAACGCAGACACTGTCGTTGGATCAACGGCTGTGGCGATTGCAGGTGGCGCAACTGAAATTGAAGATGGCCCTGCCCTATCGGTTTTTGCTGCGTGTTGGGGCGGTGGCCGCGCCCGTGCATTTTCGCTAGATGCATTTCGTACGAGCGAGGGATTACGAATAGTGGGTTGGCCCGACGATGTACCGGCTACTGGCACTCTCTTGCTCCTAACAGAGCCTCTGAGTTTCCCTACGGATGACTTCCTTGCGATGTGTCGTGCGTGTCGCCCAGAGCTCAAGCTCATCGGGGGTTCGACATCTGTGGCTGGCCCCGATTATGGCAGCGCGATGGTCCTTGACGACTCCTTGCAGTCACGTGGCGCTGTGGCCGTCTTGCTAGATGAATCGGTTCAAGTGCAGACGGTGGTAGCGCAAGGTTGCCGTCCAATTGGCCAACCACTAGTGATCACCCGCTCAAATCGGAACGTCATTACAGAACTTGCAGGACAGCCTCCCCTCGAGCGTCTAAGGCAAATCCTTGGAGCACTCGATGACACAGATCAAGAAATCTTGCGTCGTGGCATTCAAGTCGGACTTGTGGTTAACGAACATCAACTCAACTTCGGTCGCGGTGACTTTTTGATTCGGAGCCTGCTCGGTTCTGACGACCCAAATGGATCGATAACGATCAGTGAGAGTGTCCAGCCCGGCCAGACGATCCAATTCCATCTACGCGATGGCGTTGCAGCTACCGAGGACCTAGAGGCGCTGCTACGAGGATCTGCGGCCTCTGGGGTCTTGCTATTTACTTGCAACGGCCGCGGAACTCACCTATTCGGCGTGCCAAGCCACGACTCGGGCCTCATTCAAGGTCGCATTGGTCCAGTTCCGCTCGCTGGAATGTTTTGTTCAGGCGAGGTCGGAATGATCTCAGGTAAGACATTTCTTCATGGGCATACTGCCAGCGTCGCCTTGTTTCAGTGACGAGTACCTACCGTCTCAGCGCCTAATCTCACGATGCCGGAGTAGGTACCAAGCCAGGGGTTACAGGTTGACAGAATCGCGAAACAATCTCGCGCTCGAACAGCGTGGTATCAACGTCGTTCGAGCACTCGCAATGGATGCCGTGCAAGCCGCAAATAGTGGCCACCCGGGTACACCGATGGCATTAGCGCCGTTGGCGCACGTGTTGTATTCGCGAATTATGCGGCATGATGCTGCGGCGCCCGACTGGCCCGACCGCGATCGTCTCGTCCTTAGCGCTGGCCACGCTTCGATGCTTCTGTACAGCTACCTGCATCTCATGGGCTACGGGCTGAAACTCGACGATTTACGCGAGTTTCGTCAGTGGGGTTCTGCAACACCTGGCCATCCAGAGTTTGGCCACACCTCCGGTGTCGAAGTCACGACGGGGCCGCTCGGCCAGGGGTTTGCCAACGGTGTAGGAATGGCAATTGCGGAGCGTCACAGGCGTGAACGTTTTGGGTCTGACATTTGTAATCACAACATCTTCGCTATTTGTGGCGATGGCGACCTTATGGAAGGCATTAGCCATGAAGCCGCGTCGATCGCGGGGCACTTGCGCCTTGGGCGATTGGTGTATGTCTACGACGACAACCACATAACGATCGACGGCCCAACAGAACTCACCTACTCAGATGATGTGCGCGCGCGCTTCGAAGGGTACGGCTGGCAGGTTCTAGATCTTGGTGAGGTGTCAGAAGATCTCGATGCCATGGAGTCTGGCTTGCGGGCCGCAATTGCTTGTGACGACAAGCCAAGCCTCCTCATCATCCGAAGCCATATCGGCTACCCGTCGCCGAGGTTTCTCGACACTCCCGAAGCGCACGGAAACCCCTTAGGTCACGAGGAAATCAAGGTCGTGAAGTCCCTGCTCGGACTACCTGAGGCTCAGAGTTTCTATGTCCCCGAGGATGTTCGCGACTACTACCTAGAAGTCGGCGAGAAGCACCAAGAAGCCCGCTTCGCTTGGGCCGAACGTGTGCTCGCTTGGAAGGCGGCAAATCCGACTGGCACAGACGAACTCGAAGCCGCGCTACTCGGGCGGGGTTTGTCAGGATGGGAAGCGAAACTGCCCACCTTTGCGAGTGGCGAATCAATCGCGACACGGAATGCCAATAAGGATGTATTGAACGCAATCAGCGAAGTGGTGCCTTCCTTAATGGGCGGCGGCGCAGACCTCACTGGCAATACCGGAACGCTTGTCAAAGGTCATGCGATTGTTACTCCCGAGTCAGCGCTCGGACGCACGATCCACTTCGGCATTCGCGAGCACGCCATGGCAGCGATCGCTAACGGCATGGCATTGTCTGGTGTTCTTCCCTACGTCGGCACATTTTTTGTATTCGCTGATTACTGCAGGCCTGCTATTCGTCTAGCCGCGTTGATGCAGACCAAGGTGGCGTTCGTGTTTACCCATGACTCTGTTGGTGTCGGCGAAGATGGTCCCACACATCAACCAGTAGAGCACCTTGCTTCGCTTCGCTGTATGCCGGGTTTGCGAGTCATACGACCTGCCGACGCCAACGAGACCGCGCAAGCGTGGCATGTGCATATCGAAGGCAGTGGGCCGACCGTATTCGTGCTCTCACGACAGAACCTTGGAGTGCTTGAAGGTACAGCCGGTCGCCGTGACGAAGGTGTCGCCCGTGGCGCGTACGTCATCGCTGGTTCTTCCAATGAATCCGATGTCGTCTTGATCGGTACTGGAAGTGAGGTCGGTCTCTGTATCGAGGCGCGCGAAGAACTCGCCAAAGTTGGTATCGATGCGCGTGTTGTCTCGATGCCATCTTGGGATCTCTTCGCTGGTCAGCCTTCCGAATACCGGCTTTCGGTGCTTCCCGCTCATCTGCCTACAGTGTCTGTCGAAGCTGCGACAACTTTTGGGTGGGATCGATACGCAGACGCCTCGGTGGGAATCGACAGATTCGGAGCGTCGGCGCCTGGTGATGTTGCTCTTCGAGAACTCGGCATGAATATCGAGAACGTTGTCGCTCGAGTGCGCGTTCTCTTAGGGAAGTGAGAGTCATCGATACGACGACTACTTCTGGCCTTGCCCGCCTAATTGAGTTAGGGCAAAGCGCTTGGTACGACAACCTCACTCGTTCCCTTGCGCGTGGCGGCCTTCGCGAGTTGATCGATGCTTACGGCATCACAGGTGTCACATCTAATCCAACCATTTTCGAGAAGGCAATTCTCGCTGGAAATGATTACGCCGACCAGCTTCTTGAGCTGGCGTCGACGAGTCCTGCCGAAAAGTATTGGGCGCTTGTAATAGATGACATTCGGTGTGCTGCTGACTGTCTCGCCGCCGTCTACGAATCAACCGATGGCCATGATGGCTACGTCTCTGTCGAAGTCTCACCGCTGTTAGCGCGCGACACTGAAGGCACTGTCGATCAAGCGCGGGAACTCTTCGAGCGCATCGCTCGACCGAACGTGATGATCAAGATTCCCGCCACGCTTGAAGGCCTTCCCGCAATCACCGAAGTTGTCGCTGCTGGAATCAACGTCAATGTGACGCTCATATTTTCGTTGGAACGCTATGCGGCCGTAATCGAGGCGTACATCGCGGGAATCTCCCGACTCGCAGATCCTTCTAGCGTCGCGTCGGTCGCTTCGTTCTTCGTCAGCCGTGTCGATACCGAAACAGACCGCCGGCTTCCAGTAGATCACGAGGCACGTGGCAAGGTTGCTGTCGCGAACGCCAAGCTCGCCTATGAGCTGTTCGAACTGAAGTTCTCAACCGAGCGGTTCGCGGAGCTTGCCGCCGGTGGCGCTCGTGTACAGAGACCTCTTTGGGCGAGCACGTCGACCAAGAACCCTGAATATTCGCCGACGTTGTACGTCACAGAAATCGTCGGCGTAAATTCAGTGAATACGCTTGCGCCAGCCTCCATCGACGCACTTGGTGTCGCCCTCACCATGGCGCCGAACAGCGTTCGGACCGACATCGACGGTGCCAGGCGGACAATCGCTTCTCTCGTATCGGCCGGCGTCGATTTCGCGGATGTTACACAAACTCTTGAACTCGAAGGCGTCGAGTCATTCGCGAACAGCTATTTGGCATGCCTCGATGCCATTGCCGGAATCTAAGCTCCGCACCATGTCGAGCACCTTCAGCAGACAAGAACTGCTATCGGCCTCTACAGAGGAATTACTCAGGGAAGCGGCACGACAGCGCACCGCACAGACGGGTGCACGGATCACCTTCTCACCGAAGGTTTTCATTCCATTGACGATGTTGTGTCGCGACAAGTGTGGCTACTGCACCTTTGCAAAAGCACCCGCACGGCTCGACTCGCCTTTCCTTACTCCACGAGAGGTCTTAGAGATTGCCCGCCGAGGCGCGTCGATAGGCTGCAAGGAAGCTCTATTCACACTTGGAGAAGCGCCCGAAGAGCGCTATCCACATGCTAAAGAATGGCTCGCTCGCCATGGCTATGAGAGCACCGTCGATTACCTCATCGCGATGTGTGAACTCGTCGTGGCCGAAACTGGGCTGCTCCCCCACGCCAACCCCGGCGCCCTAACCGAATCCGAATTGACGGGTCTGCGGCGTTGGACTCTGAGCCAAGGCATGATGCTGGAATCTCTCGCCGACCGACTCCATGAGCACGGCGGACCACACTTTGGAGCACCGGACAAGACCGCACAGCGGCGTTTGGCCACTCTCGAGGCCGCCGGCCGAGCTCAGGTCCCGTACACCACAGGAATTCTCGTCGGCATCGGCGAGACCGAGTCCGAGCGCATCGACGCTCTGCAAGAGATCGCGGCTTCACATCTGCGGTACGGCCATGTGCAAGAGGTCATAGTTCAAAATTTCCTGCCGAAACCTGGCACAAAGATGCACGCCGCACCTCCTTGCGACCGGACCGAGTTTCTCCGAGCTATCGCAATCGCTCGCCTCGTGCTGCCAGCCGACGTACATCTGCAAGCGCCACCAAATTTGTCCGAGCCCGATCAGCTTCGAGACTTACTGGCAGCTGGGATCGACGACTGGGGCGGGGTCTCGCCGGTAACGATCGACCATGTCAATCCTGAGCGTCCGTGGCCAGCGCTCGAGTCGCTGCGCGATGCCACGGAAGCTGCTGGCTACACCCTTGCTCCACGCCTCACGATCTATCCAGAATTCGTTCTCAAGCCAGAGACCTGGATAGCCGCAGGGTTGCGCTTCACGGTGCTCCAGTGCTCCGACATGGAGGGTCTCGCGCGAGACGACTTTTGGGCGAGCGGTGGAGATGAGCCTCCGCCCGCACTATTGCCCCAACGAGGCGCAACCAGGGCAACTAGTGGCGTTGGCGAGGTTATCGAAGGCGTGTACGCAGGTGAAGAACCAGGGGTTGCCGAACTCGTGACGTTGTTGGGCGCACGCGGAGCCGATTTGGGAGCGGTGTGTGAATTCGCCGACGACTTGCGCAGGTCTGTAGTCGGCGACGAAGTCACTTTTGTCCGCAACCGCAACATCAACTATACGAATGTCTGTACCTTCAAGTGCAAGTTCTGCGCATTTAGCAAGGGCCCACTGTCGCTCAACTTGCGAGGAAATCCGTACCTACTCGATCTCGAAGAAGTGCAGAGACGTGTCATCGAAGCAGTCGAGTGCGGCGCCACTGAGGTCTGCCTGCAGGGCGGTATCCATCCTGATTTTGACGGCGATTTCTATGTGCACGTCGCAGAAGCAGTCAAGGAAGTCGCGCCACAAATTCATATCCACGGGTTTACGGCGCTCGAAGTTACAGAAGGTGCGCGGCGGCTAGACATGCCGCTAGCTGAGTACCTGATGAGGCTGCAAGCCGCTGGCCTCTCAACATTGCCAGGTACCGCTGCAGAAATTCTCGACGACGAAGTCAGAGCCATTATCTGTCCAGACAAAGTCAATTCTCAGGAGTGGCTCGAAGCGCATCGCATCGCGCACTCTGTCGGCCTGCGCAGCAATGTCACGATCATGTTCGGAACAGTCGAACGACCCGAACACGTCGCTAGGCACTTGGTTCGCACACGCGAACTCCAGAAAGAGACCGGCGGGTTCACCGAGTTCGTTCCGCTCCCGTTCGTACATATGGCGACACCGCTGTACTTGCAACACAAGTCGCGGCCCGGACCGACTTGGCGTGAAGTTTTGCTCATGCATGCAGTTGGCCGTATCGCGTATCACGGCTGGATCGACAATGTGCAAGCAAGTTGGGTCAAGTGCGGCATCGAGGGAGCACGACAGATTCTTCAGGCTGGCGCCAACGACTTAGGGGGAACCCTTATGGATGAGAACATTTCGCGCGCTGCGGGTGCACATCATGGCCAAGAACTCGACGACAGCGGATTCGAGGCAATAGTGGCACCAATCGGGCGGACTATCGCCCAACGAACCACTCTGTACGGCCGTGTGCAGACTGCAGGCCGACGCCTTCGACCCGTAGATGATGACGGTCTACTAGCAAGAGCTCATCAGGTGGCACCGAGTCCTGCAGCGAACGTCTCACTTACCCGTAAACCGGCGACGCTGCCGGCCTGATTTTGGAGCATCCAATTTTGCCTACGCCCGAGCTTGATGTACTAGGTATTGGTAACGCTCTAGTCGATGTTCTAACTCATGAAGACGATGACTTCATCGACAAGATGAAGCTGAACCGTGGCGCGATGACCCTCATCGACGACGAGTTCGCCGAATCGCTTTACGACGCGATGGGTTCGGGAATCGAAATCAGTGGCGGTTCAGCGGCCAACACCATGGTTGGAATTGCCAGCATGGGCGGGCGTGCTGGATACATCGGCAAGGTCCGCAACGATCAACTTGGAACAGTCTTTCGACATGATCTTCGTGCAACTGGGGTCGATTTTGCGAGCGCTCCATCCGACAACGGTCCGCGCACCGGTAGGTGTCTGATTGTTGTAACACCTGATGCCCAACGCACAATGAATACCTACCTTGGTGCCTCGTCGCTCCTTGGAGCAGAAGACGTCGATGAGACTCTTGTTGCTTCTGCTGCAGTTGTCTATCTCGAGGGTTATCTGTTCGACTTGCCACCCGCCCAAGCTGCCTACTGGAAGGCATCGAGGGTTGCTCATGACGCGAATAGGCAGGTCGCTCTGACACTTTCAGATGCATTTTGCGTTGAGCGACACTTCGATGCGTGGCGCGAACTCGTTCGCGACCAAGTCGATGTTCTCTTTGCGAATGAATCTGAGATTTGTGCGCTGTATCGCTGCGATTTTGATGACGCTTTGCAAAAAGTGCGTCAAGAAGTCAAGGTAGCCGCACTGACGCGCAGCGAACACGGGTCGGTACTCGTGGCCGGTGATGAAGTGCATGTCGTCGCGGCGCAGGGGGTGGACAGAGTCGTCGATACAACTGGCGCTGGCGATTTGTATGCAGCAGGATTCTTGTACGGCTTTACCCACGGCTACGACTTAGCAACTTGCGGGCGCCTCGGGTCACTTGGCGCTGCAGAGATCATTTCGCATATTGGTGCGCGACCCGAAGTGCGGCTCAGCGATCTAGCAGCTCCGCTCCTGCGAAAGTGATCGGCCCTGACCTTCTAGCCATTGCCCAAGATTGGATAGAGGGCGACCCGTCGCCAACAGATCGTGCAGAGCTTCAGGCACTGATCGACGGTGGTGATGTTTCCGACCTAGCTAGCCGGTTCGCGAACGCGCTCGAATTCGGAAATGCCGGAATACGTGGCCCACTTGTAGCTGGACCCAGCGGTATGAACTTGGCCGTTATCAGGCGACTATCTGCAGCAGTCGGGACTTGGGTGCAAGGTCGCGGCGGCACTCGTGTGGTTGTCGGATACGACGCGCGGCATCGATCTGCTGAATTCGCGCTAGACGCCGCAGGAGTAGTGACCGGGCTAGGTCTTGAAGTGTTGCTCGCTGATCGCCCGTGGCCCACGCCTTGCACTGCATATCGAGACCGTCTACCCGCGCCACAACGAATCCCGCTGCAAAGGCGTCACCTGCTCCTGTCGAATCCTCAAGGTTGTCGATCGGCGTGGGCGTTACCTCGAGTGATTCAGACATGGACGCGACAATCGTTGGGCGGATCCCTCGTTTCACTCCGACGCTGCCGATGCCCACCGCGATACCAGCGTTTGGAAGTCCTAGATAATCGGCTTCAATCTCGTTCGCAAAAAGTACGGCACGCCCGATGTTCGCGCAGTCTCGGAGGAATGCCTCTCGACCAATGACCTCGAGTGCCAAGACACTCGAGGCGCCAATGCTCACGGGTATGCCCAATTGACCTGCGTGTGAAACACACGCAGCGTCGCTGTCTCAACGGGTCGGTTTGTAGTGAGTACGCCGGGACGTGCAACCACGATGCGCCGTCGAGTACCGCTGGGTCGACTTCCCGGAGTTCGGTTACGCACCCTCGATCTGTAAAGAACATGCGTTCACCTCGATCAACTCGAACGATTACGACTCCCGTTTTTGCTCCACGCTCAACAACAACATCCATGCCTTCGTTCACGAACACATCGATGAGGCGATCTCCTAGTGCATCGCTTCCAACTGCCCCTACGAAGCGACACCGACCTCCGGTGCGCACAACAGCTGCTGCAAAATTTGCAGCGCTACCGCCGCGGCGGCGTTGAATTTCAACTTCTTGATCTGTACCGCGTCGCGTTCTACCCGTCGGCGTAACCACAATGTCTTCGACTAAGTCACCGATGGTGACTATCAGTGGTGCAGCCACCTGAGCGCTCCGTCTTCCTATAAGTAGCGTGCTTCTGACCCTAGCGACGACAACGGAGTTTGCATGATCGAAGTATTCGCCGACCCATACGGTGCGGCTGACGAGGCAGCAGACCTCATCAGTCGAGCTACTGGAGTGGTTCGTCACGATATAGCTGTCGTGCTCGGTTCGGGTTGGAGTCGCGCACTTGAAACCTTGGGAGAGACAACTCACTGCTTGTCGATGGTTGACGTGCCCGGATTCTTAGACCCCGGCGTGAGCGGTCATGCGGGGGCGGTGAGATCTCACGTCATTGGTTCACATCGAGTTCTGGTGCTCGCTGGGCGCGTCCATCTCTACGAAGGTCACGAGGTCGGCGCAGTCGTCCACGGCGTTCGGACGGCTGTGGCTTGCGGAGCGAAGGTCGTGATCCTGACCAACGCTGCTGGCGGAATCAACCCAGCATTTCGAGTCGGAGAAGCCGTTCTAATCAACGATCATCTCAATTTCTCAGGCGCTGCGCCTACTGCTGGCTACCAACCACCCACAGTGGGTTCGAGATTTGTTGACTTGACGGATCTTTATGCCGAACGTCTTCGGGACATTGCGGTGTCCGTAGCGCCTGCGCTGAAACAGGGTGTGTACGCGGCTCTACGCGGGCCTCACTATGAGACTCCAGCAGAGATCCGAATGCTTGCGCACCAAGGAGCCGATCTAGTCGGTATGAGTACAGCGCTCGAGGCGATTGCCGTCAAACATCTCGGAGCAGAAGTTCTAGGAATATCTCTAGTTACAAACCCAGCCGCCGGAACAGTGCCAAGCACTGCCCTAGACCATTCTGAGGTGCTCGCGACTGCCCAGGCATCTGCCGACATGCTCGGTTCTCTACTTGCTCGTATCATCACTGCCATCTAAGACTGAGAATCGTTCGCAGGCGGAGAAGACAGATGCTCGTAACAGCGAATCATCCAGTAGTCGCCGACCGTGTGGCACAGCTGCGCGATCCTGCGACGGGTGGGGCCGACTTCCGTCGGCTCGTTCGCGAAATTTCTGAGTACCTGACCTACGAAGCTACGCGTGACCTATCCGTCGAGGTCGCTACGATCCGAACGTCGCTTGGTCTCAACGCCACTTGCAGTCGAGTCACAGCTCCTGGTCCAGTCGTCGTTCCTATCTTGTGCGAAGTACTAGGAATGCTTGACGGCGTTCTCGAAGCTCTCCCGAACGCAGAAGTTGGAGTAATAGGTCTCCGACGGGATGAAAGTACACACCGACCAGTTGTGTACTGCGAAAAGCTTCGAGACGATCTGACCGGCCGGGAAGCATTCGTAATCGATCCACGGCTCGCCACAGGTGGCTCGCTAGTCACAGCATGCGAGATGCTCTTGGCTCGTGGTGTCGCGAAGATCACGGCACTGGCCATGATTGCCGCTCCTGAAGGTGTCGCCTTTGTCGAAAACCACATCCCGGACCTCAACATCACCCAGCGGCTTTGGATGACGGCCTGAACGAACACGCGTTCTTTGTCCCGGGGCTTGGCGATGCCGGAGATCGCTTGTTCGGCGACGCCTAGGGGGGCATTCACGATGCGCGTTATTGCGGTAACCGCTTAGGCTTTAGTACATGACGAAAAAGCCTCGGTACCACTCAGGCGACCTTCAAGTCGATGCCCGAATCGACGCATTCGTGGGGACTCTCGGCGACATCGCCGATAGCGACTTGATCTTCGAAATGATTGCTGCTGCCGTTGGGTTAGCACGTGACAATGCCGATCGAGGCGACATCAAGATCGCCAATGCAGCAGTTCAGGAGTTGAGGCGTTCTTTCCAGCTTTTTGCCCCGTACAGAACCGTTCGCAAAGTTTCTATTTTTGGAAGTGCCCGCACGGCGAGCGATGACCCGCTTTATCGTCAAACCGTCGACTTGGCCAGATCTTTGAGCGACCGCGACTGGATGGTCATCACTGGCGCAGGGCCAGGCATCATGGAGGCTGGTGTAGAAGGCGCTGGAGCCGAAAATAGTTTCGGTGCTGGAATTGAACTTCCATTCGAGCCAAGCATGACTGAATTCTTGGACAACGATCCGAAGCTCATGGTCTTTCGGTACTTTTTTACCCGCAAAATCACATTCCTAAAGGAGTCCGACGGATTCGTGATTCTGCCCGGAGGGTTTGGCACCCTAGACGAGGTCTATGAGCTCCTCACGCTTAGTCATACCGGCAAGGCACCGCTTTGCCCGATCGTGTTGCTCGACGTTCCTGGCGGCACATACTGGCGTAGATGGAGGGAATTCATCGACGACGAACTGCTTGCGGGCAGGTACATCTCGGAATTCGACAAGAACCTCTTCTTGATCACAGACGACGTCGACGAAGCCGTGAATGAAGTTGATGGGTTCTACACGAACTTCTGCTCGCAGCGGCACGTCAATGGATCACTAGTGCTTCGCATCAAGAAGGCGCCGACCGAGGAACAGCTAACTGACTTGAATGTGGAATTCGCTGACATTGTCGCTAGAGGAAACATCGAGATCGTCGGACCATCGAGGTACGAAATTGCAGATGACGATGCTCTAGATCTAACGCGCCTCAGATTTCGGTTCGATCGACATGGGTTCGCACGCTTGCGTGAACTGTTGAACCGCATTAATTCCTGGTGAATCGACTCGCAGTCGGCCTGCTAAGACGCCTCTAGGTCGGATGTATTAGCCGCATGAAGTGACCCGATCGCCTTAGCTATGGCGCGGCGAGCGGCAAGCAATCTACGTTCTGTGGCTTCGGCAGCTTTAGACAGTCCGAGATCAGGCGAGGTGGCTGCGTTCGTCAATGCTTCGTATGCCCTGTCGCGTAGTTCTTCTTCAATGGCGCAAAGCCGCTCAACGAGGTCCGTGTAGTCATCCATTTCGTGGCTCACCTCGGTCCGGAGCAATGCAGTCTGCGTAAAGTTCTGCCGGGTGTACGACCTTGAATCCCGCCGCCTCCAACGCAAATGTGCAACCGGGGTTCGAAGAACAAACGGCGACATCCGTGCTCGCTCCCGCGTCTCGCAGCGCTTTCGCCTTGCGTTTCGTGATCTTCGTTGACAGGTCCGGTTGATTTGCGGCATAGCCACCGCCAGCGCCGCAACACATGCCGTCGTCATTTGTTTCGAGCAGGGCGAACGCGCCACCGAGCAACAGTCGAACGGAGTCGTGGGTACGTTGGACGTTTCGAAGATGACACGGGTCTTGAATGACGATCGATGTCCTGGCCTCTGTGGCCAGTGGCGAGGCAGTCTGGGCGACGAGCCATTCGGAAATATCGAAGACACGTGCAGCGAACCGTTCTGCGTCGGCATCTCCAAGCAAGTGGCCATAGTCCTTCAATGCCGCCCCACAGCCAGCCGAGTTCACAATAATTGGGGCAGCGCCCGGCATTGCCGCGACCACACTTTTAGCAAGACTCCGCGCAATATCGCGCCGACCGGCGTGAGCTGCGAGAGCACCGCAACATCCAGCGCGCGAATCGGGCCGTGCGATTCGTACGCCCGTCGATCGCAGAGCGGCCGCAGTAGCAACATGGGTTTTCTGCAGCCACGCGTCCATCACGCAGCCCGTGAAGAGCCAAACGTCTGGATTCCCTCCGACTGTCACGTTCAACGTGCGGCGCAGACGATGTCTCGTGAGACGCGGCACGGACGATCGAAAGCGTTTTGGCATGACTCTCATGCGCTGCGCTACAAGGAGCACCCAGCTCAGCAAATGCAAGACATGTTGATTCGGTAATAGGCGGCGGTATGCAATTGCCCCGAAGGCACGACTGAGAAGGGCGCGCAAGCCCGATCGGTGAGCGATCGTGGCGCGGCTGTCTTCCATGAGTCGCCCGAACCTCACTCCCGACGGGCACGCTGTCTCGCATCCGAGGCATTGGACGCACTCCGCCATCGCATCTATGAAAGGGCGCTTCAACGGAGCCATCCCCGTCTCTACGGCGTTCATGGCGGCGATTCGACCTCGAGGTGAAGCGATCTCTAGCCCAGTGACACGAAATGTTGGACAATGCGGCAAGCACAGTCCGCAACTAACGCACGCGTTTAGAAGCTCGGGATCTAGACCAAGCGGACCTGATTTCAACCGAACCTCCCGCGTGCGAATTTCTCGTCGGGATCGAACGCCCGTTTCAGGCGGCTCATAATCGCCAGGTTGGGGATGGTGACTCCGAATGGATCTAGGTCCTCCGCTCCATCCTCTATTAGTAGCCAACCTCCGGCATCGACAGCGATCGCTCTCGCGAGCGCAATCGATGTCGATGAGTCTGCCGCCAAATGGATTGTTCCGACGCCCCACTCGATAAGCCAACGGAGATCTGAAGCCTTCGTCGCACGAAGTTGCATCTCAACAGACGCGAGTGTCGCAGGTGCTACAGACATGCGGCCTCGGTGCGGTCCTTCGGGCAATTGGACGTCGGCTGTTTCTGTGCAACTTGCCAACAGCCTGCACGATGTAGCAACGTCTACCGCTTCGCCGGAAAGCAGCACATACGTGCTTCTAGAATCTGAGAGAATCGCTGTAGGTCTGAACATCTTCTGGAGTGCACCCCCTGGTTCGCTCGAGGTCGTGAACCAACGCGACTCAGACGGCAAGGGACGACACCGAAACGTTGCCTGGACGATCAGGCCAAGAGTTCCAAGTGAGCCGACGAGTAGCCGAGGAATATCGAAGCCGGTGACGTTCTTGACAGTCGGGCCTCCAACCTTCACGAGTTTCCCGTAGCCGGTGACGAATCGCACTTCTAACAAGTTGTCACGAAGCGGTCCGAAGCCCAAACGACGAACTCCAGACAATCCAGACGCTATGACCCCTCCGACGGTCGCTTGATCACTTCGGGGATCTAGCGGTACAAATTGTTTCTGCAAGCCAATTGCGTCAGAGAACTCCGACACCTTGGTCCCCGCCAAGACAGTGACGACTAGATCATCCGGGTCATGGCTCACAATGCCAGCAGGCGCGCTGATTTCGATTGAACCATCTCGCGCTCTGCGACCAAGACCTGAGTGAGTCCGAGACCCGGTTGGATCGACAAGCTCTGAAGCATTTACGGACTCGACGGTCGGGTCGAACCGAGAGTTCATATCCATGTGCCCTCAGGAAGAGTTCTGTTGATCCCGACTTCGCCACAACGGAAACCGGCAGGCAAGACCTTGCCAGGATTCGCGAGCCCATGCGGATCGAGTGCATCCGCAACTCTCGCTTGCAACTCCAGATCTGCTTCGCTAAAGAACTGGGCCATCATCGCACGCTTCTCGAGACCAATGCCATGTTCACCAGACAGGACGCCCCCTGCAGCGAGGCAACGCTCGAGAATTTCGGTTCCGGCGGCCTGGACTCGCTCCCAAACCCCGATGACACGCCGGTCGAAAACGATCAACGGATGCAGGTTGCCGTCGCCAGCGTGGAAGACATTCATCATCGTGAGATCATGGGAATCGGCAATCTCATAGATAGTCCGGAGAACCCCAACGAGTTTCGACCGCGGCACGACAGCGTCGTGGAGGTAATAGTCGGGAGCGATTCGAGCAATTGCTCCAAACGCGGATTTGCGTCCCTTCCACAGCAATTGCCGTTCACTTTCACTCCTGGCGAGACGGACTTCACGCGCGCCGTGAGCACGGCCGATCTCCGTGATCAAGGAGGCTTGATGGTCGACTCCTCCACTCAAGCCGTCTACCTCGACCAACAGAACCGCTGCGGCGTCGCGTGGGTACCCAGCGCCAACAAAATCCTCAACAGCCGCCGTGATTCTCGAGTCCATCATCTCCAAAGCCGCAGGCATGATTCCCGCGGCGATGATGGCTGACACCGTGGCCGCCGCTTCATCGATCGACATGAAATCGAGCAACATCGTCTGAATCTGCGGTGGGTTAGGGACGAGTTTCACGAGCACCTTCGTTGCTATCCCGAGCATCCCTTCACTTCCAACAAAAATTCCGCGCAGATCGAACCCAGGTTGGTCTGGAGCTGTGCTGCCCAACATCGCTACCTCGCCATTCGGCAGCACAGCTTCGACGGCGAGAACATGTGCTGTAGTCGATCCGGACGACAAGCAGTGGGGCCCTCCGGCGTTTGTAGCGACGTTGCCGCCGATCGAGCATGCCTGTTGGCTAGATGGGTCAGGCGCGTAGTGCAAGCCGTATGGCTGGGCTGCTCGAGTCAGATCGAGATTCAGGAGCCCTGGCTCAACCCAAGCGGTCCGACTCGCAGCGTCGATTGAGATGACGCGATTCATTTGGGTAGTCACGATGACGAGAGCGTCGTCTAGCGGAGTCGCGCCACCGGCGAGTCCTGTCCCGCTCCCCCGAGCCACAAATGGAACCCCGAGCTTCTTGCATGTTGCGACGGCGAACGCCACATCTGAAGCGTCGCGTGGGAAACAGACAGCGCCAGCCTGACCGTTAGCGAGGCCAGCGTCGCGCGAATACAACGAGAGTTCTAGAGGTTCCGCTCGCGCTCGTTCGGACTCGCGTGTATTGAAGCGCGGCGCAAGCATCTCGACGAGGCGGTTTTGCAAGACTCTGAATCTAGCTACGCACGGAGTTCGCTTGTGCCTTCGACTTATGCTCGCTCTCGATGGCAAAGGGAACTTCCAAAGTCGATCGAACCAAAGTTGTTGGCCCCACTCGCGAGTGGGTAACGATCTCGGTCGCTGGCAAAAGTCGCGAGCAGTATCAAATCGATGTGACCTATCTCACATCGAATTACCGTTGCCTGTTTGGCGATGGCTGTTGTGGCGTACTTACCGAGCCAACACCAGAGCTGAACCAAGGGTGTTGCTCGTATGGTGCCCATGCCGACGACGACGAAGACCTGCGCCGTACTGAACGGATGGCAAAGGAGCTGCGGCCGGACGAATGGCAGTTCAAGAGTCAAGGCACTCGCCGCGGAATCTGGAAGAAGTCTGGCAAGGATGAGTGGTCGACCCGCCTCGTCGACGATGCCTGCATCTTCTTGAATCGCCCGGGGTTCGAAGCTGGTGCTGGCTGTGCGCTCCACCTCCTAGCTGTTCGCAAGAACGTCCATTTCGCAGAGACGAAACCGACAGTCTGTTGGCAGCTACCACTGCGCAAGATCGAGCGAGAAGAAGAAGACGGTTCGACTACCCATGTGATCACGGAGTTCGCAAGAGTCGGTTGGGGCGACGGCGGCGACCAATTCGGATGGTGGTGTACCGAGGCACCGGAGGCATTCTCAGGTAGTGAGCCGGTTTACAAGTCGATGGAGGCCGAACTGCGGGCGATGATGGGCGATGCTGTGTACGAGTCGGTCGCTGTGTATTTGGATCAGCGCATGCAAATGACCGAGACAGTGGCTCATCCGGCATCCATTCCGATCAAATTGGGCCGAACAAGGCATCGCGAGCCTCTTTAGAGGGTCTCGTAACGTGACGATACAGCCGCATGCCTTTGTATGCGTTCGAGGACTGCACGCCGAATGTGCACCCAGATGCCTTCATCGCTCCTACTGCAGTCCTCGTCGGTGATGTCGATGTTGAGGCGGGTGCTTCGATTTGGTTCGGGACCGTTTTGCGAGCAGACGTCGCTCCTATTGTTATTCGCGCTGGCGCGACGATTCATGACGGTACATCTATCTACGCGTCGTTTGGGCTGACTGTCGAAGTCGGCGCCGGTGCGACGGTAGGTCAAGGAGTCGCGATCCGCGGCGCGCTCATTGGACCGGGGGCAGTTATCGGAACTGGCTCTGTGGTGTTAGAGGCCGTGACGGTGGGAGCAGGAGCATTCGTTGCTGCCGGCTCAGTCGTACCAGCGCGAAGCCAAATCCCAGAGGGCTACTTGGCGAGCGGCTCACCGGCAATTCTGAAGAGGCCTGTTAAGGGATCGCCTGGAGAAAATTTCGTTGTCGGAAGTGCTGCTGATTCGGCACAGTTGGCCCATCGTCACCGTGCCGGCTTGCGAGCTGTCTAGAAAGATTCGCAAGGGCGAGTCTTTCTAGTTCAACGTCCGTCCGCCGTCAACGACCAACACCTCGCCCGTGACCCAACTAGAGGCTTCGGAACAGAGAAATAGCGATGCCGAGGCGATGTCGTCGGGCGTGCCGAGTCGTTTCAGCGGATGACCCATCGCCGCTCCTGCTTCGTTGGCTTCCCAAAGAGCGCGAGCCATATCGGTCCTTACTAGCGCGGGTGCGATTGCGTTTACTCGTACCGAAGGCGCCATCTCAAGCGCGAGTTGCTTGGTCATGTGAATCAATGCCGCCTTGCTGATGTTGTACGCGCCAATCATCGGCCCGACCCGCATACCGCCTATCGAAACGATATTTAAGATCACGCCGCCGTGTTCCCTTTGCCAGAGACGCCATGCGGCTTGACAAAAGTTGAGCGCGCCTAACACGTTTACTTCGAAGACCTTCTCCACCTTCGTCATTTGCGCTTCTACTAACGGCCCGAACTGGGGATTTGTTGCCGCGTTGTTCACGACAATGTCGCAGGACCCAAACGCAGTAAGGCAGTGTTCAACCGCACCATCGGCTACTAGTGCATCGCCGGCAGAACCCTGAAACGTCGTTATCGATGCTCCTGTTGGTCGCAGCGTCTCTGCCGCTGACTGAAGCCCTTCGGCCTTTCGGGCGCTGATGCAGACCGATGCGCCAGCGCGTGCGAACGCATCGGCGATTGCCAGGCCGATCCCCTTGCTGCCGCCCGTGATTAGCGCAGTCTTGCCTTCAAGGCTCAGCAGAGAACTTGGTTCGAGGGTCACAGGTACAAGCCTGTTCCACCTTCATCTCGACGAGTTGCAACTGCTTGGATGTCGCGCTCTCTCAAGATCAGATATTCCTCACCGCGAATCTCGATCTCGAAGCCGGTATCGGGCGCGAATAGGACCTGATCGTGCGACTCAATGTTGCGCACCGTCGGCCCAACCGCGACGACCTCAGCCCAGGATAACCTGCGACTGATCGCAGCGGTGGCCGGTATCAAGATTCCTGCGCGTGACTTGCGCTCACCGTGTTCTTTAGACGGGAGGCACAACAGACGGTCTGCGGTCATGCGAATCGATTGGCTGACGTCGTCTAATGGGATCATCAATCGCCAACCTTAGGGAAAGCTAGATGTGCCCAGCGAACTCCACGGAGCATAAATGACAATCAACGACAAACAAGTTGTCGTCAGTAGGCTCCCCACAAGTTCATTGTCGTTCGACGGAGTTGTATCCATGTTTGCCCAATCTCACAGTCACTTCATCAGCCGGTCAATCGCGATCGTGTTTCTCGCATTCGTGTCTGCAGGAACGCTTGTCGCGTGCGGCGGTGGCGAAGCTCGCAAGGAGGTTGTTACTAGTGCGCAAAATGGGGCCATCACGATTAAGACCCCTGCCGGGCAAACGCGCTTCGACATCGACCGCATCAATGCCGCAGCTGGGCCACTCACGGTGACTTATGTGAACGAATCCACGTCGGCTCACAACTTCATGATTCATGATCTCGACGGCGTCGCAAGCTCCGACGCTCAATCGACATCCGAAGCCACGTTCACGCTCGAAGTCGGTAAGACCTATCAGTTCTTTTGCGCACTCTTCAGCCATGAAGCCCAAGGCATGAAAGGAACGATCGTCGTCTCCTGACGATCCGTCATCTATCAAAATGTCAAGTGTGATCGCGACGCCCTCAAACTCAAGCATGAGTTCGCGCATCGCGATGTGGGTCAAACTCACGAAGCCGCGAGTGATCGAGTTGCTACTGGTTACGACAGTTCCGCCGATGATTCTTGCCCAACGCGGCATGCCGTCGATTGGGCTACTCGTTGGCGTCCTGGTTGGTGGCACTCTTGCAGCCGGTGGAGCCAACACGATCAACAGCTACATAGAACGTGACCGAGACCGTCTGATGGAACGCACGATGCATCGCCCTCTTGTCACAGGAGCGATAAAGCCCTTACACGGACTCGTGTTCGGAATCGCTCTCAACGCAATCGCGTTCGTCTTGCTGTGGAGTACGGCGAATTTGCTTGCCGCGTGCCTGACGCTTTCCGCAACGCTTTTCTACGTATTCGTCTACACGATCTGGTTGAAGCCGCGCACCGACCAAAACATTGTGATCGGAGGCGCCGCAGGAGCCATTCCAGTCCTTGTCGGATGGGCTGCTGTCGCAAATTCACTCGCAAAACCGGCTTGGTTGTTATTCGCAGTCGTATTTCTGTGGACGCCGGCTCATTTCTGGGCGTTAGCAATTCGATACCGCGACGACTACGCGCGCGCTGGCACTCCAATGTTGCCCGTCCAACGCGGCGTTGATGCTGCGACGAAACAAATTCTCGCGTACGCACTCATAACTTCCTTGACGAGCTTGGCTCTCGGCCTAGCCATCGACGTTGGCTTGCTCTACGTAACGGCTGCATCTCTATTCGGCGTCGCGATTGTTGCCTTGGCAGTAGATCTACACCGCAACCCGACACCACAACGTGCACTCAGATTCTTCGGCATGTCGAACGTGTACCTGTTGGGCGTGTTCGCAGCTGTGGCAGTCGATGTATTCGTAACGCGCTAGTTCATTCTTCCCAGCGAAAACGTTTGGCGGCGATCAGCGGCGCACAGATTGCCCAAATGCAAAGCACTAAGAAGCTGTCGAAGGGAAACTCGCGTCCACTGACAAGAACGCCGCGCAGGCTGTCGCTCAGTGCTGCGCCCGGCGACAGAACTGCGATGCTCTCGAGTACTGCAGGCAATTTCTCGACCGGATAAGCCATTCCACCGAGGAACAGCATTATCAAGAACAATGCGTTTGCCAGAGCCAGAGTGGCCTCGGCTCGCAACGACCCTGCTAGCCAAAGACCGATGCCAGCAAAGGCAACCGAACCCACCAGCACGAGTGCCAACGCGATCAAAGCCGCCAAAGGGATTGACCAGCCGATCGCTGTGGCGACGCTCAATATAAGAATTAGTTGGATGACCTGGAGCAAAAGGACGCTGACTGTCTTAGCGACAATCAGACCGATACGAGTGAGCGGTGTTGAACCAAGTCTCTTGAGCACCCCGTAACGCCGTTCGAATCCCGTAGCTATTCCGAGGCTTACCATCGAGGCCGACATGACAGCGAGAGAAATCACACCCGGGACTAGAAAGTCAACCGGGTCGTTGTAACCAGAAGGTGCAACGGCGTCAAGTTTCGAGAAAAAGACGAGAACTCCAAGCGGGATGGCAAGGGTTACAAGTAGACTTTCGCCTCGCCGTAGCGTCAACGAAAGTTCAACGCGAATCTGCGCAAATACAGCCTCTGACCTCATGGCGTAGCCTCGACCGAAGTCTCCGCCGTGATCTGAATGAAAACTTCTTCTAGGGATTGCCGGCCAGCATCGACAGATTCGATCTCTACATTCTTGCTCCTCAGAAATACGCCGAGCGCAGCAAATATGTCGGGGGTGTTCCGCACGAATACTCGATATTCGCATTCGGACTCTTCGATTACTGCTCCCTGCGCTAGTCCGAGGTGTAGTCGCAAGTCGTCAATGTCGAGCGTCGTCCGCGTACTGAACCGAATATCACTACGTTCGGTATTCGTAGTGAGTTCCTTCGGAGTCCCGATTGCAGCAAGCTTTCCGTTCGCTATGATTGCGACTCGATCGCACAGTCGCTCGGCTTCCTCTAGCAAATGTGTAGTCAAGACGACTGTCGCTCCTGATTCAACTGTGCCGCGGATCAAATCCCACGTGACTGCACGCGCAATTGGGTCCATCCCTGCGGTCGGTTCATCGAGGAATAGAAGTTGTGGGCGACCAATCAGAGCGCACGCCAGCGACAGTCGTTGCTTCTCGCCTCCGGAAAGCCGCCGTACGTAACTCGACCGAACACGAGTCAGTCCGACTTCGTCCAATAAAGCTTCTGGGTCACGAGCACTCGCGTAGTACGAGCTGAATAAACGAAGCACCTCATACGCCTTGAGGCCAGGGTATAGACCACATTCTTGCAGCATCACGCCAATCTGCTGTCTAAGCAATTGGCCTTCGACACTAGGGTCGAGTCCGAGCACTTGAACGTCGCCTGAATCTGCTTTCCGGTACCCCTCGAGAACTTCTACCGTCGTTGTCTTTCCCGCTCCGTTGGGACCTAGTAGTCCGAATACCTCGCCGCGTGCGACTGAGAAAGTAAGGTCCTCGACTGCGCGGAGCGACCCATAACTCTTGCAGAGATTGGAGACCGAGATAGCTGATGAAGTCATGATTTCCGAGGCGCGCTATCGGTCTCGCCAGGCGACATAGTCAGCAAGATCATTGAGCCATGCGGCGGCAGGATCTGCGAGAGAAGCTTTGGCAATGGCCGCGTGGGCGGCAACCGTCAGGTCTTCGATTTGCGATTCGACTTTCGCTAAGGCTCCCGTTTCGATGATGAGTTCGTGAAGCGCGCTGATCTCAGTTCGCGACAAGTCTTGAGCTCCGACGCGCTCAAGGAGAACGCGCTCAGCCGTGGACTTCGTCGCGGCTGAAGCGTGAGCCAACAGCGCAGTCGGCTTGCCTTCGCGCAGATCATCTCCGACTGGTTTCCCTGTTGCTTCTGCGTCGCCGAAAACACCAAGCACATCATCTCTGAGTTGGAATGCTTCGCCGAGAGGAAGGCCAATGGCACTGAGGGCATCGGCAAGTTCCGCTGTTCCTCCGGCCAAGGCCGCACCTAGATGCAAAGGGCGTTCGACGGTGTACTTACCCGACTTATATGTCGCAATTCGACTAGCCGTCTGTAGGTCTGTTCGTCTCAAAGCCGTGCCAAGCAGATCAAGGCTCTGGCCAACACATAGCTCGACGCGAAGCTCGTCCCAAATTGCTGCGAGAACATCGCCAGCAGCGCGCGAGCAGCGCCCTGCGAGTTGGTCGGCATACACGTATGCGATGTCGCCGACAAGAATCGCAATTCCCTCTCCGAAGCGTCGGGCCTCGCCACTCCATGATTCGGACGTGTGAAGGTCGGCGAATCGCTTATGGATCGCTGGCATCGACCGGCGGAAATCGGAGCCGTCCATTACGTCGTCGTGAACCAATGCGAACGTATGCAAGAGCTCGAGTGCGCCACCAGCATCGAGGACTAGAGGGTCAGATGGGTTGCCTCCGGCGCCGATGTAACCAGCGAAACAGAAAGCGGGGCGTAATCGCTTGCCTCCCGCACCAACAAGTTCCCGTAACGCTGAAAGTGGGGGCACCAACGAAGCATCGACGCGCTCCCATCGGTCGGCTTCAGAAGCTAGAAACGAGTCCACATGACGTTCGACAGCATCCGCGTGTTCAAGTAGACGATCGGGAAACTGTACGAGTGGCTGTGCCATGTCGGGCAGGCTAGGACTTCGCGGAATCGCGATCGTGATCACATCGGTTGGCTCGACCTCCCTAGAACACGACTAGGTTGCGGGCCGTGGTCCAGTTTCCTTCGAAAGCATGGTTCGAGGACCTTGCGGTTACTTCGGCTCGCCTAACTATCTCCTCCAATCCGCCACTCGTAGTGCAGCAGATCATTACGGATGCCGCGGGTGATGACATCGCTAGTTGGCACATGCGAATTGCCGAAGTTGTCTCTGTGGCGCTTGGCGAGGTCGCCAGTCCAACTATCACCCTCACCTCAGATCGCGAAACTGCGATCGCTCTCGCGTCTGGGCGCCTCAACGCCCAAGCAGCGATTTCAGGTGGGCGACTACGTGTCAGCGGCGACATTGCAGCGCTAGTACAGGTTACTCCAGCATTACTGGAAGTCGTGGCGAAGACCGATTCATAGCTGTCTCGCTAGTGTCACGGCCATGAGCGACATGATCTCCATTGACGACTTCCGCACTAGCGCAAAGGCATTCCTGAAGGAACACTGCGAACCACGGGTCGAAGAGACCTTTGAATGGGGAAAAGGCTCCGACAAGGTTGGAGTGTTCAAAGAGAAGTCCAAGCGCGCCGAACACGAACAGGTAGCTAGTGCCAAAGCGTGGCGTCAGCAACTTTTCGACGCAGGTTTCGGCTGGATAACTGGGCCGTCCGAATATGGAGGCTCGGGCCTTTCCGCAGGTCACCAACGTGCATTTCTCGAAGAAGCAGGTTCGTACAAGTTGCCTGACGAAAGTCCTTTCATCATCGGGCTCGGAATGGTTGCGCCGACGATTCAAGCACACGCGATTCAGGAAGTTCGCGAGCGTTATCTAAGGGCACTCTGGCGTGGCGAAATCATCGGATGTCAACTCTTCTCGGAGCCAATTGCAGGGAGCGACTTGGCTGGAATCCAGACCAAAGCCGAGCGCGATGGCGATGAGTGGGTCCTCACCGGCCAAAAAGTCTGGACTTCCGGTGCGCAATTTGCAGATGTCGGAGAGATCATCACCCGCACCAACACGGACAAGCCCAAACACAAAGGCCTGACAATGTTTCTTATCGACATGCGTGCGCCAGGTGTCGAGATTCGTCCCCTTCGCCAAATGACAGGCGGCGCGAGTTTCAACGAGGTGTTCTTAGACGAGGTCCGAGTGCACGACAGTCACAGACTCGGAGACGTTGACGAAGGCTGGGGCGTGGCGCTCACCACATTGCTCAACGAGCGGATGTCTATCGGTACCGGCATGGGTAGCGGTGGAGGCTCGGCGATGGGGTCATTCACACGTCTAACGGCGATGGCAAGACACTTCGGCCTCGCCGACGATCCGGTAGTCAGGCAGAAGCTTGCGAATTTGTTCATACATTCCACGGCATCGCGCTACAGCAACCTGCGGGGGCTAGCCAAGATGAAGGCTGGTCAGACTCCCGGTCCGGAGATGTCGATAGCCAAGCTCGCAGGCACTCAAAACGCGCTACGCACGTCCGATCTCTTGT
This sequence comes from Actinomycetota bacterium, assembly GCA_005779395.1. GTDB lineage: Bacteria > Actinomycetota > Acidimicrobiia > IMCC26256 > PALSA-610 > SXJQ01. Next base: position 80,123 of record SXJP01000002.1, read on the forward strand.
CCGATCTTCTCGGACCACGGCTAGTCGCAGATAGCGGGGAATGGGGTACGTATTCGTGGTCGGAGCTTGTCTTAGGGGTACCCGGCGCAAGAATCGCGGGTGGCACTGACGAAGTCATGCGGAACATTCTTGGCGAACGCGTTCTTGGGCTCCCGAAAGATCCGGGACACCAACGGTAGGTAGAACTCAGTACAGTCTTCTTCGTGAGTAACCCAATGGAGCGGCTCAGGTCGTTGGCACGTTGGTCTACAAACTACGACGACCCATGGACCAATGACCTCGCTTTCGAGGCAGCCGCAGCCATAGCAACGCTGCACTCCAATCCATCGCTGGTTGTCGCGTGTCGTCGAATGCTCGCCCATCACCCGACATCGGCACCGTTGTGGTGGTTACTAGCGCACGTCCTAGCAGCGGCTGACCCGGCGCGGACGGCGCGCGAACTCCGCGATCGCCTCGAAGGTGACCTAACGGTCGAGAGAGTGAGCGCTGGTCTGCCACTTCTGGACGCAGGCCAGAAAGTCGGCGTGGTCGGCTGGGGGCGACTCCCCGAGCGTGTCTTCTCAGAGCGAGTCGACCTCGACGTTGTAAGAATTTCTGTGTTGTCGGCCGGGGCTACAGATGCCAGCTACCGATCGCGACTCGACCGACAGACTGTCGAGATTGACCCCTACGACTTGGCCGAGCATGGCGTCGCGATTGTGCTCGCACCTGCGCTTGCAGTCACATCGGATGTTGCGTTACTTGGTGAAGGCTTCGGAGACTTGCTGTACGAGGCGGGCTCAATTCCGATCTGGCTAGTCGCTTCGCTGGGGACGCTGTTGCCACAAAAGCTTTTCATTGCGGTTGAACGCGCTGCCATCGAGAGCCCAACAATCACAGAGCGCGTCCGCCTCGAACGGTTCGCAAAGGTCGTTGGGCCACGGGGTGTCGAGAGCCCTACCGATGCCGTCGTCGGCCTTAGCTGCCCGCTACCCGCTGAGCTCTTGAAGCCTCTATGAAGGCTCTATGAAGGCTATTTCAAAGATCAATCACATCGTGGTCGGAGCCAGGACTGCGTTGTCCGCCGATTCGCGTAATCGTCTGCACTTTGAATCGCCGGATTAGAACGGCTCGATAAAGCATCCGCGTAGGCGGAAATAGGACCGTCAAGGCAAGGAAATCGGTTGCGAAGCCTGGCGTCAACATCAAGAGACCGGCCGCGAGAATTAGGACTCCATCGATTAGTTCCTTGCTAGGAAGCTCGCCGCGTTGCAATGCAGCTTGTATCCGTCTTGCGACAGCGAATCCCTCGTGGCGTGCAAGCGCTGCACCAACGGCCGAGACAATCAGCATCAAGCCGATCGTGTTCCATGTGCCGAACTGGTCTGCGAGCTTAATGAGGAGCGTGATTTCTATCAGTGGCACTAAGACGAATAGCGCCATCAATAGAAGGAACATCAGAATGGCCCGCCGTCTACGCCGAAGCGTTGCGCTGTCATATAGCTCGCCTTGTCGCTAACAGCAAACCTCACGACAGCTGCCACCTCTTCTGGTGTACAAACATGACCAAATGCCGAACCGCTATCCAAACTGCTGATCTCATCTATGCCCATTGCTCCTTTCACAAGGCGGCGACCCATCTCGGTGTCGACGAGTCCGGGCGCAACGACATTTACATGGATTCCATTACGTCGTTCTTCTTTTGCGAGCGTCCACGCCAGTGCTTCAAGAGCGACCTTCGCCATGTTGTACGGAGCGCTGTTAGCAGCCATGTAGGAGACTGCCGCCGAACTAATAAACACAACGTCGGAACGCTCTGACTCGCGCATAGTTGGGACCAACAAGTGAGCTAGTGACCAGCCGCCAAAGGCGTGTGTGTCGAACAACCTGTGGATTTCCTCTGGGTCAGTCCTTGCTACAGACTTGCCTTTCGATGCGATGCCAGCATTGTGTACAAGGATGTCGACACTGCCGAAGTCGGCTAACGCTGCACCACACATCGCCTCGCAGTCTCTGTAGCTCGCGACATCGCCAGCGTAGGCACGGGCACGGCGGCCTAGTTTCTCGATGTCAGCGACGGTCGCGATCGCGGATTCGTGGTCACGCAGATAGTTGATCGCGATATCGGCACCGTCTTCGGCAAGTCCGAGCGCGATTGCTCGCCCTATGCCTCGCCCTCCCCCACTGATGAACGCGACACGACCTTCCAAACTCATGCCAACTCCTTCGTATCGAATGTCAAGGACGACTTCGCTCTCGCGTGAGCGTCTCGACGCGTCGCTCAAGACTCGCGGAGCCGAAGCGCTCTGCCCAGGTAGCCCAAACCCCAGGGACTGGTTGGTGCCAATGCCAGTCGTCGACTTCGCCAACCAAGGCGTCATAACGAAGAGTTGCTACGACCTTGAAGAGTTCTGCTAACTCGCGCGACGAACGCAACGTTGCTGCGAGTCGCGCCGCACCCCTGACTGGCACATCCCAGGTTGACTCGTCGTCAGGAATTGCGTCGATCGTCTCATAACGCGCGATTAGTGCCGCAGCCGACTTTGCACCGAAGCCAGCAAGACCCGGGAATCCATCCGCAGCGTCTCCGACGAGTGCCAAGTAGTCCGGGATCGAGCTTGGCGAAACCCCGAACTTCTCGCGTACGCCATCGACATCGAGCAAGCGATCGTTACGGCGATCCAACTGCACGATCTTGCCGTCTACGCATTGACCAAGATCCTTGTCTGGTGTGCAAATCACAACGCGCCTGACGCGCGGATCGTTCGCGGCTACACGGGCAGCACTACCAAGTGCATCGTCGGCCTCTAGATCGGTCATACGAAACACTGAGATACCTAGAGCAACAAGAGCGTCCTCTGATACGTGCGCCTGCGCCCACAACTCGGGGTCGACGCCCTCACCCGTCTTATAGCCGGGCCAGAGGTCATTCCTGAAGGATACGACTTCGTGGTCAGTAGCGACGCCCACATGAGTAGCTCCGGCCTCCAAGAGCTGGACGACTGTGCTCACGACGCCGCGAGCCGCCGATATCTCGAGTCCCGTTACGGGATCGATACGCGAAGGTTGCTTGCCATAGAAGTGGCGGAATAGCTCGTAGGTGCCGTCGACGAGGTGCACTTCCATTGCGCTTACCGTACCTTCAGGCCAGAGCCTCGTCGTTCGGCTCGATAGCGAGATAAGACCCGAATCGGAGCCATGTCGCCAGGCCGAATACGACTGCCGCGCCGAATACATGCACGGCGACCAACACCGGCGGCACTCGATTGAACCACTGGAGGTATCCGACCGATCCTTGAAAGATCAATGCTCCGAGGAGCCAACCAGCGCGGTCGAATGTCGTGGCGGCACCCGCACGTTTTGCGTTGACGATTAGAACGATCGTTGCAGCGGTAAGTATCCAAACTGCAACAGAGTGCACTTGTACTGCGCTCCTTACTGGCCAGTCGAGCCTTGCTACATCCGCGTCACCGCCGTGCGGTCCCGCAGCCGTGACCAATGTGCCAAGAGCGATAACGGCCAAACAAACACCAAAAACGGTCTCGGTCAAGCGCCGTAGCGACGGTGAGACAACTGCATGCCGAAACTTGCTGGGTTCCCCGGCTCGGCGCAAAAGTTCCAGGTTGCCATAGACCAATACAAAGCTCGCAAGAAAATGAAGTACTACGGCCTGCCATTGGAGTTCGAGCAGCACAACGACCCCGCCAACAATTCCTTGCATCAAGACGCCGCCAATTAACGCGGCCCCAAACCATGCGAGGTCACCTCGAAATGGCCTACGTCTGAACGCCGCGGCGAAGACGATGATGACAGCTAGCCCAACAACTCCGGTGAACAGCCGATTGATTTGTTCGACGGCTCGATGGGGTTCTGAGATGTCGATCAGATCAGACCCCGTGCAGCGCGGCCATGTAGGGCAACCAAGGCCCGAACCCGAGAGCCTCACAGATGCGCCCGTGACGATTATGGCGGTAACAAAAACCAGGGCGACGACTACAAGAGTGCGGAAAGCAGGAGGAGAGATTTGAGCGCGCTCCGTCATGGAGTCGGCAGGCTAACAATTCATGGCAGAATGCCCCGATGCGAGTGGCTACGCAGAGAATCTCCGGTGTCGGATTGCTCACTTGTGCCCTAGCAGCGATTCCGGCTTGCGGAATGCGCGCTACATCAACTACTCAGAGTTCTTCATTGACGACGATTAGTCAGACGCCGTCGTCGGCCGATGCAGGTTCTGGCGATCTCCACGATTCTGAGGGGACTACTTCGGTACCTGAGTCCATGGAGCAGATCACTATCGCGTTTGGTGGCGACGTGCACTTCGAGGGCCTTGTGGGTGTTCGATTCGCTGACGAAGGCGCCGCGATGTTCGCTCCAATCGCCCAGATACTGTCCTCCGCAGATATCGCAATCGTGAATTTCGAGAGCGCCATAACGGAGCGTGGCGAGCCTGTTGCTAAGGCATACAACTTCCGCGCTCCATATAGCGCCCTCGCCGCACTTGGAAAGGCTGGCGTTGACTTGGTTTCGCTCGCGAACAATCACGGCCTTGACTACGGCGATGATGGTCTAGTTGACACGCTTGCAGCGAAACGCAAGTCGCCGGTCGCCGTCATTGGAATCGGGGCAACCGAACGCGATGCGTATCGGGCTCACAAGACTTTTGTGAAGGGACAGACCGTTGCATTCCTCGCCGCAAGTCATGTCATCGACGGCCCTTTGGTCGCTGACTGGACGGCACGAGGCAAGCACCCGGGAATCGCATCTGCATACGAAACAGAGCGCCTACTGAAAGCTGTACGTGCAGCGCGTGCAAGCTCAGACACGGTGGTCGTCTACTTGCACTGGGGCACCGAAGGATCAGAGTGCCCACAAGACCGGCAGACCACGCTTGCCACTCAACTTGTAGAAGCCGGCGCTGACATTGTTGTCGGCGCTCATGCCCACCGGCTCCAAGGCGCAGGACGGCACGGGCAGGCGTTCGTGTCTTACGGCCTTGGCAATTTCATCTGGTACTCGCATGGAGGAATCGGATCGATCACAGGAGTATTGACCGTCAAGGCAACCGGCAGGCAGATCGATGCCTACGAGTTCACGCCAGCAGTCATCACCGACGGAGTGCCGACGCCACTTGATGACGACCGCGCGAAGGCCGCTCAAGTCGCATGGGAATCGCTTCGTGGCTGTACAGACCTTGATGTCTGAGTAGTTTCCTCGCATGACTACGGATGCGACCTTCTCCTACGACGAGTTTGGCATGTTGCATGAGAACGCGTCAGAAATGGGATTGACACTCACTTCACAAAACGTGCGCCGCGAGACCGTCGTCGTCGATTTTGCGACGGGACAAAGGGTTAGTGCACTCGTTTGGGGCGAGGCCTCTCCACAAGATGTCGAACTGGTCCTCATCCATGGTGGCGCGCAGAACGCTCACACCTGGGATTCAGTTGCCATCGCTCTGGGCTGTCCTCTCGTCGCGATTGACATGCCGGGGCACGGCCATTCAGATCATCGCCACGATCACGCATACTGGCCCGACGAGAACGCTCGAGCGATCGAGGTCGCATTGCGATCCCTATGCCCGGCACCGCGCCTCGTTGTTGGGATGTCGCTCGGTGGTCTGACGAGTATCGCTCTCAGCGCGATTGCACCGGACCTCGTGAGGAGCCTTCTACTCGTCGATGTGACACCTGGTGTCGACAGTGAAAAGGCTAAGACAATCCATCAGTTTATTGATGGGCCGCAATATTTCGATTCCTTCGAACAGATCCTCGAGCGGACTGTCATGTTCAATCCAACAAGATCCGAGCGATCTTTGCGACGAGGGATCATGCACAATGCGGCGCCCGACGCAGACGGTCGCTGGCGATGGCGTTACGACCTGCCGAGACGCGGGACTGGCGCCGGTGCAGATGGGTCCGTCCTGCCAGGACTCGCCAACCTGTGGCAGGCCATTGGGGCATCGACGATGCCCCTCACACTCGCGCGCGGAGCGAAATCACCCGTTGTCTCGGAAGAGGACGTAAGCGAATTGTTGCGTCTCAGACCGAACGCGGGAGTTCATATCTTCGACGATGCGGGCCACAGCATCCAAGGAGACAGCCCGGTAGAACTCAGCCGTCTGATCACCGAAATGCTCGCTCGCTAAATGGTGTGAAATACTGCGATCATGACATCGACTTTCACACGCATGGACGAATCGACGGCAGAAGAGTGGGCGGTCATCGGAGCCGAAACATTTAAGAATCAACCGCGCGTAGCGGACCGCACGCTCGCGATGTTGCGATCCCTCTCAGATATCACTGACGGATTCTCAACGGATCAACTCACGCACTCGCTGCAGACTGCCACACTCGCAGAACGCGCAGGGGCCGACGAGGAGATCGTGTTTGCAGCACTCCTGCACGACATTGGCAAAGCGATCAGTGTCCCCAATCATCCTGAGATCGCTGCAGCGATAATCAAACCCTACGTGCGTAATGACGTGTACTGGATGATTAAGGCGCACCAAGATTTTCAGGGTCGCCACTATTACGCGCACTTTGGCGGTGATCCCAACGCTCGAGATCAGTACGAGGGGCAAGAGTGGTACGACCTAGCTGCCAGCTTCGCTGATGAATGGGACCAGGTTGCGTTCGATCCCAACTACGACACGTTGCCGCTCGAACATTTCGAGCCCCTCGTTAGATCGATGATGTCTGGGACCCGAAGTCCGATTGGCGTCCCGAAATCAGCTAGCTAGGCGAACCCATCACGTCGGCGAGAGCGGTCTTCAGCCCCCTGCTCTGTGTAGCGCCTTATGGCAAGGCGCCTACGCAACTCCTCTGGCCGTAAATCGATATTGGATTGCTCAGCCAGAAACACCACAGCTTCGACCTGAACACGCTTGTCTGCGGCAGAGCGCATCGCATCCGAGCTGACTGTCAGTGGAGCGACGCGAAGCGGTTCGACAGCGCCGACCGTCACCGACTTGTAGGTGGTCGCCCCAGCAGGGGCCACTCCCATAATCTGCAATGCGGCTCCAAGCTGCCCGCCACGCCCAAATCTTCGGCAGGTCGCCACGATTCCTGAAGAGTCACTCTCGGTCTTCCCCGTTCACATGCAGAGCCCTTGACGTGACTACTTTGGCGTCATGGGAATACTTGACGGCAAAATTGCAATAGTCGCGGGCGTTGGCCCCGGACTCGGGCAGGCAAATGCTCGAGCGCTCGCTAGAGAGGGTGCGACGGTCGTGCTCGCAGCGCGGACCGAGGCGAACCTTGAACAAACGCGTCTAGAAATCGCGGCCGAAGGCGGAACCAGTATCTGCGTCCCGACCAACATCTGTGACCGAGAATCAGCTGATTCACTGATTCAACGGACAATTGACGATTTTGGTCGTATCGATATTCTCGTGAATAACGCCTTTCGCTCGTCTGGATTTGCTCCATTCGAAACCGCAGATCTGAATCAGTGGCGGAAGGTATACGAACTAAATGTATGGGGAAGCTTAAACGTCACGCAAGCCGCGATTCCCCACCTCAAGACATCAGCGAAAGAGCACGGAGACGCATCGGTCATCTTCATTTTGTCAATGAGCATGCGCAAAATTCGCGAAAACGAAGGTGACTACTCAGGGAGCAAGGCCGCGCTTCACACAACGATGCAGGGGCTAGCACTCGAGCTCGGTCCTTCGAAGGTTCGAGTCAATGCAGTCGCACCCGGCTGGATTGGAGGGCCGAGTGTCGAGATGTATCTCGGCTGGATGGCCCAAGAACGCCACGTCGATGTCGGAGTAATTCGAAGTGAGCGCGAGGCCGAGATCCCGCTTCGCGAGATTCCACCGCAGGACGACATCGCGAACGCAGTTGTCTTCTTCGCGTCACCGTGGAGCCGTGTGATTACTGGTCAGACACTCGATGTCAATGGCGGCGAATATCTCGGCTGAATAGTGTGCTGGCTCACGACGCGAACAACAATTTTCTAGTGGAGGATCGAAATGCCGTACCAAGTCAGAGGCGTTGTCGCTACAGCCAAAGGCAAGCCGGTGACGGTCGAGACAATTCTGGTACCAGATCCCGGACCCGGCGAGGCAGTTGTCAACGTGCAGGCGTGCGGCGTTTGTCATACTGATCTCCACTACCGCGATGGTGGCATCAACGATGACTTCCCATTCCTTCTCGGACACGAAGCCGCAGGAGTAGTCGAAGCGATCGGAGACGGTGTCAGTGGGCTCGAAATTGGCGACTTCGTCGTTCTCAACTGGCGTGCAGTTTGCGGGAGTTGCCGTTCGTGCAACAAAGGAAAGCCGTGGCTCTGTTTCAATACTTTTAACGCTGTCCAAAAGATGACCCTTCTCGACGGGACCGAGATATCGCCCGCTCTCGGAATCGGTGCCTTCGCCGAAAAGACGCTTGTCGCCGCAGGTCAGTGCACGAAAGTAGATGCGCTAGCTCCTGCTAGCGCCGCCGGGCTACTCGGATGTGGCGTGATGGCTGGCTTCGGGGCTGCTACATACACAGGTGGGATTGGCAAGGGCGACAGCATCGCAGTGTTCGGATGTGGTGGAGTGGGCAACGCGGCAATTGCCGCTGCGAAACTTGCTGGCGCCACCACGATCATTGGCGTTGATCTAGATGATCAGAAATTGCGATGGGCGGAAGAGTTCGGCGCGACCCACACGATCAACGCATTGGGCGCCGAGGTCGTAGAGCAGATCAAATCACTGACGGGAGGAAATGGTGCTGACGTCTGCATTGAAGCAGTCGGCCATCCTGCAGTACTTGAACAGGCTTTCTATGCCCGCGACTTCGCGGGAACGGTCGTACAGGTAGGTGTTCCGACACCGGACATGATGATGCCGTCCATCCCGATGATCGAGTTCTTCGGACGTGGCGGTGCTCTGAAGCCGAGTTGGTACGGCGACTGTTTGCCGAGCCGTGATTTTCCGATGCTCGTCGATCTTTTCTTGCAAGGCCGCTTCCCACTCGACAAGTTTGTGAGCGAGACAATCTCCATCGACGATGTGGAGCGCGCCTTCGAAAAGATGCACCGCGGCGAAATTCTCCGCAGTGTCGTCGTGATCTGATGGGTACCAAACCAATTCCGGAGCCAAGAAATTGATCGACGTCCCTCGAATTATCGTCTGCGTCGACTGTCTCGGGCGTGCTCACCTTCTCACTCATCTCGACAATGAGGAACCGCCAGTTCGGGGAGACGTGCTCGCATACCGGTGCGAAGACTGCCTCGACCGTTGGGACATCGTGTACGAAGTAGATGATGACGTGTGAATGTGTCACAAACGGCCATTAAGTTTCAAGAGGTAGATCGGATAAACCCATGGGCATGATTTTGCTTCAATCGCTACTCGCTCAATCGTCGACCACTGTTGCAAATAGCGGTGCAGAACGCAACAATTTCGCGCTCGTGCTCATGTCGTTAGGCGTAGTTGCGCTCGGTGCGGTCGCGCTTGGTGCACCACGCCTCGCCAAGCGCATCAACGCCAACAAGGCCAGCAAGGCCAGCAAGGCCACCGCCGACCCTCGGACACCGACGGCGAGTAAGCCCCGTTCCTAGAACGCGTTCTAGGATTATCCAGTGAGCGACTCCCCCAACTTCGGCGACAGCGCCTTTCGTGCATTCGATGCCGACAACCACTACTACGAGGCTCTCGATGCCTTCACACGGCATGTTCCTCCTGCGCTGCAACCACGTTGCGTGCAGTGGGCCGAGGTTGACGGCCGGAGGTACCACGTCGTCGGCGGCCAACTCAGTCGGGCGGTAACAAACCCGACCTTCAATCCAATCGCCACAGCTGGCGCGATGCACGACTATTTCCGCGGGAACCCCGATGGTCGGCAGCCGTGGGAATTTCTGACCGAGCGCGAACCCATTCCTTCGTCGTATCGCGATCGTGATGCAAGGGTCCACCAACTCGATGCCCACGGACTCGAAAGCATCTGGTTATTCCCGACGCTCGGTGTGCTCTACGAAGAACTTCTCAAACACGATCCATTTGCAGTCACTACAACATTCACAGGATTCAATCGTTGGCTCAGTGAAGACTGGGGATTTCACTACGCGGAGCGAATTTTTGCTGCTCCTTACTTGTCGCTCGCAGATGTCGAATGGTCGGTTCGTGAATTGGATTGGGTACTTAGTGAGGGAGCTACCACGATCGTGATGCGCCCAGCAGCAGCATGCACGGCTCTCGGATATCGTTCACCCTTCGATCCATGTTTCGATCCTTTCTGGGCACGCGTTAACGAGGCCGGGATAACCGTGGTCGTTCACGCAGGCGACAGTGGCTATGCACTAAATGGTTACGCTCCGGACGGATTTAGCGCACAGCTCAGCGGCGGTGGTTGGAAGCCGAGTGTCAAATCGTTCGCGATTGAAAGGGCCGCATACGACTTCTTGATTACGGCATCATTCGAGAAGCTGTTCGATCGTTTCCCAAATGTGCGGATCGCTTCTGTAGAAAATGGCAGCGGATTCCTATCCGACCTGTTCAGCAAACTCCTCAGCACTTCGAAGAAGATGCCCGGTTACTTTGCTGAGAACCCCGTCGAGACATTTATGCGCCATGTGTGGATCAACCCGTTCTGGGAAGACAACGTGCACGAGGTAGTCGATCTGATGGGAGCCGATCGCGTGATCTTCGGTTCTGACTGGCCGCATATCGAGGGCATGCCCGAGCCCCTCAACTATGTGAGCGAACTCGCATCCTTCCCAGATGCCCAGAAACAGATGATTCTTCGCGACAACGTGCGCGCGCTCAACACACCCCAAACCAACTAGCCCGTCTCCCATAATCTGAGAAGATGTTGCGGATCGGTCGCCTTCAGCTTGCTACCCCAGTAGTACTTGCGCCAATGGCTGGAGTAACTAACAGAGCATTCCGTCGGCTCTGTCGGCGGCATGGTGCGTCACTCCTCGTTTCGGAAATGGTCAATGCTCGCGGACTAGTCGAAGATTCCACTCGTTCCGAAGATCTCACAGCGTTCGACACCGACGAGACGACCAGGAGCTTGCAACTCTACGGAACGGACGCAGCCATCATCGGCGAAGCAGTTCGAATTCTCGTAGGCCGCGGCGTCGACCATATAGACCTCAACTTCGGCTGCCCCGTTCGCAAAGTGACGCGGCATGGCGGTGGTGCCGCGGTCCCTGCACGCCCACGCCTCGTCGAGGCAATCGTCGCCGCAGCGGTCGACGGAGGTGGAGGAATCCCGATAACCGTGAAGATGCGGATGGGCATTGATGAGGAACGTCTCACATTCGTTCCAGCCGCCCACGCAGCCGTCGACGCAGGTGCATCTGCCGTAGCGCTACATGCGCGAACAGCAGCTCAGTTGTATTCTGGAACGGCACGTTGGGATGCGATCACGGAACTAGTCGCCGAGTTGCCAGGTACCCCTGTGCTGGGCAACGGCGATATTTGGACAGCGACCGATGCCCAGGAGATGCTGCGACAAACAGATTGTGCCGGTGTCGTCATTGGTCGTGGTTGTTTAGGTAATCCATGGCTATTTCGTGACCTCGGTGCCGCTTTTGCAGGTGAGCCCATCCCTGAACCACCGACTCTGGGCGAAGTTTGCGACACGATCATCGAACACGCCGATTTGCTAGCTGAGCATCATGGACACGATCGTGCAGTCCTGGCGATTCGAAAGCACGTCGGGTGGTACTTGGGAGGGTACGCAGTAGGGGGGTGGAATCGGCGTGCGCTAATGCAATCGGCGACCCTCGTCGAACTCGGTTCACGCCTCGCTGACTTCGATCGTGACCTCGTGCTACCCCTCGAGAATCGTGGCATTAGCCGCGGTACGCGCAAGGGTCCCCAAGAGGTGACCCTCCCGCACGGCTGGATGAACGCACATTCGGCTTCCCCTCCAGTTGATCGCGCTGCCGAATTGACGGTGAGCGGCGGTTGACCGAAATCATTCTCGCAAGCACATCTCCACGTCGTGGCGACTTACTAGCTTCGCTTGGACTCGTGTTCGCCATCGTCGATCCTGCTGTCGATGAAAACCACTTTTCGGGCGAGGATCCTGAGTCGTACGTAGTCCGGGTGGCTAGGTCTAAAGCCGAAGCCGTTGCCACTGCAATGACCGACCAGCTGATCATCGCGGCAGATACGACCGTGGCGCTAGACGGCGATGTCGTCGGCAAACCACTTGATCGGCTTGATGCTGCGAGAATCTTGCGGGTACTGTCTGGCCGTACACACACCGTTTTCACAGGCGTGGCCCTGGCTCTCGCGGGCCGAATGGTTTCGGGAGTCGTTGCTACGCATGTTTCGTTTTGTCAGTTGAGTGACGCTGCAATCGCTTGGTACGTCGGGACAGGCGAACCTGATGACAAGGCTGGTGCGTATGGCATGCAGGGCGCTGGAAATGTCTTTGTCGAGCACGTAGACGGCAGCCCGAGCAACGTCATCGGCCTTCCTCTTGCTCTCGTGCGTGACCTTGCAACCGACCTCGGGATCGACTTGCTACAGCTCGCATCTTCGCCCGGTCGTACAGAACGGCCTAGCTTCAGGTCATGACCGATGCCTCGACTCGCGGACTCGCAGTCCACTGGTTCTTGCCTACAGGCGGCGACTCGCGCGACGTGATGCCCGGAATCGATTCCGTGTCTCGCGCTCCTGATGTCGGATATCTCGCGCAGATAGCGCAGGCCTGCGAAGGGCTCGGCTTCGATGGTCTACTTACGCCATGTGGAACCGGTTGCGAAGACGCATGGATCACCACGGCGGCGCTTCTCGCGGTTACGCGCCGAATCAAGTTCCTCGTCGCCTTTCGGCCGACGCTCCTTACCCCAACGCTCGCAGCGCAGATGGCGTCGACATACCAGAGGGTCTCTGGTGGACGACTCCTAGTCAACATCGTTACGGGCGCAGAGCAATCCGAACTTGCTCGCTTTGGCGTTTGGGATGACAAAGAAACTCGCTACGAACGCACAGGCGAGTTTCTCGCGATCATGAGGGCCGCTTGGGCCGACGACCCAATCGACTTCGACGGTCAGCACTACAAAGTTTCCGGGGCGACCACTCGTATCGCTCCGAAACCGGTACCGCGTATCTATTTCGGTGGCGCCTCAGACGCAGCCGAACGAGTCGCAGCCGAACACGTCGACGTATATCTCGTATGGGGCGAGCCACCAGATCTACTCACGCCTCGCATCGCCAAGATGAGACAACTCGCCCGCGAACGCTCACGCGAGGTCACTCTTGGTGTCAGATTCCACGTCATAGCGCGACCCACTTCGGAGCAAGCGTGGCAAGTTGCCGATGAACTGTTGGCAGGGATGTCGCCTGAAGCAATAACAGCGGCGCAGATTGATTTCGCGAAGACTCAGAGCGTCGGACAGGCGCGAATGGCCGCCTTGCACAAAGGCGACGACAGCGACCTAGTCGTCTACCCGAACATCTGGGCAGGCATCGGCCTTGTTCGCGGTGGGGTCGGCACCGCAATAGTTGGCAACTATGAAGAGGTTGCCGATCGAATCTGCGAATACCGCGAACTTGGTTTTGATGAGTTCATCCTTTCTGGCTATCCGCATCTTGAAGAGGCCTACTGGTTCGGTGAGGGCGTGATGCCTATATTGCGCGGCCGCGGCCTGTTGCCTCCGCTCGAGAGCGAGTCATCTCCAATTTTTTCATTCCGGTGATCGCAACATGACGAGCACGCGCATAGGACTACTGATGTGTGGTCACATTGATCCGTTGTCCCAGCATCTGCATGGTGACTACCCTGAACTTTTCGCATATCTCCTCCGCGACACCTCGATTGAGCTGATTCGATACGACCTCGACGAGGGACGCTTCCCTGTATCTGAACGGGAATGCGACGGTTGGATCTGCGCACCATCGCGCAACTCGGTGTATGACAATCTTGAATGGATTGCCGAAGCCGAAGAGCTACACCGACGATTCATCGCGCTCGAATTGCCATATGTCGGCATATGTTTCGGCCATCAATTGCTCGCACAGGCATTGGGTGGGAAAGTCGAGCGCGCTTCACACGGCTGGAACGTCGGAGTGCATGAATATGAACTAACCGAGTCCCCAAGTTGGATTGGAGTAGGAACCCGATCGGTCGCTCTCGTAGCAAGCCACCAAGACCAGGTCACTATTCCGCCAGGCGATGCGACGGTATTTGCCAAAGCCACCGATGGGACATGCCCGATTGGGGGCATGGTCGTCGGCGACAGAGCCTGGACTATCCAACTACACCCTGAGTTTGTACCCGACCTCGCGGATCACCTACTTGCAGGCAGGGTGGAACTTATCGGCGCTAGCAAAGTCGCCGCGGCTCGGGCGAGTCTTTCAAATCCCATTGACAGCGCGAAGGTCTCAGGCTGGATTTCCCGATTCTTCGACGGGCACTAAAGCCAACAGTCAGGTACCGTCTAGGGAGCGCCGCTGTGCGAGGAGCGACACAGATGACCGAAGTGAATGACCTAATCCTGATCTCTGTTGACGACCACTTGGTCGAACCACGAGACATGTTCGATGGCCGTCTCGCCACCAAGTTTGCTGATGCCGCACCGCGAATCTCGCTCACGCCCGATGGAGCAGATGTGTGGGTGTTTAACGGCACCGTGATTCCGAACATCGGTCTTAACGCCGTCGCTGGAAAGCCGAAATCCGAATACGGAGTAGAGCCAACTGCGTTCGACGAGATGCGCCCAGGATGCTTCGACATTGCCGAGCGCATAAAGGACATGGATGCAGGCGGTGTACTCGCCTCAATGTGTTTTCCGAGTTTCCCTGGTTTTGCAGCCCGCCTCTTTTCTGCCTGCGCGGACAAGGACTTAGCTCTAGCCGTGTTACAGGCATACAACAACTGGCACATCGAGGCGTGGTGTGGCGTCGCTCCCGACAGGTTTATTCCAATGGGCTTGCCGATCATTTGGGACCCGGAGCTTGCAGCGGCGGAGGTACGACGGCTCGCTCGTATGGGTGTTCACTCAGTCACCTTCACGGAGAATCCGCACAAGCTTGGTTACCCAAGTTTTCACGATCCGCATTGGGATCCACTTTGGCGCGCTTGTTGTGAAGAAGAAGTAGTTGTATCAATTCACCTCGGAAGTTCTGGCGAGCTCGTGGTGACAGCGCCAGATGCACCGATCGACGTCATGATCACGTTGCAGCCAATGAACATTTGCCAAGCGGCTGCTGATCTGCTCTGGTCTCGAATACCAAAGAACTTCCCAACTTTGCGCATCGCTCTGAGTGAGGGTGGCGCAGGTTGGATCCCATACTTCCTAGACAGGGCAGACCGCACCTATGAAATGCACCATCAATGGACCGGTCAAGATTTCGGCGACATGCTCCCTAGCGACGTGTTCCGCCGACATTTCCTAACTTGCTTTATCAGCGATCCGGTTGGTGTCCGACTCCGCGACCTGATCGGAATCGACAACATCGCTTGGGAGTGCGATTACCCGCATTCAGATTCTTCGTGGCCCAAAGCTCCTGAAGAAGTAGCGAGCGTTCTTCAAGGAGTATCGCAGAACGAGATCGACAAGATCACTCACGAAAACGCTATGCGCTGGTACTCCTTCGATCCGTTCGCAAATAGGTCGCGAGCCGACTCGACGGTTGGGGCTCTGCGAGCTACTGCTAGCGGGCACGATACTTCAACCCGGTCATTCGATAAAGGTCGGTTTCAACGCCAGGTCGGAATGAGCGCGGCCGAAATTGCGAGCAAGGCAACGGCTTAGAAGGCGAGTACTCCCCTAGCGAGTTTGCCATCATGCATATCGGCGAGCACCGTGTCGAACTCGGAGTGCGGGTACACGGCGCTGACTAACTCATCGAGCATCACCTTGCCTTGCAAATACCAGTCGGCAATCTTGGGGAAGTCATGGTGCGGCCGGGCGGTCCCGTAGCGACATCCGATGACACCCTTATCGATATATACAAAGCTTGTGAAAATTGGCTTTTCAAGCATCGCTGTTGCTGCAGGTACTCCGACCGCCACTGCCGTACCACCCCATTCGAGAGCGTCGATCGCATCGTGCAAGACCTTGGGTACTCCAGTGCATTCGAATACCCAATCGACTCCGCCCGGGTTGTACATTCCTGACCCGCCTGGCAAAAGATCGCGAATTGCAGCGGATGCGGAATCGACCTCTGCCGCGTTGATGAAGTCGGTAGCACCAAACTGCTTAGCCAAAGATTCTTTCGATGCGAGCGTATCGACTGCAATGATGCGCGCTGCGCCCGAGAGCCTCAAGGCTTGGATCGCGTTTAGACCAACTCCACCAACGCCGAATACCGCTGCAGTTTCGCCTGGAGCAACCTTCGCGCGATTCAGTACTGCACCCATGCCTGTGATCACACCACAGCCAATGAGACAGGCAGAAGTAAAGGGAACGCTTGAATCGATCTTGACTGCCTGAATCGCGTCGATCACAGTCCGCTCCGAAAAACACGACGACGCCGCGAAATTGAAGCATGGGTCGCCCAAATACGTGAACGGTCGAGACATATTGCCGATCGAGCTACGGCAACGTGTTGGAATCCCGCGCGCACAAGCGGAACAGCGTCCGCAATTTGCGAGGGTCGAGATGACCACGTGGTCACCAATCACTACCGACTTGACAGCGCTGCCGACTTCTTCAATCACTCCAGCACCCTCGTGGCCCATCGCACAAGGTGTCGGGAATGCGATTGTGCCGTCCAATACTGAGAGGTCGCTGTGACAGACCCCAGCGTTCACCATTCGGACCACTACCTCGTGAGGTTTAGGAGCCCGGACCTCAAGATCATCCGTGACCACAGCCTTGCCATCGCCCACGAAGACAATTCCACGCATCTTCTTCCCTCTCAGATATCTAAAAGAACCGCTCTAGAGTACGCGCGAATGTCATCTCTTCGGCTCCTCGAGAACTATTCAGGTCCTTTCGAAGCCGGTACGACAATCGCTGACTTCAGCCGCCGTGCGCTAGCCCGCCTCGGGCGTGAGTGGCTCTTGATAGGCCACCTTCAAGATCGGGTCGGTATGCCTCTCGTGCTCAGCAAGCACACCGCAACCGAGATGACACAGGTTGCGATCGAAGAGTGGATGGGAGCTAGTCCAATCTATTCGGCACGCACCCAGCGCAGCCTCAATTTCGAAGGCAGCGACATCCCCACTCTCTTCAAATGCATCAAATTGGATATTGGGGCTCCACATCATTTCCTCGATTTTCAATTCGCGATTGCCGACTCCAATCATGGTGAGTTCTGGCTGGATCACTGTGGTGCTCTGATGGATGCTGAACCGATGGGCGAGGACTATGTACGTCGGATGTGTCACGACATAGAGGACCCCACCTTCGATGCAACGGCCGCAGCGATTAGTCCTTTTGCGAAGATCCGACCTCTTCACCGACCGCCCCGAGTTCTAGCACGGCGGAGTCCGCATTGCCATTGGACGGCGACGATCGACGAGGAGAGCGGCGAATACTTGCAGCACCCCAATCTCCAACTCGTCGGCGGCTCGGTCCTCGCTTCCGTTCCAATTGACGTTCCATTAGAGGACCGCGAACCTGGCGGGTGGCCAGACCTGTCAGGCGACATCGATCCGAACTTTCATCTCGAAGACCTAAGCCACAGCGCTCTAGTGATCGCGCTGCAAGAAATCGGAGTGCAGATTCACCTGGTCTCGAGAGCCTTCCTGACTTGCGTCGCTCAGCGATGGGGAGAGGCCGAGGCCGCCGAGTTTGCTCCCCAAATATTTGCTGGCGTAGCCGGCATTGGAGCAGAGCGCCTTCGGGACGAGTTGCAACTAGGAACCGACGACGCGAGCGCGATTGCGAAGGTTTTGCAAATGCATCCCGTGTTCTTCCCGCACTCTTACGTCGCAACGAAAGTTGTGCTCATCGACGACTCTCAACTTCGCTTCAGTTTGCTCGAGGGTCCATGTTTTGACGAGGCCGACGCGCACTCATGGCTCGCAACCTTCGACACGTGCGATGACTCACACCCGGCACTCGACGCGATTGCATTTGCAATAAATCCTCATGCGCGCAGCAGGCGAGTCACAGCCAAGGAGGGCGAGCGTCATAGTTTCAAGATCGTGATCGACGCTCAGGCCGAACCGCAACGACAGTCCGGCTACGTCTCCTTGGCGAAGATCTCGACAGGAGCGAACGTCACATTCATCCCAAGAACAGAGGTACGTCGCTAGTGATCGAAATTTCCAACGACAACAGGGTCAGAACGATCTCGTTCAACCGCCCCGAGGCGCTCAATGCAATGAACAATGCGCTGTATTGGGCCTCAGCGGATGCGCTCGCAGAAGCTGAAGCAGACCCGACCGTTGCGGTCGTGGTTCTCACTGGTACCGGTCGAGGATTTTGTTCAGGCCAAGACATGAACGAGATGTCGTCGGTTGCTTCTGATTCACGCGGTCATGGCTTCCCGGCGTTTACAAACTGTTTAGCCGAATTCAGGAAACCTGTCATTGCCGCCGTCAATGGGATTGGCGTTGGGATTGGCGCGACCATGCTCGGGTTCTGTGACCTCGTATTCATGGCAGACACAGCACGCCTCAAACTGCCGTTTCCAACACTCGGTGTCGCTCCCGAAGCGGGATCTAGCTACACCTTTCCGGCCCTGATGGGGCTGCAGACTGCCTCCTATTTCTTGTACACAGCCGAGTGGATCAGTGCCGACCAAGCTCTTCAAGCGAAGCTCGCATTTCGGGTGTCACCTGCAGACTCTCTAATGGCCGAGACTCATCTTGTAGCGAAACAAATTGCAGCAATGCCGATCGCTTCATTAATCGCGACGAAGGAACTCATTGTTGCCGCTCGTTCAGACGCCGTCCGCCAAGCCCGCGCTCGTGAAGACGCCGTATTCGCCCGACTGATTGGCGGCCCCGCGAACACCGAGGCAATTACCGCGTTCTTGGAGAAGCGGCCCGCGGATTTCACGGAGCTTCCGATCGACTAGCCCCACGACAGGCATGTTTGGCGTTCTCTAGGTAGAGTTCGATTCATGACAACTACATCGGATGCGCCATACACAATCATTTCCGCTGACTGTCACGCCGGCGGTAGCCACGAGCAATATCGCGAGTACCTCGAATCCAAATATCGTGAGGACTTCGATGCATGGCGCGAGAAGTACAAGAACCCGTATCGAGACCTACAAGACGGCGGACGCGTCCGCAACTGGGACGACGACCGACGAAACTCAGACTGCGAGACCGACGGAATCGTCGCCGAGGTTGTCTTCCCGAACACGATTCCACCATTTTTTCCGAGCTTCGTCCTTTTCGCGAAACCACCGACCGCTGAGCAATATGAACTCCGCCACGCTGGCGTTCGCGCACATAATCGCTGGCTAGTTGACTTCTGCAACCGCTTCCCAGAGCGTCGCGCTGGTGTCGGACAGATTTTCCTGAACAACATCGACGACGCAATCGAAGATGTTCACTTCATTAAGGAGAACGGTCTACGTGGTGGCGTACTCCTCCCCAATATTCCTCCCGATTGCAATTGGGTTTCGCCCTTGATCGATCCGGCATACGACCGCCTTTGGGAGGTGTGCCAGGACCTCGACGTACCACTAAATCTTCACGGCGGGACTGGTGCACCTGATTACGGCAGGTTCCCAGCATCGCCGCTTGTCTTTATCAACGAAGTGATCTTCTATTCACAGCGACCGCTCGTGCAGTTCATCTTGTCGGGCATCTTCGAACGTTTTGACCGGCTCAAGTTTGTCATCACAGAGACCGGTTGTCACTGGGTTCCAGCGATCCTCAAGCAGATGGATCAACTGATGGCCCAGATTCGAAAGACGGGTCGTACTGGCGAGCTTGCCTATAGCGCAGACGTGATTCCGTCCCTATCTGCTACGGAATACTTCCAGCGCAATTGTTGGATGGGCGTTTCACAACCAGGCATCAGCGATGTCCAGGTCCGCGACACGCTGGGTCCAGATCGTTTCATGTGGGGTAGCGACTATCCGCACGACGAAGGAACCGGTCCGTTCACTCGCGAACACTTGCGACAGGTGTTTCAAGGCGTCGAGGAAGCGGATATCCGAAAGATGCTTGCCGGGAACGCTGCTGCGCTCTATAACTTCGATCTAAACGCGCTCGCGCCATTAGCTGCTAAATACGGACCGAGCGTCGCGGACTTGCGTGAACCACTGCTTGAGCTTCCGCTGAATCCGAACGAGGCTCTTCTGCGAGTGCATAGTGGGCTGCGCTAAATCGATTGTCTAGTCACGAGCACGCAGCCCAAGGGACGCAAGCATCGCCTTGTCTGTTGCGTGGTCGGCGCATTCCGAAACAGACGTAAGCATCATGTTGCGTTCACTCGAGAATATTGAGTTCGCTCCAGCCAAGAAACACATCGCCTGATCGGATTCGCTCATCTTGTCGCGGCCAGCGCTCAACCGCACAACTGATTCTGGCATCAGTATCCGAGCAACGGCCACCATGCGCACGGTCTCTGTTGCGTCGACCTCGTCGGCACTTTCTAGCTTTGAGCCCTCGTACTTTGCTAGAACATTTATTGGAACCGACTCTGGATGCGGATCAAGGGTTGCCAAACGATGTAGCAATCCGATCCGGTCAGAATCGCCTTCGCCCATTCCAATGATGCCACCGCAGCACACAGTTAAATCTGTCGTGCGCACGGCTTCGATCGTGTCGAGTCTGTCCTGATATGTGCGCGTCGTGATGACCTCTGAATAGAACTCTTCTGAGGTATCTAGGTTGTGGTTGTAGGCGTAGAGGCCGGCTTCTGCTAACCGCTCGGCCTGCTTAGGAGTGATCATTCCCAGGGTTGCACAGACCTCAAGTCCTATGTCGTTGACCCCGCGGACCATGTCGAGAACGCGCTCAAACTGCGCGTTGTCCTTCGCTTCACGCCATGCAGCACCCATACACAGGCGGGTAACACCGTTACGCTTGGCTCGACGCGCTACAGCTAGTACTTCGTCGAGCGGCATAAGAGGCTCGACCATTACCGGGCTCTCATTGTGGACCGACTGGCTGCAATAGCTGCAATCCTCCGGGCAGCCTCCGGTCTTAATAGATATCAGTTGGCACATTTGAATCTCGGTTGGATCGTGGAACTCGCGATGGATATGCGCTGCTGCGTTGACCAGGTCGAGCAATCCGCGTGAGTAGATTTCCTCGACTTCGGCGCGCGTCCAATCGGTTCTTACGGTGGCTACCTGGTTAGACATCGGCGCCACGTTAGATGCACCAGGTGACGATTTCGAACGGTCGCAGCACCGCTGGTCCCGTCTCCGCCTCGCCCACTGTATCTTCGAGCAGATTCGTCCGATGACGACCATCTGGCACGGAGGCCAAAATCGCGCGGTCTCCGACGGCTTCCCACACACGCAGGATTAGGTCGTCGTTCGAATCGGACCGCTTGACGGCGCTAACAAGGACGCCCGAATTGTCGACCCGAACGATTGGCTGTGGGCATCGGGCGGCCGATCCGTTTTCGACCGCCCGAATCGGCAGGTTCAACGCTTCGGCTTGGTTCACAACTTCGCGCAATCCCGAACCGTGGGCCAACAGACTCAATGTCACTTCGTGGTGACCATCGTCTGCCATCGGATCTGGGAACCGTGCGCCCTTCTGCAGAGAAACGCGGATCTCGCTACCGGTGGCAGATGTCGATTGCACGGCGTGTCCGTAACGACCGTTGTTCAAGACGGCGATACCGAACTCCGGTTCGCTCACGTCAACCCATCGATGCGCGCAAACTTCGAATTTTGCTGCATCCCAACTGGTGTTGGCATGCGTAGGGCGGTTCACATGCCCGAACTGAATCTCGCATGTGGCATTCTCGGTCTTGACATCGAGCGGGAACGCCACAGCTAAGAGATGCTCGCGTTCGTGCCAGTCGATAGAGAACTCCATGTCGACTCTGGCCGAGCCTGCGCGAATTACGTACGTCTGAGACAGTCGCGAACTTCCGAACTCGCGAGTAACTCGGACACGGCCGACGAGCGGACCGTTGTCTACGACCTCGATCGACACGCAATTGTCGATGACAACTGCATTGCGACGCGCCCAGGATTCGAGGTCCCACGCGTCGTATTCGTTGGGGAAATCGGGCGAAAGCTCAATCACCGCACCTGCCGTGCCATGAGGAATACATTCTCTCCTCCGCAACAGATCAAAGCACGACGTGAGTGCACCTGCTTCGTTCCACGAAATCGACACGAAGTCGTTCCTCATCGTGGAACCAACAATTTCGACTGTGCCGTCTACAGCGTTCGACCCTGCCTCAGCGAGCGATAGCCCTGGCACGATCGCACGGATAGCTGTCTTGCCGCTCGCTAGACGCTGCGAAGCACCTGCGACCTCGCCATCGATGACTACCTCAACAACTTCGTCACGATCGTGGGTGGCGGGATTGACGAAAGTCAGTGAGGGTGGGGCCAACGCTCTGAGCGCATCGGCGATAATCCCTTTAAGGGATTCGTTCACGCGTGCGTAGTCACGGTCGACATCTTCGTATACCCATGCGATACCGCTGCCCGGAATGATGTCGTGGAACTGCAATAGCAAGACAGTCTTCCAGAGTTCGTCGAGCTGCGCCTTCGGCCCACCATCTAGGTACGCCCACCAAAGTTCGGCCTCGCGGAGGAGATTCTCAGCTTGACGATTACCGATCTTGGCGTTCGATTGGCTCGTGAATGTGCCGCGATGCATTTCGAAATAGAGCTCGCCGCGCCACTCTGGAAGTGCTGCAGGATCAGCCGCGATGTCGGTCTCGACCGCTTGGAAGAAGCCATCGACAGTTCCGAGGTGGACGCTCGGCACACCGTCAAGATCGGAAATCAACTTCGCACGCGCAACCATCTCTTTGGTCGGACCGCCACCGCCGTCGCCGTGGCCGTATGGCATCAATGACCAGTTGCTCCAGCCATCGTCGCGGAAGTTCTTTGCCGCATACGTCGCTTGTTCGGGCGTGACTAGAGCGTTATAGGTATCGACTGGCGGGAAATGCGTGAGGACTGAGGTGCCATCGATGCCGGTCCACTTGAACGTGTGATGTGGCAGCTTGTTTTGCTTGTTCCATGAAAGTTTCTGCGTCACGAATCGATCGCAACCGCCAGCGGCAAATATCTGAGGCAAGCTCCCTGGGTATCCGAAAACGTCCGGAATCCAAACTTCACGACATCGAATACCGAAGCGAGATTCGAAGTACCGCTGACCGTGAACCAGCTGCCGCACAAGCGACTCGCCATTTGGCAGGTTCATGTCGGCTTCTACCCACATACCCCCGACGGGAATGAACTGGCCCGTCGCAACTTTCTCTGCGATCTTCTGAAACAGCTCCGGATACTGCTGCTCCATCCATGCATACTGTTGTGCTTGCGAACACACGAACTTGTAGTCGGCGTCGCGGTTCATGAGTTCGACAGCAGAACTAAATGTTCGCGCGCATTTCCTGACGGTTTCCCTGACAGGCCACAACCATGCGCTATCGATGTGAGCGTGCCCGACGGCCACGATCTGGTGGGAACTATCTCTCGCTGGCACGCTCAGGGCTTGCGACAATACGGCGCGAACCTTCGCAGCCGTGCCGACCACGTCGTCGAGATCGAGAACGTCGAGTGCTCGCTCCATCGTCCGCAAGATCCTGCTACGGCGGCCATCATCTAAGCGCAACGATTTCATTGTGCCTTGAAGCACGTTCACTTCATGACACAGTGCTTCAACTTCTCGAAAGAAGATACCGATGTCTGCACGTCTAAACGCATACAGCGGATTTTGACCCGCAGTTGTCCGCGAACCCATCGGGGTAACTGGTCCACCGATGCCCGGGTTTGCAGCAGCTTCAAGAATCAGTTCAATAGAGTCGCCTGCGGTCATTCCGTCGAGCGAAACGAACCGCCGGTCGGGGTGCACTCCACAACGCGGACTTCCATCTGTGTTCCAGAGCATCGCCTCTGCCTGAAATCCTGGATCAATCCCGTGGAAGCCGATGTCGATTACGGCTTCGATCTCTTGACCTTGCCATTCGTTCGGAATCTCTCCTGACAACTTGAACCATGTGGTGCCCCATGGCCTCGCCCAGCGATCTCCGATGTTGAATGGCTTGAATTCATGCGCCATTGCTTCGTCGAACCGTACCGGTTCGCCGGGCGCAGTCCACGCGAGCAAATCGAGCGACACGGAATCACCGTGTATCGCGGGCAACAGTCGCTCGAAGTAGGCGCGCTCGATACGACGCTCGATTAGTTCCCTGTCGTTATGCACGCAGACCATCCTCGCGCAATCATGTAGTAGTAGCTGAGTCCCGCGAGGTCAATCGAGATGTTGCCAACCAAATCGACCTTTGATGCACAAGTTCCCGAGGCTGATGTCGTGATCACTCGGACTCGTCACTTTGACGATGTTGTCATCTTGAACGTGAAGTTCGAGATTGCATCCGACTCCGCAAAATGCGCACACCGTGTGCGTCACGACCTGTCGCTCTTGAACCCAAGTGGATTCGGTTCGCATTACGAACTCCGTCAAGGGTGTCAAGGCTCCTGTAGGGCAAACTGCGATGCAGTTTCCGCAATAGACACACGCACTGTCTGGCAATCGCACATCGAACTCTGTAGAAACTCTGCTTTCGAAACCGCGCCCAGCGATCGCAATAGCGAAGGTGTGTTGCGCTTGGTCGCCACATGCATCGACGCACCTGTAGCAAAGAACGCACCGGGAATACTCGCGAGCGAAGAGGTCATCATGAATCTTCGATGCTTCTTCTAGCTTCGTACCATCGAAATGGTCGCTACGCGCTTCGTATTCGACGAAGTGTGCGACTAGCTCGGATTCGGCCCAATCGAGTTCGACCGCAGATGCAAGTAACTCCAGAACCGACCTGCGGTTCTCTCGAACGCGTGCGGAGTTTGTAGTGATCACCATCTGATCTTCGACTGTGCGAGAACACGATGCAACCAGAGGTCGTGTGCCTTCCACTTCGACGACGCAGAGTCGACAAGCATTTGCAGGATTCAAATTTCGCGCCCAGCAAAGCGTCGGAATTTCGATTCCAACCGTTTCGGCAGCGCTGCGAATGGTGGCGCCAGCTTTGGCGTCGACCTCGATGCCATCGATCACTACTCGAATGCTCAAATGACACCAAGATTTCGCGCGGATCGGACCAATGATGACGCGGCTTGGCCGAGACCGCAGATCGATGAGTCGGTCATGACCTGATCGAGATCGTCAAGCACCCGAAGGCCCCCAGAACGTCCTGCAACGATCTCCATTTGCCTTTGCGTGCCGATACGACAGGGTACGCATTTCCCGCAGGACTCGTTCGCAAAGAATTTGGCGACCCGAGCTACGACTTTCGGGAGGTCGACACTTGCGTCAAATACAACGATGGCCCCGGACCCGAGGCTGAGTCCAGCAGAACGAGCACCCTCGAAACTGAGTTCCACATGCAGTTGCTCAGGCGACACGAACCCTCCAGCAGCGCCACCCAAAAGAATCATCTGAAGTTCTGACCCCGCTGCAACTCCCCCAGCATCACTCAGCACTCGGCCGAGGGTCGTTCCCATCGGATGCTCATACACGCCTGGTCGAGCTACATGGCCGGAGAGGCAAAAGAGCCGAGTGCCAGGAGACTCCGCGGAACCGACGCTCCGCCATTCTGCAGGGCCTTGGTGAAGGATTTCCAAAACATTCACGAGTGTTTCGACATTGTTGATCAGGGTCGGTTGTCCGAATAGCCCATCAGATGTTGGGTACGGCGGTTTACTGCGAGGCTCTCCGCGGTAACCCTCAATCGACTGAAGTAAGGCTGTTTCTTCACCGCATACGTACGCTCCCCCGCCGCGCCGCACCTCAATATCGAAGGGGCGGCCAGATCCAGCTACGTCAGCACCGAGGAATCCTGTGCTGTGTGCCTCTGAAATGGCACTTTTGATCCGAGCGTACGAGAGCGTGTATTCACCACGGATGTATATCCAACCGCAATCGGCTCCGACGGTCAAACCTGCAATCGTGAGAGCCTCAATGAGCGCGAACGGATCTTGTTCCATGAGCACCCGATCCTTGAAGGTGCCGGGCTCTGATTCGTCTGCATTTGCGATCACGTACTTCGTCGAACTCAAGCTGTCGGCGACCGCCAGCCACTTTGCCCCCGTAGGGAATGCCGCACCGCCTCGGCCGCGCAAACCACTCTGTTGGATTGCGCCGAGCACACCGCTAGATCCGATTTCTATGGCAACTTCGAGTGCCGTGTATCCACCAACACTCCGGTAATCCGCGATTGTTGTGGCACCGCCATTAAAGATCCTACGCAGCAACCTTGCACCCGCTGGAGCCGCAACCACTGGTGTGCTCGCCCCAACGGACTCAGTCACGATCGCAGTGCCGTGTCCTGGTCGCTGCACGACGGCAGCCGCCGACGAATCACATTGGCCAAGGCAGCTCGAGCCAACGCGCGATCCCTCGACTCCGAGGTTCCCTGACGAAAAAAGCATGCATGTGATGTCGTCACACTGCCGAATGAGAACTTCGGGCGGTGGTTCGGACTGCAGCAGTTCGTAAAACGTTGCGACCCCATACGCCTCGGCCAAAGGCACGCCTAAAGAATCACAAAGCGCCTTTAAGCCACCTGGGCTCACCCATCCGACTGAGTCCTGTAAAGCCCAGAGCCCTGGGAGCAATAGGTGCCGAATTCCGGTTGCACGCCTAGGGCCTCCGACTAGCACGCGTTCTGAAAGGGCATGAGTCGCTCTTTCAGGCTCTAGAAGAAACTGTTCGACGATTTCCTGTTCGCGCGTCGTTGGCTGCCCGTTGCCAAAATGAACGTTAGGCATTGCTACTGCGCCACGATTTCGCTAGCGCATCGGTCGATCCGCACGGCGGTCGCCTTAAATTCGGCAGTACCCGACTTCGGGTCCCATGCATCGCTTATGAGTCTGTTGACATCGGCCGCGCCCGGAAAATGCATGGTCGAGAAAACCAGTCCGCGCGGCAAACCCTCGACTATACGAATCGTCATCTCGATTGCCCCTCGGCGCGACGCGACCGCGACGCGGTCACCCGAAGTTACGCCAATGCTCGAGGCATCGGCACGACAAATATCGAGAGTGTCGCCCGTGCGAATCGGCGAAGGATAACGCTCAGTTTGAACTCCCGTGTTGTAGCTGTCAATGACCCGCCCTGTCGTGAGGCGGAATGGGTAGTCGTCGTCGAGTGTGTCAAGCGGTGGCCTCCATTCGACTGCAGCGAACGGAGCCCGTGCGCCCACCAATGGTTGTTGCCATAAGCGACCGTGTAAGAACGGAGCGCCGGGATCAGACTCGTCGAGACATGGCCACTGCAACCCGCCGAGGTCAGACAGCCTCGCGTAGGTCATTCCCGCATGACTAGGCGAGACCCGCCGCAACTCATCCCAGACCACCTCTGCGTCTGGGCTTCCCCAATCGTGGCCGCAAATCTTCGCGACATCAAAAATGATTTCGAGGTCGTCATGCGCTTCGCCTGGAGGAGCGACAGCGCGTCTGACCCGCTGGACACGCCGCTCAGAATTGGTAACAGTTCCATCTGACTCTGCCCAGGCCGCAGCGGCTGGGAACACCACATCCGCGAGCTGCGCGGTACGAGTCAGATACAAGTCCTGAACAACGAGAATGTCTAGTCCACTCAGCGCCGCACGCGCGTGGTCTGCGTCGGCCTCTGAGTCCGCTGGATTTTCGCCTATAACCCAAAGCGCTCGTAGTGCTCGCTCATGCATCGCGTCGAACATTTCGCTCATATGCCAACCACGTTGATCTGGCAGGCTGGCGCCCCACTCTCTCTCGCACCGCTCGCGTTGCACGGCGTCCGAAACATCCGTGAAACCGGGGAGACGCAGCGGAATCGCGCCCATGTCTCCGCCGCCCTGCACGTTGTTCTGGCCTCGGAGAGGTACAAGTCCACTACCCCAACGGCCAACGTTGCCGGTTAGCAAAGCCAAGTTGATTAGAGCGTGAACATTGTCGACACCGGTGTGGTGCTCTGTGATTCCTAGCGTCCAACAAATCTGCACTTTCTTGCTCTGTCCGATGGCAAGCGCCAGCGCTCGGATTTCTGCAGTTGGCAGTTTGGTTGCATCCGAGGCCCGTTCAGGGGTCCAGTCTTCTACGGAAGCCGCGAACTCGGCGTACCCGCTCGTAGCGTTGGCAATGAATTCCTCATCAGCGTGTCCATTGTGAATGATCTCTCTGGCTAGAGCGTTGGCGAGAGCAATGTCTGAGCCGACCTCTAGCCCTAACCAAGTATCAGCGAATTTCGCCGAAGAGGTACGCCTCGGATCGATCGCCCACATTCGAGCACCATTCTTGATGCCCTTCAGCAGATGATGAAAAAAAATCGGGTGGGCATCACGTGCATTAGATCCCCAAAGCAAGATCAAGTCGGCATCTTCAATCTCTGCGAATGAACTAGTGCCTCCACCGACACCGAACACTGTCGTCAGACCGACGACGCTTGGAGCATGTCAAGTTCGATTACATGAGTCAATATTGTTCGTGCCTACAACGACACGCGCAAATTTCTGAGCCGCGTAATTGACTTCATTGGTTGATTTCGAACAGCTAAAGATTCCGAATGACTGTGGCCCGAATTCATTTTTGGCTCTGAGGATTCCGCTCGCTGCAACTTCCAGAGCGTGCGACCACGACGTTGGCTCGAGTACATCACCTAATTTGACCAGTGGTTGTGTCAGACGTGAGCCGAAACTTCGTTTCCTCATATCAGATTCACGGTAATGCCCGAGAGTCCACGGACGCGGCGTACCTAACCAATTAGCGGTGGGCGCCCCGCGACACATGAATTTCGAAGGCTGCCGATCACTTCAGCGCCAGAGTTGATGACGTCACCAACCTGTAGAAACCGTCCGCGTGCGATCCCAACCCCCGCAGGTGTTCCCGAAAAGATGAGATCACCTGGCGTCAGCGTGCAGATCGATGACAGGTACGACACGAGGGTCGGAATCGAGAAAATCAGTAGACTGCTACGCGCGTCTTGCATTCTTTCTGTGCCAATATCACACCACAGACCGATATCGTCAGGATCGGCAAATGAGTCAACTGAGACGACTGCTGGCCCGACTGGCCCGTAATTAGCGAAGCTCTTGCCGAGGCTGAACTGGGGCGGATTACCCGACCGTTGCACGGCGCGATCACTCACGTCTTGGCCCAATGTCAGGCCAGCAATGCTTCCCCACGCCTTCTCTGCTGTCACGTGCGAAGTGACAGCACCAATAACCACCACGATCTCGACTTCCCAATCGACCCTCGTGCCTGAAAGTGGGATCTCGGAATTTGGACCCGCAATACAGGTCGGAAACTTCGTGAACGTCAATGGGGCCGGTGGCAACTCTGCGCCAGTTTCGCTTGCGTGGTCGCGATAATTGAGTCCGATACCGAACACCTGACGTGGCGCCGGAACGGGCGACTCGAGCGACACATCAATTGTCGCTCCGGATGGCTTCTGTGCAGCGCAACCGCGACTCAGGTTGTGCAACTCACTGTGGCGCTCGATTGCATAGCGGGGATCCGCCCAACGCTCATCGGCAGTCAAATGACCGATATCGAAGTAGCTGTCACCGATCTCTAGTGCGGCCCGACCACCGACATTGATAAGTCTGAACAAGGTATTCGCTCCCAATAGAAGATCCGATTGCGGCAGGGGTTGGCCCTAGAGTCGGCGCCCGTGCGACGCTCAGTTTACGGACTTATGGCATGCGTCATGTTCAACACGGTTGCATCCGCGTGTGGCCTCGTGGCACTCGGGATTCAAGTCTTTGATCTAACGGGGAGTGAACTCGATCTCGGTTTCCTGGGTCTCGCAGAGTTCCTGCCTGCGGCGTTGCTGGTCTTTATCGTTGGCCCAGTCGCAGACCGACACGACCGAAGGCAAGTCGTCGCTATTGCCGCGGCTGGAGAGGCTCTCGCTGCATGTGCGCTCGCGTTGTATTCGGAATCCAAGCCATCAGCGGTTATGCCGATTTTTGGAATCGT
Source organism: Actinomycetota bacterium (assembly GCA_005779395.1). Taxonomy (GTDB): domain Bacteria; phylum Actinomycetota; class Acidimicrobiia; order IMCC26256; family PALSA-610; genus SXJQ01. Next base: position 110,073 of record SXJP01000002.1, read on the forward strand.
CGTTGTTTTCGGCGTATTCAGAGCATTCCTCGCTCCAGCCGAGCGCGCAGTACTCGGCGACATCGTTCCACCCGACCAACTGCCAAAGCTCGTAGCTCGGTTCTCGATCGTCTGGCAAATATCACTCGTAATTGGGCCAGTGCTCGGAGGTTTCCTCTACGCAGCGAACCCAACCTATTCATACGTCGCAATGGCGGTGCTTCTCACGTTCGGAGCCGTCGCGATTATGACTGTTCATAAGCCGCGACGCGTCACCCATCACGAGGAACTCACAGGCACAAGTCTCAACGCTGCATTCGCAGGTCTCAGATTCATTCGCAGTCGCCCCGCACTTCTAGGCGCAATCTCTCTCGACTTGTTTGCTGTGTTGTTCGGTGGAGCGGTAGCGCTATTGCCTGCAATTGCCGATGAGCGTCTTGGCGTCGGGCCGATCGGACTTGGGTGGTTGAGAGCTTCAATCGGAATCGGCGCAGGACTCACCACCCTTGTCCTGGCATTACGGCCGAAGGTGACGGACATCGGCCGCACGCTGCTGATAGCTGTTGGCGTTTTCGGCGTGTTCACGGTCGTGCTCGGCATGACGCGGAGCTACTTCGTAGCGTTCTGTGCATTGCTAATACTTTCGGGGGCCGACTCAATCAGCGTGTACATCAGATCTACTCTCGTACCGATTCTGACTCCCGTTTCTTTGCGCGGTCGGGTCCTTGCGGTCGAAAACGTCTTCATTGGTGCGAGCAACGAACTCGGTGCATTCGAGTCGGGGGTTGCTGGAGCAGCGTTCGGTGCTCCAGCCGCGATCGCACTAGGCGGCATAGCTACAATCGTGATCGCTATCGGCTGGTGGTTTGGGTTCCCTGCACTTCGCCTGATGAACGGTTTCGATGATGAAACGGAACATTCCGAAGCACATGTATGACAATATTGCTATGTGACAGTTAACCCTTCGCCCGTCGTGCCGTCGACTCTTCAACGTTTCTGCGCCGAAGATGACATCGTTGCGATTACAGCAGCACTCTTACAAGACGGTGGCGTCATCGTAGAAGGCATGCTGAACCCTGTAGAACTTAGAAGACTAAATGCCGAAGTCGATCCATATGTCGAAGCCGCCGAGCCCGGAGCAGCCCAGATCAACGAAATGCTCGATCTGTTTTTCGGCCCTCGAACGCGACACGTTGGCTCACTCACGGCGAAGTCGCCGACCTTTGTTGAGGCGGTGTTACTCCACCCGGTGATGAAGGCAATCTGCGATGAGATCCTGCTGCCATCTTGCGCGCGTTATCAACTGAATATTGCGGCAATTCTCGATCGAGGCCCAGGCGCGGAGGCACAAATGCTTCACCGCGACGAAGACGTTTGGGTTCATATACCACGACCACACCCAACCCTGCAGATTGCATCCGTCTGGGCTCTGGTCGATATGCGCAAGGACAATGGGGCGACGGCCGTGATTCCAGGGAGCCATCGAGAGACACTGCGATTTCGTAATGTCGACGATGCGGAAATCGCCTACGCCGAGATGCCGGCAGGGAGCGCAGTTATCTATCTCGGATCGACGATGCACGGGGGTGGAGCTAACACAACAGAGAACGAATGGCGGAGAGCATTTCACTTGTCGTTCTGTCTCGGTTGGTTGCGTACAGAAGAGAACAACTATTTGGGCACGCCGCCATCTGTCGCGAAGACCCTGTCGCGGCCAGCACAAGAACTCATCGGCTATGCGGTGCACGACGCGATTCAAGACCTTGGTGGCTACTTGGGCAACCTTGACGGGCGAGACCCTGTCGAGATGCTCCAAGATGGTTCACTCAATTGAGCGAGTACCTTCCGCAGTTGATGACGAAAAATGACGTTCCACGCTGGGATCTATCCGCGATCTATTCAGGTCTTGACGACAGGGCATTTCTCGGCGCACTCGAGCAGACCTACGCCGATGTCGACCGTCTTGTTGCTCGGTACGAAGACTTCAATATCAGGGGCTGCGACTCGCGTCCTGTGACCAGAGCGGACCAAGATGCCTTGGCAACGATCCTTGATGAGACCAATGCTCTACAGCTGGCTCTCCGCAAGCTGAGTACCTACTTGTATGCCTTGGTGACGACCGACAGTTTCGACGACGCTGCGGCTGCACTGAGTGTTGAATTGCAAACCAGGACTGCTGCACTTGGTCCGCTCACTAAACGCCTCGCATCATGGTGCGCGTCTCTTGGCACCTCAGAGCTTGCTGCAGCTACGGAGAGCGGCGAGGCCCACGAGTTCTACCTTGAACAACTCGCGGTAGTCGCGGACCTGCAAATGGCAGAAGCCGAGGAATCTCTCGCAGCACAGCTCGCCCCGAGTGGCGGTCTCGCATGGGCGCGTCTGCACGGAGACATATCGGCTCAACTAATGGTCGATATCGAAGTCGCCGGGTCGCCGTCCGAACGTGTCTCGATGGCGCAAGCCCGAGGGTACGCGACCCATTCGGATCCCTTGGTCCGTCGCGGTGCCTACATTGGCGAACTTGCCGCATGGAAGCAAGTAGAGGTACCTCTCGCAGCGGCCCTCAACGGCGCCAAAGGCGAGCAAGGTGTTCTCAATGCGAGACGAGGGTGGCCAGACGATCTCGCTCCAGCATTGCGTACAAACTCCGTACCTCGGGTCGCGCTTGACGCCATGAATGCTGCCGTCGTCGACTCGCTACAGGATTTCAGGCGCTACTTCCACGCGAAGGCGCGACTATTGGGACATTCGCATGGGTTGCCTTGGTGGGACCTTTTTGCACCAGTCGGATCCTCAGCGGAGATCACGTGGTCCGAAGCCAAGTCAATTGTTCGAGGTGCCTTCGGTGGCTTTTCGAAATCTCTCTTGGGGCTTGCCGACAGGGCATTTGATGAGCAATGGATTGACGCCGAAATTCGGGAAGGGAAACGCGGCGGGGCATATTGCGCTGGGGTCGAAGGGGCAAGTAGTCGCGTCATGATGAATTTTGATTCAAGTCTCGATTCAGTGTCGACGCTCGCACACGAATTGGGTCACGCGTACCACAATGTCGCTCTCGCCGAACGAACGCCGTTGCAACGCCGCACCCCGATGGCGCTAGCCGAGACAGCTTCGATCTTTTGTGAAACCTTGATGTTCGAAACAGCGATGACTGGAGCGACCTCCGAATCTCAACGCCTAGCGTTGCTAGACACAAACCTCGTAGGCGCTTCACAGGTCGTTGTTGACATCCATAGTCGCTTCCTATTTGAGTCCGAGTTGTGTCGACGCCGACGTCGCACCGCGCTGTCGCCGAATGACCTCAGCCAGATCATGGCCGAAGCACAAGAGGCATCCTATGGAGATGGTCTCGCCCCCCAGGCGCGGCATGAATACATGTGGGCAGTCAAGGGTCACTACTTCACCCCGTTCTACAACTGGCCCTACACTTATGGCTTGCTCTTCGGGATTGGATTGTTCGCTCGCTATCAGGCAGACCCAGAAGAGTTTCGCGCCGGATACGACGATCTGCTCGCCAATACCGGCATGGCCGATGCTGCGACTCTCGCTTCTCGCTTCGATGTGGACATCACGTCGCGATCCTTTTGGGACGCCAGCCTCGCCGTAATTCGTTCGCGTATCGATGAATACACCGCGCTTGCATCGACCTAACCGAGACAGGGGCGATGGTACGATCCGGCCGATTTCGCACGCAAAGTAACGGTTGCTACGCCGAGGAGTTCGCCCAAGTGTCACTCACCGCCCCGACAGATTCCGTCCTGATAAATAGTCGCGAACGTTCACGCAATTTGGTTGCCATTGCAGTAGTGAGTCTCGCAGGACTACTGCTCGAGGTCGGTTACACACGAATAGTTTCATACAAACTTTGGTACTACTACACCTACCTAGTCATCGGTCTCGCCCTGCTCGGAATCGGATCCGGTGGCATTGCAGTCACCTTGATCCCAGCGTTAAAGCGTGCTTCTTCGCGATCGATAATCGCCTTGTGTTCGATTTGGGGCGCGATCACGACACTCGGAGGAACCTTCGTCATCGCGAAATTGCGCATCGACACGGCAAGAATTTGGTCGCACGACGACTGGACACAAGCACGTTCCGCACTCAAACAGATCGCGAGCCTCGGAATTATCTGCTTCGCGATCTTCGCCACCTTCGTCTCGCTGGGAATCATACTGTCGACACTGCTGGGCCGTGCACGTGAAGACATCGGCAAGCTCTACTTTGCCGATCTTGCCGCCGCCGGGCTCGCCTGTGTTATCGCCATCCCTCTGATTTCGGCGGTCGGGCCACCGACGGTGGTCATCATGGCGGCGGCGCTCTTTCTTGGAGTCGGACTCGTATTTCTGCCGCGAACGAGGGGCTTTGTCGTAGTCGCTCATGGCCTGATCGGTGGCCTCACGGCGGTGGTATTGGTCGCCATGCTCATCAACAACTCATTGATTCCGTCGATTATTCCCGACACCAAAAAGATGGCCTTCGCCCCCTCGGAAAATTCGAGTAGCGATTGGGGTCCAGTGTTTCGCGTCGACGCTCTTGAGGTGCCAAATCCGCGCCCCGACTGGCCGGTACCTGGCACAAGCTGGCTGCTCTTGCATGATGCAACTTTCGGGGCTGGTATGCATCGGTTCGACGGTGACGCTGCCGCGCTCACCTACTACGACACCGATCCACGACGTATCCCGTTCGAGGTCCTCGGCACGCCGCCAAGGAACGAACTAATTATTGGCTCCGCTGGAGGCAACGAGATTCTGGCGTCATTGCACTTCGGCGCGAAAGATATCGACGCAGTAGAGCTCAATCCTGTCACGGTGGAAATGCTTAAAGGCGACTTCGCTGACGAAACCGGCCATCTCGCGGAACGCGAGGACGTGCACTTGCACCAAGGCGACGGTCGCACGTACCTCGCGCGATCCTACGAGAAGTACGACCTGATTTGGTTTGTTGCACCAGATAGCTACGCGGCCAACAACGCAGCCTCTTCGGGATCGTTTGTGCTTTCTGAGAGTTACCTCTACACATCTGAAATGATCGCCGAGAGCCTCGAACATCTCAGCGACAACGGACTAGTCGTTGTGCAATTCGGCGAGTTGCGTTTCGCAAACAAGGAACATCCCGAACAGGCTCGCCCTAACCGTACGTCGCGGTATCTCGCGACTGCGCGCCACGCCATGAACGGCCTTGACGGCTTCGAAGAGCCCGAAAACCACATCCTGGTAGCAGTCGAAGAGAGCGCTGGGGCGCAACCAGCAATCGTACTGAAGAGGACTCCGTTCACAGAACAGCAAGTCGCGGATTTCGCAGAGACTGTGCCTCAGCTAAAGGACACGCGCCTGGTCTATGCGCCTGGAGTATTCAACGACGGCAGCTTCCCTGCACGCATCGCTGGTGCTACAGACGAGAAAGCAGTTGCAGAGATCGTCGCCTCGTATCCAGGCGAGATCGGTCCGATTACAGATGATGGTCCGTTCTTCTGGCATTTCAAGAACTACCGAACAGTGCTAGGGGAAATGACCAACTCCTGGGATGGGCTCGATCCCGAGGACTCCATAGGAGAACGCGTACTAGTACTCCTCCTCGGGTTCGCGATCCTTTACGCAGCGGCTTTCCTCCTAGTGCCGTTCATTTTCGTCCGCAAGAAGTGGCGGGCGCTCCCAGCTAAGGGGCCGTCCGCGATCTTCTTCGCATGTCTCGGTTTCGGTTTCATGTTCTATGAAATCAGCATGATCCAGAGACTCGTTCAGTTCCTGGGCTACCCAACGATGTCGCTAACAGTCACCCTCGCGACGATTCTCATTACGACCGGAATTGGTGCCCTCGTTTCAAAGAGGTATTCCCAAAATCCAACTCGAGCATTGATTCGATGTCTCGGCGCGCTTGGGGTTCTAACTATCGCCTATCGATACGGACTCGCCGAGTTCACGGACTCGCTCTTAGGCGCAAGCGTCGGCTTGAGAATCCTAGTTTCAATCGTTGTGCTCGCTCCGCTGGGTTTCTGCCTCGGGATGTTCATGCCGCTAGGGCTTGGAACTGTTTCACAGCTCGGTGATGACGGCGAGTCTTATACCGCATGGGCGTGGGCTGTGAACGGGTTCTTCTCAGTCATCGGATCTGTACTCACAACCATTTTGGCGATGGAATTCGGCTTCTCGACCGTTCAAGCAATCGCGTGGTTCTTCTACGTAATTGCTGCCTTGAGCTTTGTTCGCCTCAACCGCCGCGTATCTCAAGGGCATTCGCTAGTCGCCTGAAATCTTCTTCGCGAACAGAACCAGAGTCGGTCAGTATCTGTACACAAACATGATTAGCGCCAGCTGCATGATGCTCATTAATCCGCGACGCGACGTAGTCGTCTGTACCCCACGCGACAATCGCGTCTACAAGGCGATCTGAGCCGCCATCGCTCCAATCGGACTCGTCGAAACCAAGTCGTTTCAGGTTGTTGGTGTAGTTCGGAAGACCGAGGTAGATCTGCATGCCCGCACGTGCGATCCGTCTCGCAGCATCACGATCGGTCGAAAGAACGACCATTTGTTCGGGCGCCAAGAGTGCGTCAGGACCGATCGCGTCACGCGCAATCTTGGTGTGGTCGGGTGTCGTGAAATACGGATGTGCACCATTGGCTTTGTCGCGTGACAGTTCGAGCATGCGCGGACCTAGCGCAGCAAGGACTCGCCCAGGAGATAGTTCTGCCTTCGGAGCGAAATAGAGCGCCGAGTCCATCCGATCCAAGTAGTCAACCATGTAGCTATATGGCTTTGTCCAGTCGTGCTTGCGAATACCGGCAACGAGGTGGCCGTGGCTCACACCGAGTCCTAGCAGAAATCGGCCTGGATACGACTCTGCAAGTGTCTGGTAGCTCGCGTTCATGGTCATTGGATCGCGGGCATAGATGTTGGCAATTCCCGTAGCGAGCTTTAGCGACGCCGTCCCTTGCAATAAGACCGACGACATGACGAAGGGATCGCGGCCAACTGCCTCTGCAATCCACAAGGCCCCGAAGCCAGCCTCCTCGATGATGCGCGCGGCCTGAACCGCGTCCGCAGTAGCGAGGGTATCGACCATCCCGTACCAGATGCCGTACTTCCCTATGTCTACTGACGGCTTAGCCATCTTGTGCTCCATTCGTCTCAATAATCACAGATCTTGGCCTCTGCTCTTCGCACAACGAAAGCCGACGTTTCCGCCTCCGCTATCGATGGCATTGCCCATGCGAGCCGCCGGTCGGAACCTACGGCAATAGGACTCATGACAAAGATACGAACCGCCCTTCATCACGCGCCTCTCACCTGCGGCATCCTGGTCGGTCTCCCCAAAAACGTCGCTTGTCCACTCCCACACATTTCCTGTCGTGTTGTAGAGACCGAACCCATTCGGCCCGAATGCATCCACCGGACATGTTCCAAGCCAGCCATCTGCGCCTGTGTTGTTACTTGGGAAGACACCTTGGAAAACATTCATCTGGTGTTCGCCTCGCAACAACAGTTCGTCTCCCCAATGCCATGTCGTCTCAGTGCCGGCACGGGCTGCGAACTCCCACTCCGTCTCCGTTGGGAGCCGCGTGTTCGACCAATTGCAATATGCGGTTGCGTCGTGCCACGAGATGTGGACGACTGGATGGGTCAGTCGTTTTTCAAGAACAGAAGATTGTGGGCCCTCTGGATGCCGCCAAGAAGCGCCGAAGACTTGTCTCCACCATTCGGCACCAACTACACCGCGTGTTTCTGGGAAATCGTCAGGCAATAATCCACCAAAAACAAATGACCATCCGAAGTGCTCGGCGTCTGTGACGTGCCCGGTTGATCTTGTGAATTCCAGAAATGCTTCGTTGGTAACAGCAAACTTCGCGATCTCAAATGGTGCGACGGTCGCGGATCGCGGAATCTCTCCGTCACCCTCGTAGATCCAATCCGAAGTCTCGCCCATCATGAAGTCGCCGCCATCTAACGAGATCATGTCCATGCGACCACACTACGGAACCGTCTGCACAGTGCTCGCCTCAGAACATATAGGGTCAACTACATGTCAAACATTTGGAGCTACGAAGGACGTCGTGTCGTCATTACGGGTGGAGGCGGCGCAGGTATGGGCGCTGCGATCGTCACGGAACTAACCGACCTTGGCGCAGAGATTCATGTCATCGATCTCAAGGAGCCACCGGTTCCGGTAGCTAGCCACCAAGTCGTAGACCTGCGCGATCCAGACGCTACTTCTAATGCGATCGCCTCAATTCCGGGCGACATTCACGCGTTGTTCAACTGCGCTGGCCTTCCGGGCCCGCCATTCTCTGACGTAGATACGGTCCTCGTGAACTTTGCGGCATCGCGGCACGTCACCGAACTCTGCGCGCCTCGCATGCCGATCGGCAGCGCAGTAGTCAGCATTTCAAGTAGTGCAGGAGCGAGTTATGCGTTGAACGCTGACAAGTGGAAGCCCCTGCTCCTAACTAAATCTTTCGACGATGCCCGGGCATGGTGTGAACAGAACCCCCAGGCAATAGCTTCGGGATACGCGCCGTCAAAGGAAATTCTCATTCTTTGGACTTTGTACGCCGCTCACGACTACAGCGAGCGTGGCATTCGATTGAACTGCACGAGCCCAGGCCCAACCGATACTCCGATGATGCCCGCCTTCGAAGATTTTGCGGGTGCACCACTCATCGACCTGTTTGCCCGCGGTTTGGGCCGACGCTCAACACCGGAGGAACAGGCATACGTCTGCATTTTCCTCAACAGCCGCGCCGCAAGTTACATAAACGGCGAAAATGTCGCGACCGACGGCGGCACCATGACAGCTGTCACCGCTGGTCGCATCAACCTCGACTTCTAGCTCGAATCGCAGGGCATGCCGATGGCGCCTAATGGCTTGATCGTTGGCGTCGGCGCGAGTCAGCAGGACGCCCCGGCGGGCTTGGGCGTTGACGCGATATCTCTCATGATCGACGCCGCCGACAGCGCTGGCGCCGACTCGGGCAACGCGAACATCCTCAGACGCGTCGAGAGTGTATTTGTGACGCAAGGAACCTGGGTCAACACGGCAGACGCCGCGGCGATCGCATCCTCAATTGGAGCGCCCAACGCGAGAACAAGTCTCGTTGAACTCGGCATCCCTCAGCAAGCTCTTATCGACCTAGCCCTTGGGGCAATCGCTCGAGGCGAGATCGACGTTGCGCTCGTGTTGGGCGGTGAAGCAAAGTCACGAGACGACAAAGCCCGTCGAGCTGGACTGTCTTTACCTCAGACGACGCGCCCAGTTGGCATGTCGGTCGAAGTCCTTTCACCAGATACCGAAATCGTGGCCGACATTGAGATCAATGCCGGATTTGTTGTCCCAGTACAGCAATACGCAGCGATCGATAATGCTCTGCGGTTTGCTGAAGGCGTATCGATCGCCGAGCACTTCCACCAGATCGACGCTTTGTGGTCGAGGTTCGATTCGGTTGCTTCCAGCAATCCGGAAGCGCTGTACGCAGCCGGCCGCTCAGCTCAGCAACTCCGAGAGGTTTCGTCGACGAATCGCGCTATCGCTTTCCCTTACAACAAGCATCACGCAACTCAGTGGAGTGTCGACCAGGCGGGCGCGCTACTCCTCTGTTCCGAAGCAGTCGCCGACGAACTCCGGATCGAGAGGGAACGACGGATCTATCCGCTCGTATCTTTGGAATCGAGCCATAGCGTCTCCTTGTCCAAACGCAGTGACCTTCATCGTTGGCAAGCGATGGGCGTTCTTAGGTTTGCTGCTGAGAAGCATCTCGCGATAGAACTCCGGGAACTCGACTTTGCGGAGTTATACAGCTGTTTTCCGGCAGCTGTGAGAGTGCAACAACGCGAACTCGGTCTTGACTTAGCCAGCACTCCAACACTTACCGGAGGTATGCCGTTTGCTGGCGGTCCGTTTAACAACTTCGTGTTCAATGCGACCGCAAGGATGGTCAAAGAGCTTCGCACGAATCCCGGCACAAAGGGGCTCGTGACGACTGTCAGCGGTCTGCTCACAAAACCGGGCCTCGCCGTCTATTCAACCGAGCGTGGAAGGAAACCTTGCTTGCTGGCTGATCTTAAGGACGAGTCAGCGCAAGCCACTCCGACAAGGCCAACACAAGCCAACTATCGCGGCAGGGCGAAAGTTGCTACCTATACGGTAAGACCCTCTTTGGGTACCGAGACAGAGATTCTCGTTGTGGCCGATACCCCCGAAGGGACGCGGATCGTCGCGACGATCGCCGACGACACTGTCGCAAAACACGCTTGCCACGAAGAGTTCATCGGCACAGAGATTTCCGTTAAGGGCCTTGTAGCGACAGTTTGAGTCAGCCTCAAGTTAGGCCAATAGGGCAAGCGCTAAACGATACGAAGGCCATAGAGCAACCAACGAGTTGCCCGCATGGCTGAAATGCCAGCGCAGAAATTGAACCTGCACATATTGAGGCTGCAGATTCGATGGCCGTAGATGTTTCCACGGCCACTCCCATATCAGAGTTCTAAGAGATCGTTCCGGCAAGCCAGCCCAGCCATGATGGGGTTGCAACGCGCCGGGCTACCGCCTGGAATTTTGGCGACATAGTTCGTCCCGAACGTCTCTGCCCTCCCAACGACTGGATAGTCAGTACTCAGCCACTGCGCTCCACTCGCTAATGCAGCGTCGCGTTGGACCGTGTCACCCGTCCGTGCTTGCACGGTGTCAACGTCAGTGCGCGTCCGAACTAGGTAGCCCTTGCGCACAACCGCTTGGATAGCCGCGACATTCTCCCCAGTTGGGTCATTCATTTTCACGAAAGCAGCGTCTGCATTGCCTGGCGCAGCGTTGGTGAATAACACACGGCCAGCTAACGACGCATGTTCTACCAAGTAAGCATCTCGACTGGCGCCTTCATTGTCCATGAGGAACATGACCTGACCACGCGCTTCGGCGAGCGTCGGCCAGCCATCGTTGAGCACTGCGGCTTCGAGCGTTGTTGCGTTGCCGCGAACGTCGTCGGGCGTGATCATCTTGTCTTCCGCGAAGACAGAACGAATCTCGGCATCGAGCGCGTCGAGCAAAGCTGTCGTGTAAGGAATCGGTTGAACAAATCCCGCGTTCACCGGGTCCGGGATCACGTCCTCTTTCAACTCGAGCAGAATCGCGATTGGCAAATGACTTGTGTTCGCATCCGACCATGACTTGACCTGATTGAGGCAGTCGACGAGGGTCAGGCAGGTCGTCTCATAATCGACCTCTTGCACATGAAAGACTTTGAAACCGGGCAAGTCAAGTTCTGGTATTCCCGATGCGATCGGTACACCCAGTAGCCCGCCAAGGTGACGGTCGGCGAAACGCCCTCCGTCAGGATCGGCGAACACATCGAGTTCAATCTGACGAATACCTTCGTCTGAGAACTGCTGGCTTAACGGTGAATGGCTGTACTCAAGAGACGCCGCGAGGTCGGCGTCGAAAGCCTCCAGCGCAGACCAGAGCGGTTCCTTCCCTTGGATGTGGTACGAGTTGTGCGAACCCATCACCTGAATCTGATTGATCCGCAAACAATTCTGTGCGAGGAATTCGGGGATATTCTCCTCGGCTCCAACTGTGACCGTTTCAGCCGCCTGCGAAGCCGTCGCCCCATCGCCGGGCAAGCCAAGCTTCTCGGGCGAATAGTCAGCGCAACTGTGCTCGGTCGCCGACGGCACTTCGCGTACCGACCCGTCGCTGCAGCTAGAGACAACAAATATCGCTACGAACACCGACAGGAGCCAAGCGACTCGAGACTTGCGCGAGGAGAATGTCGTGACCATCAAGGGAGTCTGCCACCACACACACAGCTTGGGCTAAACACGCCACAGCGAGACTGATACCGTCGAGCGGATGAGCAAAGCAATTGCCCTCGATACGGGAGCAATCTTGTTGTTTGTGGCAATCGGAGGGCGTAGCCACGGCCAGTCAAATTCAGTAAGCGCGCTCCTTGAGATCGCTGCACCGTTTCTCATCGCTCTATGTATCGCTTGGCTGATATCGCGCGCCTGGGAGCAACCAACAGCGATAAGGACAGCACTTCTCATTTGGCCGATCACCATGGTCATCGGCATCGGCCTCAGAAGGTTCGCATTCGAACGAGGAATCGCAACGGGTTTCATCATCGTCAGCACCGCGATTCTTGGTCTCTTGTTCGTAGGCTGGCGAGGGCTACATAACCTTGTCAGCGCTCAGTTCGGCCGCACCGACGATCTTTCTGCAGACTTATAGTCATGACCAGCAGAGATCACCTTCAATCTGTAGTGACCCTCGACCTTGAGGGAGTGTTGGTACCCGAAATCTGGATCGCTGTCGCAAACCGCACAGGCATTTCCGAACTCGCACGCACTACACGCGACGAGCCCGACTACGACGTGCTCATGAAGTACCGATTGGCGATCCTCGAGTCACGTGGCTTGAGGCTCAGCGACATCACAACGGTAATTTCAGACCTATCGCCAGAGCCTGGAGCCGTCGAGTTCCTCAACGAGTTGCGTAGCCACACACAGGTCTTGATTCTCTCGGACACGTTCGAACAGTTCGCCAAACCGCTCATGGCCCAACTCGGATGGCCAACCTTGTTTTGCCATCGTCTCGTTGTTGATTCTGAATCAAGAGTCACTGACTACCAATTGCGGATGCCCGACCAGAAGCGCTTCGCTGTCGAGGCTCTTCATTCACTCAACTATCGCGTTGTCGCAGCTGGCGACTCATACAACGACACTGCGATGCTTGGAGCTGCCGACAAGGGAATCTTGTTTCGGTCGCCGCCGAACGTGATTGCGGAATTTCCGCAGTTCGAGTCGTGCGTCGAATATGCGGATCTGCTTGCGCTGATCGGTGTCTGACTCGCGACATCACTGATGTGCAAAACGTGTCGGGTCCGGTCCATGGACTGGATCTTGCGTCCGCCATTTCCAACCGCCGAAGCCATCGCGTCGATAGTCGGAAAATGCTCGTTCAACGCCTTCCCTGTCGTTCATCACGAATGGGCCATACCGCGCGACTGGTTCCCCGATAGGGCGACCTTGAAGCAACAAGCACTCGACTCGATCGCTGAGTCCAGCGGTAAGACAAATCGGAATACCCGGAGCTAGGACGCCCGCCGTGCTCGAACCGATGCCGGTTCCATTTATGTCTAGGCCAGGACCAACAAAGCAGTAGAGGGTACGGACCGTTGCAGCGCTTTGCGGCGCTGGCAGGGTCCAAGTAGCACCTGGTTCAAAAACTAGGTGCCAAATCGCCACATCGGCGTCTCGATGCGAAGCCCAAGAGTTCGGAGGCGGCGCTGGTGGAATCGCATCGCCAATCGCTCCAGCGATAGCGGTCACGGTGACCGAAGACATCTGTGACCCAAACTTGCGAGTTGCTAGATCAGCAGCCCACAACATAGTGAAATACGGATCGACCATCTTGTCGGCAGCCGGCAAGTTGAGCCATATCTGGAAGAGTTCAAGCGGATTTGGTGCATCTGAATCGAGTAGTGGAAACATTTCCGAATGAACGATGCCCCGACCGGCAGTCACCCATTGAGCGTCGCCAGCACCGAAACGAGCTGTTGCACCAAGTGAATCTGAATGATCGATTACGCCCTTTCGAACATAAGTCACTGTCTCAAACCCGCGATGAGGATGGGCTGGGAAACCAGGAACGGTGGTTCCGTGATACATGTTCCAGCCGTCTTTGCCCGCGAAATCCGAACCAATCTCGCGACCCCGAAGCGACTCTGCAGGACCATAGGCAGAATTCGCTCGCGGATAACTGTCGTTGTGGTGGGCGCAAAATAGGAACGGGTCGAGTGTCGGCCACTGAGCACCGAGTGGAGCAGTATCGAGCACGGCATCAACCACGACAAGACCCTATTAGCACGCCAATCGACTTTTGCGGTCCGCCGGTAGGCTGACGCTATGGCTACCCATATTCTCACTCTGTCGTGTGCCGATGCGCCTGGGATTGTGGCCAAAGTATCAACCGACATCTTTGAAATCGGCGGGAATATTCTTGACAACGCGCAATTCGGAGACGCGCCCAGCGGGCAATTCTGCATGCGAACGACGTTCTCTTGCGCTGAGGAGAACCCCGAAGTCCTTCGTGCGCAGTTTCAGCAGCGAACCGGCGTTCTGGGTGGCGTCCTTCGTATTCATCGCCTAGACCGACGGCAACGTTTGGTCATAATGGTAAGCAAGCTCGACCACTGTCTCCTGGACCTGTTGTACCGATGGCGCTCGAACGAGCTGAAAGTAGATATCGAAGCCATAGTCAGCAACCACCGGGACCTCGAATCGCTCGTCCGTGGTTTCGGTCTCGACTTCCATTTCATTCCTGTGTCGGCCGATACCAAGCAACAAGCTGAGACTCGCTTGAGAAGCATTCTCGCTGAACGGAATGTCGATCTCGTCGTCCTAGCTAGGTATATGCAGATACTTTCAGATGACCTTTGTACCCACCTCGTTGGCCAAGCGATCAATATTCATCATTCGTTCCTGCCAGCCTTCAAAGGCGCAGGCCCCTACCAGCAGGCGTGGCAACGTGGCGTGAAGCTCATAGGAGCGACTGCGCACTATGTGACAACGGACCTTGACGAAGGGCCAATCATTAATCAGGGAACCGAGCGGGTAAACCATGCGGCCACGCCCGCCGACCTCGCGACTATCGGTCGTGACGTCGAGAGGATCGTGCTCTCAGGGGCTGTTAGAGCCCACGTCGAGGGCCGGGTCTTTCTGCTCGGCAATCGCACCGTTGTGTTTCCCTAGATCAGCGTCTGGGTCATGCTTGACGACTAGGCGCACGTCGCTGGCGTCGAACTTGACTGGCAAGAGTTCGCGGTCGGATCGACGAATCAAACGGTATCGGACGCTGTCTTCGACGCGAACCACCTCGGCGACCGCGAATCCCGATACCCAACGCTGTTGATACCGCGACAGAACCTCGACTGACTGGCCGACTTCGAGGACCGAAGGATCATCGGCTGGAGAAATCTCGAGCGCTTCGATGGCCGCTAGATCGATAGTGCCACCGAGAATTGGTGCGACCTCAGGCACAGGATTGGAAAATGTGACGACCAATTCGCGTAACAAGAACTCGACGGTGATGGCCTGCGCAGCGCGGTCGTTTCGGTCAAGTGCAAGATGGTTTCCGACACCGTCGAGGGCATCGGCAACTCGGTCGAGGGATTTCGTGAGAGCCAAATTGTTCTGAGAGCGGTCCCACGCGTCGGCTTCGCGCGCTGCATTCATGTGAGCCTGCACTTCGAGCATCGCGTCGGCGAAACCCTTTTGCATCTCTGCGCGAACCTGTGCAACTTCAAGGTCAACGAGTTGGCGAAGACGTTGAGCACGAGATTTCCGTCGATTCATTGCTTCCCCCTCCTTTGCAACGCACTGCACACGATAGCGCAGGACAATTTGCCTGTTGATTAGGGGACCTTGAACGGCTAGGCGTAGGCGAGCACACGTGCTTCGTGCATCCGGTCGCTTGCGCTTTCGAGAAGTGCCTGCATGTCAAATCCTGACTCCGACGCGACCGCAATCCCGTACACGAGTTTTCCTAAAGAACCCTCTCGAACGAGCCGGGCCAATGCCGCAGGAATTTCGTGTGTAGTCGTTCCCGTGAGAATCCATGCGAACTCATTAGAAGACATCTGTTCAAGCAATTCGCCTGCGCGCAAGAATGGATAAAGGGAGGAAAGTGCTTGTTCTAGGTCAATAACACCTAGACCGCCTACTGAAGCAACCACTATCGCAAGCGGCAGGTCGTTGCGTCGACTGCGCTCACCGCTCTTGGTCGTCAACGAAAATATACCTTGCGACCTAGGACTTACTGCGTTGGTCGAGTTCGCAAAGGAGGAAAGCACCGCGTTCTGGATCGAACGTGTTTGAGTAGGCGTCAGCGCTAGAGCCGGAATAGTGGCGAGGCGAGGCGGCCCGAAACAAAGATGCTCCAACGCGCCGAGGGGTTTCCTACCTGCTGAACAGACTTGCCTCGCAAGAGTTTCGTGGTCAAAGCCGATCGCGAGTTGCTGCACGTCGAACGCGACTCTCACCCGTTCGAGTCCATCTGCAATCGCGGCAAAAGCGCTCGTCTCGCTTTCGCCAACCTGAGAAAGCTTCGCAACGAAATGCGCAACGGCTCCGTCTCGCTCCGCGTCCCTAGGATTCGCACTATGGTGCACGAACCTGACGCTACATGTCACGAGGACGCTAGGTGAGGATTGGGCACTATGCATGAATTCGTCTAGTTCTCTTAGACGAATTGTGGATAGACAAGCGGGAAATACTCGGTGCAGTACACGAATCTAGAGTTGAGGTCGCTAGTGAACGTCATCGAAATTGAGGGCCTCAAGAAGTTATACAGGAGTAGAAAAGGGGACGTCGCAGCCATCGACGGTCTCGCGATCGCTGTAGCCGAGGGTGGCGTATACGGGTTCCTTGGACCGAACGGCAGCGGGAAGACAACGACGATCCGTTGCCTACTCGGTCTCGTGCGACCAACGGCGGGCAGTATGCATCTGCTCGGTCGACCAGTACCACGCGGGCTGCCAGTATCACTGCGCTCTGTCGGAGCAATCGTTGAGGCGCCCGCATTGTTCCTTACCTCATCGGGCCGCGAGAATCTTCGGCAGTTTGCAGCAGCAGACGGCATCTCTCACGCTCGCGTCGAGATGCTCTTAGAAGAAGTCGGGTTGGCTGAACGTGCCTCGCAGTCGGTCAGGAAATATTCATTGGGTATGCGACAGCGCCTCGCCTTAGCTGCCGCCCTGCTCAAGGACCCACCTCTGCTAATTCTCGACGAGCCTGCGAATGGGCTCGATCCTGCAGGAATCAGACAAGTCCGCGAGCTTCTGATCCGTCTAGGGCGAGAAGGGCGTACCGTCTTCGTCTCGAGCCATCAGCTAGCAGAAATCGAACAGACATGTGACAGCGTCGCGATTATCAACAAAGGCAAGTGCATAACTTCCGGCAGAGTCACCGATGTTCTGGCCGCCTCAGCAAACGCGACCGAAACTGTCGTTGGATTCGACCGCAACACAGACCTGTCAGATGCGGTCTCCCTTCTTAAGCGCTCAGGCTTCGTAGTGCATAGTGGAGACGCGTTCCTCGTAATTTCCGGACGATCCCAGGAGACGTCTCAGGTCAACAGGCTCTTGGGAGAGAATGACCTTTGGCCGAGTGAAATCCGAACCGTCAAACGGAACCTCGAAGATGTGTTCTTAGATCTCACTGGAACGCTCGACAAAATCTCAGACAGTGAGGACCCAATCTCATGAGGCTGCTACGTCTCGAAATGCGCCGTGCGCTTCACCGCAAAGCCGTTCGATGGCTGATTCTTGTGGCACTTGTCGGGATTGCGTTCTTCGGCGTCATCGTTTGGTTCAATTCTGCCAACTACGCAAGCATCGAGATGTCGGGCCGACAAGAAAGCCCAGCGCTAATGCGCACCTGGTGGAGGCAAGACCGCAACGATGGTCTGCCGGTCCAAGTCGCCTTTTTCCTGATTTTTGGGGGAGTTATCTGTGGCGCAACGGTGGCTGGCGCTGAATGGAAAGCAAATACGATAACTTCGCTCTTAGTTTCGGAACCACGACGGATTCGAGTTCTCTCTGCGAAACTCGGTGCAGCAGCGATCCTTGCCTTTCTAATTGCCTTCGCATTGCAGGTAGTCCTCATGGCAGCGGCGTTGCCGTCGGTATTCGCCCATGGCTCGACCGAAGTCTCGGGATCAGGCTGGTGGCTCTCCTTGGGCCTCGCGATTGCGCGAACAGCACTAGTAACTGCGATCGCTGCTGTTCTCGCCGAAGCAATCGCCACGATCGGGCGAAATACTGTTGTCGGTCTAGTCGTGTTGTTCGGCTGGCTAGCAGTCGTCGAGGGATTCACCCGCGGACTTCGCCCAGGGTGGACAAGCTGGTTGTGGGGCGAAAATATCGCAACAATCATCCCCTGGCGAGAAATGGGCTCACCGGTCGGAAGCAGTCCAATCCGGTCACTCACTGTCGTTGGCCTCTACACGCTAGCGATCTGCATTTCTTCGATCGCCGTGTTCAACAGACGTGATATTGCAGGCGGTTCCTGAGTCTCACACGTCGCTCATGACACGGCGATATGTATCGAAGCCGACCTTCGCGATCGTCGGATTGTCGCTCGAATTCGCGATGCAGGCGACGCCAACTGCGAGCGCCCAGCCCTTTGCTCGCGACCACGTGGCGTCGCTCACCTCGCCATAAGAAGCACGGAACTCGGAACGGTATTCGGTATCCAAGAGCATCCAAGCGACGGACAGATCCGTGGCCGGGTCGCCTGCAGTGATGTCCCCAAAGTCGATGACGGCCGTAATCTCCCCATCGGTCGCGATGATGTTCCCCGGATGAAAATCTCCGTGAAGCCAAAGAGGTAGACCATCCCACGGCATCGCGTCTCGGAGAACTCCCCAGACTTGAGCCGCGGCAACAGCGTCAATCGCATCTGCTGCATGGTCGATATGCGCAATCGTCGTCGCATCGCGTTCGCCTAGAGCAATACCGCGCCAGGGATTTTTCGGGGCATCAGAAGGCGCGGTGGTGTGTAGAGCTTTGAGGAAGCCAGCAACCTGAAGAGCCGTGTGTCCTTGGTCCACAGGAGGCTCGGCTGCTAAAGAACTGCCTTCGAACCAGGGAGTAACGCTCCAAGCCCACGGAAAATCGGCGCTCGGCTTGCCGACACGAAGCGGAACCGGAATACGTAAAGGCAACCCGCCAGCGATCCGCCACAACCATTGCTGTTCGTTAGCAATCAGAGGTGCGGCCAACGCTCGCCTCGGTAGCCGTAAAGCCAAGTCATCGCCAAGACGAAACATGCAATTGTCCCATCCGTTCGCGACGAGTGAGATATCAAGTCGGGATAGGTCGGGGTGTTGTTCGCACAGCAGAGCGTGGGCTAAGTCGACCGTGATTTCCACTTCGGCCTTCGGCATTTCTTGGCGCGCCATGACTATTCAGCGCGATTCCGCGTGGACTTCGGTTGCCTTCACGGAGAAGAAATACTCATTGCCCACGGCGATGGCAAGCTCTGCCCCCGCTGCTGGTGTTATCTCAGCGACCAGATCTAGTTCGCCGATTGCATGCACACGAAGTCTTCCCGCGAACTCGTCCACGGACTTGACACTCGCTCGCCAGACATTACGAGGACTCCCATGCGGCTCTTGCGCGTGAATTGCTACGGCACTCGGAAGTATCGCGACGAGGGCCTCGCCGGCTGAAACCCTTTCGGATGCCACGATGACCGTGCCCTCAGAAGTCCTGAGAAGGTCACCGTCACTCATCGCGGAAATGAGATTGGTACCGGCAAGATTTGCTACATATGCAGACCGGGGATTCGCTGTTACCTCGGAGATCGTGCCCGATTGCGTGATGCGGCCATCCTCCAACACGATGATCCGATCTGCCAACGAATGAGCATCTGCAGGGTCATGCGTCACAAGCACTCGTGTACCTTCGAACTTCTCGAGAATCGAACGCAACAATTGACGGACTTCGATCTTCGAGGACGCATCGAGTGCCGACGTTGGTTCATCGAGTAGCAGCACAGTCGGTGAGGTGGCAAGGGCCCTCGCGATTGCCACGCGCTGTCGTTGCCCGCCTGAGAGCGAAGCCGGGTGGCGATGAGCAAATTCACCAATGTCAAATTGTTCCGCCAGGATCGTTGCGGCGGCTCGCGCACTCGCAGATTTCATGCCCCGAGAGCGCAGTCCGAATTCGACATTTTCAATCACCGTGAGGTGTTCGAACAGCGCGCCGTCTTGGAACACGACACCGAGCCCGCGTTTTTCTGGGCGCACAAAAATCTGCCGGTAGTGGTCATCAACAACTTTCCCATCGATCGTGATCGTTCCAGCCGAAATCGGCAAGAGTCCCGAGATCGCTCTGAGCAAAGACGACTTGCCGGATCCATTTGGCCCCAAGATCGCGACAGTCTCACCAACCTCTGCCTGGAACTCGACATTGAGTATGAAGTCTCCCCGTTGCAGTCTGGCTGCTACGTCGATGCTCATCCCTTTCCTCGGTCGCTCATCCCCGCGAACCAGAAATCTCTCAACAATCCAAGAACAACAACTGCCACAGCCAAGAGAACGAAAGACAGCGCAAGCGCGGCTCCGGGGTCTGTATCGAGCGTCGAATAGACGAGCAACGGCAGCGTTTGAGTTCTGCCAGGAAAACTTCCGGCGAAGGTGATTGTCGCGCCGAATTCTCCAAGTGCACGCGCCCAAGCGAGAGCCGCTCCCGCTAGCAGCGCAGGTCTGATGGTCGGAATCGTGATCCTCCGGAGCACCGTCAGTGGTGATGCTCCCAAAGTCCGTGCCGCCTCTTCCATCCGGGTGTCCTGTCGCACCAATGCCGACTCGACTGCGACAACCACGAAAGGCATCGCTACGAACGTTTGAGCGAGCACTACTCCGGCGGACGAATACGGCAAGCGAATTCCTAGCCACTCATCCAAGCGCGCGCCAACGAAACCGTTGCGCCCGAAGGTGAACAGTAACGCGACGCCTCCAACTACAGGAGGAAGCACCATCGCTAGCGTCATTAGGGCGCGTATCACGCTACGACCCGGGAATGCCCTTCTTGCAAGCACATACGCGAGTGGCGCTCCGAAGAAGCAGGACAAGGCAGCCGCCATCGCACTTGAGCGAATCGACAGCCAGAGCGCGGCGCGCGTCTCAGGATCGCCGAAAATCTCAGAGAGTCGCATCCATGGCAACCTGAGGGCAATGCCGATGAACGGGAGCAAGAACAACAGCGCGCCAAGTGCGGCGATAAACACGATCAGGTAGGGAATTCTTCGTCCAGTTTTTCTCCGCCCTCTCACGGGGCACCAAATCCGTGGCGTCTGAGTATGCGCACACCAATCTCACTCGTTAGGAAAGCGACAAATCTTTCTGCTTCTTGCTGATCGGATGAACGCTCAACAATTGCAATTGGGTATTGAGCGACAACATTCTTGTCCTTTGGAATTGCTACGCCGTCGACCCGCTCCTTCGCAGCGAGCACGTCGGTCACATAGACGATTCCTGCATCGGCTTCCCCTAACGCAACTTTGCCCAATACTCCTTTCACGTTGACTTCAAAACTCGCAGGGGCAATTCTTACCCCAGCGTTTGCGAGCACTTGGCTTGAATATCTTCCACAAGGGACTGCTGGATCACATAGAAGTACGACTAGGTCGCTACGAGCCAAATCGCCAAGCGAAGCAATGTCCTTCGGGTTCCCGTTAGGGACGACGATCTCCATACGGTTGGTCGCAAAATATTGGACCGGCTCGACCACATGGTCATCTGACATCAGAGCATCGAGCACCGACGGTTCAGCAACGGCGATTAGGTCTGGTGATGCGCCAGACTCAATTGCCGCTGCAATCTCTGAACTCGCCCCGAAACTGAATGCGATATCTATGCTGGCGTTCGATGTCTCAAACTCAATCGCGATCGCCTCGAACACCTCTGTGAGAGACGATGCAGCAACTACATCGAGCCGAATCCGATCATCGCCTTCTGCAGACCCGCAACCAAAGAGAGTTATCGCGACGAAAATCAGAGCCGTTCTCATGACTTGCGTTACACGCCGAGCGAGCGACCGATTATCTCGAGCATCACCTGCGTGGTCCCACCGTAGATAGTTTGAATCCGAGCGTCTTGCCACTGGCGCGCGATCGGGTATTCGAGCATGTAGCCGTAACCACCATGGAGTTGTAAACACGTGTCGGCGACACGGTTTTGCATCTCGGTTGTCCACCACTTAGAACGCGCAGCGTCTTCTGGTGTCAGTACGCCTTCGTTAAGTGCTATCACCTGTGCGTCGACGTAGCTCTGCGCAACTTCGATCTCGGTATCCATCTCTGCGAGCTTGAAACGGTTGTGTTGGAAGGAACCAATCGGTTTTCCAAATGCTTCGCGTTCGCGGGCGTAGGCGAGAGTCCAGTCGAGTGCAGCGCGTGCCTGGGCAACTGCGGACACCGCGATCGAGAGGCGTTCCTGAGGCAAGTTTCGCATCAGCGTAAAGAAACCTGTGCCCTCGTCGCCGAGCCGATTGACGACGGGAACGCGTGAATCTGTAAAGAACAACTCAGCGGTGTCTTGGCTCTTCAGCCCGATCTTGTCGAGATTGCGTCCGCGCTCAAATCCGACCGTTCCATCTTCGATGACGAGAACGCTCATGCCGCGATGCTTCTGAGCAGGATCGGTCTTGAGAGCAGTTATTACATGCGTCGAGTTGATTCCGTTGGTGATAAATGTCTTGGCACCGTTCACTACATAGTCGTCGCCATCTAGCAAAGCTGTCGTCTTCATGCCCGCAAGGTCGCTACCTGCACCCGGCTCTGTCATCGCTATCGCCGCGATGAAATCGCCGGAACACAGTCCTGGTAACCATCGCTGGCGTTGCTCCTCTGTCGTCCCCTCCAAGAAATACGGAAGGCAGATGTCGTTGTGGAGTTGTATTCCAAGACCAGACGATGAGACCCCGGCGCGGGCAAACTCCTCTGCCATGATCATGTTGAAACGGAAATCGGCTACACCACCGCCGCCATATTGCTCCGGTACTGCAATCCCTAGAAAACCGAGCGCGCCAGCGCTCTTGAATAGAGAGCGAGGAACAATGCCGTCATGTTCCCACTCCTGGTTGTGGGGGACGATTTCGTTCTCGATCCACTGCCGCACGCTGTCACGGAATAGGTCATGATGTTCCTCAAAAATTGTTCGGCGCATGGCTTGAGACTAAGCGCCCAATCGCGCTATGCCTGCGAATGAGCAGTAGTACAAGTCGTTGTCCCATCCGACTGCCGGAAACAAAACCGATTGCACAGGACTTGCTGACTTCGTTCTGAGCAGTTCTCGACCGGTCTCGATATCTAGGATCACTATTTCGTCAGCCATGCGGTCTGCGTCATGGTCGGTCGTAAAGAGTTCCCCGTTCTCGGCGAACAGCATCATGTGGCAGGCGTGATTCTGCTCCTTACGCCAACGCAACACCGTGGAGCCGTCATCGCCAATGTCGAATGCTGCGAGCACACCGTTGCCACTATCAAACCCGACAGCTATACGACGAGCGACATCTATCAGAGGAGGGTTTGCGACAACACCATTCGGCAGACCACAAATCTCGGTGAGCGTGCACTCTGCAGTCGCGAGGTCTACCCGAACTAGATGAAGCGGAGCTGTGTTGACACCCTGCCCTCGAAACGTACCGATATAGCGCTCGCTCCCGAAACCGTTATCTAGAAACCAAACGGCTCCGAGCGCAATTACCGGGTCCCACCCGTAGGTTTGGCCAGGTACCGACCTATAGACCGACGAGAGCGATTCGTCTAGTGCGAACTTTGCGCCATCCCAGTTGCAACGCCAGAGACTCGAAGTCCCAATGACGTAAACTTGGTCGCCATCAGACGACAGGCGGGCGATCGAAGCCTCGGGCAATACACAATCAGCGATGATCTCAAGATTTTCTGGGTCTAGAACGACTAGTTCAGTATCGACTTCTGCAGCCGTATCGGCGGCTTGGAACGGCAGCACTCCCCCAAAGTTCTTTGTGACCAGTGATCCGTCTGGGAGAATTACGAAACTGTTGTAGGGCTTGTCGCGTGGAAGGGTCTTCGAGGCGACGACATTCAATGATGCATCGAGCCGATGCGCGTGGTTGCCGAACACGACGTAAAGAGATCCGTTCGCATGCGCCGCGATTCCACCTGGCCAGGTCGGCCCACCAGCAAGTTCAACGGACCTGGCGAGCGGCTCAAGCGTCACGGGGTCGATGCGCTCAACCCACGAGACCGCGTCAGGACCCGCAGTATGGCGGAGCGCAAAAACTTCACCTGGATCGCGCAGCACAACCATCGTTGTTGCGACGGCCTCGCGGATCGTCAAGGACGCGTCTAACCCGGTCATGCCTAACGAAGGTCGGGCGCTTGAGGTCTGAAGGCGCAAGGGCCCGCCGTCCTCGCCTGGCCAGGGACTCGGCCAATAGCCATCTGGACTCATACCGGCGCTTCGCACTGCAACCTCGGCGTGCGCAATTCTGGCAAGTTGTCGAGTAGATCAGTTACGAGGTCGGCCTGAATCGCAGCACTCGCAGTCTCGCCCCAGAGATTGTTGAACTGTAGCGGGTCGTTCTTGAGGTCGTAAAGCTCGCCCTCTGTACCATCGTGAACTGTGCCAGGTGCGTAGACGCTACAGACCCAATCGCTTCGCGTAATTGTCTTGAGATGAACACCGACACCAAATAGTTCGCTGTCCCACTCGGTAAGCACACGCTCGAAACCACGATCATCGGCATCGCCGTCGTCAATCGGTAAACGCTTACCTTGCATCCAGCCTGCTGGAGACAGGCCACCGATAGCAGCAAAAGTTGGTGCCAAGTCGATAAGCCCTACAGGCTTGGTCACCACTGCTGGCTTCATGTTGGCATTCGGGGCCGGGCGCCAAACCAATGGCAACCGCATCAATGCATCGACATGGCACGGACCCTTGAATAGCAACCCGAAATCACCTTGTAACTCGCCGTGATCGGTCGTGAAAATCACGTCGAGGTCGTCATCCCAGCCACGCGCTGCGATCGCAGCGAGCACTCGGCCAAGCGCCTCATCAATCAACTCGCACTCGATTGCGTTACGCGCATTGACCTCACGAACCTGATCGTCAGTAAGTGTCGCAGGCACCCAACTCTTTGGCGCCTCGTAATTTGATACGAGTTCCCCGTCGTACCAAAGACGCCATTGCCGCGGCTTTGAATCGAGGACGCGTTCGCGCTCCTCACGGCTTTGCAAGTAGCCCTCAGGGAGCGGCACTTCGCGCCAGTCGACCCTGTGAAGTTCTGACATAGGCGGATCCCATGGATGGTGCGGATCCGGAAAACTCATCCAACAAAACCAGTCGTCATCTGCGCCTAAAGAGTCGAGCCAAGAAATCGTGCGGTCAGCTACCCAATCAGTGTGATAGCGATCTTTAGGGATCGGATTGTCGTGGACCTGTGGCGCGCCTGTGTCTCCACCGCCCGTCGCATTGACATTGAAAAGGCCATCGATCGCCGAGTAGTACTGCTCGATCGACTCGGGATGATTTGCAGCAAGCCATTGGGCGTAGTGCAGCATTCCGGCGCCACCATGCGTGGCGAACTCAAGGTGATCAAAACCACGATGCGGGCCGACACTGCCATCATTCCATGAATTGTCGAAAGTCGATTCGCCTGAACGTGCGAGCATGTTTTCCGTGAAACGCCCGAAGGGGTCCATGAAAGGTTCGAAGTGCGCCTTACCAATTAGGGCGGTCTTGTAGCCACTCCTGTTCAGTTCAGCAGCGACTGATGGCGCATCAACAGGAAGAGGTACGCCGTTCATCCACACGCCATGCGTGCTCGGATGCTGTCCTGTGATGATCGTCGAACGCGAAGGCATGCACACCACAGATTGTGGAACAGCGCGCTCGTAACGGATGCCTTCGGCGGCCAATGCATCAATCACAGGTGTGCGCGAAAGCACTCCTCCATTGCAGCCAAGAGTGTCGTATCGCTGTTGATCTGTCGTAACAAAAAGGATCTTGCGAGCCACTAGCTAATTCTCCTTCGAAGACTCAAGTTGAGACCGCAATTCTTCAAGCGCTGCGCCTGTGGCACCGCCGATAATTAGTGCCATCGCATCCGGTTCACAGTCGGTTGCATACGAGACGAGCGAACGATTCTCTCCGATATCGAAGACATCGATAGTTCCTCGATGGTGCGTGATCACTGGCAACAAGACGCGGTACTGAAATCGCCGAATCGAGTTATCAATCGTGAGAATCTCCTCAGGCAACGGCAAGCCGGTGCGTGTCGTAATGATGCGACTCTTACCCTCGACCGTGCAGTCGACCATACCCGGAAACCACTGATGGATCGTCGCTGGGTCACCCACGACATCCCAAACGTCACTCGCGCTGCGCTGAATAATCGTGTCGCGCCGAACTGTTGCCATCGAATATTGCCTCTTTACTGTCGGGCCATCGTTGTGCGTTCGGCGACCGCTGCGACTTCTGCGCTTTCAGACGGCGATGGCGATACAAGCTGAATGTCGACACGGTGAAGCTCTCCCTGAAATGCGAACGAATCTGTGTAGCGATCACTCACGAGCGAGCCGTTATCAAAACCGACACTCGGCCCGAGGCTTGAAATCATTCGCATCACGAATGGAATGTGAAGAGTTCCGCACTCAACGCCGTCGATTACGAGGGTGGCAATGCCGTCTTTCGCTGCGCGACGGAACCGCACGCCAACTACGGAGCTACCAACCGGCACCATGCGATCTGACTCAACTACTAGATGTTCGGCAAAACAGTTGTAGTCGAATACGAGTCGTTCGTTCTGGATGAACAATGAGAGCCCAGAACTAGCAGTGCCGGTCGCGTAGATAACTCCACCAGCGCCAATGGGCCGATCGATCTGTGCATCAAGGTCCCAGCTACGACCCCCAATGCTCGCGCCGACCTGCGCGGTCATCGGCGAAACGGGCGGGAAATAGGTGTAGTGCCGACTAGGTCGATGAGGAGTGCGCTCTTCGAAACGAGCGCCGAACAGCTCGATGCCGCGGTCGTCTAGCGGCAGAACACGATGGGAGCGTGCTTCCTGCCACCACAGGTCGACCATCTGTGCGAGCTTCGCTGGAGAGGTCGCCGCTAGGTCGTTGCACTCTGAACGATCTTCGTCGATCTTGTATAGCTCCCAATTATCGTCAGCGAAACTCACGCCGGGGGTGTGTCGCGTCACTGCCTTATAGCCCTCTGAATAGATGGCGCGATGGCCACCCATCTCGAAGTACTGAACCTTCTTCCTTGAGCTTGCTGCTGGTTCGGTGAAACTTGAGAGCATCGAAGTTCCCGTGACTGGCATTTGTGCTAGGCCGCGGTAGACATCGGGTGCAGTAACGCCGATCGCTTCGTAAATCGTCGGGGCGATGTCGTTCACATGATGGAACTGATGCCGCAAAGTTCCGGCATCTGAAATGTTCGCGGGCCAGTGCACGATGCACGGAACATGAACCCCGCCTTCGTGGGTGTTTTGCTTGTACCACTTGAAAGGTGTGTTACCTGCTTGCGCCCAGCCCCACGGGTAGTTCGTATGGGTTGTTGGTCCACCGATCTCATCGAGACGATCGACGGCCTCGTCTGGCGTTTCAAGAATGAAGTTGAAGAACTTCCACTCATTCATCACGCCGAATGGCCCACCTTCTTGACTTGCGCCATTGTCGGACAGGACCACGATGATGGTGTTGTCGAGCTGGTCGAGCTGCTCTAGCGATGAAAGGAGGCGACCGATCTGCGCATCGGTGTGCTCTAGAAAGCCAGCGAAAGCTTCTTGTAACCGCGCGGCGAGACGCTTGTGATTCTCTGGAAGATCAACCCACGCCTCTACTCCAGGATTTCGTGGCGCTAACTGTGTCGCCTCGGGGATCAATCCAAGCTCGACTTGGCGAGCAAACCACTGTTCGCGAATCGCATCCCAGCCTTGATCGAACTTGCCGCGGTACTTATCGAGATACTCCTGGGGAGCTTGATGCGGGGCATGGGTAGCCCCGAAGGCGAGATACATAAAGAACGGCTGGTCTGGCCTGATCGATCGAGTGTCATGAATAAAGCTGACGGCGCGATCGACCAGGTCTTCGCTTAGGTGGTAACCGTCTTCGACCGACTTCGGCACCTCTACATGGTGGTTGTCGTACACGAGTTCTGGGTGGAACTGGTCTGTCTCGCCGTCGAGGAACCCGTAGAAGCGATCGAAGCCGCGTTGACACGGCCACTGGTCGTAGGGGCCAGCAGCAGAGGTGTTCGCCATTTGACACAGATGCCATTTACCCAACGCGAATGTCGTGTAGCCCTCATCGCGGAGCACCTCGGCCATCGTGGCAGCGTGGTTGGAAATCTGGCCGCGCATGTTCGGAAATCCGGTGTTCCAGTTCGAGACTCCGCGCATGCCGACTTCGTGATGATTGCGACCGGTTAAGAGCGCCGCACGAGTCGGCGAACACAGCGGAGTCACATGAAAGTTCGTGTAGCGCAGACCGCCGGCAGCAAGCCGGTCGATGTTCGGAGTGGCGATATTTGAGCCATAACAACCGAAGTGAGAAAAACCTAGATCGTCAAGCAACACCACAACTACGTTCGGCGCCGCTTCTCCGGGGTGTGGCCGCTGAGGCCAAGACGGGGTCGAATCTGCGATGGTATCGCCGATGACTCCTTCGAATACCTCTGACTTCGCTCCTCCTACCACTACTTAGCCCTCCTAGATGTTTGCGTCGGTGATTGAAGCTTGCAACGAGTCGATCACGATGTTGCCGAGAGCGAATGAAAATGACTCGTCTGCACCTTGGATCGGCGCGAGGAGTCCATCGAGGACAACATCACTCGGCGCCACATCGAATGAGACCGCATTCCAAGTTCGGTCATCGCCAAGCATCACGCCCTCGACAGAGAACTCAGCCGCACATACGGCACCGTCTACGGACTCAAGAACTTGGGAGTCGGTCATCCTTGCGATTCGGAGAACGAGTGTTCCGTCGCTCGCATCGTCCGGAGCACCAACTGAAACGGGATTGGCTGCGAGGATGATCGTCGCTTCCATCCCTGCGTCCTTGTGGACATGTTTGGCCTTGAAGTCATCGCGAAGTTGCATTGCCATGAAGCTTGATCGCGTCGGATACTTGACTATCCCGATACGGTCCCAAGTTGGATGAGATCCAGTCTGGCGAATTACGTCAGCTACAAAGACGAGCTTCGCTCCGACCCCGGCGAGCGCTTCGCGAGGGGTGTAGGCGTTATCGGCCTCACGGCCACTCACCTTCGCCTTGCCGTCTGTGGCGTCGCCATAGTCTGCGACTTCTCGATACTTCATGAGGTTCAGCGCCCAGAACGGCCCATCTTCCTCTGCGGGCAAGTCGATCCAAGGAACCAACATCTCGAGGTTGGGGATTCCGTATCGTGGCGTCAACTGTTGTTGCTTTTCCGAAGACATTGGAGAGAACACCCTTTCGAAGTGAAATTTGCGGGCCGGAAAAGTTATGTCATCTAGAGTGCCGCGACTTTACATTGAGGATACGGAGCAAGCTTGAACGCAAAAACTAGAAGAGTCGCGCTAATAAATGACGCCAGTTTTTATGTTGGTCCGCCGCTTGCGCTCCTACTCGCATCGCAGGGACATGACCTAGTGCTCGGAGATCCTCGCCCTGGCTTGGTCGACGAAGTCGAGGCACTAGGAGCACGAGTCGCCGTGGTGGAAGGAGTCCGCGACCTCGCCGATCCAGACAGTACGACGAAACTTGTTTCAGCAGCGATCACTCGTTTCGGACGAATCGATTCAGCGGCCGCGGCATCTGGCCGGATCGTTACCGGCCGCTTCCTAACTTCTTTTTTCAAAGATCTAGAGACCGTGATTCGTGGATGTCTTGAAGCCCCGTATCACTTTCTTCGCGCAGTAGTTCCAGTGATGGTCGAGCAGGGCAATGGTCAAGTTCTACTCATTACTTCTGCCGCGGGGTCGCGACCCACACC
>SXJP01000032.1 GCA_005779395.1 Actinomycetota bacterium
CGGAACCTGCGGATTAAAAGTCCGACGCGCTGCCAGTTGCGCTAGCGACCCAAGTCGCCATTCTCGCGCTAAGTGGGCTCGCATGTCGGTACGAGCATCGGTTTTGGCGCGACGGTCGTTCTCGAATTCGCCCTGGTGCAGCGAACTCTCGAACTTTCCGCACAAGTTGCAACGAGTTCGGCCGATGAAACAGGAGCAAACGCGGGCCGGAGAGGAGCAAGAGCTTCATGCGAGCGATGATTGTTGACGACTCAAGGGCGATGCGCACGATTCTGCGCCGCCTACTTGCAGATTGTGGCTACACAGAGATCGGCGAGGCTGCGAACGGTCGCGAAGGTCTTGACATGTTGAACGCTGGGTATGTCCCTGAACTACTTCTTGTCGACTGGAACATGCCAGAGATGTCGGGCATCGAACTTGTTTCGGCTGTGCGTGAACATCCTGAGTGGAGCGAACTAATCCTTGTAATGATCACTACCGAAACGTCGATCGACAGAATTGAAGAGGCGCTCAGCAGAGGTGCTGACGAATACGTGATGAAACCGTTCACGAAAGATGTTTTGCTCGAGAAGCTAGAGATCATCAAAGCTGCCCGAACTTCTTAAACCCCAACAATGAACTAGACGCGGGCGGCGTCGTGGCTGTAGATCATGAGGATGACTCGATGAACGTGGTGCGTGTGCTGCTAGTTGACGACTCGGTGGTTATCCGCCGGATGTTGACCGATGCCCTTGCGACCGATCCCGAAATTGAAGTCGTAGCAACATCGAGTAACGGGCGGCTCGCGCTGCAGCGTCTTGCGATAGATGTCCCGGACGTTGTCGTGATGGACATAGAGATGCCGGAACTCAACGGCCTCGAAACCTTGCCTCACCTACGCAAGCTGTATCCGAAGCTTCCCGTCATCATGTTTTCGACCCTTACGACTAGTGGTGGCAAAGCGACTCTTGAAGCATTAGCGCTCGGTGCGAGCGATTATGTGGCCAAACCAGCCAACATGGGCAGCATCGCCGCAACGATGGAACGCATCAGGGCCGACCTGATACCAAAAATCAAGGCGCTAGGCGGCAGAGGGCCAGACGTTGTCACTAGCGTTCCGCAGAGGCCAATCGCCGGTCCACGAGTAGCGCCTGCACCGTTGGTTCGCCGTCAACCACCGACACTGTCTGCGCGGGTAGATGCCGTCGTGATCGGTGTCTCGACTGGCGGGCCAAACGCACTGCAGGCGATTATCCCGAAGCTGCCCGCCGATCTAGCGGTACCGCTGTTCGTTGTGCAGCACATGCCAAAGCTGTTCACGCGTCTTCTTGCCGAGCGTCTCGACGGCCTCTCCCTCGTGACTGTTGCAGAAGCCCAACCCGGGATCGTCGCGCAATCTGGCACCGTTCTAATTGCTCCGGGCGACTTCCACATGACACTCGTCCGCCGTGATGGGCGCGTCGAAGTTGCCCTTGATTCCGAACCACCGGAGAACTCGTGTCGGCCATCTGTAGACCCACTATTTAGATCGGCTGCACAGATTTATGGCTCCGGAACCCTTGCGGTAGTGCTCACAGGCATGGGCAAGGACGGCCTCGCTGGCGTAGAGACCGTTACGGCAGCTGGTGGGCAGTGCTTCGCGCAAGATGAGGCGACAAGCGTTGTGTGGGGGATGCCGGGTTTTGTGACAAGAGCTGGCCTTGCCGATTGCAATCTTGGCCTCGACGGAATAGCTACAGAACTGGTTCGCAGATGCTCACACGGTCGAAACCATGTGATCGCACATTCTGGCGTGAAGGTAGGAAGGTAACTCGTCATGGCGTTATCGAATACCGACTTCGATTACATCCGACACTTCGTGCGATCGAAGTCTGCGATTGTGCTCGAGCCAGGTAAGGAATACCTCGTTGAATCACGACTAGCGCCGTTGGCGCGACTCAAAGGACTTGAAAGCATCTCAGCAGTTGTAGACAAACTCAAGCGCAATGATCCTGAGATGCAACGCGAGGTCATCGATGCGATGACAACCAACGAGACATCTTTCTTTCGTGACCTGCATCCGTTTGAAGCACTCCGCACGACGGTGATTCCGGACCTGCTCACTAGGCGAGCAAGTGAACGCAGACTCGATATCTGGTCTGCCGCATGTTCCTCTGGTCAAGAGCCATACACAATCGCGATGACGTTGCGAGAACACTTCGCATGTCTCGGAAATTGGAATGTGAGAATCCAAGCTACGGATCTCTCGAACGAGATGCTCGCCAAAGCGAGGGTTGGCCGCTACGCACAAATCGAAGCGAACAGAGGAATGCCAGCCGCGCTACTCGTCAAGTATTTCGATAGGGCTGGCATGGGTTGGGCTGTCAAGCCAGAACTAAAGCATGGCATTGAGTTCAGCCAGCACAATCTCGTCACACCATGGCCGGTCATGCCAAAGATGGACATCATTTTCATTCGCAATGTACTCATCTATTTCGATATCGAAACGAAACGAGCCGTGTTCGACAGGGTCGCTCGTCAACTAAAGCCAGATGGCTATCTGTTTCTTGGTGCCGCCGAAACCACCGTGAACATTCACGACGGTTTTCGGCGCATCCAGCTAGATAAAGCAGGTTGCTATCAATTGTCGTAACACGAAATTTCGGCTACCGCCTTAGTTCTAAGTATCTCAAGACGAGCTAGAAGGAGCCGATTCACTATCAGGAGCGTCGTCAGAGTTCTTCTGGCGGTCACAAGGGAGTGGGTATGCAGGTATTGACAGAACTAGACCTCGGCGAAGTTGCCGAGAGCGTCTGGACATCGATGCTCGGTTTCGAATTAGTTGCGACCGACTCGCCGTATGACCACGCGTCCGAGTCACGCTATCTGCTTAGTTGCGTGCAGATAACCGGGCCGATCGACGCAGCTGTAACGGTTGAGGTCCCAGAAGGGCTCGGCCGCGAAGTTGCCGCGACGATGTTCGGCATGGACGTAGCAGAGATTTCAGATGAAGAGGTCTGGGACGCACTCGGCGAGATGGCCAACATGATTGGCGGCAATGTCAAAGGGATGGTCAGCGGCAGCGCAGCGCTGTCTCTGCCGACGGTCGCGGAAGGTCGTGACTACAGGGTCGTTGTACCTGGCGCCTGCGTTATCCAGTCACTCACATACTTCTGTGACAAGTGGCTCATGAGGGTCCAACTAATCGGGCGGCAATAATCCACACAGGTGCCCAAGGGCACGAAAGGAACCTAAGCAACAATGAAGATCATGATTGTGGATGACAGCAAGGCCATGCGGATGATTGTGCGCCGCCACATTGATTCGGCAGGTTTGCCCGACGCCGAAATTGTCGAGGCAGCTAACGGACAAGAGGCACTCGACCTCATTCATCAAGACGCACCGGACCTGATCTTTTCTGACTGGAATATGCCCGAGATGAACGGCATCGATTTGCTCCGTGCCCTTCGCGCCGAAGGGTCTGAGGTGCGTTTCGGTTTCGTGACTTCCGAAAGCCAACCACACATGAAAGACGTTGCTCTCGACGCTGGCGCATTGTTCCTTATTGTCAAGCCATTTTCTGCCGATGACTTTAAGGCGATACTCGAACGCGTCTTCTAGTTCGAAAGCGTCTCTCGTAACGGCTAGCGAAAGGAATCGCGAATGCCAACTAATTATCCGTTCCCAAAACCAGAAGCAATCCGTCAGATAATCGCAGACCTGCTGGGTCGCGAAGTGACGATTGTGCGTGGCGATGCACAAGTGATCGAACGTGATACGCCAGCAGTGGTATCTGACTTTGTTGCCGATAGTGGCAACATCGCAGCTATCTGCCTGACCGACTTGAGGTTGTCTAACGCTCTCGGCGGCGCACTCACGATGGTTCCTGCAGCGCAAGTCGATGAGAGTGTCAAGAAGTGGGTCGTAGAGCCGTCCAACCTCGAGAATCTCACCGAGATCCTGAACGTCCTGTCGCGACTGTTCAACTCCGACGATTGCGAGCACCTCAAGTGGGACAAGGCGCACACGCTCCCGTGCGAACTGCCTGACGGAACACAAAGTCTCATGAAGGCGCCCATGGCTCGTCGTGACTACGACGTGACAGTCGACGAGTACGGCTCAGGCAAGCTTTCGATCCTCGTTGGCTGATCGGTCGAGTTCGTATCGCCTCGGTCTCAACGTCAGCCCGCTGTGATCTCCGCATTGGCTGCAATTGCAGACGCTTCAAACTGGTCAGCTTCGATCTCATTAGAAGTTGCTCGACGCTCTGCAACAGGCGGTCCATTCGTAACGCTGACTGACTTGCGTACGGTGCTAGCTGTGGCGGAGTAATTCGCGATGAGCGATGCCACCATGAATAGGCCAGTCCAGATCACGGCCACGCCAACTAACAGGTTTACGCCAACGGCCATGATGTCAGCAGACCCGTTCATCGCGTTCCGCAATCCGGGCCACGAGATAAATAGAGAAGCAATCAGGCTCACGCCGAACACGAGCTGCGGGTCGACCCTAAGGCGCCGGCGCGAGTTGCTCATCGACGCACCAACCGTTCAGTTAGCACCTCTGCCCAACGCAAAGGCGATGCCTGTGTCCCATCGATTCGCGCTACAGGAATGTCGAGTACCAATGCCGAAGCCGGACTTACAGTGTTTTCTAGATTCACCAGAGCTAGGACATCGAAGCCACCGAGGCGAGTTGCCCAAGATGAGGCATCCTCGACTTTCCAGCCAGCGTCGACAATGCCCCACACGTGTGTCGGCTCTAGGTGGTCGAGCATCGTGCGTGCCCAGTCGCTGCCAGTGCTGACGGACGACACAGACAGCGCCACGAGTGTTACCTGCTCACGACGCCGCCAGCTCCTGCGACGTTCATCCGCGGTTGGTGCGTCGGTGATTTGTAGCCAGCTAGGTACGCCTGGGCCTAATTCCTGCTCAGTCGCAAGTACCAGTGCGTTTGGGTCGAGGCCGCGTTCTGCGCAGAGTTGCCGACCAAGAATCACTGGCTGCGCGCCAATGCCGACGACGACAACCACCACGCCTTTGCTGTCCGGTAGCGCGCTCGGTACAGGCAATGCGGCGAGCGACTCGATTAAAGCTGGCCTGAGGCTGACACCTGATTCGCCGCGAGGGATGAATCGCGCTGGCAAGCCAAGGCGTGCGAGTGAAGTCTCGGGGCGTTCGAGCACATCGGTTTCGGGTTTGCGCCGAACTCTTGGTGGATCAAAAGGACTAATTACTGGAGAACTTGTCACAACGCTTTGTATCTGTTCGGTGACGGCCAGATGAGTCTCTAGAGGTCTCGGCGTTGGCTGCATCGTTATCTGCGCGAGTGGCTGTGCGATGGTCTCTTTGGTTTCGACGTCGCGGGCGATACGTTCGAGGATCTGCACAAACCTTTCGGATTCAGTTGAAACAGCGGGCATTGCTTGTTGTTGTAGTGATCGTTCGGTCCCGTTGACTGCTTCGGCTAGGTCAAGCACGCTGGTGGCGTTGGATGCCGTTGTCGTGTAGGCAGCCGTATCGATGACCGACTCTCGACTTGGTTTGAGATTGCCGAGATCGATGGCTGTTTTCGGTGAAGGCTTTGCTGGTTCGGCGATGACTTCGAAGTGCTCGCGGGAGAAGAAGCCGCCGACTCCGCCGCGACGAACTCGGTTTGCCGCGACGATCTGCACGTCGCTACCCAACTCTGCACGCACTCGGTCTAAGAGTGCTTCGAGATCTGGTCCCTCAAACTGCTGCTGGCTCTTGAGCAAGGCTCACCACTCCTACGGTTTCGAGTTCTACATGGCCACCAAGTTCTGCATAAGACAAGACCGGCAGTCGGGGTGCCGCAGACTTCAACAAGCGTCGAAGCGCCGACCGCAACTGCGCCGCACACACGAACACTGGCTCAACCCCGTTCATCTCCGCTGCCTCGGCTTGGCGCGCTACCGCTAACGCAATTTGCTCAGCAATTTCAGGGTCAACTGCTAGGTACATCCCCTGATCCGAAGCGCGCAATGTTTCTGCGAGTTGGTGCTCGATGATGGGCTCAAGCGTTATGATCGGAAGGCGGCCTAGCCTCGCATGACTCGACGTGATCGCGGCTCCCAGCGCGCCGCGGACAGCCTCCACGATCGTGTCGGTGTCTTTTGTCACCCTCGAACGTTCGCCGATCACTTCGAAGATTCTTACAAGGTCGCGAATCGCGACGCCTTCGGCCAAAAGTGATTGCAAGACTCTTTGAATCTCGCCGTGGCTCACGTTTGTTGCGTTGATTTCGTCGATGACGACAGGATCGGTTTGCTTGACAATGTCGACAAGCATCTTCACGTCTTGTCGAGCGAGAAGATCGCCAGCATGTCGCCGAGCGATCTCAGCGAGATGTGTTGTGATGACCGACGCTCTATCAACGACTGTCGCACCAGTGACTTCGGCTTGGTGACGAAACTCGGTTGGAACCCAAGTTGCGGGAAGACCGAACACTGGTTCGCGAGTCGCGATTCCAGGCAGCGTTCCGCTGTCATCGCCGAGTACGAGTACATGGCCTGGCGGCGCTTCACCGCGACCAAGTTCTACGCCATGAAGCTTGATTGCATAGGTGGTTGCTGGCAGTTCAAGATTGTCGCGTGTACGTACTAGCGGGATCACAACACCGAGTTCTAGAGCGAGTTTGCGTCGGAGCGCACGCACTCTGTCGAGCAGGTCGCCGCCACGCGCCTGATCGACGAGGTCGATTATGTCGTAGGCGATTTCGAGTTCAAGCGGCTCGACCCGCATGTCGTATGCGATGGACTCCGGAGTTTCCTTCGCGTTAGTTGTCGCTTCGGTTGCAGCAAGCAGAGCAGCTTCAGCGTCCTTAGTCGCCGATAGTTCGTCTTCTGTTGGAAGGCGCGAAGCAAGGAACACGAGAGCCCCGCCGACAACCAAGAATGGAAGCTTCGGTAATCCCGGCACAATCGCTAGGAGAGCAACCGCGCCACCGGCGAGTTGCATAGCTCGGCGATGGCCTGCGAGTTGAGAGAGAAGGTCTGTACCGAGATCTGACTCGGTAGCAGCACGAGTCACGATAAGACCGCTCGACATAGAGATGAGCAGCGCCGGGATTTGAGCTACAAGGCCGTCGCCGACGGTCAGCAGTGAGTAGTGCGTAATGGCATCGCTGAGTGACATGCCGGCCTGAACGACGCCAACGATGAAGCCGCCGACAAGGTTGATCATGACGATCACAATTGCTGCGATCGCGTCACCTTTTACGAACTTAGAAGCTCCGTCCATTGCGCCATAGAAGTCAGCTTCGCCGGAAATTTCTTTACGGCGCCGTTTCGCTTCGGAATCGTCGATGATGCCCGCATTTAGGTCGGCGTCGATTGCCATCTGC
>SXJP01000033.1 GCA_005779395.1 Actinomycetota bacterium
AACCACAAGCCATCGCCACCCTGCGATGCCGTGAGCTCACAAATCCCCATCGCAACCAACGACACAGTCGAACCAGAAACCGTACAAACAGCAGCATCTGTGGACGCGAATGACACCGTCAGTCCGGATGACGCCGACGCCATCAGCGAAAACGCACCAGACAATCTTTCTCTATCAGCCAGACCACCAAACGTGATCGACTGACTTGCCTCAGTCACGTCAAAAGACTGCTCGACAGGTGTCGCAGCGAGCCAAAGACTGTCACCGGCCTGGGAAGCCTCAATCGTGCAGACACCCATCGCAACCAACGACACAGTCGAACCAGAAACAGTACAAACAGCAGTCGTACTAGAAGCAAAAACAACAGTAAGACTCGACGACGCAGTCGCCGTCAGCGAAAACGCACCAGACAGTCGTTCTCTATCAGCAATCGCTCCGAAGGAGATTGTCTGTGGCGCCGGGTCGTCGGCCTGAGCGCGCATCGGCGCTGGCCAGGTTGATATCACTCCGAATAGGAGCAAACTAAAGAATGCCGCTAGGCGCGACCGCACATTCCGACTAGCAAACAACGAACCGCCCTGAGATGAAATAATTCCAATATCAGGGTCAATTTAGCCGTAAATGGCCGGTTCCGCCAGCCCAAATCAATTCATCGGGCCGTTCTACCTACTGCTGTGTAGGTTGCGGGCCGTGAATTCAGCTCAAGGCAAGGTCGCTTTAATCACCGGCGCAGCGTCGGGCATAGGTAAAGCAACGGCTGCGCTGTTGGCCGCCGAAGGTGCAGTGATCTGCGCGGTCGATTTCGATCCGGTCGGACTCGATGCCATCAGCGCCGAAGCTCTGAGCGCTCTCACAATTACCGCTGACTGTGGTGACCCAGCACAGGTCGAAGCGGCGTTCGCCCGGTGCGAGACCGAACTCGGCGGACCAGACATCGCATTTCTCAACGCCGGTATCGCCATAGGCTTGTCGGACCTTACGCAACTAGACGACGCCACCTACCAGAAGATCCAGAGAATCAACGTCGACGGTGTCGTATATGGGGTTCGAGCTGCGATCGACCGCATGAAGCGACGCGGCGGCGGTTCGATCATCGCAACAAGTTCGCTCGCTGGCTTGATCCCATTCCCAGCAGACCCGATATACGACGCAGGAAAACATTTTGTTGTTGGGCTGATGCGTTCTCTCGCGCCAACACTCACACGCGACAACATCACCTGTAACACAGTGAATCCGGGTATCACAGACACAAACATCATCGGCGAGCAAACGAAGGACTTTCTAATCGACGCTGGCTTTCCAATAATCCCAGCAAGCCAGATTGCCGAAGCTGTTCTCGGGCTGATCACAGCTGGAGTGACCGGGCAGTGTTGGGTATGCCAAGCCGGGCGTGAACCCGTGTCGTATGAGTTCAGAGATGTCCCAGGTCCACGCGTAGCAAATACGGCACCAGTCCGACCACCCGTACCGTTGCGCGATGGATGGGCGTTGGGATGACTCAGCTAGCTGCGCGTAACCTGAGTTCGTTATGACCCCGGATCCGACACCTCTACACCCCGAAGTGTTAGAAGCCGCCGTTCCGAGCGGCGAAGCCACGACGTCACCGACCAAGTTGATACGCATCGCTTCGATGGTGCGAGCGTTGCTCGATGAGGCTCGCAGAGCCCCTCTCGATGAGGCGGGCCGGCGCCTCCTCGGCGAGATTCACGATCGCAGCCTCGCCGACCTTTCAGAAATACTTTCAGGCGAACTCAAGGACGAGTTGAGCTATATGACCTCGCCATTTCTTACCGACACCCCTACAGAATCTGAGTTGCGCATCGCCCAAGCCCAGCTAGTCGGCTGGCTAGAGGGCCTCTTCCACGGAATCCAAGCCACCATGGTTACCCAGCAAATAGCGGCCCAGCAGCAGATAGAAGCGATGCGCTCTACACGACAGATAGAAGGCGCAAACGGGGCGGAGCGTCTGCCGGGTGCGTACCTCTAATGACGACACCCGCCCTCCACCCGATTTCTGACTGGACTCCAGATAGTTGGAGTTCGCACCCGGCAGCCCAACAGCCGTCATGGCCGCAAGTTCCCCTAGATAACGCCCTCTCGGAGCTGCGCCGAATGCCGCCACTCGTGTTTGCTGGAGAGGCACGAACCTTGCGCGAATCGCTAGCCCTAGTAGCAGAGGGCAAGGGATTCGTCCTGCAGGCCGGAGACTGCGCCGAAACCTTCGCCGAGTTCAACGCCGACCAAATTCGCGACAAGCTCAAAGTGATCCTGCAGATGTCTGTTGCGCTCACATACTCAACCGGCGTTCCAGTTGTGAAGATCGGTCGGATCGCCGGACAGTTCGCGAAACCTCGGTCAGCCGATACCGAACAGCGCGACGGCATGTCGCTACCAAGCTTTCGCGGTGACATGGTCAACGACATCGCATTCGATGCCATCTCACGTAACCCAGATCCGCAACGGCTCGTGCAGTGTTACAACCAGGCGGCAGCCACTCTCAATTTGTTGCGCGCCTTCACCAAGGGCGGCTTCGCCGACCTTTCTCGAGTCCATCAGTGGAACCTCGAGTTCGTCGGTTCAACCCGCGAGGGTCGCCGTTATGAGCAACTCTCGAACGAGATCGATAGGGCGCTGCGCTTCATGGAAGCGTGTGGAATTGATCTCCGCGACGAAGCGCAGTTGCACCAAGTCGACTTCTACACCTCACATGAAGCTCTCATACTCGGCTACGAAGAAGCCCTCACGCGGCGTGACAGTCTCACTGGCGACTACTACGACTGCTCTGCGCACATGCTCTGGATCGGCGATCGCACACGCCAACTAGATCATGCGCACGTTCACTTTCTCGCTGGTGTGCAAAACCCGATCGGGGTCAAGATCGGTCCAACCACCACGCCAGAAGAAGCTGTCGCGCTGTGCGGTGCGCTAGATCCCAACAAGGAACCAGGTCGCTTGACATTGATCGTCCGGATGGGAGCAAGCAAAGTCCGCGACCTACTCCCGCCGATACTTCGCGCAGTGCAGCATGCAGGCCACAGAATCGTTTGGATCTCCGACCCGATGCATGGAAACACGTTCCAACACGCGACCGGGTACAAGACTCGCCACTTCGACGACGTCCTGTCCGAGGTCGCTGAGTTTTTTGCAGCGTGTCACGAGGTCGGCGTATGGCCAGGAGGCGTGCACCTAGAGATGACGGGCGAGTCTGTTACCGAATGTTTGGGTGGTGGCGACGAAGTTCTCGGCGAGAACCTCGAAGAGCGTTACGAAACCACTTGCGACCCCCGACTCAATGCGCGCCAGAGCCTCGAACTCGCGTTCCGAGTTGCTGGTCTCGTGCGCGCATAACAACTCAAGCATCCCTTGCTCGTAGCATCGCAAGCCATAAATACAGGAGACGCGCGCGATGACCGAAGCTAGTGACAGGGCAGAACTGACTGACCTTGGACCGAACGCAGGCCTCGTCGAACAGATGTACCGACGTTGGCAAGAGAATCCAGACTCGCTAGCACTCGCCTGGCAAGAGTTTTTCACTGACTACACACCTCGAGGCCAATCTCCGGCTACAGACGTTGTGGCTGCTCCCCCTGTGGCAACACCACGAAACTCCGAGGACGGCGATGTCGTCAAGCCTCTAAGAGGCGCAGCAGCCGCGATCGTTCGCAATATGGCGGCTTCGCTAGGCGTGCCAACTGCGACCTCCGTACGGACTGTCCCAGCGAAGCTGCTCGAAATCAACAGACAGATTCTGAACAATCATC
Source organism: Actinomycetota bacterium (assembly GCA_005779395.1). GTDB lineage: Bacteria > Actinomycetota > Acidimicrobiia > IMCC26256 > PALSA-610 > SXJQ01. The sequence goes on from SXJP01000033.1 coordinate 3,762, forward strand.
TCTCACGGACCCGAGGCGGAAAAGTCAGTTTCACGCACATCATTGGCTTCGCTGTCACTCGTGCCCTGCAATCACATCCGACAATGAACTCGAGCTTCGACGACAGCGACTCGACACCGACGTCGATCCGGCACGCACACATCAACCTTGGGCTTGCGGTAGATACGAAGCGCTCAGACGAAAGCCGGTCCCTCGTAGTCCCAAATCTTAAAGGTGCGGAAGCGCTCGATTTCGCAGGGTTTCACGCGGCGTATGAGGACCTTCTCAGGCGCGTACGCACACAGAAAATCACGCCACAAGATTTCGAAGGTACGACCGTCTCGATAACTAATCCGGGGACGATTGGCACCCTTCACTCGGTGCCGCGTTTGATGCCAGGTCAAGGCCTAATTGTCGGCGTAGGCGCAATTGACTACCCGCCGGAGTACCAGGGCGCCGATTCTCAGACGATCGCAAAGCTAGGCATCAGCAAGACGGTTACCCTCACTAGTACGTACGACCATCGCGTAATCCAAGGTGCAGAGTCCGGCGAGTTCCTAAGCACAATCCATTCGTTGCTCCTCGGAGATTCAAACTTCTATCACGACATTTTCAAGTCTTTCGGTGTTCCTTACGAGCCCGCGCGCTGGACCCGCGACACAAGCCCTGTCGACGACACGTTGGCCTTCGCAGAGAAAGCGATTCGCGTCCAACAGCTAATCAACATGTATCGCGTTCGGGGTCACTTGCTAGCGAATCTCGATCCGCTATCGCGCAAGGAACCGGCGACGCACCCAGAACTCGATGTCCAGCACCACGGCCTAAGCATCTGGGACCTAGATCGCGAATTTCCGACGGGCGGCCTAGCCAAACGGCGCACGATGAAACTGCGCGACATTCTCGGAGTTCTACGTGACGCATACTCGCGGACCATCGGCGTCGAGTACATGCACATCATGGATCATGACGAAAAGGCCTGGATTCAGAGCCAAGTCGAAGGCGACGGCGTTTTTGGCGCCGAACTTGATCTCGAAGCGAAGCGACACGTTCTCAAGTCGCTAAACGCGGCCGAGGCCTTCGAGAAATTCCTCCACACTAAGTATCTCGGACAAAAACGCTTCTCGCTCGAAGGCGCAGAGACGCTCATACCCATGTGCGAGTTCCTGTTGGAAGAAGCAGCTAACTCACAGATGGAAGACATCGTGTTCGGAATGGCCCACCGCGGCCGCCTCAACGTACTCGCAACCGTCATCGGCAAGAGCTACGGCCAAATCTTCCGCGAGTTCGAGGGCGAACTCGACTCCTCGATCCCCGGCGGTTCCGGCGATGTCAAGTACCACCTTGGGGCCGAAGGGACTTACACCGCCCGAAACGATCGCACCCTGCGCGTAACGATGGCGGCAAACCCAAGCCACCTCGAGGCTGTTGATCCGGTTGTCGAGGGCATCGCCCGCGCGAAGCAAGATCGCATCACCGAACACGATGCCCAAGGCCGTGTTCTGCCAGTGCTTATCCATGGCGACGCCGCATTCGCTGGCCAGGGAGTTGTCGCAGAGACTCTCAATCTGTGCGAGCTAAAGGGTTACGACGTTGGCGGGACCGTCCACATCGTCGTGAACAACCAACTCGGATTCACAACGGCTCCTGAGTTCGCGCGATCGACGGTGTATTGCACCGACGTCGCCAAGGCCGTTCAGGCTCCCATCTTCCATGTCAACGGGGATGACCCGGAAGCCGCCGTGCGGGTAATCAAACTCGCGTTCGCGTTCCGCCAAGAGTTCCGTAAGGATGTTGTCGTAGACATGGTCTGCTACCGACGCCACGGACACAACGAAGGCGATGAGCCAGGCTTCACACAACCACGCATGTACGACCTCATCAGTAGTCGTCGCTCGGTTCGCAAGTTGTACACGGAGGTGCTCGCCAACCGCGGCGACCTCACAATTGCTGAATGCGAAGCCGCTCTCGACGACTACCGGCAGAAGCTAGAAGCTGCGTTCATCGAAACTCAGGACCAGCAAGCCGATGAGGCTGCCCCATGGACCGATCCTCTCCCCGACTCGCTAGTGCACGCGACGACTGCAACCCACGTAGGTCTTGAAGCGCTCGACAAAGTTGTTACCGCGCTCACTACGTTCCCCGACGGATTCACCGTCCACCCGAAACTTGGTCGAATCATTGCGGCGCGGCGAACAAGTTTCGAAAAGAATCAAGTCGACTGGTCCACGGCAGAGCAACTAGCGCTCGGCACACTGTTACTCGAAGGGACTCCGGTTCGTCTTTCGGGCCAGGACTCGCGTCGTGGAACATTCAGCCAACGCCACGCCGCAATCATCGACCACCTGACAGAAGATGAGTACCTGCCGCTCACGAACGTGAGTGCCCGCCAGGCGCCATTCATGACCTTCGACTCGGCTCTATCGGAATACGCCGTTCTAGGCTTTGAGTACGGCTACTCGACAGCCGATCGCGACGCGCTCGTGATTTGGGAAGCTCAGTTCGGTGATTTCTCGAATGTCGCACAGGCGATCATCGATCAATTCATTGTCGCAGCCGAAGACAAGTGGGGCCAACGCAGTGGTCTTGTGATGCTGCTCCCACATGGGTTCGAAGGTCAAGGACCGGAACATTCGTCAGCGCGCATCGAACGATTCCTCACTCTTTGCGCATCCAACAACATGAGGGTCTGTTATCCGACGACCGCGGCAAACTATTTCCATCTGCTCCGCCGTCAGATTCATGATGTCGAGCGCAAGCCGCTGATTGTTTTTACTCCCAAGAAGTATCTACGTATAGCTGCGGTTGCCTCGCCAGTAAATGAATTCACAGGTGCTGGCTTTCAAAAGTTGCTAGCCGACCCCTTGCCGCCAGATGCCAAATCGGTGAAGCGGCTAATCGTCTGTACGGGCAAAGTCGGATTCGAGTTGTTAGCGCGTCGCGACGAGTTGAATACACCTGCAGCGATCGTACGGCTGGAACAGCTTTACCCATTCCCCGAGGCAGATCTAGCCGCAACGCTCGTCGGGTACCCGTCTCTCGAATCTGTGGTGTGGGTTCAAGAAGAGCCAGAGAACATGGGTGCCGGCACTTTCGCATTGCCGCGACTGCATGCGTTGGTTGGCAAAAAGATCGAGCTGACCAGAGTCGCTCGACCGGCGAGCCCTAGCCCAGCGAGCGGGTCATCAAAGATTCACGATGCAGAGCAGGCCTTGTTACTCGATGCAGCGTTTGCCGGTTTGTAGTTAGGATCGAAAGGTCAACGGGCGAGCGCGATCGCGGCAAGGCAACGCTCAATCGCGGCATCGCTCGCATTTGTCATGGGCGCTCGTACATCGCGAGTCGCGATACGACGCTGTGCTTGCAATACGCCCTTGAATACAGCCGGATTGGGCTCTGCGAAGCCTGTAGCTATGACTCTAAGTAGTTTCTCGTGAATCGCGCGAGAGTCTTCGACTTTGCCACTGAGTGCGCAGTCGATCATCGCCACGAATTGCTCAGTGCAGACGTGAGCGCTCGCAGCGATCGCGCCAGTGCCACCGAACAAGACGGTTGCCAACAGGAAGGGGTCCTCGCCGCCGAGGACATGGAACGTGTCCGGCTTATCCCGTAACAATTCGAGCGTGTCTATATCGATTCCGCCAACCGCTTGTTTCACGCCAACGATGTTGGGAAAGTCAGCTAACTCAAGCAGCGCGCTACCCGAGAGACCGCGTCCGGTCCGGTACGGAATGTTGTAAGCGATAATCGGAACGGGGCTTGCTGTAGCGACAGCCTTGTAGTGATCGATGATGCCAGCTTCGCTCGGCCTCACGTAGTAGGGCACGACCACGAGCGCGCTGTTCACGGCTGGGATTCCGGCGAGAGCCGCTGTCCCTGACACCGTCGTGCGCGTGCTGTTGGTGCCAGTGCCAACCATTAATTGCGCGCCACGCGATGCGCACGCCTTTGAGCAAGCGCCAATCACGGCAAGCTTCTCGTCTGCGTCAAGCGCTGCGGCTTCACCCGTAGTGCCAAGAGCGACGATGCCAGCGGCCCCGGCATCTAGGTATTCGTGGCAGAGACGCTCTATAGCGACAATGTCGACTCCGCCTTCGGCAGCGAACGGAGTAATCAGCGGGACCCAGACACCAGCCAAGCTCAGTTCAGGGGCTGAATTATCTCGGTGCATCCGCAAAGATTACCCGCGCACGCGACTCAGAGACGCAGTACCGTGCCCACGTGCAAGGTTGGGCACAAGTCGTTCTGACACTCATTATCGGTGTGGTTACTGGAGCATTGTCGAGCGCTGTAGGCGTCGGCGGAGCAGTTGTTTCGACACCTGGAATTCGAGCGCTTGGCGCGACTGCTATTGAAGGCGTCGGGTCAACTCTCCCATCGATCCTTCCGGCCGCATTCACGGCGACTTTGCGGTACCTGCGTGAGGGGCTCGTGAACCTCGAGGTAGTCGCGAGAGTCGCTCCCTGGGGCGCACTCGCAGCTATCGGTGGGGCATTCACGTCTGCTCAATTCCCAGGCGGTGGTCATGTTCAAATGCTCCTGACTGCCGTTCTCGTTATGTACACGGCGCACACGACTTGGAAGGGCCGTAACAAGTCGCAGAGCGACGATGTTCCACGTGAAAATGCCCGGGCGCCGGAGTCAGTCTGGCGTTGCGCAGCGATCGGTCTTGGCGCAGGGACGTTGTCCGGCTTCCTCGGCATCGGCGGCGGAGTACTTATGGTGCCTACGTTTCAACGTTGGTTACGGCTCGGGCTAAAACAGACGGTCGCAACCTCACTCATGTGCGTTGGCATCATCGCGATACCTGGCACTATTGCGCACGTCGCTCTTGGGACTGTCAATTGGTCGTTCGCTGTACCTCTTGGTTTCGGAGTGATACCTGGCGCACATTTCGGCTCACGCCTGACTGTGGCGGTGAGCGAAATCCAATTGCGCGCAGTAATCAGCCTGAGCCTTGGCTTTCTCGGAGTCGGCTACTTCTTAGCCGAGTCTGTCGCGTTAGCGAGTTGAATCGCACGGTCAAACACCGCATCGAGCATTGGTTCTGTCAACCTGCCTGTGAACGTATTCTGTTGACTCGGGTGAAACGATGCTACAAGAGTGAATGGTCCAGCTGATTGCTCCATCAGATGAGCAAACTTGTTGCGTTTGCGAGGCAATTCGACACCGTTGGCGCGCAGTGTCGACCAGATCGCGTCGCACGCGAAGCGCCCAAGGCCTACGAGCACCGATGCGTTCGAGAGAAGCCCGAGTTCGCGCACCATGAACGATGCACAGTTGTCACGCTCCGCAGGTGCGGGTTTATTGCCAGGAGGCGCACACCTGACTGCGGCGAGTACATACGCATCGTTGAGCCTGAGTCCATCGTTGAGGCTCACGGATGCCGCCTGATTCGCGAGGCCGCACCGGTGCATCGATCCGAAGAGGAAATCTCCAGAGCGGTCTCCTGTAAAGATGCGACCAGTGCGATTAGCGCCGTGCGCCGCTGGGGCTAGGCCGACAACGACGATCCGCGCCTTCGGGTCTCCGAATCCGCCGACGCCTGCGCCGAAGTACTTGTCGTCTCGAAAACTGGCACGCTTTTCGACAGCGACATGCTCACGCCACTCAACTAGACGCGGGCATGCGCGACACTCACCGATCTCGGTTCCGAGTGCTCGAAGTCGGTTCGTATTCTTGTCAGCCACCATCACGGATCGTACGCTTCCACCTCGATGCGCATCCTCTTGCTTGTGAACACAACGGCCTCGACCGTGACGGCTCGCAAACGCGTGCTCGTCCAAAAGGCTTTATCGCTCCACCACGACGTCGAAGTTGCTCAGACGACTCGACGTGGTCATGCATCGAAACTTGCTCGGGCCGCCGCAAACGATGGCTTCGATGCTTGTGTCGTACTCGCTGGCGACGGGACGCTCAACGAGGCAGCAGATGGTCTCGTGGGTACGCAGTGCGCGCTCGGTGCTATTCCGGGTGGCTCTACAAATGTCTACGCACAGACGCTTGGGACGTCATCCAACGTTGTCGAGGCAGCCGAAGCCATCTCTAGGTCGCTCGCAAACGGATCCGTGCGACGAATTGGCGTGGGCAATGCAGAAGGTCGACGTTTCTTGTTTCACTGCGGCATCGGATTCGACGCCGCAGTAATTCGCAGAGTCGAGCGCCACGGCGAACTAAAACGAATTGCTCCACACCCGCTGTATGTAGGAGCCGCCTTCGATACCTGGTTGCGGCACTTCGACCGCACGCGTCCACATTTCGATATCGCTCTTCCACAGTCTGATGAAGTAATTGAAGGCGTCTATTTCGCGATCATCTCGAAGACGTCGCCCTACACCTATCTCGGCCACAAGCCGATTCACGTTGCTCCGGATGCGCGTATTACCAGCCCCCTTGCGCTGACTGCGTTCACGCGAATTGATGCGATGACGTTGCTTGGCAGTGTTGGCTCCGCGATGCGATCGCGTAGGTTCTTCACAAGCCATGCCGGAATCGTGCACCGTCACGGTCTAGAGACATTACGCGTCGAGGGTCGTCGCGACTTTGCTTGGCAAGTCGACGGTGATGATCTTGGCGACGCAAGGGACCTAGGCATAGTCCACGAGCCAGCGTGCCTAAGTCTCATCGTCCCGTAGAGCGCGCCGCCTACTTCAGTTAGCAAACGTAGCGATAGCGAGAGCAGGATCGTTCGTGATCACTGCATCGACGCCAGCACTCGCGAACTGCTTCATCACTTCAGGATCATCGATCGTCCATGGATTGAGTTTCACGCCAGCAGATTTGGCGGCACTTACAGCGGTGTCGAGATTTGCCGCGAGGTTCCCCCAATCTGGGTGCAACCAACGATGTCCGCGTTCAGAGCAAGTCTTGACGGCATCCGTTGGGTCGAAGCCATGGATCAAGAAACCTGTAGCAATCTCTGGAGCGGTTGAGCGCGACGCATCGATGTGCGAGAGATCAAAGGACGAGACAACGACTCTGTCAACCGCTCCTATCGAGCGCACCAAGTCGACAACTTGATTGGCAAGAACATGCTCTGGGTCCGGGTCGGCATCCCAACTACAACACTTGATTTCGACGTTGACGATTAGCGATCCGAGAACTTCGAAGACCTCGGCGAGAGTTGGTATGTCCGGCCTCAACTTTTGAATTTCCGAGAGCGTCGACTCGACCAAGAGCCCGATGCCGAGAGCTTCTGAATCGTGATGGACGACCATCTCGTTGTCTGCACTGAGGTGTACGTCGAGTTCGACCCCCGCAGCACCAAGGTCTCGCGCTAGCTCAAACGCTGCGAGTGTGTTTTCGGGTTCGTCGAGACATGCTCCGCGATGTGCCATGACTAACGGACTATTTGCCACACGTAGAGCTTAGGTGCGCGCGCCGAGTGCCAGGACCACAACTGACAGTGGCGTCAGGGTCGAATTACAAGAACGTGTTTCAGGAGTGTCGACAAAGTTCCAGGTCGCAGCCCTTGCAAATCCAAAAAATTGCAAATAATTTGCCACTCACAAGCGCGCCGGGGGGACTAGCGCCACAAAATATGGCGGCGTTCGGCGCTGCTCTAGCCAGGGGGAAATACCTATGTCGCTTACTTGGATACGAACTCACGAGTGGGACACGCAGAAATGGCGAGACACCGCAGCGTGTCGCGATCTAGACCCCGACCTCTTCTTCCCGGTCGGCTCAACAGGCCTCGCCGTCGACCAAATTGCAGTTGCGCGCTCGATTTGTTCGCAATGTCAAGTCACCGAAGAATGCATCGCATTCGCCATCGCCACTAACCAAGAATCCGGGGTCTGGGGTGGCCTTACCGAAGACCAGCGCCGGCCGCTACGACGCGCTTATCAAAACGGCGACAAGTCGGTCATCTCTGTCTCTTAGACCTCGACGCGAGGCATTTCAACAGGCACCGTTAGGTGTACACGCGTGCCCCCGTCGTAGTTGGTCATCTCCATAGTGCCGAGAAGTTCTCCGGTAACTAGCGCTTTCACTATCGACAAGCCGAGTCCCGAAGCAGCCTCTAACGAAAAATCGGCCTTGAGCCCGACCCCATCGTCGAATACATCGAGGATGACCTTGTCTTGATCTCTTCCGAGATGAATACGAATTTCGCCAGAACTTCGTCCGACGAATGCGTGGTCTACGGCGTTTTGCATCAACTCATTGAGCACAACCGCTAGCGGAGTAGCTACCTCTCCGGGAAGGTCGCCGGCATCGCCTTCAACGCTGAACTGCAAAGAAAGCTCGGGCGATGCAACACTTTCTTCAACGACGCGCACTAGCGGTTTCACAATTTCGGAAAAATGTACGACGTCACCAGCATCACGGGACAAGGTTTCGTGCACGATTGCGATCGATCGAATTCGTCTCTCAGACTCAGCTAGTGCGTCTCGAGCTTCTTCACTTTCCACACGACGTCGCTGGAGTCGCAACAGAGCAGCAATCGTTTGAAGGTTGTTCTTGACTCTGTGATGTATCTCACGGATCGTCGCATCTTTGCTCATCAGCATGCGGTCACGGCGACGCAGATCGGTCACATCGCGCAGCAAGATGACAGCGCCTGTAGCTATCTGGCCTGCCACCAGTGGAATTACTCGAACCATTACTGCAACTTCGCCGCGCTCGACTTCTTCCACCACTGGTTCGCGATCTGCGAGCGCCGCTCGCGTTGCGGTGTCATCAAAACCGATTTCTGACAGCGCGATCTGCGCAGGGAACACGTGAATACCCATACGGTGGAGCACGCTGATTGCGTTCGGACTCGCGAACTCGACCGTCGTTTCGGCGTCTACGACGATGGCTCCGTCGCCAACCCTTGGAGCTGTTTCTAACTCATCTTCTTCACGCTCGAATGGATAGCTACCGTCGGCAACCATTTTCGCGAACCGATCGAACACCTGCAGATAAGTTCGCTCGAGTTCTCCGGGGCGACGCTGTGACACTGTCGAGTGCTCGCTCGTCATGAGGCCGAGGAGTGTCGTGCCGTGCCTGATCGGGGTCACCTGTGCCCGGATGCGTTCTTTGCTCCCGAGGGCATTGAGGTCGCCTTCAATGATGTCTCCAGTACGCCACGAACGACTTAGCAACGGGCGCTCGACCTCATCGACTATTGAGCCAACGATGTCCAATGGATAAACAGTCTGACCTGTTGTAGGCCGAATATGTCCGAGAACTACAAATCGATGTCCGTCTTCGCCGACCAATGGAACGAAAAGCAACAGATCCGAAAACGACAAGTCAGATAGAGGTCGCCAAGTATTGAGCAGTCTCCTGATATGAGATAGCGGCTCGCCATCTAGCGCAGTGCGACTACGAACTAGATCCCCGAATGTGCTCACAACGCGATCATGCCACCGATCCGTTGTCAAACAGGTGCACGCTGATCCACCCCAGTCCGTCTAAATCGGAGATGTCTGCTGCCCGTGCCGGCACTCCGATGGTTAGGTGCGACTCACGCGACAAGCCAGCGCGCAGTTCGGCCTCGCGCGCTGCGACAATCGCGAAATTCTGATAGCTCTGAGCAATGGTTCGCATCACCCTGGCGGTGCGGTCATCGCCCGGCGCTACCAGCGAAGCAAGCCCATCGGAATCTTCTAAGAGTTGCTTCGCAACGGTTGCCCCATCTGCATCGAGCAGGTAGCCGGGAAGCGTCTTGTTGAGGATCATCGCCCCTACATGTACGCCGCGTTTGCGTAACTCGGCAGTAAAAAGTTCGGCCTCGCGCAGCGGAGAGTTCTCGAGCGTGGATACGACAACAAAAGAAGTGCGATGGTCAGCAACTAGGCGTTCGACTGATACAGATCGTTCCACGAACCCGTCGTACATCGTTTGAAAATTCAAAAAAAACTCAGCGATCTCGTGCAAGAATCGGCTTCCCAACAGACGGTCGGCTACTTGGTAAAACGGCCTGCTCGCCGCTTCGATGAGCCGCGTTCCGCGTCGCCCGCCAACGCGATAGGGCAGTGTCAGCCACCTGAGCAAACGACCTCTGAAGAACTCCGCCATGCGCTTCGGGGCATCTAAAAAGTCGAGTGCGTTGCGCGTCGGTGGTGTATCGACGACTATCAGGTCATAGTGACCGCTTTCGTGGAGTTCATAGAGGCGCTCCATCGCTATGTAGTCATGGCTCTGAACGAACCGTGCCGTGAGGCTGTGGTACAGGCGGTTATCAAGGATGCGAAAGGCTGTCGCTTCGTCTGGAGCGTGCCGCATCACGAGATCATCCCAGCTCTGTTTCGTATCGAGCATCACAGCCCAGAGTTCGCCGTGACACCCGGGGTCGTCGGAGTCCACGGCACCAATGTCGATGCGGCGCGGGACGTTACCGAGTTCGCCAAGCCCTAACGCCGATGCGAGTCGCCTCGCTGGATCGACAGTAATTACGAGCACCCGACCGCCAACATGCTTCGTGGCACCAAGCGCAATTGAAGCTGCAATCGAAGTCTTGCCGACACCGCCTGAGCCACAGCAAATAATGATTTCTTTCGTTGCTAGCAATGACTGCAAGCTCGCGAAATCTGCAACCACTACGCAATTTCCTCGTCGAGAGCATCCGCGAGCAGGCGTGTTACACGTAGGCCGAATGACCGTGTGAACAGGTAGGGAAGATAAAGACAAGGGAGGTCTACATCGGCACGAAGCTCACCGAGATGTTCGGCCCGTGAACGCCTCAGCGCCACGGCTAGCCGAGCCGCGTCTAGTACGGCGATACTCCCGCTACCGACATGCTCGACCAACGACTCACGCCCACTCGGCTGATTGAGAGACTCGAATGCGAGCTCGTCGTGTGTAGTGAAAAGTTCCGGGAGCACTCTGTTAACGATTACACATCCAAGAGGGACAGCCGTTTCTGCCCGGAGGCGAGCGATCACGTCTACCGTTTCGGCTACGGGCATCTCCTCTGGCGTAGTGACCACATTCACCGCGGTAATCGCAGGATCAGAAAGTAGTTCGACCATCCATTCGGTCTGAGCGCGCACAGGCCCTACGTCGACGAGCGCACGAATCGAGTCTGCGGCTCCTAGTTGAGCAACCACATGGCCAGATGCTGCGGCATCCATAATGACAAGATCAAACTCGGAACGGCCTTCTACGATTTCGCGAACATCCCACAGCACCTTGCCTATCGTCAGGATTTCTTTCACGCCTGGCGCCGCTGTTGCTACGAACTCAAGCGCACGCGCCAACGGACTGAGGTGACCGAATATCGGGATCTTCAGATTGATATGCATGTACTCGCGTAACGATTTTTCGGTATCCAGCGTCATTACGAGAACGCCAGGATGCACTTCGACCGGGGTGTACCCAACCTGTCTGTGCTCGAATGCGTCGGCGAGATTCCCCTTGGCATCTACCTCAACCAACAGCACACGCTTACCACGTCGCGCTGCGAGCAGCGCTAGCGATGCTGCGACTGTGCTCTTGCCAACACCGCCCTTGCCTGTGACGACGAGCAGGCGCCGGTCAAATATCGAGGCGGAGTGCTCAACCATCGGTTGACCAAACCATCAGCACACCATCGCGGCGAACTATCGCTACTTCTTTGTGCCCATCCCCGTCAAGGTCTCCCGAAGCTGCAGTTCCTACCATCCAGCCGCCGGTCAGCTTCGGCCAGCCCTCAGGACTCACACCGTCTTGGTTTATTCCTGTGAGGACGTTCACGCCATTTCCAGCAAGAACCTCCGCAGAACCGTCGCCGTCAATGTCGGTGATTAGCGGTGTCACGAAAAAGGCGATGTCGCTAGTGGTGTGCGGGAAACCCGGCAGCATCTTTCCAGTCGAGCCATCCCAGGCGAGTAGATGATCATCGTTCGGGAGTTGCAGATCAGATGCCTGCACATCGAGGAGCCGGGTAAGGCCGCCACCGGGCGCAGCCAAGTCGAGGTCGCCATCACCATCGAGGTCGCCTACTGCAAGGCCACCGAAGCTGATGAAACTTGCAATTTCGTCTGTGGTTGTGCGCGCGGCGCCCCAACGCGCCAGCCCCGCGCCACCGGTACCGCCGGACCACGCGAGTGGAATATCGAATCCGTTTGCTTGGCCGTACACGCTCACTCCGTCGCCGCCGAACACGTAGCCCGGGCCCGCAGCCGACGACGTAATGACTTCGTTGCCAGGGTTCGGGTGCACGTCAGCGATAACCGCGGCAACCGCAACTCCGCCACCGATAGTCGGCAGTACTTCGAGAGCGACCATGCCGACCTTCACTGGCCAACCATCCACAAATTGACCATTGTTGTCGATGGCGTAGACGCGGCTATTGCCTAGTGTGCTCGCCGCCGAGATGAGTCCAAGAACGTCGGCGCCATCGCCAATATTTGCAGGCTCTTCGTACTCCTCCTGAGCTCCTACGACGATCTCAAGGTCGCCGTCACCATCGATATCGCCTAATGCTGGTGCTGCGATGAGTTCGCCACCTTGACGCGCGCCGCTATCGGCATTGAACGTCACCTTGTGTGTCTTGGCGTCGATCGACTTGACCTTCGTATTGTCTATCAACTGCACCGGAAAACCATCGACCGGGCTTGCGTCGGAATGCCACGCGTACACGTGCCTATCGCCAGCAGATACGACGATCTCAGCGAGCCCGTCACCATCGAGATCTGCGACCGCCGGTTGGGCGTAGATGTGTGGCTTAGTTCGATTGAACTCATCCTGCGCGCCCGGATCGTCCATAGAGAATGCCTTCGAGATTCCAACTGGAAAACCAACCACCGGCTTTCCGTCTGCATGCCATGCCCACACGTTGCCGTCGAAATCGCTAGCGACTATTTCGATGCCAGCAATGCCATCGATATCCAATACTTGTGGCTGACCAACCATGAAAGCGCTGTGCGCGCCGGTCTCGATTGGAAAGCCTGCAATCTCGTTGCCGTTCACGTCGAAGGCATGTAATACGCCATCGTCAGTCGGAACGAGAAGTTCGTCTCCGGCATCGCCGTCAATTTGAGCGAACACAGGCGATGCTGTCGATGCGCCAGCGACGCGAGTAATGAGACGCAGATCAGGGTCGTCATTTGCAAAAACCTGACGCTGGTCGATCGCGACGGCTTCGTCAGCAGTGACTACGACGCGAACGCGGTGACTGTGGCGATCTTCGTCTGGCCTCGAAATCTCGAAATCGTAGGGAGGGTCAGATGCCATCACTTCTGATAGGTCAATCGTCGCCGTAACTTCCGTCTGTTTAGTTAGGCCTTTCGTGTCCAGAACCACATGCCAGTTTTCGAGCGCAGGTCCTTCGGGCGGCTGAAGACCAGCTGCCCATTCGACGCGCACATCAAACTTGTTTGCACGGGGCGCTCCAACCTGTGCCCTCACACGCACAACGTTCGATGCGATGTCGTAGTTTCGCGGTTCGATGATGTCGACCTGCGGTGGCACGCGACCGTCGCGGGCGGCCTTCACCATCTCGTATGCGTTGAGTCTTCCGTATCCGAAAACAGCGTCCCACCCGGGGGTGCTCGGGTATCGAACCGTGTCTATTAGCCCGCCTTGGCTTTGGCCATAGGCGCCCGAGAAATCGATGTCGTCTGCCGTAGCCCTTGCTAACTGTATGACCTCGCCCGGAGTCAGCGGCAGAGATGCATCGCGCGCGGCGGAGATGACCAATCCGACAACTCCGCTCATGATGCCCGTGGCCTCGCTGCTGCATGAACTCGATGGAACGCTCACGAGAGTTATTGCACCGTAATTTGTACACCCGTTGAGAGCGAGATACCCCTCGATTTCGCCGCCTAGAAGTGACTGTTTCTCGGTAACTGAGTTGACAGCGAGTGTGTGGTTCAACATCGCCGGAAAATTGGCGTGCTTACTTGCTTCGTCTGCCATCGACGCGACCACAACGACATCTGCTTCGTAGGCAGCATCAATAGAGATCTGCGCGGTTGATGGATTCGTGATCGCGCCAAGTGCCTCTTGGACTACTGCGACGCCAGAAGCCACTGCGAAGTCGACACCTTTGGCAAATCGACCGCCATCTGCGATGAAACTGTCGCTGACGCGCACCGGAATGAACCGGCACTTCGGACACGTGCCGACATCGCCCGTGCCGTTCGAAGCCGCGGTCGAATCAAGCGCCTCGCCGGTTCCATGTCCGTAGCCAACAGTGTCGAGTGGATTGTTGTCGCCGTACAGGAAGTCCCATCCAGCAATGTCATCTATGTAGCCGTTGTTGTCATCGTCGATCCCGTTGCTGATCGAAGCATCGAGAATCAAGTCTTCGGGATCGGCCACACCATTTCGGTTGAGGTCATCTACGGCTCCGAAATCAGAGAAGTCGGCGATATTGAATATGCCATCTGCGTTGCAGTCGCCGCCCTCATCGTCACATGGGGGTTCAGTTTCTGCGAGGTTGATGTATGCCTTTGTCGCTAGGTCGGACATTGCACCGGCGTCACGCCATTTGATGCCACTGTCGAGGACTGCTATGCGCACGTCGTCGCGACCCTGCGTAATACCCCACGCTAGGTCGACTGCTGCACCCTTCTGACCGCAATGGTCCATCGGGCTTTCTGCAAAACGCTCGTCACGCAACGAGGTGCGCTTGTAATCATCGCGATCGAACTCTGTCGGAAGGCTGCCTGCGACCGGTTCGTCGGTTTCTGAGTAGCGCCAATTTTCGCAGTCGAGAATGGCGGGTGCCGAGGCGCCTTCGATGCGAGTTGTTGTTGTCGGAGCTGAAGTCGGCTTGGTCTGCTCCGACCCTGACGAACACGCAGAGAATGCGATACAAGCGACTATTGCTATGGCGATAACTACCCGGCTTTTCATCCGAGCAGTATGCCCGCTAAGTGATGCGCAGTGCGGGACGGTAAATGCGTTTCGGCGCTAGTTCAACAGCGAGTTTTTCCGCAATTTCTGCAAATATCTTGCTCGCTTCTGCGTTCGGATCTGCGACCACGATCGGCCTGCCGCTGTCTCCACCCTCGCATAGTTCCGGAACCAGTGGCACTTGGCCGAGTAACGGAACCTCAAGTTCGTTCGCGAGTTCCTGACCACCGCCGGACCCGAATAATTCGTACGCCTTGTTGTCATCGCCACGGAACCAACTCATGTTTTCGACGACACCGACGACAGCGAGATTGACTTTCTTTGCCATGAACGCCGCACGCTGTGCGACTTTTTGGGCAGCTAGTTGTGGGGTCGTTACCACCACGACCTCAGCGCGTGGCAGGAACTGAGCCACAGAGAGCGAAACGTCACCTGTCCCTGGGGGCATGTCGACGAGGAGAAAATCGGGGGTTCCCCACTCGACATCTGTTAGGAACTGCTCTAGAGCTTTATGCAACATTGGTCCGCGCCAGACAACGGGTTGATCGTCGCGGGCAAAGAATCCCATCGAGATTAGAGATACGCCATGGGCAGACGGCGGGAACATCGTCGGGCGTTCGCTGTCTGGGTCGTGGACCGTTGGCGGCTCGGTTATGCCGAGCATTCGCGGCATCGAGAATCCCCATACGTCTGCGTCAATCGCGGCCACAGTTGCACCACGGAGGGCGAGAGAAATTGCGAGGTTCGTTGTGACAGAACTCTTACCTACGCCACCTTTGCCAGATGCGATAGCTAGAACTCTGGTGTTGTTGTCGGTAAATGGATTAGCCAATTTCGCTCCCGGGTAATTTTCACTACGCGCATAGGTACAATACGGTGATGGCACTCGTCGAGCAGACTTCAGAGCAGCTTTCAGGTGACGAGTTCGGTGCCGCAGTAGCGGCGGTCACTACCGCATTCGGCGATCCAACTCGACGCGAGATCTATGTATTCGTGCGTGAACAAGATGGTGTTCGCGCATCCGATGTAGCCACGAAGTTTCAATTACATGCCAACGTTGCTCGCCACCACCTTGAGAAGCTCACGGCTGGCGGTTACCTCAGCATCGAACTCGCTCGGCATGAGACTGCTGGGCGGCCTTCAAAGATCTATCGGGCAACGCTGTCGGACACGCACCTTTCCTTCCCTCCGCGGCGCGACGACTTGCTCGGAATGTTGCTCGCGCGAGCTTTGGGTCACATTCCGCAGGAACAGGCAAGGGCTCTCGCGGAAGACGTCGGATATGAATACGGCAAGAGCATCGCTAAGCGCATCGACCCCAACGAAGGTCAACGCTCATTCAAGGCTGCTGTGGCGTCTGTTGCAGATGCGCTTACGGCTCATGGGTTTGCCGCTCACACCGAGTCCGACAGCAAAGGTCTCCAACTCGTTCATGAACATTGTCCTTTCGGAGACGCTGCGAAGAAATACCCACACGTCCTTTGCGCTGTCGATACTGGCATGGTGCGCGGAATGCTCGAAGGTCTCTACGGCAAGACCAAGCCGACGATCACCGAAAGCCGGCCGAGCGGCGACACTCACTGCGTCACCCGAATGTGAGCGAGCAATCAGGTCGGGTATATCTCGATCACGCATCAACATCGCCGTTACGTCAAACGGCACTCGATGCGATGCTCCCCTATCTCACCACCGAATTTGCCGACCCAGGGCGAGTACACACCGAGGCACTCGCGACGAGAGTCGGCATCGAGACCGCTCGACGACAGGTCGCGGCCTTCGTCGACGCGAGGCCACGCGAAGTTGTGTTTACTAGCAGTGGTACCGAGGCGATCGCGCATGCTCACCACTGGATACGCGGCCATGTCGTCACGAGTGCCGTCGAGCACTCAAGTGTCCGAGATTCGATTAACGCCGCCACGACCGACGTAACGGTCATCGGAGTCGATCAACAGGGTCGAATCGATCCCGATGAGGTTGCAGCTGCGATTCGCTCTGACACCGTGTTGGTCTCAATTCAGTTGGCCAATCACGAAGTCGGCACCGTCCAATCGCTCGAATTCGATCGACCAGCGGGCGTCTTGCTGCACGTTGATGCCTGCGCCGCCATAGGCAACATCAACTTCTCGTTTCGCGAAATTGGTGCGGATCTCATGTCGATCACCGCGCACAAACTTGGTGGCCCGAAAGGTGCTGGCGCGCTCTTGGTTCGCAGAGGTGTACGAATCGCCTCGTTGTTGCGCGGCGGAGCGCAAGAGCGTGGTCGGCGTGGCGGCATCGAAAATGCTCCGGCCATAGTCGGATTCGGAGCCGCTGTCGCAGACCTCGACATTGCCGTAGAGGGAGTCCGAAAGCTTGACCTCATCAATCGCGCGGCGAGCGTTCTCACCGCCGTCGACGGAGTCCAGAGATTTGGTTCGGGAGAACTTCCTGGACTGTTGTGTATCGGCGTTGCTGGAGTCGAGGCCGAACCAATATTGCTGTCGCTAGACCAGCACGGGATTGCTGTCCACTCTGGGTCGTCGTGCTCGTCTGAGATGCTCGAGCCTTCGCCCGTTCTCGAAGCCATGCATGTCGATGCGCAGCACTCTTTACGGATAAGCGCAGGGTGGAACACGACCGATGCCGATGTCGACAAGTTCCTCCGACTTTTCCCGGTCGTTATCGAGAAGTTGCGATCTCTTCGTTAGAGCGCGGGCGTTAGTGCCAGTAACCCAACATCAGTTCGGTAGCCCAGGCTGGTTGTCGAACCGCTGTGCGTGGACCGAATTCGTGCATGTACGGCTTCAGGTCCAGAACCGGTGTGCCATCGATCGCGTCTAGGCCACGCACCACAATCGAACGGCCCGAAACCGAAACAATCTCGCACGTTGTAATGCCAATCCGATTCGGTCGTGCTTTGGCCCGTTGCGCAAAAATGCCAACTTGCGGCCAGTCGGGATTACCGCGAGGATGCCGTGCTCCCGTCACTACCCGAGTCTCGTCGACCTTGTCGAAGATGAAGACGACCTCGATATGCGAAAACTCAAGAAGACCGGCGAGTGAATCTTCCGGCAAGCCACCGTCGAGAACAATCGTTGCTTCGACACTCCCCCAGTTGTCATCGATCGGTTCGACGCGACCGCCTCGCACGCGTCCAATCGGCAGCAAAGAGAACGTCACTACGGTCGCGCAGCAAGGAGATTGAGAGCGGATCCTGCTTTGAACCAGTCGATGTGCTCTTCGCTCATCGTGTGGTTGCATGTAATTCGATCTTCGGTGCCGTCCGAGTGGCGCAAGGACACCGCCACCGAACTTCCTGGCGCAAGACTTGCGAGACCCGTGATGTCGATCTTGTCGTCAAATCGAACTTTGTCGTAATCAGTCGGGTCGGCAAAAGTGAGTGCAAGTATCCCTTGCTTTTTTAGGTTTGCTTCGTGAATGCGCGCCAGGCTTCTAGCGATAATCGCCCGGCCCCCCATGTATCGCGGTTCCATAGCAGCGTGCTCGCGAGACGAACCTTCGCCGTAATTATCGTCGCCTACTGCGACCCAGCCGATGCCATCGGTCTTGTACCGCAATGCAAGATCGGGCAGCGCAACACTCGAGCCATCGCGAGCATCTGTTCCCTGACCAGGTTCGGAATCCGCGAACGCGTTGTTGGCCCCAGTGAACATGTTCTGACAGATGTTGTGCAGATGTCCACGGAACTTGAGCCATTCCCCAGCGGGCGACATGTGATCTGTCGTGCACTTACCCTTGGCTTTGAGCAACACGCGCAGATCGGCGAAATCCTTGCCGTCCCACGCGGTGAACGGCGTAAGAACCTGAAGTCGTTCACTGTCACTCCCGACCGCGACTTCAACTCCAGATCCGTCTTCGGGTGGCGCGATAAATCCTGCTTCGCCTTGATCGAAGCCGAGGCGCGGGAGATCATCTGCGACCGGTGCGTCGAGCATCACTGCAGTGCCATCAGGAGCGACGAGTGGTTGCTTCGTGAAATCGAAATCGAGGCGACCGCCGAGTGCTAACGCCACGACGGTGTCCGGTGAGCCAATGAAGCTAAGCGTGTCCTTATTGCCGTCGTTACGTGCTGGGAAGTTGCGGTTGAACGACGAGACAATCGTGTTCTTGTGATCCTTAGCTTCGTCTTCGCGCTGCCACTGCCCGATACAAGGGCCACACGCGTTGGCTAGCACCGTGGCTCCGATTGCTTCAAGGTCGGCGAGCAGGCCATCGCGTTCGATAGTCGCTCGTACTTGCTCAGAGCCCGGCGTAATTAGCAGCGGCGTCTTCACACGGATGCCGTGTGCGGCTGCCTGCCGTGCGATGTTCGCAGCGCGCCCGATGTCTTCGTACGAAGAGTTCGTACACGATCCGACTAAAGCAGAACTGATTTCGATCGGGTAACCCTCGGCCACAGCTGCGGGCCCTACCTCTGCGATCGGGCGAGTGAGATCTGGCGTATGTGGCCCAACCAATCGCGGTCCGAGAGTTGAGAGGTCTACCTCGATTACTTGGTCGTAGAAGCGCGACGGGTCGACATCTACCTCTTGGTCGTTGCGGAGATAGTCGGCATACTCGTCACAAAGGTCTGCGAGGTCACCGCGACGAGTCGAACGCAAATATTTTGCCGTATTCGTGTCGTAACCAAAAATCGAGCATGTGGCACCTACTTCTGCACCCATGTTGCAGATTGTTGCCTTGCCTGTAGCGCTGATGGACTCAGCTCCGGGCCCGAAGTACTCAACTATCGCACCCGTACCGCCCTTCACGGTGAGAATGCCAGCGACTTCAAGGATGACGTCTTTGGCCGATGCCCAGCCGCTCAGCGAACCTGTGAGGTGAACGCCGATCAGGTTCGGGACCCTCGTGTTGTACGGCCAGCCCGCCATCACATCGACAGCGTCTGCACCGCCTACTCCGACCGCGACCATTCCGAGTCCGCCTGCGTTAGGCGTGTGGCTATCGGTTCCAATCATCATGCCACCAGGGAAGGCGTAATTCTCAAGCACTACCTGATGGATGATGCCGCTACCTGGCTTCCAAAACCCGATGCCGTACTTTGCAGAAACCGTCCGAAGGAAGTCGTAGACCTCGCGGTTCGTGTCGAGAGCCACCTCCATATCGGCCTTGGCTCCTACTCGCGCCGAAATGAGGTGATCGCAATGCACCGAACTTGGGACAGCAACGTTAGGTAGACCTGCAAGCATGAACTGCAGGAGCGCCATTTGCGCTGTGGCATCTTGCATAGCAACGCGGTCCGGCCGGTAATCGCCATATGCCGTACCGCGAGCGAGGTCAATCGAGGAAGCATCGTCTGCGTGTGCGAATAGAACTTTCTCGGCGAATGTGAGTGGACGACCCAGACGCTCTCGGGCGATAGCAGTTGTGTTGCTGAACCTCTCGTACAGGGCCTTGACAAGTGGGAGCGGGGTGGTGGCTTCGACCTTTGTCATTGTGGTTCCTGTCTATATGAGTTGGCTATCAGTCTTGGTCTCTCTCTACCTCTTCGACCGTGATCGAGCGCATGACATCGCCTTGCTTGACTCCGAGCACTACGTCCATGCCTTCCCTGACGAAGCCGAAAAGGTTGTAAAGCTTCTGAAGTTTATTGCGACAGTCGACGGTACAAATAAAGAACTGGCTCCCGTTCGAGTTTGGGCCAGAGTTCGCCATGGCGACAGCACCCAAGAGGTACTCGCGCATGACTGGTTCGTCTCTGAATGAGTAGCCGGGCCCGCCGGTACCCGTACCAGTCGGGCATCCACCTTGTACAACAAAGTTGTCGACGACGCGATGAAAATTGAGACCGTCGTAATAGCCATTGCGGGCCAACGACACGAAGTTGTTGACTGTCGATGGAGCAATTGATGGGTCGAGTTCCATCACGATTGCACCAGTATCAAGCGTGATCGTTGCCATGTAGTTCTTGGCCGGATCGATCGCGAAGTCGGGCTGTCGTGCCATTTATCTAGTTCCTCAATTTCTTACGGTTCGGTGGTCGTCTGCGCGCGCACCGTAGCGCGAGCTTCTTCTATTACTTCGGTCAACATAGGCGGAGCCTGGGACCCGGCGAGGTCGAGCGCCCGCTCCAAGTACGGAATCGCTAAGTCGGCATCGCCCCGACCACGATATAACACGACACCCAAGAAGGTGTTGGCCGAAGCGTCGTCTGGGCCTAATTCGATTGCGCTCGTTAGATGTTCGACAGAGAGATCGACAAGGTCGGTTCGTCCGTCGCCCTCTGGCGCTAGTTGCGCAACCTGCCATAAAGCCCAGCCGTAATAACTCTGCGCTTCGACGCTGCGCGGATCGATCCGAACTGCATTCACTAATTGTTCGCTCGCTGCAACGTAGTCACGAGCCTGAAACAAGAACAGGCCGAGGTCGAGTCGCGCGTCGAAATCCTCAGGATCTGCCTCTACCGCTGCCGTCAACGCGTCGGCTGTCGCTTGCATGTCGATGGTCGTTGTCGTCGGACTCAGATCCTTACCTGTCAAGCCACCATCGCCCCGTGGAGCCGCGAACATGATTGCGCCAAGCGACACTGTGAGCAACACGAGGCCTAGGGCCACCAACGTAAGCATCCACCGCGGCTGCTGTCGCTCGGCGACAACAATGTGGTCGGCTTCGCCAGCGAGCCGACGTGTTAGCGATGCAGCGCGTGCGGTGTAATCGGCGTGAAGGGTCGAGAAGGTGTCGTCGTCGATTGCCTCTTCGGAGCGTTCGACATCGAGATCATCGAGCGATCGCAACATGAAGCTAAGTTCGCTTTCGAGAGCTTCACGATCACCATGGCTTGAATTACGTGTCATGATCGCGGATCCTCTCGCAGTTTCTCGACGAGGCGCTCGTCGGCATCGGAAGCAACAAGTCTCGGGGCACGCGACCAACGCCGAAGTACTAGGTAAAGGCCACCGGCACCCACAGTGATGCCGATGATCGGAAGTCCCCACACGAGCACGCCTAGACCGCCCCTATCCGGCTCTAGCAACACGCGTTCGCCATAAGCCGCAACGAACCGCGCCTTGATCTCACCATCGGATTCTCCATCTTTGATGCTCTGTTGAATGATCTTGCGCATCGCACGCGCTTCTGACGAGTTGCTCGCACCGACAGACTCTCCTGTACAAACCGGGCATGCGAGTTCCCTGCCGAGTCTCTGAGTGCGCTGTGAAGTGGTTTCGTCGCCAGACCGGATCGCGACCGTGGTAGCGATCACGATAAACGCCGCGGCGATAATTCCCCATGCCGCAGTCCTGAGTTTCATCGCGCCTGTTCCAACATTGCCTCAAGCTCAGCGAAGCTCGCCGGACCAATATGTACCGCGCGCACCTTGCCTTCGGGGCCGATGGCGAACGTCTCAGGCTGACCTGTCGTTCCGAAATCAACCTTTGCCGTCCCATCGGGATCAGTTAGAACTGTCCACGTGACGCCCTCTGCCGCGACATACTCACGAATATCTTGCACGCTGTTTTCATCGCGCACGATGCCGACCAACCTCACAGTTGGATCAGCAGCGTGGGCCGCAGCAAACGCGACCAATGCCGGATGTTCTTCTTGGCATGGGATGCACCAGTCATTCCAGAAGTTGATTAGGTACGAAGTGCCAAGCAGGTCGTCACTCGACAATCGTTCGCCATCAAGAATCGGGAGGTCGAAGGGAATCACACGACCGACTGCCCGTGACTCTTGAGAGTCGTTGACACCAATTTGGCTAGCGAATAGGACCAACAACGGCGCGACCACCACAGCCGACAATGTTGCAGCGATCCGGGTTGACTTCAGCTTCACTCGAGGACCTCGCGACGCTTCGGCAACAAACACAACAGCGTTCCGAACGCCATCACGCCACCACCGATCCATAGCCACAGGACCAATGGATTCACGCTGACCGTCAATCCGATCTTGCCCTGGTCATCTTCTGAATTTGCAAGAGACAGGTACAGGTCCTCGCGCCAACTAGTCACTACAGACGGGGTCCCAATCGCGCTCCGAGCATTTGGGAAACTGCTGATAGCAGGCTCATAGACCCCTACCTTTTCGCCATCTTCTTCGATGAGCAACTGAGCTTTCACTGTCTGTTTCTGCGACGACTTCGACTCGACTGACCCTAAGTAGGTCACCGTGTAATTGCGGACTGTGATCGAGTCATCAATTTCTAGCTGAGCTTCGACTCGCGTCGTGTAGCCCGACGACGCAGCAATTGCGACTGCAATAGCTACAACACCGAGGTGTACTACAAGGCCACCCCAAACGCGCGGGTTGCCGCGGACTAGGCGGACTAAGGCCAAGGGAAGAATTTCTTTGTGCGCACGTCTCCTCGCTCTCAGCGACATCCAGAGGTTCCTAAGTATCCCGGCAGAGGCAAACGCTCCCAGCCCGAATGCCGCTACCTGAGCGATGCCGTCGCCTCCGAGTAGCACGACCGAACCCATCACGAGTACTCCACATACCGCTGGCAGTAGTAGCCGGGCACGCAAAACCTCTGTGCTCGTGGCCCGCCATGGCAGGACGGGCGCGACAGCCATCAGAAAAAGTAAGGCGATGCCAATTGGCGTTGTCATCGAGCGGAAATATGGCTCGCCGACCGTGAGTCTCTGGTCGCGAAGCGCTTCGACCAAGAGCGGATAGACAGTCCCAACGAGTACAACGAGAGCGAAGCCAGCGAACAGCAAATTGTTGAACAAGAACGCTGCCTCACGAGACAACGGCGAGTCGATGCGTCCGGGGGTCCTTAGCGAATCGCCGCGCCATGCAATCAGCGCGAGTGAACCGACAACGACCATGCCAAGGAACGCGAGTAGCCACACACCGATGTCCGACTCGCTGAAAGCGTGAACCGAGTCGATCACGCCAGACCTTGTGAGGAACGTTCCAAGAATTGTTAGAGCAAACGTTGCGATTACTAACGACAGGTTCCAGACACGCAACATCGCACGCCGTTCCTGAACCATTACAGAGTGCACGAACGCTGTCGCGGTAAGCCACGGTAACAAGCTGGCGTTCTCTACGGGGTCCCACGCCCAGTAGCCACCCCAACCAAGCACCTCGTAACTCCACCATGCGCCGAGAACGATGCCAGAAGTCAGGAACCCCCACGCGACAAGTGTCGCCCTGCGGGTATCGGCGAGCCAACCTTCGCCGAAGCGACGAGTGACAAGAGCCGCAATCGCGAACGAGAATGGAATCGTGAATCCGACATAGCCCGCGTACAACATTGGGGGGTGAAAAGCCATTAGAGGATGGTTTTGCAAGAGTGCGTTCGGGCCACTGCCATCGAGAGGCGTCACGATCCCGCCGGTTGCAGCGAACGGATCTGCCGGGCCAAGCATCAACACAAAGAAGAACAACGCGACCAGGAGCTGGACCACCGTCGCCCACGCCACAATCGGGTCATCCGCACGACTACGGAATCGCAACGCTGTCGCTGCCATGTACAGCATGAGCACGAAGCCCCAAAGCAAGATAGACCCTTCTAATGCGCCCCAGAGCGCGGTGATCGTGAACAGGCGTGGTGTCGCATTAGCCACATTTCTAAATACGTAATTGATCGAATAATCATGGGAGTTGAGAGCCCATTCCATAGCGACGATCGACGCCGTGGAACCGCCGAGAGTTATCCAGACACAGCGACGCCCATAGGCGGCAAGCGTCTTGTCCGAGCGAAATATTCCCAGGACGAGAAGGCAAACGCCGACAAATGCGCTACTAGCCGCAAGAGTGAGAGAGAACGTACCGAAAGTTTGAAGCACGAGGTCTCTGCCCTTAGACCTCTACTGGTTGCACAAGACAATCGAGATCGTCGCGCGCATCGCCGAGGCTGTGTTGCTCATCGTCGTACTCGCTGCCATGCCGAACAATCAGTTCGGTCCCCACAAATGTTTCGCCGTCCCAGTGACCCCGTACAACGATCGGGATACATGCATCTGGATTCTTCGCGACAATCTCATGCGGTGTGCGATTGAGAGTGACAGGGACTGTCGCATCTCCGTCTGTCAGGTCGAACCGAGTCGCTGACGATTGCTGCTCAAGCGTGTGCGGCTTGATCACTCCACCAATCCGAAACTCCTTTGATCCTTGCCTTTCGCGCGTTGCGACAGCTTCCGAAACTGGCCGGTAGAAGTCAAGGTTTGATCCGAGTTGGGTCAACATGAATACGATCGCTCCGACACAGACAACCGCCGCAACTATCCAACGACCGCGCTTCATCGCTGCTCATGTTTTTCGGTCGGCGCCTTGCGGAGCTTTGAAATGAGCACTGCGCAATATGTGCCCAGCACAGCTAAGGTGCCGACGTATCCGACAGCGACGTATCCCCAGTTGTGATCCATCAGGACGGCACCCCAGTCCTCTGCGCGATAGCCGCCTCTAATTCGAGTTCAGAATTCTTGGACTCGATTCCAAGTAGTCGCATTCGACCTAAGCAACACCAAGCGAACAACAACGTGAAAGCTCCTGCGCCGAGCCACAATGTAAATGCCATACGGCCATCGTTAATGGTCACGTCCATCTTGTCGTTAAAGACGCTGCCTTGTTGATGCAAGGACGTCCACCAACTAACGGAGAAGTGCACGATCGGGACATCGATGAATGCGATCAGCGCCGCGATGGCGTTGCGACGTTGTGAACTGACCCCACCTAGCCGACGAAGCGCGAGATAACCGAGGTACAAGAACAAGAGAACCGCAGTGGTTGTGAGCCGAGCCTCCCACTGCCACCACGTTCCCCATATCGGTTTGCCCCACACCGACCCTAGGAACAAGGTCAGGCCGGTGCACAGCACACCAAACTCTGCGGATGCGCCAGCTAGGTGGTCCCATGAGTCGTTGCGTGTCCGCGGCCACAAGTACAGCGCGCTCGCTAGTGCCGTGACAAAAAATGCCAAGTACGCGATCCATGCTGCCGGTACATGCACATAGAGGAGGCGCGCGGCATCGCCCTGCTCGCTATCTGGTGGCGCGACCACGAGACCGAACACAGCAAGTGCGACAAGCGCCTTCAGCGTCAGTATCCCAAACCAGCGACGCCACAACCAAGATGCAATCACGATTCCTCCAGCAACGGCCCGAAGGCGACAACCCCGACCATCACGCACACCGACGCGATTACTCCTACAAGTGAACCCCACCGTAACGATGTAGAGAGGTCATTGTCGATTGCGTACTCAAACGAACGAGAAGCAGCGAGGAGCAACGGCGTGACTGCGGGCAGAACAAGTAACGGCACCAACGTTTCGCGCGCTCTGATACCGGCTACTAACACACCATAAACCGTTCCTATCGCGGCGATCGCCACCGTGGCAGCAACTGCTACAGACGCGACAGCGAGGACTGCTTCTCCCGGGACATGCACGTCGTACAACACGAAAACGCCAGTCGCGAGTACGACTTCTAGGACGAGCAATTGCAAGACAATCGCTGCCGCCTTGCCTAGAAAGATCGCAGCACCATCGAGCCCGGACAACCGGAGCGCATACAACGCTCCGTGCTCAGCCTCGATCGCGAAACTACGGCTAACCGCTAGCAAGGCAGAAAGAGTGACTGTCACCCAGAATAGGCCGGGCGCAACTATCGGCAACACGCCTCGATCGGTGTCTAACGCGAAGGCAAATAGCAACAAGACAATGCCACCAAACGGAAGGACCTGCGCGAAAACGATTCGAGAACGCATTTCGATTCTCATGTCTTTCTTCGCGATGAGCACGGCGTCGGAAGCGAGACTCATTCGCTTTGCTCCGCAAGTGCATCTTGAAACGCGAGGCCGCCCACGATTCGCACCGTCCGCGCATTCAGGCCCACGGCTCTGTCTGTCTCATGGGACGAATAGATCACGGTACGCCCGGCAGTCGCAGCGCGAACTAGCTCTGCGTCGAGCAACTCTCGTCCACTCAGGTCGAGGCCAGCGTGTGGCTCGTCGAGCAAGATGAGGTCGGCATCCCGAGCAAATGCCATTGCCAGAGCGAGGCGTTTGCGTTGTCCCGCAGACAGATTCGCGTGTGTGACAGCAGCGAGGTCATCAAGGCCAAAGTGAGTGGCTGCGTTAGCCGCCGCGTCCTGCGAGGCACCGACGGCACGCGCAGCAAAACCAAGGTTTTCAGAGACGGACAGGTCGTCGTACGCGAATGTGTCGTGGCCAGCGAAAGCCAACGAACTGCGATGCGTGTGCCGATCGATCGCAAGGTCAATTCCAAGAACAGTCGCGGTCCCTCTGTGCAATTGCAGTAAGCCAGCGAGCAGTTTCAGCAAGGTCGTTTTCCCAGCGCCGTTCGGTCCAGAAAGCCAAACGATCTCGCCAGCTCTCACGTCGAGGTCAGCGCCTGCGAGTGCGGGAAAACGTCCGAGGAGGCACACTGCGTTACGAAGACGGACTACGGACAACGCAATCCTCCATCGGGTCTCGGAGCGTCGGTTCGAGTTTAGGAATCGGCCCGAAGTTGCGCCGAAAAGGCCGATAGCCTGCTGGAGTGAAAAGTGGGCTTCGGCGCTTCGCTGGTGGGTTGGGGCGCGCACTGATGACCACAGGCATATTGGTTCTGCTTTTCGTTGCCTACGGCTTGTGGGGCACTGGGGTGTTCACAGCGCGGCAGCAAAACAAGCTAGAAAGCGACTTCGAAGCAGCACTACAGGAGTATCGATCGACCACCACCACAAAAGCGCCGTCGGTCACGACATCTATCCCCGGTGGAGCGACCACAACAAGCTCCCCCAATGGAGCCGTCACGATCGAACTCCCGATAATCGAGCAAGGTTCGCCGATTGGACAGATCTCGATCCCAAAAATCGGAAGCAACTGGACGTTTGTCCAAGGCACCACCAAGAACGATCTCCACAAAGGGCCGGGCCACTATCTGGCCACGCCACATCCAGGGCAGGTCGGCAACGCCGCCATCGCTGGCCACCGCACAACGAACGGTGCTCCGTTCAACCGAATCGATGAACTCAGCAAGGGCGACGTGATCAAGATCGCGACCTACTGGGGCGACTTCACCTACGAAGTCTACGACTCATGCATCGTTTCCCCACAAGACACCTGGGTAGCGGATAAGCCGTCAAACTGTGCAAAAAAACCAAGTAAGGAAGGCGCTGTAGAACTCACTCTTACGAGCTGCCACCCAAAGCGATCGGCACGCCAGCGGTACGTCGTAAAAGCTCGATTGCGTTTCGAGCGTAGCGACGCGCCAGCAAAATTTGATCCGTCGCAACTACCCGATCAAGTCAAAGAGATTCCAGGCGAAGACACCGACCCGTCACAGGAAGTATCTGCTTCTGAAGAAGCGTTGCGTTCCGGGCTAGCTGGAGATGCCGGGAGCCGCGGCCCGGCTGCCGTCTGGGCAACCATCGCGGCCGCCATCGGTCTGTTGTGGTGGTGGGGGTACCGTCGCTACCGCCACCCGGCGACATGGCTTGTCGGCGTCCTACCGTTTGGCATCGCGTTGAGCGGCGCTTATTACTTTCTCGAGCGCGCACTGCCCGCTGGCTACTGACCGAGAGTCGGCTTCAGCGTCCTTCGAACTCAGGATTGCGTTTATCGGCAAACGCAGCCATGCCCTCTTGCAAATCGCGCGAAGCGAACGCCGCGGTTTCAATCGCAGAGATTTCGTTTCGAGCATGGTCACCTAGCGCAGTCGCTCCGAGAATCAGCTGAAGTGCCCGCTTGTGGCCTTGAACGGTAAGTGGCGCAAACGCAGCGATCTCACCGGCGATCGCCAACGCCGCGCCAAGCGCGTCATCTACGACCCGCGAAACAAGGCCAATGTGTTCGCCCTCTTCGGCCGTGACTGTTCTCCCGACTAGCAGCATGTCGCTCGCAACGCCATGCCCAACGAGCGACGCGAGCCTCCAAATATTCTTTGGTGACAGCACAATTCCGAGGCGCCCGGCTGGAATCGCGAGACGCGCTCCGAGGTCCGCTACGCGTAAATCGCATGCCACAGCAAGCTGCATTCCTGCGCCAACTGCCGGGCCATTGATTGCGGCAATCACAGGTGATGGGTGAGCGCCGATCGCGTCGAGCGCAATTTCAAATGCTGGGCGGAACGTGTCGCCGCCGTGATCTTGGGTACCTGTGCCAAAGCGGGTAACAAGATCGGCGCCTGAACAAAAGGCCGAACCAGCACCTGTGATTACGACTGCGCGCATTTCGTGGCTGGCGTTCAGCTTCGCCGTTAGGTCTTCGCAAAGTTCGCCATTCAGAGCGTTCCGTCGCTCTTGACGATCGATAGTGATGACGGCTACTCGCCCACGCTCTTCAAAACGGATCATGGTGTGAGCGTATCGGTGCAGCAGTCAACCGAGTCGCCCGCTACGGCGACTGACCGTCAACTATTCGTCCAACGGGGTTGACGTTTCTCAGAGAACGCAGCGATGCCTTCTAGAGCATCGTTCGTAGTGGTGTGCAGGCTCAACATCGAATGTAAGTACGCGAGCGCATCGTCGGAATCCGGGATATCAAGTGTTCGATAAAACGAGTCACGCCCGCGTCGAAGCACTAGCTGAGACTTCGCTGCGAAAATATTGCAGTACTCAGCAACAGTTGTATCGAGATCCGATGGCGCGACTACCCGGTTCACGAAACCAATGCGCAACGCCTCAGGTGCGCTGACCCTGCGACCGGTCATCATTAGTTCGAGGACGACTTTCGGTGGCATCGACCGAAGCAGCGGAACTGTGATCATGTATGGCCACAACCCGATGTCGACCTCGGGAGTACCAAAGACCGCATCGTCAGCCGCGACCACAATGTCGCATGCGCACGCCAGACCGAAACCGCCAGCTAGGGCGTACCCGCGGACGCGAGCAATAGACGGTTTGCCGAGGCGATCAAAATTGCGGAAAACATCGGCCAATGCTCCTCGCGCTTCGTGTACCTCTGCTGGCGACGCGTTATCGGCGATGCCCCCAAGATCAGCACCAGCACAAAAAGCCTTATCACCGGCGCCGGTGATGACGACGACACGCACCGAGTCGTCTGACCGTAGGGCGTCGAGCGCGTCGCGAAGGCCAGCCATGACTCCAAAATTCATTGCATTTCGACGCTCGGGGCGGTCGATCATGACCGTTGCGATGCCGTCTTTGATCCGTGTGCTGACCTCGTTCGTTGGCATCGGTGCATCGTAAGTCGAACGCGCTCAATATGTTGGCGAGGGTCCGCGACAGGCAAGATTTTCACATTTAGGATTCCGCGCCGTGAGCCGGTTTTTTCTCCTAGTCGCCGTCGCCGCACTGCTAGTTCCGCTTTTAACGCGCGGTAGCTACCGCAGGCTTCTTACTCGCCAGTGGCGGTGGGGATCGATGTTGTTCATAGGGCTTGCCCTGCAAGGATTCATCGAGCTTTTCGACACACCGGCGTCGGGCACTCACCAGGTTGGCTACGGGATGCTCGTCGCTAGCTACGTGCTAGTTGGCAGTTTCGCCATGCGCAATGTTCTCCAAAAAGGAATGGCCGTTGTAGCAATTGGTGTTGCCGCAAATTTCGCGGCGATCGTTATCAATGAAGGAATGGCAGTCGATGTTCCAGTCGATTGGCAGACCTCTGGTGGTATCAGTTCGAGTATCAAGCATCATCCGCAAACAAGCGCTGACGACGCGATATTTCTCACCGACATCATCGTGATCCGTGACATCGAAGAGGTAATTAGTTTCGGAGATCTGATCATGGCGGCCGGACTAATCAATGCTGCATTTCACGCGAGTCGCAAACATCGCCGCTCGAAGCGTCGTGCAGAC
This sequence comes from Actinomycetota bacterium, assembly GCA_005779395.1. Lineage (GTDB taxonomy): Bacteria > Actinomycetota > Acidimicrobiia > IMCC26256 > PALSA-610 > SXJQ01. Next base: position 34,214 of record SXJP01000033.1, read on the forward strand.
TCGCGTCCGACGGATGCCGCAGATCCGACACACGACGCGCCAATCGATCTTCCACAGTTAGATCAAGAACCTCCAAACCGCGTTGAAGAAATCACTGTCGACACAGGGGATCAAGACCTAGCTGCGCGACCACCGTCTCCAACCGTGGCAGGAGTTATAGAAGAACTAGCCGTGCTCCGCCGAAGTGCCAAGAGCAGGCATCCATCGGCATTGGCGTTTCGGGCAAGTCCACTCGTCGGGCGCTGCGCCACTGACGAGTATTGGAGTTCATATGGAAACGCCGTCTCAGCGAGCACCAACAACGACCTCGAGGGCTTCGAGGACGCGACGGTTATACACATATCCGGGGCTGGAATACAGGGTCTCAAGCGCCAGTCGCGAGCGTGAAGCGTCACCTGCAACGAGATCATCAAAATCGCTAGAGACTTTCAGCACCTGACTCGCCATGCGGTCTGTTCTCGATCCCTTGAGATCGCGCGAGTAGCGACCCTGGCCTGACACGACCTGGCTAGCGGCGCGCAAGGCTGGAATATCTCGCAGCATCTCTGAAGTGACCGCAGCGATCTGACTCGCAAAGCCAGGATCGGTCTCACTTGGTGGGTTGTCAAGCGTGACTGCTCCTAGGTGATGTAGGTATGCGGCAGCTATTACACCTTCGGTTTCTGTCTCGCCAAGCCCCACTTCGGCAGCGATGCGCTCGCATAGCTCAGCGACCCGCTGGCCGTGCCCGTGAGAAACAAACCCTCCAAGTTCCGTGGCCATCGATAGCGCCCGCAAGGTCTGTCTGTGAGTTCGCGATGCTGTCTCTAGTCGCTCGAAGGAATACCAAGTTGCCAGCAATGGGATTGAAAAGAGTGCGACGCTCCAGAGTCCAGAGCCGCCTCGCCCATCTATACCCCTGTAGCCGAGCGCCATTAACGCGCCGCTAGCTAAAAGCGCCGACCAGGCGCGAACTCCCCTACCGGTTACCGAACTTCCGCAATGCGAGCGTCGCCGAGTCGCTTCCTCCGAAACGACGATCATCGCAGCGCTTGCCCCTAGAGCGACTAGCGATTGAGTCATCGACTCTTTCTGGCCGAATAGAACTGACACGAGTTGGTATGTGGACATGACCGCTACGCCACCAAGCACGGTGAGCAACGACGCACGCAACTTTTCGATTCGCAACGGGTCAGGCCATGACAACACGGTGTTCAGCGCGATCGTCACTACCCAAATAGCCACCCCAAACTGGGTATTGAAGCCAGCAGTGATCACCATCAATGGCGCGTACATCAACGGGATGCCTGTGACGTCCCCGAGCCGCAAGACAAACCGGTCGCCGAGAGCAACGGCCCCCACTAACAAGGAAGCGTCAACCAATGACCGCGAAGCGCCAACGAGGCTTAGCCCAATAGCTACAACTAGCGACAACACAGCCGTGATTGGAAGGTCGTGGCGCAAACGACTCATGCGACTTCGTTTCTTCGCGTACGCGGATCGACTCGCTCAGGCGCGAGCAGGTCGCCTAGTCCGGCGCTACCAAGTCCAGCGACGGGCGGTGCCACTTCGAAGTGTTCTATCTGGTCCTCGAAGCCGTCGCCATGGACTTCCCGTTTCGCTTCGAGCGCAGCGACAAGAGCTTCGACGCAGCGAGGGTGGAATTGTGTCCCGGACTTATCGCGCAGTTCGCCGAAAGCGACCTCTTGACTGAGGGCGCGTCGATAACTGCGCGTGGACGTCATCGCGTCGTAGGCATCTGCAACCGCGACTATGAACGGTTCTATCGGGTGGCGCGGATCGTCGTCGATGTACTTACTGTGCTGACCGCTCGCGCTTGGAGCAACTGGCGCAAGAAAATCGATCGAAGTAAGCATCTGCACTGAGACGTCTTCGTGCATTCGGACGCGAGCGAATTCTTCTGGGGTCAGTTTGCCTGGCTTGTTGAGCAGGTGGTTAGGCACGACGAGTTTGCCAATGTCGTGCATCAAAGCTGCGACTCTCAGACGTTCAAGCCGCCATGGTGCAAGCCCGAGTTCTTTGCCGGCGTACTGGGCGTATTTCGCGACGCGTCCGGCGTGGCCTGCCGTGTAACCGTCTTTGGCTTCTAGCGCTCGGACCAGAATCTCGACTGTCGCTTCGTTGGCCGCCTTGAGTTCTAGATAGCTAGCGAATAGGTCGCGGGCAAGCAAGATTGGGACGAAGAACAAAATCGCGACTGGCCAACCCAGGTCGAGATATAGGCGACCGAGAAATACCCCAAAGATTGCGAAGGGCACGCTCTGCGGGAACGTCATCGCGAGTTGAGCGAACCCAGCCTTGATCGGTCTGCGCTCTTCGACCCAGTAAGAAACCGAGACCAAAAGAGCGCCGACACTTACGCATACAAGGGCGATCGGAATTGCTGACAATGCGCCAAGGGTCGCCGAGTCGCGAATCGCGTTGTGCAGTGGGGCTTCGACTAGGGCGGACGCGACATAAGAAATCGCGACTATGGCAGAGTTCAGGATTATGAAACCGCGACTACCGCGCTTCAGATACGGGATATAGAGACCAGCAGCGACCCCAACGATGAGTGGGCCGAGAAGGGAATTTGTTTCGCCGCTCACAACGATTGCCGCAACGCCGACCAGCAGGCCCGGCGTAATCGCTCCACCGTTCGGCAGTGTCACTTGGCTTTGCTCGCTGAAAATGATTAGGACTGCAAAAACAACAGTGGCTTCCCAAGCCGGGAATTCCGTACCTGTCCCGATCAATGCGGCTAGCACCACAACCACAAGGGCAAGGCCTGCTGAGTACAAGCGCAGTGTTCGTGGGAAGGCTGTCATGGGTGTGCTTTCAATTGAGTCCGGCTTACTGGTTCGAGGTGCTGACGGCGAGGCCCGAAGTTCGCTTCTTGCTTATTGTTTGCGCATCAGCGCTTGTAGTTCGCACCGCCGGCGAGCAGCAATGCCATCAGGCCCGTCGCAGCAACTGCGGCGCGGGCAAGGATCTTGTTAGTCATGGTCGATTCCCCCAATTCGTAGTTTCGTCTCGCCGACTTCGCTATTCGCGGCGAGCGACGCTTCGCTCTTTTTGGGACTTTTGCGACCTCCGGGCCTTGCCGTCAGCACCTCCAACTTTCACATGAGCAACACAGTTAACAACAGATGACACCTACCACAGCAGTTTCATCCCTGAACAGGCCCCATACAAGACCCGATATGTACCTTTTAGGCATCGATAACGCGCTGTTCGCGTCAGGGGTAAGGTCTGCGAACGCACAGCGTGATAATTACCAAACGGCGGTTAGCCCCGCCAAGCGTGCCGGAGGTCAGCATGGACGAAACCGAAGTCATCGAAATCGAGACCGAACTCGTCCGCTTGCCAGAAGTCGAAATCGCCCGCATTGTCACCGGTAGCGACGGCGAGGTCTCAGAGGTTCACATCGTCGCTGACTCAACTAAGCACCCAAAGCAGATTGTTCGGGATGTCTGTTCTGTGGCTCTCGCCTCATTCGGAGTCGAACTCGACAGGCGAATCGTGTCGGTAGTCCAACTCAATGGCGACCTCGCTGTCGGTCCGGTTGTCGAACCGGGCAAGACGTCCCCGAGGGTCACTATCGATTCTGTTACAGCCGAAGTCGCTGGGTTGCGCTGCCGGGCAAAGGTCGGTCTAGCTCGCGCTGGCGTGTCGGTTGTCGGGCTCGTCGAAGGCTCAATTGCTTCGTCTGCACGTTCTCGCCTCGTGGCCTCTGCCACAGTCGATGCTTTGCGCCAACTCGAACCAATCGCTGAGTGCATCGATATCGAAGCCGCCCAAATAGTGCGCGTCGGTGGCCAGGATGTCGCCATAGTGACGGCAGTCTTCGTCGCTCCACCTAGTGAGCAGATAGTCGCGGGTTCTGCAGTAGTAACGGCACACGATGAGCCTGCCGCTGTCGTTCGTGCGACGCTCGACGCGACAAATCGGCGCATAGTCCATCTGTCGTAAAGACACGGTGTCGCCCAGTTAGGGTCCGATCGCGATGGCGCTCTCCGCAACTCTTTTTTCGCCAAGATCGGACCTCGATCAGCGCTCATGGACACTCGCCCTCGGTGTACTCGGATACTCGGTCGAGCAATTTGAAGCGGACCGCATACCCGAAGCAGCAACTCCACTCGAATCTTCGCTCGTGGTTATCCATGACCCCGCAGGACTAGCCTCTGGGTTGCAATCGATATTGGCATTTCTCGAAGGCTATGAGGGCCAAATCATTGTGCGTCACCGCGACCTCCCCTGGCAATTACGCCTCGAAGAGTCGTCCGCTTATCCGCTACTAAAGAATCTCCGTTCGGCGATACATGCAACTACGAACTTGCGGAGCCGACGTGAACTAGAGGCCCGCGGTTATGCCAACGTGACAACGATTCACGACGCATTCGAACTCGATCCAACACTCGGAGACCGCTCCAAGGCTCGGGCACACATGGGTTTTGGAGTCGATGACATCGTGTTGTTGCAACCGACGCGTGCAACGGCATCGAAAAACTTCGCGGGGTCGGTTCGTTATGTAAACGAGATTGCGAAGTTCATCCGCAATCGTCCGGTACGGCTCTGGATCAAAGGCCCGGTTGAAGAGTCATACGCCAAGATGTTTGCCAAGCTGTTGGCTGCGTGCGATGTCGAGGTAACAGTCGGCGAAGCAGAATCTGCAGCCGATGCCTATGCAGCATGCGACGCAGTTATTTTCCCACCAAGTTGGGACTGCTTCGGCGACATTGTCTTTGAGGCGGTCGCCCACCGCAGGGCTTGCATCTCGAATAACTATCCGGCACTAGCCGAATTGACTGCGGGCGGGATTCGTGTCCTGCCATTAGATGAACCCAAGTGGCTCGTAAAGTTCTTGGCTCAGTCCGAGACGAAAAAGATGCAGCATCTCGAAGCCACAGCGCGCAAAGCCAAAGTCTCATTCGCAATCAACGATCTGCCTGCACGAATCGGTTCAGTGATACACATGGCGACACCATGATGTTTTCATTTGGGGACCGGACAATCGAGATCGACCGACCCCTGATCATGGGAGTCGTCAATGCAACACCTGACTCTTTCAGCGACGGTGGCGAGCTTGCAGGGAGCGCTTCGCAAATCGATCGATGTCTCGAACTCATTTCGCTAGGCGCACATCTGCTCGATATAGGCGGACAGTCGGCAATCACCGGAGTCCCCGAAATCTCTGTTGCCGAAGAGATTGACCGTCTCGTGCCAGTAGTGGCGGGTGTACGCGCTCATTCCGATTGCATCATCTCAGTCGATACATATAGGCCTGACGTAGCCGATGCTGCCCTCCGCGCAGGCGCAGACATCATCAACGATATTTCCGGCGTTCTCGACCCAGGCCTAGGTGACGTCGTGGCGAGACACGGCGCAGGGTTCGTCTTGATGCACACGCGTTGGCGACCAAAGACTCGCGAAGACGCTCGCGCGCTGTACCAAGAGGGTGGGGGCGTGACTGCCGATGTCGTTTCGTTTCTCGAACGACGACTCGAATCGTTAGTAAAGCTAGGAATCTCTAGAGAACAAATCATCCTCGACCCAGGACCCGACTTTGCTAAGACCGCAGCCCAAACAGTTTCGGTCATCCGCGAACTCGAATCAGTTGTGGCCCTCGGTCGGCCATTGCTGATGGCGTTGTCACGTAAGGATTTTCTCGGTGTGATTACGGGCAGAGAACCGAAGGCGCGTCTCGCCGCAACACTTGCCGCTATCTCAGTCACAATTCGATCGGCGCCAGCATGTGTCCTCCGAGTCCATGACGTGGCCGAAGTGCGAGACTTTCTCGCAGTGCTCGATGTGCTCGAAGGACGCTCCGAGATCGCAGCAGATGCAGGACTAGACAAGACCATCCGTTGGCAGGCACGCATCGCACCGGAGTCCACATGACCAACTTTGAACGAGAACAGGACCCTGTCGTGTCTCGCCGCGCTAAGTACCGAGCGATCGTGAAGAAGTCGAAAAACTTCGGTTACCTCTGCCTTCTTATTGCTATCGCGGGGTTCGCCGCAGCCGTAATCACCGATTTCGACCAGTGGGCGGTAACGATCGCTACCGGTGGTCTCATCGGGTCCTTCGTAGTCCTGCCGATACCCATCGTGCTCAGCTACGGCATTGCCAAGGCGGAGCGCGAAGACCCGGGCCTTTAGTCACGATCTATTGCCCGACTCGTCGCCGATACGCAGGTGGGTCGTAGCCTCAGAACCATGCGATTTCGGAAACTTGGCAACACGGACCTAAGCGTCTCTGAAGTTGGTCTCGGCACATGGTCACTCGCGAGTGACTGGTGGGGACGGTGCGACGACCCAGACGACATGATCAAGACGGCGCTCGACTGTGGCATCAACTTCATCGACACCGCTCCTGTGTACGGCGACAATGCGCTCGGTGAACTGATACTCCGAGACGTCCTCGCTACGAGACGTGACGAGATCGTGTTGACTACAAAGTGTGGCTACGACACGAGCAAGCCACGACCAGCCGGGCAACGCGAGCATCCACAAGATTTCTCGCCAGCCGCTGTTCGGACCCAGTGCGACGAGTCACTGCAACGCATGGGTATCGAGCACATTGACCTTTACCAACTTCACAACACTCGCATGGATGCCATTCTCGCCGATGACCTATGGGCCGAACTCGAAGCGCTCCGCGACGAAGGAAAAATCCGCGAACTCGGCGTGGCTCTCGGACCGGCCATCGGATGGATAGAGGAAGGCAATCGCGCTATCGACAATCGTCCTATCTGCACGTTACAAACCGTATTCAACATCATCGAACAAGAGCCAGGTATCACGTTCGCAGATCGCGACCGAGTCAAGAATGCCGAGTGCTCACTGATCTCTCGAGTACCACACGCAAGCGACACGCTGTCTGGCAAGGTCACCCCCGAGACGCGGTTCCCAAAGGGCGACCACCGAGCCCATCGCAACCACGACAACATGCTCGACAACTTCGAAAAGGCCGACTCAATCAATTTCCTTTGGGCGCCAGAGACCTACAGAACCATCGGTCAGGCTGCAGTCAGCGGCATTCTCTCGAACCCTGCGTTTGCATCTGTGCTGCCAACGTTTATCAATGTCGATGAGATTCGCGAATACGCAGCTGCGTCGGACCTACCGTTCACGGCTGCCGAGCACGATTCGCTGAGCGAGCAGTTCGCCATCAACTTTGGCCACGTAGACCGATTCACGATGATCATGAAGTCGAGCGTTTAGAGCCACCAAGTCCTGACGACTCCTCCGCAAGTTCGCAGGTATTGTCTGCGCCTAATGCGGATGCCTGGTGAACAAAGACGCACGCAGTTGCTCGGTGTCGCTAGTGAGATGTTCGCCGACCGCGGGTTTCACAAGACCTCGATGCAGGACCTCGCATCTGCTGCTGGGGTCACGAAGCCTGTCTTGTACCAACACTTCGCTTCTAAGCGCGCTCTGTATATCGAAGCACTCGGCAGGGAAGGCTCGCATCTCCTAGCCGACCTGCGAAGCGCGACGAGTTCGACAAGCCTTGGGCGAGAACGCGTAGAGCGCGGCTTCATGGCCTACTTTCATTGGGTCACATACAACCCTGCGGGCTTCCGTCTGCTTTTCAGCGCAACGATGCGCAACGACCCTGAGTTCGCTTCAATCATCGACCAGATCTTGAGCGATGCAGTCGATGCCGTCGTGCCTCTGATCGACATCAAGCTCCCGACTGTGCATCGATCGGTGATCGCAAACGCGATCGTCGGCCTCGCTGAAGCGACCAGCAGGCGTGGCCTCGCCGACGGCGGCGTACTCCACGATGCTGAGGAACTCAGTCGCTGGCTAGCAGAATTCGCCTGGTTCGGCTTGCGCGGCATCCGACCCGAAGAGACGGCCGCAACTCAGTAGTTACTGCCTACGCAGTCTGACGCGTTGCACCGAGTGATCTGGGCCCTTCTCTAATACAAGATCGGCGCGTGATCGTGTAGGTGCGATGTTTTCGGCGAGGTTGACACCATTGATTGAATCCCAGATCGAGACCGCGACAGCGGTCGCGTGATCGTCCGACAGCCGCGCGAAGTGGTGGAAAAAACTGTTGTCGTCTGTGAACGCTGCGGCACGCAGAGCTAGAAACCGCTCGATATACCAGCGCTTGATATCTACGACATCGGCATCTACGTAGATCGAGAAATCGAAGAAGTCGCTGACGAACGGGAGCGCGTCTGCTTCGTCACGCAGTGCCGCTACTTGCAACACGTTCAAGCCCTCAACCACGACGATGTCTGGTTGCCGAACGATGATCTCAGCGTCGGGAACGACGTCGTAGACAACGTGCGAATAGACCGGCGCTCGAACTTCTGGTGCTCCAGACTTGAGTTCGGTCAGAAAAGCGATTAGTCGTCCGAGGTCGTAACTCTCTGGAAAGCCTTTGCGACTCATCAGGTCGCGTTCTTCGAGCCAGGCGTTCGGATGCAAGAAGCCATCTGTTGTGATGAGTTCAACGTTCGGGTGATTCGGCCAACGCCTAAGCAGCGAGCACATCACTCGAGAGATCGTGCTCTTGCCAACCGCGACGCTGCCAGCGAGACCGATAATGAACGGAGCCTTCGGTGCGAGCGTCCCGAGGAAAGCCGTTGTGGCGTCGGCAAGATGTTGGCTTGCAGCAATTCGAAGATTCAACAACCTCGACAGCGGTAAGTAAATCCCGGCTACTTCGTCAAGCGCCACAGGCTCGTTAATCCCGCGCAAGTCGTTGAGTTCTGTTTCGGTGAGGGTGAGCGGCGTGTTGGCACGCAGTCCACTCCACGCCGCTCGGTTGAAGTCGACGTAAGTCGTTGACGACGCTGGCGCATGCATGGCGGATCACCGTAGTTCCTGGGTCGCAGAGCGGGTCGTGTCGAGTCCGACTGATAGCCCGCTTACCGCTCCATCTACGATGAACAAATGGAGCAACTCAAACATTGGATCGATGGCGCGTACGTCGCTGGAACATCGGATCGCTTCGCGCCTGTGTTCAATCCGGCTACCGGCCAACAGTGGGCGCAGGTGCCACTTGCGACTGTAGAAGAAGTCGATCGCGCAGTCGCTAACTCCGCGCAGACCTTCAGTTCCTGGCGGACGACCAGCCTGAGTCGCCGCGCTGAAATCCTCTTCAAGGTTCGCGAACTAGTCGCAGCCCGTCGCGACGAACTCGCACTGCTCATTTCACGCGAACACGGCAAGGTTCCGTCTGATGCTGCCGGCGAAGTCGCCCGCGGTCTCGAAAATATCGAATTTGCGTGTGGTATTCCTAACTTGCTCAAAGGCGGTCACAGCGAGCAGGCAGCGTCGGGTGTCGATGTGTACTCCTTACTACAGCCGTTAGGTGTAGTTGCGGGCATCACGCCATTCAACTTTCCTGCAATGGTTCCTATGTGGATGTTTGCAAACGCAATTGCCTGCGGCAACACCTTCATATTGAAGCCATCAGAGAAGGACCCGTCGGCGGCGCTGTTCCTCGCGGAACTTCTCGCAGAGGCAGGATTGCCGCCCGGCGTTTTCAATGTCGTTCATGGCGACAAGATCGCTGTCGATCGCATACTCGAACATGCTGATATTCAGGCAGTGAGTTTCGTCGGGTCCACCCCAATCGCCCGCTATGTGTACGAGCGGGGTACCGCACACGGCAAACGTGTTCAGGCGCTAGGTGGAGCAAAGAACCACATGGTCGTTCTCCCAGATGCCGATCTCGATATGGCAGCCGACGCAGCTATCAGCGCGGCCTACGGTTCCGCTGGCGAGCGGTGCATGGCTATCTCAGTGGTTGTTCCCGTCGGCGATATCGCTGGCCCACTCGTAGATGCGATCGCAGCACGAATCGAAAAGGTCAAGATCGGACCAGGCACAGATCCCGACGCAGAAATGGGACCGCTGATTTCACGCGAACATCGCGACAAGGTCGCCGGATACATCGCTGCTGGAGCGAGTGAGGGTGCAACAGTCGTCGCCGATGGTCGTGATCTCCAGGTTGATGGAGACGGGTACTTCCTCGGTCTCTCCCTGCTAGATCACGTCAGTCCTGAGATGTCCTGTTACCGCGACGAAATATTTGGTCCTGTCCTCTCGGTAGTTCGCGCCGCGACTTACGACGATGCTCTGCATTTGGTAAATACGAGTGAGTACGGCAACGGCGTCGCGATATTCACTCGTGACGGCGGCGCAGCACGGACGTTCCAGCTTGACGTCAAGGTCGGCATGGTTGGCGTCAATGTGCCGATTCCAGTCCCAGTCGCGTATTACAGCTTCGGTGGCTGGAAGGCCTCGATGTTTGGCGACTCGCACATGTACGGTCCCGAAGGCATTCACTTCTACACACGAACGAAGGTCGTCACCAGCAGGTGGCCAGATCCCGCGAGTAGCCAGATCGATCTCGGATTCCCACAAAATCGTTAGTACCCGATGCAAAGGACCAGCAATATGGACAAGGCCGAAATCAAGAAGTACGACAGCGCTCATGTCTTTCATTCATGGTCCGCGCAGTCGCTGATTGATCCTGTCGCTATCGCTGGTGGGTCAGGTTCTTGGTTCTGGGACTACGACGGCAAGCGTTACCTCGACTTCGCAAGCCAACTAGTCAACCTCAACCTCGGCCACCAGCACCCGAAACTCGTCGCCGCGATCCAGGAGCAAGCTGCGAAGATGTGCATGATCGCGCCCGGGTTCGCGGTCGAGGCACGAAGCGAAGCGGCTCGCCTAATCGCAGAGCGCGCACCGGGCGATCTCGACATGGTGTTTTTTACGAATGGTGGCGCAGAAGCAACCGAGAACGCGGTTCGCATGGCACGGCTTCACACCGGCCGCCAAAAAGTTCTAACGATGTACCGCAGCTATCACGGCAGCACTAGTGGCGCCATCGCATTCACAGGAGACCCGCGTCGCTGGCCTAACGAACCAACTGTCGGGGGCGTGGTGCACTTCCACGGCCCGTACCTGTATAGATCACCGTTCAGCGCGACTAACGAGGTCGAAGAATCAGAGCGCGCGCTCAAGCATCTCGATGAGACCATCATGCTCGAAGGCGCTACATCTATCGCCGCGATCCTTATCGAGACAGTCGTAGGAACCAACGGAATCCTCATCCCGCCGCCCGGCTACCTGCAAGGTATCCGCGACCTCTGCGATCGTCATGGAATCATCATGATCTGCGACGAGGTGATGGCTGGTTTCGGACGTTGCGGTGAATGGTTTGCCGTCAACGCATTCGACGTTGTCCCCGACCTGATCGCGTTCGCTAAGGGCTCTAACTCTGGTTACGTGCCAGTCGGCGGGGTCGTGATTTCGCGACGAATATCCGACACGTTTAATAAACGTGCCTACCCAGGGGGACTTACATATAGCGGGCATGCACTTGCGTGTGGTTCGGTTGTGGCGAGCATCAATATCTTCGAAGAAGAGGGCATCCTCGACCACGTCAAGATGCTCGCAGCCGATGTATTCAAACCAGAACTCGAGGCACTGAAAGCCAAGCACCCGTCGGTCGGCGATGTGCGCGGTATCGGTGCTTTCTGGGCGATCGAACTGATCCGAAACACAGAGACTCGCGAAATGTTCGTTCCGTTCAATGCTTCGGGCGATGCAGCGAAGCCGATGCTTGAAGTTGTCGCTGAGTGCAAAGCCAATGGGGTTTGGCCTTTCGTGCACTTCAATCGCATCCAGGTGACGCCGCCACTAAACACAAGCGCCGACGATGTTCGCCACGGAATAGCTGTCATCGACGCTGCGTTAGATATCGCCGACCGCTACGTAACGAACTAACTCAACGCTCGAGTTTGAGCGCACGATCCGCAATGATGTTCTTCTGGACTTCGGTCGGCCCCGCACCAATTGTTGTGTATCGCTGCCATACGTAGTTGCGTGCCCATATCCCGCCGTCAATCGCGCCTGGCGCTCCCTTCGTTAGAGCTCCGACCGGCCCGAGCACGTCGAGTGCAAGTTCGGCCAACGACAGCGAGATGTAGCCCCACTGCAGTTTCGCAAGCGGGACCTCTGGCCAACCCTTTTCGCCATTCAATACCTTCGACAACGCCCGTGCGATAAGTAGCCGCGTGAATTCGATCTGAGTGTGCAGTCGCGCAACTCTGTCACGAATGATTGGGTCGTCCAAAGCTGCTGGGTTTAAAGACTTCGCGGTCTCTAAGACGGCCTTTAGCTCCTGCGCCATCGATATGGCCTGAGCCGACGATCCGACACGCTCTTGACCTAGGGCGCCCATCGACACCATCCAGCCCATGCCCTCGTCGCCGAGGCGGTCGCCCACGGGGATCTTCACATCGGTAAAGGAGACCTCGCAGAACATCGAGTCGCCTGTGATTTCGCGAGTGGGTCTGATGTCGATACCTTCAGTGTGCATATCGATGACGAATGTCGTGATGCCTTCGTGCTTTTTGCCGCGGGTTATTGCTGTCGGGTCCGTGCGGAACAAGCAAAGACCCCATTTGGCTATCTGCGCTGAGCTGATCCAAACCTTCTGACCATTCACAACGTAATGAGTCGCGTCGTCTGAAAGCACCGCCGTCGTGCGAAGATTTGCTAAGTCGCTCCCTGCCTCTGGTTCGGAAAACGCTTGGCACCAATGTTCTGTCGCATCGAGGATGCATGGCAACCACCGCGCTTTTTGGTCGTCTGTACCCCACGAGTAGATCGATGGACCGATCTGCACGATCCCGTTCGCGTTATAGATACCCGGAGTGCGATAGCGCGCCATTGTCTCTGTGTAAATCACGTTTTGGCTCACTGTCGCAGCGCGGCCGCCGTGGATCTCTGGCCACAGAATCGCGGCCCATCTACCTTCGTTAAGTTTGCGCTGCCATGCCGCACGCTTTTTCATCGCTCCCATGAGGCCGCGACTCGGGTTGTCGTCACCGAAATTCGCTGCGTCGTCTCTCTCCCACTCTGCGATGAACGGAGGCAACTCAGCGTCTAGGAACTCTTCGAGTTCCGCTTTGAATGTGCGGTCAGCGTCGCTCAGCGCAAAATCCATATACCTGACGCTATCGTCAGGTCGTGGACTTCAGCTTCAACGCCGACCAGGACGCGCTGCGTACCTCGGTTCGGGCTTTCCTCGAAGCCGAGGCTCCGATGAGCTATGTGCGCTCACGCGTCGAAACAGATGTCGGCGTTGATCCAGCACTCTGGAACCGAATCACAGACTTGGGATGGCACTCGTTGCTGATCCCGCAAGAATGTGGCGGGCTTGGTCTTGGCTTGATCGACGCTTGCGTAGTGCTCGAAGAACTCGGTCGAGCGCTTTTTTGTGGACCATTTCTTTCGAGCGCCGTCTTTGCAACGATCGCCGCTCGCAGACTCGGTCTCACTGACTTGTTGGCGCAACTCGCCGATGGTTCTATTCGGGGCACAGTCGCGATCGACGAAGGGGGCCACGGCGATCCAATCGACAACATTCGTGTGAGAGCCACCGGACGCGGCGGGCACTACCGCCTCGAAGGCACTAAGCCTCTAGTCATGGACGCCGTTGGTGCCGACTGGGTTCTTGTTCCTGCACGCACTCGCGAAGGGCTGCAGAGTTTTCTGGTCAAGAATCCGCAAGCCGTCCCATCCGAAACACTCGACGTAACCCGTAAGTTTGGCTCGGTTGAATTCGATTCAACACCAGCCGAGAAGACCGGCCCCGAAGGAGATCACACAGCCATTTGGCGAAGAGTCGCCGAGGACGGCGCAGTGGCACTCGCAGCCGAACTAGTTGGGGTTGCTGAAGCAGCTAACACCCTCGCTATCGACTACGCGCAAACCCGCGTCGTGTTCGATAAGCCGCTTAGCAAGTTCCAGGTAACGCGCCACAAAGCGGTCGACATGCTCCGCGCATTCGAACTCGCTAAGGTCGGAACGCAGTACGCAGCTTGGGCGAGCGACGTGGATGCGCCAGACCGGTCGACCGCTGCGGCTATGGCAAAAAGTTCAGCGGCAGAGGCCGCCAACTTCGTGACCGCTGAATGCATCCAGATCCACGGAGGCGTCGGATTCACATGGGATTGCGACGCTCACCTTTTGCTACGCCGGGCAAAAGTCAACGACCTGCTACTGGGATCGCAGGCCCATTTGCGCAAAACCGTCGCCGACGAATACTTCACGAATCTCTAACTTGCTCTAGGCGTCTCTAGCGATTCTTGGCACCCTTTAGTGCAGCCGCTCCGAGCCTGAGGAACCGTTGGTCGCCAAACGGTGAGCCGGCTACGCGATTGCAAACGAATGCAACTGCGAGTTGTGAATCTGGGTCGGCCCATGCACCGGAGCCACCGAGACCAAAGTGACCGAACCCTCGCGGCAACACCCCTTTTAGGGTTGCTGCCATGTGGTATCCAAGTCGCCATCTCATCGGGAAGAACACAACCGAGTCACGCTGCGTTGTCTGTTGCGTAGTCGCTATCTGGCGAGTTTCCTCGGACAAGAACTCTGACCCGTTGATCATCGCCGAGTACATGGTCGCAAGTGAGCGAGCCGTGAAGCAGCCGTTCAGCGCAGGCATTTCCGCGTCGTAAACCGCATCTGCATGAAACAACCGATCGAACTCAGGGACCATGAACGCATCTGTCATGGCTTCTAGTCGAGAGAACTTCGATAAACGAGCAAAACCGCGTTCAGAAATCGCACCAGAAGAAAAGTCGACGAGCAACTCCGCTAGGTCGCCTCTTGTTTCGCGTGAGCGGCCAACCGTCATTTCGAGCGGGTCGATTCCAAGTGGTTCGACAACCGTGTCGCGAATTACTTCTGTCACCGACTTGCTAGTGATGCGCCGCAGAACTTCGCCTACAAGAAATCCGTAAGTAATTGCGTGATAGCCATGGCGCGTCCCAGGCTCCCATGCGGCTGGAGTTGCGGCAATCGCGCTACAGGTTTCGTCCCAGTCGAGTAACACCGACGCGTTCGGGATCACATCGCGCAGACGGTGCATTCCAGCGGAGTGATTTAGGAGATGCCGGACAGTGATGTTGTGCTTGCCTGCTGCTGCAAACTCAGGCCAATACTCAGCCACAGGCACGTCGTAATCGATTAGACCCTTATCTCGCAGTCGATGAGTTGCAGTTGCGACGACACCCTTAGTCGTCGAGAAACTCATCGCCACGGTGCTCGCTGTCCAAGGATCGCCATCGCGGTTTCGCGGCCCGACCCACGCATCGACGACAACCTCGCCACGATGAATCACGGCGACAGCACCGCCGCCACCGAGTTTGTGTTTGGCGACCTTACGGAGCACCTCTGTGACCCCACCAAAATCCGGGTGCACGAAACCGTTCGTCATGTCTTCCTTATCGGTCGGTACCGGCTCATCGGACCGATCTGGCAAGTTTCGCAGACACCGGGCCACTTCTCACTAGCGTCGGCCAAATGACAACGCTCGAGACCGTGCAGAAACTACGTCCGTTCGTGAATTACCTGCCAGCACGGTTCATGATGGACGCTGTTACATACGCTCGAGGTGGCGAACTCGGCTACGACGGATTCGACTTCTATGCGGCCGGTCGCGGTGGAGTACTAGGCGCCGTTGATTCCGACGTGATCGCAGCTGCCTTTATTTTCTTCAACCCAATCACAGTTCGCGACTACTGGGACCGATCATCGAAGGTTGGCCCGGTCGAAACCGCCGCTAGTGCCTTCGCAGCTTGCGCGCACCAGTGGGGGCGCGACCACCTCGCAGACTCAGCCGACCTAGAGCGCCTCGCCGGTCTATTGGAAAAGGTCGTGCAGTCGGCAAACCCGGCAGGCGCCCCACTATTTGCAGCATGGCGCGCGCTTGGTTGTCCTAGCGACGCCAAAGCACGTGTCCTTCATTGCGCAAATGCGCTTCGTGAACTCCGCGGTGCTCGGCACGGTGGCGCAATCCTCGCCGCTGGTCTCGCACCCGCCATCGCCGTACAGCTAAAGAGTCCGTACATGGTTGGCCTATTCGGTTGGTCTGAACCCGGTCCAGACATCCAAGATTTTTCTACTGCATGGCAAGCCGCCGACGATGCAACTGATGTTGCATTCGCACCAGAGTTCCTGGTGCTCGATGATGCTGAACAAGCCGAACTCGTCGAGTTAGCCGCGAACGCTTTTACTTCCGCGACCTAGCGGTCAACGAGATGTTGCTGGGCGAAATCCTCACGGCCGCGGCTACCAACGCGCATGGGGTAACAGCCGTCACATGCAACTCGAAAACGCTCAGCTTTTCTGAGCTTGACGAGCGAGCTGATGCATGGGCTGGGCACCTATTGTCGAGCGGCAGTCCCGGCGATCGAATCGCGATCCTCGCTGAGAATTGTGTCGAGTTCGTCGAAGTTCTGTACGGCACTAGTCGCGCAGGCGCCATCGCCGTCCCACTCAACTACAGGTTTCATCCGAGCGAGTGGATCGAACTCTTGCAATTGTCGGGCGCGACAACCCTTGTTGCGCAAAGCCAATTTCTCGACCGCCTGACATCTCGACTCGATGAAACAGTCGTTGAAACTGTTATAAACATGGACGAATTTGTACCAACGGCTGTAGCCGACTTTGAGTCTCCAGCGTTGTCTGAGACCGATGTCGTCTGGCTGATCGCAACGTCTGGCACAACGGGCACTCCGAAATTGGCGATGATTACGCATCGCTCCCTTGGTTCCGCAATCGACAATCTCGCAGCGTGTCGCCCAATAGCAAGCGGCGATGTTCTAATCACGCCGTTTCCGATGTGTCATATCGCGGTTTACAACGTCATCGCGTTTCACGCCAACCTTCGTACCGTCGTGTTGCTTCCACGCTTCGATCCCCAACTGTTCACAACGCTGATCGCCTCTGAGCAAGCAACGACATTGTCGCTCGCCCCGACGATGATCGCGAGTTGGCTGGACTCTCTGCAAGATGCAACTGCCGACCTGTCTTCGATTCGCACCCTCGGCTACGGAGCTAGCGCGATTCCTACACCGTTGCTCGTACGAGCGATCGAAAGACTCGGTGTCGATCTATCGCAGGGCTACGGGATGACAGAACTGTCCGGCAACGCAGCGTTCATGAATGGCGAAGACCATCGGTTGGCAGCGAATGGCGATTCCCGACTGCTTGGTGCAGCAGGCCGTTCAGGCCCATTGGTCGAACTTAGGGTCGTCGATGCATCCGGCGCGGAAGCACCTGCAGGCGAGGTTGGCGAGGTCGAAGTTCGCGGCAACCAGGTTTGCGCCGGATATTGGGGCAATGCCGAAGCTACGAGCGCAACGTTCGGCGCCGACGGCTGGTTCCAGACCGGAGACCTTGGCAGAATCGACGACGATGGACTGTTGAGCATCGTTGACCGAAAGAAGGATGTCATCGTCACGGGTGGCGAAAATGTCGCATCCCGCGAGGTGGAACGCGCTCTAGAGGACCATCCCGCCGTCAAAGAGGTCGCAGTAGTCGGTGTGCCCGACCCGGTCTGGGGCGAAAACATTTGTGCCGTCGTCGTCCCATGCGATGTAAACGAACCCCCTGCACTCGAAGAACTCGCAACCTTCGTAGCTGGGCGGCTCGCAGGCTTCAAGAAGCCCAAACGACTTGAGATCCGTGTCGAATTACCGAAGAACGCCACGGGCAAGGTTCAAAAACAAGTGCTTCGCGACCTCTACCGCGACTATTAGCACTGGGAGTCGGTCCAATAATTTTCCTAGCTAAAACGTCCTAAATAGGACTAATCTCCCGAAAACAAGAAACCTTGTGGGGAGGTCAGATTCGTGTTCCTGAAATCTCTTGCCGTCGCGACGATCGCGCTTGCATGCTCTGCTCCGACTGTGGCCGCCGCCGATCACGGTACAGGCGACGGCACATTCGAGACCGACACTGCTCGCATCAGTGTCTGGGCAACAAACCACACTGACGGCAGTGCCTTCGCCTCAGGCGACCCAGACGGTCCGCGCCGCTGGCGCATGCGCGTAACCCTCGACGAAACAGCAGGAGGACTTTTCCCCGGCGGTTCAACGGTTTACTGCATCATCGAAATCAACGGTGCGCAACCTGCGCTCGGTCACCAATACACGGTCGACACGATCGACACGCAAAGCGGCGAGGTAGTCCGCAGCAGCAAACGCTGTGAGCCACTCATTCCAGAGGATGTCCCCGCATCGGCGTTGCCGCCCACTCCACCGACTCCACCGACTTTCGGCGAAATGTGGGAGTCCGCTCAGATTCCAGCACCAACTATCGGCCTAAATCCGAAAGGCGTAGGGATCACCGGATTGCACACCCGGCTTTGGGCGATCGGCCCAGACATCGTGACAGTTACAGCAACCGTTCGCGGGTACACGACTACTGGATATGCAATCCGCACCGGGTATCGCTTCAAGTTCGGAGACGGCTCCGGCGTGCAAAACACCACGACGTCAGGTACCTCAAGCGTTCCTGCAGCGACGCGCAAGTACCAGAAAAAAGGCACCTACACGATCGAAGTCGGTTCGCTGTGGGTCGCGAGCGTCAGGGTGAGCGGTCCGGGCATTCCAACCACAACCACTAGTCTCGGTGAAGCGATAATCATCGCAGAGCACAGTTACAAGGTCGTAGAAGTCCGGTCACAGATCATCAACTGAGCTAGCGCCTAGCTGCGTCGACGACGCAAGTGCCAGTGTCGCATGTGACCATGTTGCATGCGGTCGACAAACATCAGCAATGCTCCGCCAGCGCCAAGAAGAGTGCCGACGACTACCAACTCCGCTGTCTGGACACCAGCAGTCACTGGCTCAGCCGTGTCTGCCGCCGCGCTAGCCACCGAAGGCGACGCAACCACGAGCAGAAATCCCAAGATGCTGGTCCCAAGTCGTTTCACGCACACATCGTGCATCATGAATTCCGTGTGCGAAATAGGACCTTCGAACTATCGAGACCTGTCAGGCGAGTTGGTTTCGACCTCTATCGACGATTCCCTGGCGCTTGGCTTCGATTTCGGCCGGGTCATACCCAGATCCTTGCCAAGCGAGGCTCGCCGCGTCTTCTAGCGCCCAGCCTTCTGCGACTGTCGTATCGGAAACCTCTGCATAGGTCTTCAGCATTCTCCGAACGGCGCGCTGGTCTATAGAGATGGAGTCATTAGCTATCTCTCGGCAACGGTTGAGTAGGTCATCGTGCGCGACGACCTCGTTTACGAGACCCCAGTCGAGCGCCATCGCAGCATCGATGTAGTTGCCTGTGACACTCATTTGTCGAGCGCGAGTCACGCCGATACGCGAGGCGAGAAGAACGGTCAGTCCCCACCCAGGCATGACTCCGACACGGGCGTGCGTATCGGCAAAACGAGCGCGGTCGCTCGCAATTAGAAAATCGCAGTTCAGAGCAATCTCAAAACCACCTGTGACGGCAACACCGTTAACGGCGCCAATCAGAAGTTTCTCGCGTGGTGGTAATGCTCCGCGGTATCTCATCCTGCCGTCGTCGCGGCGCACACTCGGATCGGACAGGTCAGCAAACGCCGCGCCCGGCTTAGCTGCACCGAACTCCTTAAGGTCAACGCCAGCGGAAAAGGCCGGGTCGGCTCCGGTGAGAATCATTACATCGACTGAATCATCGGCGTCGAGTGCTGTAATCGCCTTAGGCAATTGCTTCCGGATGGCAGAATTGAGAGCGTTGCGTTGCGATGGTCGGTTCAGTGTGATTGTCGCCACACGGTTTTCGATTTCGATGAGAACTTCGTCTGCCATTGTCCCTACTCCAAGTACTTGATTTCGCCATCGGATGCTTCAACAACTGCGTACATCGCAACATGCAGTTGCTCGTGTAGTTCATTGAATCGTTCTGTCGCGGGATCGGCATCATCGACAGCCGGACCTTCGGTCTGCTCGATATGAGAGACGTCGTCTGTGTCGTCAAGTCCTGCGAACGCAGCATCCCAGTCCGTTGTCTCAGCAGCTAGCCGTAACCGCATTGTTGGTGCTTGAAGGAGCGCACGCGTGATGTCTTGCACCATCGCTACAACCGTGTCCGTACTCGTTCGGACCCCAGGGCGCGCCAACAAGTTGAGAGCCTGCAATTTTCGCATCGCGAACGCCATGATCATGATGGGGTCGGTCATTTCGCGAATCGCTTCGTCGCTGTCGATAGCGGCTAGGTCGATCGTGACCGATGTAGGCACCGTGAACCATTCCTGCAACGTAGAAAACAATTCAGTTGTCACGCTGTGGAGAGCAAGTAGTTCGGCTGGTTTTGCGACAATTTCCATTCGGCTCGCATGTTAGGAAGCGACTCCCCGCGATCTAAGTCGGAGTGCCTCAATGGCTTCCGCGGACCTGGTAAAACAAGCGAGTGATTCCTGGTCGTCGCGCAACGAACCTTGCTCGAGGTCGAAGGCGTAGCCGGGTCCAACTAACGGTAGCGGTACTAGTAGCAACCGGGTCCGTTGCCGGTTTTTCGGTTCTGTCGAAGCAAGATCCGGAGCGAGAAGCGGTAGGCAACACCGCGACCTCTGCGTCGGTTGCAACAACGACAGTCAGCATCGCCACAACGACCACCGTTCCCAAAACGAAGCGATTCAGTATCGTCGTGAGCGGCGACATCTTGTTGCACATGCCGCTCAACGATCGCGCCGCTAGTTACGCAGCCGAAAGCGGCAGTGGTGTGCGTGACTTTCGACCAATGTTTAGCCGTGTGAAGCACCTGCTGACAGCCGCTGATCTTGCGCTGTGCCACTTGGAAACCACGCTCTCACCAGACGGCAACAATCTCTCTGGCTATCCAAACTTTTCCGCTGCTCCTGAGATCGCGGCCGCAATCTCAGAGGCTGGCTTTGATGGGTGTTCGACAGCAAGCAACCACAGCTACGACAACGGCGACTCTGGCGTTATCGCGACTCTCGATCATTTCGACAAGATTGGCCTCGGACACGCTGGGACAGCGCGTTCAAACAATGAAGCAAAGAAGACGCGAATGTACGGAGTAAGTGGCGTCAAGGTCGCGCACCTTGCCTACACATCGTTCCTTAATGGCGGTCATCCAAGCGATCCTTGGATGATCAACCTCGCGACCATGGATCGCGTCGCTGAAATCAAAGCAGATGCCAAGCGGGCGCGACAAGATGGTGCCGACTTCGTAATCGTGAGCGTGCATTGGGGCAACGAGTTTCAACTCGCTTCAAGTCGCACTCAGATCGATCTAGCCGACGCGATTACGGCCATCGATGCGGTCGATGTCGTAGTCGGCCACCACGCTCACGTCGTGCAAGCGATCGAGAAGCGCAACGGCAAGTGGGTGGTGTTTGGCCTCGGCAATTTCTTGTCGAATCAAAGACTCACCGAGTGCTGTCCCGCCGAATCTCAGGACGGCATCATCGTCCGAATTCGAGTCGAAGAAACTGACAGCGGTTTTGAAGTCACCCATGTCGATTACACGCCAACACTCGTTGAGCGCGAGACCTACACGATCATCCCTGTGAGCGTGGCCGCGCAGAACCCAAGAAATTCTGATGCAGCGCGCAACGAGTACGTGCGCTCTGCAGAACGCACCCTCAGTGCAGTGACCTCAACAGGTACGACACTCACAGAAATTCCACTTCGGACGGTCGTCAGCAACAACAACTAACCAGCGGTCGAGCTTCGAACGACCGCTGCGCTAACCCTCGTCTGAGTAATCCGCAACTCCGGTCACGATGCGTATCTCGGCGTTATCCGCCAAGCCCGGCACCTTGTAACCCGCGCCGTCGCGCGGTTGAAGTTTGATTTCGGTGTCGGCGACCACGATGCACGCATCTGCCGTGACAAACGCGACCTGCTTCGACAACGGAGTTATCGCAACGAGCGCACCACGGCCCCGCTCCTGCTTCGAGACCCGCACACCCGAACCGCCGCGGGCTTGCACAGGAATCTCATCGACACGAACCCGCTTGGCGTATCCCGCTTCTGTGCACAGCACGACAACTTCCTCATGAGCTACCGCGCACGCGCCAACAACGCCGTCCTGAGACTTGAGCTTGATCGCGCGCATGCCGCCAGCACTTCTCGAAACCGGACGTACTTCGGACTCCGCAAAACGGATGCCCTGTCCGCCAGCCGTCACCACGAGACACTCGAAGTCATCCCAGCCTGCGTATGCCGCTACAACTCTGTCAGAGTCATCAACCTTCATGGCAGCGACGCCGTCTTTGCGATTCGAGATGTCAGCGAGTTCACTAAATGGCGTGCGCTTGATCTGACCAGCAGCCGTCACAAAAACGATATTTGCATGCTCGTCAATGAGATCGGTAGACAAGGCAGCTATCACGGTTTCGCGTTCGACCATCTGAAACAGATTTTGCGCCGCAGTGAGTCTCTGTTTCGGCAGGTCATGACATGCGGCACGATAAACCCGTCCACGATCAGTGAAAAACAGCATCGAAGCAAGTGCGAATGTCTCTACGGCAACAGCGACTGCGTCCTTGTCGCCTGGAGTAACGAGTTTGCTCCCGCGACCACGTGCCGACTTGGCCTGAATGTAACCACGCGCTGTCACGCTCACGACGAGTGGCTCATCATCGACGAGTTCAGCGACGCTGATCTCGCCTGTGTCGTCCTTGACAACCTGCGTACGCCGCTGCATGGCATGAGCATCACGAATCGTCTTGAGTTCATCGCGAATTACGCCCATCAGAACTTCGCGACTACCGAGAATCTTGCGGAGCCCAGCGATCGTCGCCTTGAGTTCTGCCTGCTCGGCCAAGAGTTCTTCTCTACCGAGTTGAGTGAGCCGACCGAGTGCGAGATCGAGAATGTGGTTCGCCTGAATTTCGCTGAACTCAAAAGGCTGAGCCATGAGAGCAGCCCTCGCCTCCGACCGGTCTTTCGAAGCGCGAATCTTCTTGATGATCGCATCCAAGACATCGATAGCGCGAACTAGCCCATCGACAATGTGCAAGCGTGCCTCAGCCTTATCGAGACGGAATCGCGTTCGACGCGTGACTACCTCGGACTGGTGGTCGACCCAGTGCTGCAACGCCTGCAACAAGTTGAGAGTTCTAGGTACACCATCGACGAGTGCCACCATGTTGATGCCGAACGTCGTTTGCGCTGGCGTGTGCTTGAAGACGTTCTTGAGTACGACCTGCTCGTTCACATCGGGTCGCAATTCAACAACGAGCCGCGTCTTGCCTTGGCCGCTCTCGTTGCGGATATCGCGAATGCCTTCGATCTTGCCGCTCTCTACAGCTTCGGCGAGCCGCCCCGCTATCGCATCGACGCTCGTCTGATAAGGGATCTCGCTAATCACGATCGCTTTGCCCCGACGTGTCTGCTCAATCTCTGTTACGGCACGCAGCCGTAAGGTGCCGCGACCTGTCTTGTAGGCGTCCTTGATTGCGTCGTCACCCATAATCAGGGCACCCGTCGGAAAATCAGGACCCTTGACCTTCTTCATGAGATCGCTAATTGTGGCCTCAGGATTCGCGATCAAGCTGAGTGCGGCGTCGCAGACTTCAGCAAGGTTGTGTGGCGGAATATTCGTTGCCATACCGACTGCGATCCCTTGGCCGCCATTCACAAGAAGGTTCGGAAACCGTCCCGGCAACACGACTGGTTCGTCACGGCTCGCGTCGTAATTAGGGTCGAAATCGACGGTTCCTTCGTCGATAGCAGCAAGCAGTTCTGTTGCTAGCACTGCTAGGCGGCACTCGGTGTACCGACTCGCCGCAGGCGGATCAGATGGCGACCCGAAGTTGCCGTGCTTGTCGACGAGTGTGTGAGACAACGAAAAATCTTGACCCATGCGAACGAGTGCGTCGTAGATCGCGCTATCACCGTGCGGGTGGTAGTTGGCCATCACATCGCCGATGACTCTTGCGCTCTTCACAAACGGCCGGTCGGGCCGCAGCCCCGCATCATGCATCGCCCACAAGATTCTGCGGTGCACGGGCTTCAGGCCATCGCGAACGTCTGGCAGCGCCCTGCTCACGATGACGCTCATCGAGTAATCAAGGAAGGCCGACTCGACTTCTTCGGCAAGTGTCCGAGGGATCGCAGGATTCTCAAACAGTGTCTCGCTATTACTAGTTGTCTTGCGTCGCGCCATGAGGTCGAGAGTAGCTACGCGATGCGCCTGTAACGTGCACGTCCGTGTCAAAAGCGACAGCCGTTTCGCCCGTTCGAACGCTCAGCAAGAGCTTCTGGCAACTGTGGACGGCATCAACGGTCTCAAACGTCGGCGATGGCCTATTGGTCGCAGCACTCCCATTACTCGCGATCAGCGTCACAACCTCGCCTCTATTGGTTGCGGGCCTAACAATCTGTCGCGGGGTGCCTTGGCTTGTGTTCGGACTGTCGGCTGGAGTGATTGCCGACCGCACAGACCGTAGGCGCCTCATGGCCTTCGTCGACTTCGGACGGGCCGCGGTGATAGCTGGGCTCGGTTTCGCCGTGATGGTTAGCGACGTGCCGATCTGGGTCCTTTACGTCGTTGCTCTGGGACTCGGTATCGGCGAGGTGCTGTTCGACTCTGCATCCGGCGCCCTGATTCCGATGATTGTGGCGGATGAGTCGCTCGAAAAGGCGAACAGCCGACTCCATCTGTCTGTCACTGTCGCAAACGAACTGAGTGGTCCTGCGATCGGCGCGTGGCTATTTGCAGCTGCGGCTGCAGCGCCTTTCCTGATTGACGCCGGTTCATTCGTGTTCGCCGCCTCGATGGTGCTCACGATCCGCGACGTGTCAGGCAGTGAGCGAGAGTCCGACAATCCGCCGGTCGAGGACTCGCTACAGGAGCCCAAACGAGACTCGATGCGCAATCAAATCCGTGAGGGATTGCAGTTCGTGCGTACTCACCCGTTGTTGCGCACCCTCGCAATCGTCGGCGCGGGATACAACTTCTTGGCGACGGGTCTCGAAGCCATCGCCGTGTTGTACATCAGGACAGAGTTAGGCGCGACAAATCTTCAGTACGGACTTGTCCTTACGCTCGCTGCGATCGGCGGTATCGGCGGCGCTTTGGCGGCACCCGCGATCTACGCGCGCCATCGGGCCGGACCAGTAATCATCATCGATATTCTGATCTGCGCAGCTTTTGCCTTCGCCGCAGCGGCTAGCGGGACCCTCACCTCGTGGGCAATCTTCGACACCGTCTTGTTCTTCGGTTCAGCAATCGCGTCAATCGGAGCCCAAACTCTGCGCCAGCGTGCAATGCCGACACATCTCGCTGGCAGAGTGACTTCGGTCTTTCTGCTCGCCCTGTTCGGGGCTGGCCCGCTAGGCGCAGCGTTCTTCGGGGTGCTAACTACAGCTACGTCCCTCACAACGGCACTCGTCGGCTTCGGTCTCGGCGCTGTCGTCCTAGTCGGGGCCTCGGCTCGAAACTTGGTAGTCAATACCCAATCCGCATAAGGCTTTATAGGTAAGGAAACACTGTCCCCCGCGGCCATTACAAACTCTTCTCAGATCGTCAAAACTGACGAGTAAGCAACTGGGCTAGTGGGCAACCGAAAGGGGGGGCCAACATGAATGGCAAGGGACGTCGCTGGAGCTGATCAGTAACTGATCGCTCAGGCAATACGCAACATCGCGGATCTCGCCGGTGCTCCCGCACTAGCGAGATCCGTTTTGTTTTGGCGCAAGATCTCAGCCTCGAATTCGAGTGGTGCGCCATTCTTGGGCACGAATGGCAAGTTGGTCCTTGTTGCGCTCATCACCAACTAAGTCGAACTTGTCGTACAACTGTTGAAGGGCCATCTTCACCGCCGCCGCACTAGTGAAGCGTCGCTCGGCAACCTCTGCGATAGTCGCGATGCGGGGCGCTGGCCGACCCTCGTCGTAATGAACAAATAACAGTTCAAGAACCTCGGTCTCCGCTGGTGTGAGGCGCACAGCCTTGGCGTCAGCGACTCTCACAGTCGCAGCCACTCCGCCTGCGCGCTCATGCTCCCCAAG
Source organism: Actinomycetota bacterium (assembly GCA_005779395.1). Lineage (GTDB taxonomy): Bacteria > Actinomycetota > Acidimicrobiia > IMCC26256 > PALSA-610 > SXJQ01. The sequence goes on from SXJP01000033.1 coordinate 60,009, forward strand.
TAGAAAATCGAACCGGAGCGTTCCCGATAGCACGAGGACCGCTCCGTGCGACAGTGGCTGCGGCTGCCACGGACGAAGCCGAATACCGTCGAGTTCGCTTCCATTAGTGCTTTCGAGATCGACGGCTCGCCACACGCCTGCCTCATATTCGAGTCTGAGATGTGCCCTGCTTATCGCTTCTTCGTTGAGCGAAATCTCATTGTCTGGGCTACGCCCGATCCGCACCAACGGACCTTCAAGATCGATTCCGGAGTCGCCCAAGGCGGCACCAACAAGGCGAGCCATATGAATTGACTCTATTCGGAGCACACAACTTGACCGCCGACATGGGAGACTATGACCGTTATGGACCCTGTTGCCACGCGCTACTCCGACACTGCGCTCGCGCCAGGTGCCCAAGTGGGTCCCTTTGTCCTCGAGTCATTCCTCGGCGGCGGCGCAGACACAGAGGTGTGGCGTGCAAGCGGCGATGGCATCGTCGTGGCACTCAAGTTGCCACGTAACCGATCAGATTTATTCGCTGTAGCGCGCCTCGCTCATGAGTCCCTCGCCCTCGATCTGGTCCGCCACCCAAACGTCGTCCATCGCTTCGATGCCGACTCAAGTGGCGGGGATGCATGGCTGGCAACCGCGCTTCATGAAGCGGGAACTCTTGCCCAGCTACTCGACGATGGCCTTCTCGGCGTTCCCGAAGCCGCTGCCGCGCTCGCACCCATCGCCGAAAGTCTCGCCAATGCTCATGCCATAGGGGTAGTCCACCGCGATGTCAACCCTTCCAACATCCTCTTGACTGTTGACGGCCCGACGCTCATCGACTTCGGACACGCTGCGATAGCAGGGCAAACCTGGGACGGCTTTACGTCCACAGGCGCACCAGCAATCGCGCGTACGGCCGGGTTCACGCCAGGCGACACTGCGATTGCTCCTTCGATCGATGTCTTTGGTCTCGGCATAACTTTGTTAGAGGCAGTAACCGGAGTTCGCTCCGTTGATGAGTTGACAAGTGAGCGCCAAAGAACCGTTGCTGCTCCAATACTCGAACTAACAACGGCGTGTTGTGCCGAATCGTCAGAGGATCGGCCAAGCTCCGATGCCGTGGCCGTTGCACTTCACTCTCTCGCTGTCGGCGCCTCGGCTCCCATTCGCGAAGCGCCGACAGTCATTGATCTTGTACGTGCCGAATCCCTCGCGACTATCAGTACAGCCGGTCGGTCGGGTGAACTTGGCCGTCTGTCGCACTTTCGAGACACCTGTAGTGCCGCCAACGAACTCGGATCGATTCTCGTCGTCGCGCCCGCTGGCGTTGGCAAGTCTTGGCTAATCGAAACTGCTCTAGGGATGGCTCGCCGAGGCGGGTTTCGTAGCCGCACGACTCGCTGCACCGACGTCCACAACGACATACGAGTTCTGTGGCGAGTCATCGAGGGCGACATTCAAGATCCGCGCCTGCGCCCAGCAACTGCGGCGGTGCTAAAGAACGCGTTAGGAAACGCACGCGATTCTCGCAACCCACACGAATTCGCGCTCGGCGATGTCGCCGACGCCTTCGCGGAATGCCTTGCGCTCCAGCCAACCGTCGTTTTCATCGACGATCTCCACCTAGCTAACGGCGATTTACTTGACCTCATAGGCCTGCTCAGCTTTCGTCCCGGAACTGCGGGCGCCCTGTTTCTAGCGGCACGCCCAGGTTTCATTGACACAGACGACCTTGGCGCCGAGACGTTCGCGCTCGGTTCGCTCGATGACGATTCGGTACGCGCATGCGTAATCGACATTTGCGGTAAAGCACACGCAGAATCAGCCGTCGCCTTAGCCAACGGAAACCCGCTATTTGCACTCGAAGTGGCGCACGCTTTACGCGCAGGATTATCTCTCGACAACGCGCAAGATTTGACCGACGTAATTCGCGACAGGCTCGCCGCCGCCTCGCCAACTGTCAGCAAGGCCATTGCTCTCGCATCCGTTTGCGGCCACGACTTCTGGCCAGAAGCTTTAGGGACCGACTTCGCGAGCGCTGTTCCACAGTTAGTAAGAGCCGGGTACGCACGACCGAAGCTTCGGTCGACGCTCGGAGCCACAACCGAGTTCGAATGGTCACACCCAATGCTTCGCGAAGTTGCTTACAGCCAAATCGCCGACCAACGCCGCTCGCTTTTGCACGCGCAGATCGCGCGAACATTCGACGCCCGCAATGACATCGCCGCAGAGTACGTTGCCCGTCACGCTTCGGCTGCCTACAGCCTCGGAGAACTTTCGGTTACCCAAATCCTCGCCCGTCAAGCCGCTGTCGCTGTCGGCGACGCACTCGATTCCCACGCCGTAGCACGCGCAGACAAATGGGTAGCTGCGATCCGTTCGACCGGGCTCGACGTAGCACACACTGATGTCCTTGATGCTGAGGTCAAGGCGCGCTGCGGCGAGTTCGCAGACGCGCTCGACCTAGTCGCGCAACATTTGGATCGTGCTGACCTGATTGGAGCTAAGGCTCTCGCCGTAGGAGCGTTGAGCCTCGTTGGTGTTGGAGACTACGAAACTGCGGTCGGCCTCGGCACTCGCGCACGCGATCTGTTCGCCGACCGTCCTATCGACCGGGCGCTAAATTCCCGCGCCCTTGCTACAGCGCTGCGTGAACGCGGTTGCCTCGTCGAGGCACTAGCCGAATTAGACGCAGCTTCGGCCGATGCACGCCACGCAGGGCAACCACTCTTAGCTACACGTATCGACGTCGAGGCGATCAACGTTCTCACCATGCTCGCCCACACGGTTGGCGATTCCTCCAAGGTCGTCGAAAGAGCGCGATCCGTATTGCAAGAAATGCAATCGCTCGGCGACCGCAACGGATTGATCGACCTCGCTGCGAGCGCACTAGTCGACTCAATCGCTGTCGAGGACCCCGTCACTGCGCACGCCATCCAGCTAGAAGCTTTTCAGATTTCACTTGAGTCGGCCGACTTAGCAACGGTTGCACGCGTCGCTCGGCGCCTTGTCGAGGTTTCATGGGATGCCGAACGTCCAGACACGATGCTCCACGCCCTTGAGTACATCGGCGCACCGGGACTCTCGGTCCATGAGCAGGCTTACTTCGCTCTGATTACTGACCTGTCGCGAACCGCTGTCGCACAGCCAGATCATGCCCTCGGCGATCGCCTCGCGTTACACGTACGCGGTATCGACGCGATCGCAGACGCATCGTTCTCAGATCAGCACATGGCGTTGTGTGCCTATGCGTACGCCGGTCGGCTTTCAGACATGCAGAGGACGATTGCAGAATTTCACAAACAGCGCCCTTTGCCTCTCTTGTTCGAGGTCTTGAACTTTCTCCACATTGCGCTACTTGGAGGACCTCCGTTTGCGACCCCGGACGGACTCGCTATCCCCGAGACCACAGCGTTCAACAATGAACTCGCGATGCTCAAATATCTAATTGGCGACCGCGATGCTGGCGACCTCCTTATGAGGGATAGACATGCATACCTCGTCTCAACCGGCAACACCCACCAGGGCTACGGACCAACGTTCTGTGGCGCTCTGTTCTCTGCCCTTGGGCCAGCCGACTGCGATCCGCCCGTTGCCTGGGCGAAGCGCCAACTAATCGAGCCACTTTTTCCAGCCATCTGGACTTTCCAACGTGCGCTTGTCGCGCTAATTCTCTCTGAGCGTGGTGGACCTGACGCTGAGCTATACAGAATCGCGGCAAACGACCTTCGAGCGGAACTGGAAATCGATGCCGAGGTCAAGGCCTGGTTTGATCCCCGCATCACCCATTTGCATTAGAGCAATCTAGGGCGTTTGCGTAGTTCTGCCTCGCGAATGCCACATTCACTCAAGTCACGCTGAGTGGTTGTCGTTACTGATTCCGGAACCCAACAGAAAACGGTTCCCCGGACGAGGCAACGATCCGCTGACCATTATTGGTCGCCTAGGTCAGCGAGGAGCCAGTGGCGAAACCGGCGTCTTGGCCATTCACCCAAATGTGAGGTATTGCCATGCGTCGACTTACCAGTCTCAAATTGCTTGTGGCTACGGCGTCAATCGCCGCAGTCGGAGCGATCGCTAGCCCCATCGGGGTTCTCGCAGCGCACAACTGGCGCTGACTCGTTTCGTTGCTCGCAGGGCCTAGATGTCTAGGAACCGAACATCCTTAGCGTTCTCTTGAATCCAGGTCTTGCGAGCATCGACATCGTCACCCATCAACTTGCCCAAGATCGCATCGCAGATCGCTGCTTGGTCAACGTCTATCCGCACAAGTGAACGCGTTGTTGGATCCATGCAGGTCTCGCGCAACTCTGGGTAGTCCATTTCGCCGAGACCCTTGAAACGAGCAAACACCAAGTTGCGATTCGGGTTAGCTGCGATCAGTCGCTCTCTGGCGGCAACATCGTGGATGTATGTCTTAGTGCCGCCAACAAGCGTCGAGAACAATGGTGGCTGTGCAACAAATAAGCGTCCTGCATCTACAAGCGCTGTCATCTGGCGGTAGAAGAATGTAATTAGCAGAGTGCGGATATGGCCACCATCGACATCGGCGTCGCTAAGAATCACGATGCGCTCGTACCGGACCTTCTCGACGTCGAAGTCATGGCCGATACCGCCGCCAATTGCAGCGACCAACGATTGGATCTCTGCGTTCGCAAGGATCTTGTCGAGCGAAGCGCGCTCGACATTCAAGACCTTGCCCCGCAATGGCAAAATTGCTTGTGTGCGCGGGTCGCGCGCATCGCGCGCTGAACCACCAGCAGAGTTGCCTTCGACAATAAAAAGTTCTGTTCCGCTAGCGGCGCGCTCAGAACAGTCCGCGAGTTTGTCTGGCATACCGACACCTTCAAGCGCAGACTTCCTGCGGGTCAGGTCACGTACCTGTTTTGCCGCGTTACGAGCGCGTGCGGCAGATGCGGCCTTTGCGACTATCGCCTTCGCTGGTGTTGGATGTTCTTCTAGCCAGCGCCCGAACCGCTCGTACGTGAGTCGTTCTACGAGTGACCGAATTTCGGTGTTACCTAACTTCGTCTTCGTCTGACCTTCAAATTGCGGTTCGCGCAATCGCACCGACACAATTGCGGTAAGTCCTTCGCGAGCGTCATCACCCTGGATCGATGCGTCCTTGCCTTTCAGCAGATTCCTGTCCTTGGCGTAACGGTTGACGGCGTTCGTAAGCGCACGCTTAAAGCCTTCTGCGTGCATTCCTCCGTCCGTTGTGCTGATGCCGTTAGCGAACGTGTGCAGTCCTTCGTGATATCCGGTGTTCCATTGCCAAGCGACTTCGACTTCGCCGTCGTCTTCTGTTGCGTTGAACGACCCGACGTCTTTGAAGAGCGGTTCCTTTGACTGATTCAAGTGCCGCACAAAGTCGGCGATGCCTCCGGAAAAACAGAACGTCGCCGCTTGTTCGTGGCCAGGACGCTCGTCACGGAAGTCGATCTGTAGACCCTTGTTCAAGAACGCTGTCACCTGCAAGCGTTCCATGATTGTCGTCGCACGAAAATCGATTTCCTCAAATACTTCTGGATCGGGCCAGAAAGCAATTGTGGTGCCGTTCCCTGCTCGGCCAGATTTACCAACCTTGGTCAATGGCCCGAGTGGCGTTCCGGGTTGCACGACTGCACCCTTTTTCACTGCGGCATAACTCTGTTTGTAAACATTGCCTTCACGGCGAACTTCTAGTTCGAGTCTCGATGACAGCGCATTCACGACGCTTACACCAACTCCATGAAGGCCACCGGAGACTTTGTAGCCACCGTCGCCGAACTTTCCACCGGCGTGCAGAACTGTCAGAACGACTTCGGCCGCCGACTTGTCCTTGAATTTTGGGTGCTTGTCGACCGGGATGCCGCGACCGTTGTCGACGACACGACAACCACCATCGGCTTGCAACACAACGTCGATGCGCGTGCAATATCCGGCCATCGCTTCGTCGACGGAGTTGTCTACGACTTCCCAAACGAGGTGGTGAAGCCCCTGCGGTCCGGTCGAGCCGATGTACATGCCGGGGCGTTTACGAACCGCGAACAGACCGTCGAGAACCTGGATGTGTTCGGCGTCGTATCCGGTTTTGCTAGTGGCTACCATGCCCGATCGACTCTAGGAGAGAGCGTGGGCATAATCGATGTTCACGGCTAGACCAATTGCTCAAGCCAAATAGCGGCTGACCGTCTCTATCACTGCTGCCGGCTTGTCCTCACCCATGATGTTCACGGTGATGGTCACTACTGCCTGCACTCCGCCCGGCACTTCGGTCACCTCAGTTACTTTGCCTGTCGCGCGAACTTGTGACCCGCTACGAACCGGAGTAATGAAGCGAGCCTTGTTCACGCCGTAATTGAGCCCCATCGAGATGCCGCGCACCAGCGCGAGTTGGGCAAGGAACGGGGCGCAGAGACTCATCGTGAGATAGCCGTGGGCAATGGTCGCGCCGAACGGACCTGCCTTCGCTGCCTCGACGTCGACATGGATCCATTGATCGTCGCCGGTCGCTGCGGCGAAGCCATCGATCATGGCCTGAGTGACAGTCAGCCACTCGGTCGGTCCGAGGTCTGTTCCTATTGCGTTGCTTAGCTCACTGAGATTCTCAAAAGTTGTTGTCATGGAGTCGATTCTTAGCCGTTCGGAACGCCTGGCCGCCAGCCGTATAACTTCGGGCCTCATGGAGATCAAAGATGCAGTTGCGTTCATCACAGGTGGGGCCTCAGGGCTAGGCGAAGCGACAGCGAGGCGTTTGCACGCACAAGGCGCTGCTGTTGTGCTCGCAGACAAAAACGCTGATCGTGGCAAAGCGATCGAAGCCGAACTCGGCACACGGGCGTTATTCGTCGAGACCGACGTGACCTCCGGTGAGTCCGTTGGCGCTGCGCTAGTCGCCGCTAGTGAGCTTGGCTCGGTGCGCATCACGGTCAACTGCGCAGGTTCAGGCATGGCAGGGCGCACGATTAGCAAGAACGGCGAGCCACACGACCTTGCCACCTATGAGTGGGTCATCAAACTCAACCTCATCGGTACCTTCAACGTTGCTTCGCGCGCAGCTTCAGTCATGAGCAAGAACGAACCCAATGCCGACGGCGAACGTGGCGTAATCGTAAACACCGCCTCGATCGCTGCATTCGACGGCCAGATCGGACAGGTCGCGTACTCGTCGAGCAAAGGTGGAATCGTTGGCATGACATTGCCGATGGCACGCGACCTCGGCGTCGTCGGAATTCGCGTCATGACCATCGCCCCAGGCAGTTTCGAGACGCCGATCTTCGGGTTCGTGCCAGATGAAATGAAGGCAGGACTTTCGTCCATCGTTCCCTTCCCGAATCGGATGGGCCGCCCAGACGAGTTCGCGCAACTCGTGCAACAGATTGTCGAGAACCCGTACTTGAATGGCGAGACAATCCGCATCGACGGGGCTGTCCGGTTCCCGCCGAAATAGTGCTCTTCTAGGATTCCCATCCAGCGGCACCATGGGTGGCTGGCGGAGTCTCATCTGTATATAGCCGATCGTCTGAATCGATCGCGCGCTCTACGAATGGAGTCTTGGCTAGCAGGCCGGCCGCTACTAGAGGTGGCACGGCACGCAACGCCGCGACAACCTCGTCGGGCACGGTGGTTGCTGCCACCCGGTCAAGTACCGGCGTGTCGCTCGCCACTACAAAACCGAGCGACCGCCCATAAACGGGAGCATTACACGGATATGAGAGCGCTTCGCTAAACACAGACCGCATTGTTCGAACGACGCGAGCGTGTAGCCCGATTTCTACGGGCGACCAAGGCCCTGCCTGCACAGCAAGCACACCGCCAGGGTTCAGAACGCCTCTTATCGAAGCAAAGAACTCTTGTGTGAAACAAAATGTTGAGGGTCCGTCTTCTACCGGATCGGTCATGTCCGATATCACGACGTCAAATCGTTCGTGGGTTTCTTCGAGAAACGCGACCGCGTCGGTGAACAGCACTTCGGCACGAGCATCTTCGAAACAGCCCTTGTGCCACTCGACTAGGTGGGTTCGTGCAAGCCCAACTAGTTCCGCGTCGATATCGATCATGACTGCGCGCGCAACACTCGGCCAACGCAACACCTCGCGCAAAGTCGCTCCCTCGCCGCCACCTAGAACCAGAACGCTGCGAGGATTCCCTGCAGCGAACATCGCAGGTTGAACGAGCGCTTCGTGGTAGATGAACTCGTCATTTTGACTCGACTGCACGATGCCGTCGAGAACAAGCATCCGGCCAAATGCAGGAGTGTCAGCGATACATACGTCCTGGAATGCCGTGCGCGCATGATGCACAATTTGCGTTGCACCATGCTCGTAACGGTCCCATGGCGTGATGCTCTCGCGAATCGAGATTGCGGTCTCGGTTTCGGTCGTTGGACCGTCGCTCATGACGCGTATTCGTTTGGGAAACCTCGTTCGATGCGCTGGCGTTGCAAACTCCTTGGCATCAGACGCTCTGCAATCACATTGCAAGCGATCTCAGGATCGGCCTTGTCGCCGCAGGTATATACATCGATCGTGGCTGTGCCGATCTCTGGCCATGTGTGTATCGAAAGGTGCGACTCAGCCAAAATGCATACAGCCGATACTCCGTGTGGCTCAAAGCGATGGTGGTGCTCTGCAAGCACCGTCGCACCGGCTGCTTCTGCTGCCTCGACTGCTAACGCAGCAAGACCGATTTCGTCGGCGAGGATTGCGGAAGTGCAGCCAAAGAGATCGAGCAATACGTGCACACCGCGGGAGGCGGAGTGGTCTATTTGGGTGTCTGCCGCCATGGGAAAGACCGTCTGGTCGTCGAGTTTGATATGCACCTCCGATACGGTGCGACCGGCACCCGAGATTCCTGAGCGTTTCAGTTTATTCCGGGGAGTTTCAGCTAGAGCATCGTGATAAACGTCGCCATCCCGTGGGTGTCGTCGTTGTCGCTATAGAGCAAGAGAAGGCCCGTCGCGCCTCGAACGGACCTGAACAATGGGACCTTGATCGTCCGCGTGGTTCCACGATCTGCCCAGGCTCGCCCGATTCCAGATATTTGGGCTACCCCGGCACGATCGAACGTGATGAGAACCGCCACACTTCGACACCGCGCGACGTGGCTAACAGGACACGAATAGTCGCCATTGAGTCTGCTACCACTCAGATCGAAGCTGTCTGCGATACTCGGCGCCGCTCGGAATGCCGCGTCGTTGTCTTCAAGAATGTCCTGCGCCGCTCGCGGCTTACCTGTGAGTAGCGCGTCGACTCCGAGGTCGATCAGCCTTTGCCATTCGTACGGCTGGTCATCTTCTGTTCCGTTGAACCAGACCCAGACTGCAAGGCCATCAGCGTGAGCATCATCGACAAACTGCTGGGTCACGACATCGATGCCGCTGTAGACAGGCGGCACCTGCAAGACCTTGTGATGCGGAATCGCTCCGCGATTAGCGAACCAAGTGATGGCTTCGGTGAGGCCAGGACTAGTCGCAATTTGGGGCGCTAGAGACTTGAAGTGCGCCAAGATCGCGTCGTCAAATGAAGCAACCAAGAACCTGTCTTGGCTGCCATGAGTCGTTACAAATTCCGCGAGAGCCTCAGCCGTAGCCATGCCGTCGGCGCCGTCTTTGATTTCGATATCAAGGACCCTGTACTTGTTCGCTGCCGCTACTTGCTCCAACGTCGGGATCGCGAAATCCGCCGCCGTGTATCCACCGGGCACCAATCGTTCGCCTGTGCGAATACCGCGGTACTCGTAGACCTCAGCTTCGAGGCCGTGGCAACTCCAACAATTTGGAACGAACCAGTAGGCATTGTCGAGCGCTTGGAGTTGCGTTGCGGTCATGTCGCGAACTGCACCGGTTCCGTTAGTTGTGCGGTCCACCGTGTCGTCATGTTGAACCATAAGGACGCCATCACTGCTGAGGCGCACATCCATCTCAAGCACGTCGGCGCCAGCCTTGACCGCTTCCTTGAACGCGAAAAGAGTTGAGTGCGGAGCTTCGAGGTCGCCACCTGCGTGAGCAACATTGAGCACGTTGCGACTAAGCCATGGATCAAGCTCAACAACCGAGTTTGCCGACGTCGGCGGGGCCACGACCGCGGTTGCAGCCAAGATGACAAGAATTGACCGAATTGCGCGCATCGCGTGAACCTAGCGCGACTTACGGTGGTCGCGCACTTCGGACGCTAATTTGCGATTCCTTCTACCTAGGGGGCTTGAAATGGTGATGGAACTGTTCAGAGTCGACGGCAAGGTTGCACTTGTTACTGGAGCAGGTCGCGGTATCGGTGCAGCGACTGCGCGCGTGCTCGCAGAGGCTGGCGCCGACGTAGCTATTAGTAGCCGCACAGAAGTCGAACTCGAGGAAGTCGCTGACGCCGTGCGCTCACACGGCCGACGAGCCTTCGTGTTTCCTGCCGACATCTCTGAGACTGATCAGATTGAGGCATTCTGCGCCGCAACCTGTGCTGAATTCGGCGGCATCGATATCGTCGTAAACAACGCTGGCGGTACTGCTCCGCGGCCGTTCACGGCTACAAGTGCTGGCTATCTCGAACGCGCATTCCACTTCAACGTAACTACTGCCTTTGTTATGACTAAGGCAGCGCTTCCTTCAATGCTCGAACGTGGCGGCGGGTCTGTTGTCAATATTTCGAGCGCAATCGGGCGCCTACGCGATAGAGGTTTTGTTGCATACGGGACCGCGAAGGCCGCTATGAGTCACATGACTCGACTGACGGCGGCAGACCTAGCGCCGAAGGTTCGCGTAAATGGCATCGCTGTTGGATCGACTGCAACGAGTGCCCTAGAGACGGTGCTCACCAACGAAGCCCTCCATTCGGAGATGATCGCCCGCACTCCATTGCGTCGACTCGGTTCCCCGGAAGACATCGCGATGGGCGTGCTCTATCTCGCTAGCGATGCAGCGGGCTGGATAACAGGCAAGATCATTGACATCGACGGCGGACTCGAAGAAGCAAACCTCGACCTGAATCTCCCAGACGTATGAGCGCCAACGAGGAACGCAACAAGCGGATCGCTGCGAGTTTTTGGGCGACTCTGTACAGCCGTGACTTCGTGGCTGTCGGAGAGTTCATGGCAGTACACGGCGAGTACACCGACGTATTCACTCCAGACGAAGACGTAGCGATCGGTGGATCGCAGGTCTCAGCACGGCTGCGCCTGGGTCTCGAACCCCTCTCGGCCATCTACCACCACCCCAAGCACATGGTCGCCGAAGGCAACATGGTCATGTTCGAACACGCCGAAGAATGGCATTGGCATACAGGCGAGACCTGCACTGTTCGGTTCGTTTCTGTCCAAGAGTTCGACGCTCAAGGCAAGATCGTGCGTTGGCACGATTACCCGGACCTGCAACTACTTCTCTCGACAGCCCCTGAGTGGTGGATGGAGCACATCATGGCTGGCTACCAGAGCGGTGCCTGAACTACCTGAAGTAGAAACCATCAGGCGCCAACTAGAACCAGCACTAATTGGTCGCCTCGTGGTTGATGCATGGACATTCGGCACGCCGAAGTTCGCTGCGGCCTGTGACATCATCGGTGCACACATAGATGCAGTTGGTCGTCGCGGCAAGTACCTCATCTGCGATCTCGACGACGACCGCCAACTAGTGATCCATCTGGGCATGACAGGAGTGCTGCGAATTTCTTCGGGCACCGCGGAACGAGACCCACATCTGCGCGCGAGTTGGACGCTCGACGATTCAACAGTTGTCGAGTTCTCAGATACGCGCAGATTCGGTCGCATCGCTGTCGTTCCGACTGGCAATTACCGAACACTCGCGACTCTCAACGCGATCGGGCCAGAACCACTTTCCGACGATTTCAACGTGGTTGATTTTCATCGATCGCTAAACAGCAGTAACCGCTCCATAAAAACTCAATTGCTATCGCAAAGACCTGTCGCTGGAATTGGCAACATCTACGCGGATGAGGCCTTGTGGCGAGCGCGCGTTCACCCGTCATCGCGCAGAATTGGTCGCCCAGCTACGCATCGTTTGCACGCGGCGATACGCGATGTACTCGCAGAGTCGATCGGCAGGCGAGGTACAACATTGCGCGACTACAGAACCTTCAGCGGAGATCGCGGTGCGAATCAGAACTCTCTTCAGGTGTATGGCCGCAGCGGCGAACCATGTGACAAATGCGGAACTGAATTGCGGGCGTTCACCCTCGACGCACGGACAACGACTTACTGCCCGCGTTGCCAGAAGCGGTCTTAGTGAGTCGGTGGCAAGCCAAGCTTTGAGTGGTCCCAAGTAACTGTGCGGTCAACGTGAAGTTTTACGACGTAGCGCTTGTTGAGCATGATCTCAACGAATGGCCGGAGTTCTTCTGTATAGGGAGCGTTGTATCGTTCGAACACGGAGACGCCTAGCTCCCAGATTCGGTCTGGCTCTTCTACGATCTCGCCCTGGCCAACGAGTGTTACGCCACGCAGATCTTCGTAGTATTCGCCGTCTTCGATCATCACTGTGAGATTCGGGTTCCGGCGCAGGTTCAGAATCTTCTGGCTCTTGGTCTTCGTTTCGAAAGCCAGAGCACCTTCGAGGTATCCGTACCACATAGCTACAGCATGGATGCTTCCGTCGGGGTTGATCGTGCACATGGATGCTGTCCTGCGACCCGACAGGTACTCCGCGACTTCGTCGTCTGACATCTTGATGCTGGCGCGCTGATTCTTTCCGCCAAATGCTTCGGTCATTGTGAATCTCCCTGTGACGATGTGACTTTGGGCTTTGCGATGGCTACTTGCCTGTGAAGTTTGGCTGACGACCCTCGACAAAGGCCGCTGCGGCTTCCCCGAAGTCCGCGCTGCGGAGACAATCGAGTTGCACTGTCGCCGCAGCGGTCATACCAACTGCTGTCGGCTCTCCCCAACCATCGCGAATTGCACGCTTGGCTCCTCGAATCGCGAGCGGAGGACGGCGCAACGCGAGTTGAACGTATTCGTCAACAGCCTTGTCGAGTTCGTCGCGAGCAACGACCTTGTTTGCGATACCGAGACGTAAAAGATCTTCGCCGCGCCACTTATCGCCACGCAACATGTGCTCGAGTGCAGCACTCGGTCCGATGAGACGTGGCAACCACACGGTGCCGCCAAGGTCTGGCATCAGACCCCAGTTCATTTCGAGCAGCCCCATCTGCACATCGTCGGCACAAACCCGTACATCGCAAGCCAACGCAAGTTGCATGCCAGCACCGAACGCGTGGCCCTGAACCCGGGCGATAGTTAGAAATGGCGCTGTCTCGAGCCACTCGAATCCGGCTTGCAATGCCCGAACTCCTTCGACCGGATCGGACTTCGAAACGACACCGTCGCCAGACCCACCAGAAGTGAACGTAGTGATGTCTATTCCTGCCGAAAAGCTCCTACCCTCGCCAGCAACTACGAGCGCGCGAATCGATGAATCGGCGCAAAGTTCTGCTCCACGCTTCGCCAAGTAAAGCCACATCGCTGGCGTCTGCGCGTTCAGTTTGTCTGCGCGAGTGAGCGTTACGGTCACGATGTCGCCGTCGCGCTCAATACTGATATCTGGGTTCTCGGACTTGGTCATGCGCCATGTTCGCATACCCTCGCAAACAATGGTCGAAAAGACAGACAAACCTTTCGAAGTGCGGCTAGTCGAGTCTCCCGCCGATATTCGGGCACTAGCCGCAGTCTTTTCGCGCGTCTGGGCGGACAACGAAACATTCCTCTATCCACCAGAAGTACTGCGAGCTATCAGTTTTGCAGGTGGATATGTCGCCGGGGCCTACAAGAATGGCGAACCGGTCGCAGCTTCATTCGGTTTTCGTGGCCGTCACCTCGGGGCGCACGTGTTGCACTCCCACGCCACTGGCGTGGTCCCCGGGTCAGAACACAGCGGGATTGGAATGGCTCTAAAGGAACATCAGCGCAAGTGGGCTGCGGACAACGACCTCTCCGCAATCACTTGGACGTTCGATCCGCTTATCCGCCGCAACGGGTACTTCAATCTCGGCAAGCTTGGAGCACGAGCTGTGGGGTACTTCGAAAACTTTTATGGCGATCTCCCTGATGACATCAATGCCAATGATGAGACCGACCGGTGCATTGCTACATGGCCGACTTCGGAACCAATCCTGGTGCCTCCGAAACGAGGGTTCGTCGTGCTAGATGCAGACGGAGTTACATGCGCCGCGCCAGGAGAGGATTTGGTTCGCAACATTCACACGCCGAACGACATCTTGGATCTGAGGGCGAACGACGCAGAAGAGGCGCTCAGATGGCGCTTCGCAATGCGCGTTGCTTTCGATTCCGCAATGAGCGACGGGTTCATCGCTACGAGTTGCACGAGAGACGGCATCTACACGCTGGAGCGCAGATGAAAATCGAGGCAATCGAATTACTTCGTGTCGAGATCCCGCTCGTCTCGCCATTCAGAACCAGTTACGGCGTCGATACAGTTCGCGACGCGCTCCTCGTTCGAGTCGTCGGCTCGGATGCTGAAGGCTGGGGTGAGTGCGTCGCTGATCGCGAACCTCTGTACTCCGCAGAGTGGGTAGACGGCGCTGCTGAAGTCATCACCCGCTTCTTGTTGCCCCGCGTGTTCGCCGACAACCATGTTTGCGACGTTGCGTCTGTATCCGCGAAGCTCGCCGATGTTGAGGGCCACCCAATGGCGAAGGGTGCCGTCGAAATGGCGATACTCGACGCAGAACTTAGAACGACCGGCGTGTCGTTCGCCGAGCACCTCGGGGCCACGAAAGGAGCCGTCGCGTGTGGCGTATCGATCGGCATCCAAGACGATCTCGACCGACTGCTCACATCAGTGGCTGGCTATCTCGACGCTGGCTATATGAGAGTGAAACTGAAAATTGAACCAGGCCGCGACATCGAATCCGTGCGAACGGTCAGAACTACTTTCGGCGATGATCTGATGCTCCAGGTCGATGCGAACGCTGCGTATTCACGTGCGGACACGGCAATACTTCGCCAACTCGACGAGTTCAACCTGTCGCTCATCGAACAGCCACTCGCACCAGACGACCTTCTCGGCCACGCTCTGCTCGCAAAGCAGATAGCGACGCCGATTTGTCTCGATGAGTCGATCACTTCGGCTCGCGGCGCAGCCGATGCCATAGCACTTGGAGCGTGTTCCATCGTCAACATCAAAGCGGGTCGAGTCGGCGGCTACCTAGAAGCCGTGCGCGTCCACGATGCTTGCGCATCCGTCGGCGTCCCTGTGTGGTGTGGTGGCATGCTCGAAACGGGCCTCGGTCGTGCGGCCAACGTCGCGCTAGCAGCCCTACCCAACTTCTTGTTACCAGGCGACACTTCTGCCTCGGCAAGATACTTCACGGAAGACTTGACCGAACCGTTCGTACTCGACAATGGCCACCTTCGGGTACCAACTGGCCCAGGTCTTGGAGTGGCGCCACTTACAGACAGGCTCGCCAAGTTCACGACAAGTCGAACTCGAATTTTCTGAACCGCCAGAGCGTCAGACAAATGAAGTGGCGCGAGTTAGTCCGCGGTCTGGGAAGTCGCCGGTGATCATTGGCTGACAGTTCCCGTATCCAGTTCCGCCACCTACCGGGTCGTCGACCACCACGAACGTGTCGCGCAACTGATGGAGCTCGCGAAACACTGATTCGTCAGTGCAATCGCCGATGCGTTCCCCATCGAGGTGGAACGCGCCACGCCACTCACCGTGATGATGCCCCTTGTACCCGAAATAGAGTCCGGCGCCGAGATGAAAGCCTGTGTCGGTAGGCACAGAGAACGTGAGCGGCCGATCAGAACCGTCGAGCATCTTGCAATGCGCAACGCCACCATGCAGCCGACGCGTGCGTTGGTCATAATTGAAATCAAGTTCGATGTCTACGAACTCTTCGAAGCGACCGTCGGCGTGCTCGACGCCGCCAGCGAGCGACTTACGAACAAGTTTACCGCCAAAATAAACGTACTGCGGGTGCAAGAACAGTCCGTAGCGAGTTCCGTCAGGGCGCACACAAGAAATCGGGCACCAAATCATCGAGAACTCAACACTGTCGAGAAAAGAGTCGGGCTGGAGGTCGGTTGGTTCGGCGCCGACTCCGTAGCGAACACCCCAGCTGTGGTCACGGGTGCTCACCCAGTCAGCGCCATTGACCTCCTCGGTAACTCCGTCGATCTGCACCCAACCAGAAACCGCAAGTCCAGTCTGGTGGTATCGAATGAGGTCTGCTGAGACATGACTGTGAAGCGGGTTGCGCATATGCGTGCGCTCTTCCATGTGGCACGGCACGACACTCTCGAAAATCCATTCGAAGGAAACCGGAACAATGTCGTTGTCTGCTAGAGCGAAACGCACGCGGTGAAGCGGTTCGAGAACTTCGTATTGGATCGGACCAATAGTCGTGAGGTCCGTGTCGGGCCATAGAGCCCGGCTCGAACGCACTGTTAGTTGTTCTTTGCCGCGACTCACTCCTGCGTAGGCATCCATGACATTGCGGTTCGGGTACTTGCCGAGACCGAACGCAAGCTGAATACTCCCATCAGTCCTAGCAGCCATCGCGCACACCTTCTCAGTGAACCCGCGGTCAGTCGTGCCGACCGACGCGAAAGTCTCGGACACCTGGTGGTGCAACATTTCATCGGCTGAGATGAGTGGCCCGACGGGATTATTAGCCATGAGATTTCTCTACCCTCGCAATAATTCGAAATGGGGATTCCACGGAGTACCGCGGGCAGCAAGTACGCCTTCGATGTGCGGGAGACCTTGCTCTCCAAACTCAAGCGCCATTCGGGTAGCGGCACGGAAGTTCAAGAACACAGCTTCTTCGTCTCTAGCCGCAGGGTCGATCCAGATCGAGGCGACCAGCAATAGTTCGGTCACCAAATGCGCCGGAATCACTCCATCGGCCACAGCGTCGGAGACTCCCGAAGCGACGCCAGCCTGCGCTGCGCCACGAATTAGGCGCTCGTCGCGCGACGACTCAATCGCGACTTGGTTTACCAACAATGTCGGTGGCTGTACAGGCATCCCGGGCTGGACCACGGCGACGATGCCAACGTGGCCCTCCCGCGGAGATGCGAGCGCATTCGACCATGCTATTGCGAGGGGTCCGTGTCGCCGACCGAGAACGGTGTTGATGCTCACAAGATCGTCGCCGATTCCAGCGTGGCCCTCACCGATTTGGAGTATTTCAGCGAACATGAAGACGGAACCTAACAAGGTATGTGCACCCAATGCACGCCGAGCATGTGCGAGCAGCACCCTTGATCTCCTACGGTGCAACAATGCAAAACTACAAATCTTCACTTTCGTCGTGGGATGACTTCCCAGTACATCAAACAGCAGAGACCATCCGGCACGCTGCGACAAGCGACAGAAACTTTTACGACCGCTACTACTTCAACCTGCATTCGAGCAGCGACGAGTTATTCATGGTGATGGGACTCGGCACTTATCCGAACCTAGGAGTGATGGATGCGTTCTGCTGCGTGCGACGCAACGACTACCAGCATGTCGTTCGTAGTTCGAAAGTTCTCGATGATCGGATGAACACGAGCGTGGGGCCGATCCGCGTAGAGGTGATTGAACCTCTCAAGAAAGTTCGATTCATTTGCGATCCGTCGAGCCCGGTCGGTGCCGCTACAGATGGCTCGGACCTTGAGATCGCCGCTGACCTCGTCTGGGAAGGATCCATCCCTGCCTATGAAGAACCGCGCCAGTACGTCCGAAAGCACGGCAGAGTCATGTTCGACACGATGCGTTTCGCGCAAACTGGAAGCTGGTCTGGAACGATCGAAGTTGCTGGCGAAAAGATGACGGCAACGCCCGACCGCTTCGGCGGAACTCGTGACCGCAGTTGGGGTGTTCGCCCGCACGGCGAGCCAGAGCACCCTGGTATTCGTGAGGGCGAAGGTCAACTCACAGGCATGTGGAACTACGACCCAATGCAGTTCTCTGATCATTCGATCCTCTACATGCTCAATGAAGAGGCCAACGGCGAACGCGTTCTAGAGGAAGCCGTCCGCATTTGGAGCGACCCCGAACGCGGAGTTGAGTACCTAGGTCGCCCCGATTACGAGCACACAATGCTGGCCGGCACACGCATGGTGACACACTCCGTGTTGCGTTTCCCAGAAGCTCCAGAAGGACTCCTCGAGGTCGACGTAGAGCCGCTGCTCGCGTCTTACATCGCTATTGGTACTGGATACGGCATCGAAGACGACTGGCGTCACGGCATGTACCAGGGGCCGCTCGCAGTGCAGGGTCGTGCATTCAAAATGGCGGACATCGAACCCTTCGGGCACTTCACAATCGTCGATCAGGTCGCACGTTTCACGCAATCCGTCAACGGCACCGCGACTGGCATCGTCGGTTACGGCCTGCACGAGCACGCGTTTCTTGGACCATTCCCGAAGTACGGCATGCACGGCCCCCACGACGGCGCTAGCTGACCCTAGAGTTTCCCGACGCGGGGACGCACCTACTCACGAGGAGTTCGCACGACATGTACGACATCATTATTCGCGGCGGCACTGTTATCGATGGTTCAGGATCTGCTGGTGTCATCGCAGATATTGCAATTGCAGATGGTCGCATCGCGGCTATAGGCACGATCGCCGCAGACGCACACACAGTGGTCGACGCAGCAGACCTGATTGTCACGCCTGGCTTCGTTGACCCGCACACGCACTACGACGCCCAACTTTTTTGGGACCCGGCAGCATCGCCGAGCAACGTGCACGGAGTCACGTCTGTAATTGGCGGCAATTGCGGATTCACAATTGCTCCAATACGTACAAGGGACGCCGACTACATGCGCCGACTGCTTGCGAAGGTCGAAGGCATGGCACTCCCCGCTCTCGAAACTGGAGTGCCATGGAACTGGGAGACCTTTAGCGAATACCTCGACCAACTCGATGGCAACCTCGGCGTGAATGCGGGTTTCCTCGTCGGCCATTGCGCAATTCGGCGTTATGTAATGGGCGAAGAATCTGTCGGCGCGGTAGCGACCGCCGAACAGATTCAAGAGATGATTGCGCTACTCGGTGCGTCAATTCGTGCTGGCGGGCTTGGTTTCTCGACGACTCTAAGCAAGACACACACAGATGGAGACGGTCAACCCGTCCCCTCGAGATGGGCGAACGACGAAGAAGTTCTCGCACTTTGCGCTGCTGTCAAAGACCACGAGGGTACGACCCTCGAAGCGATCGTCGATGGCTGCCTCGACATGTTTAGTGACGCCGAAATCGAGATGCTCGCCCAGATGTCTGCGGCTGGTCAACGCCCACTCAACTGGAATGTGCTCACAGTCGACTCGACTGCCCCCGAACGCATCCCCCGGCAACTAGAAGCGTCTTCGCGTGCTTTAGAGATCGGCGGTCGCGTCGTTGCGCTCACAATGCCTGTACAGGTTCCGATGAACATGAGCTTCGGGAGCTACTGCGCTTTGTTCATGATCCCTGGCTGGCAAGACGTAATGAATCTCGAGCACGACGAGCGCCGCAAGAAGCTCGCAGATCCGGCAACGCGCACCGAACTCGAAGCGCTTTCCAAGGCCGACTCCGCCGGAGTTTTTCGGCGCCTTGGTGACTGGCACAACTATGTGCTCGGCGATGTCTACGCACCTGCCAACGCAGACTTGAAGGGTCGCAAGATCGGCGAGATCGCCGCAGAAAGGGGCAACGGCGCCTTCGACACTTTGCTCGACATCGTGATCGAAGACGACCTCCGGACAGTCCTCTGGCCGATCCCGTCCGATGGCGACCCAAAGAGCTGGGAGCTTCGTTCGAAATTGTGGCTGGACGATCGGGCAATGGTCGGCGGTTCCGACGCAGGAGCGCACCTCGACCGTATGTGCGGTGCCCCATACACGACTCGTTTCATCGGAGACTGCATTCGTGGACGCAAACTCCTCGGCCTAGAGACCGCAATAAAGATGCTCACGGACGACCCAGCCCGGCTATTCGGTCTGCGCGACCGCGGCCGCATCGAAGTCGGGTGGCACGCAGATCTCTGCGTACTAGATCCGCTGACGGTGGGAGCCACGCACGCCACGCTTGTCGCGGACCTGCCAGGTGGCGCAGCGCGGCTGATTGCACACGCCGAAGGGGTACGACACGTTTTTGTAAACGGTGTAGAGACGGTGCGCGACAACCTCGCAACCGGCGCTCTCCCTGGCACTGTGTTGCGCAGCGGACGCGACACAGAAACTGTGCTGCCGTAGAGTTCGACGAGTGACGCGCGTAATTGCCCTCGACATCGGTGGCACGAAGCTGAGCGTCGCAACGGTTCGCTCCGATGGGTCCATTGTCGAGCGATTCGATTCACCAACCCCGGCCCATTCATCACCCGCCACGATGTGGGAAACCGCGGTTGCGCTGATCGACTCGCTTCAACATGCGAACGATGCTGTGGCCGTTGGCTGTGGCTGTGGAGGCCCGATGGCGAGCGGAGGCGAGTCGGTCTCGCCGCTAAATATTCCTGCGTGGCGCGAGTTCCCGTTGCGCGGAAAACTCATCGAGCACACGGGCCTCCCTAGCTTCGTCGACAATGATGCCAAAGCACTTGCCCTCGGTGAGGGCGCATTCGGGGCTGCTCGTGGGTGCTCTAACTACATCGCAATGGTTGTCAGCACTGGCATTGGTGGCGGAATAGTTCTCGACGGTCGCCTGCTCGACGGCTCGACCGGCAATGCCGGCCACATCGGACACATAATCGTTGAGCCAGATGGCCGACTCTGCGAGTGCGGCGCACGCGGCTGCGTCGAAGCAGAGGCAAGCGGAACTGCCATCGCTGTGATCACGGGCGTTCTCGCTAGTGAAGCCCCAGAAGCGATGCGCGCCCACTGCGGAACAATGGTGGGTCGGGCCATCGCTAGCGTCGCAAACCTGCTTGATCTGCAACTCGCAGTGGTCTCGGGCTCCGTGGCACTCGGCTATGGCGAGAGTTTTTTTCGCGCGGCAAACGACGAGATCGCATTGCGTGCATGTCTCGACTTCTCGAAAACAACCAAAGTGATACCCGGCGGCCTCAGCGCCGACGGGCCACTCATTGGAGCGGCGACCGTCGCGCTAAGAGCCATGGAACCTACGAAACGTAGTTAAAAGCTCCGCCGTCGATTACGACGGTTCCATCTTGATTCACTGTCTGATACAGAGCGTGTCCTGGCGCATCGACCCACATGCGGACCGTGAGCGTGTCGCCAGGCATAACAGGCTTCGTGAAGCGGTTGTCCATGCTGATGAAACGCGAAACGTCCGAGCCACAGAGCGTGTGCAGTAGCGCCCGACCTGTGAACCCATAGGTGCAGAGGCCGTGCAAAATGGGCCGGTCGAACCCAGCGAACTTCGCCAATACCGGGTCGCTGTGCAACGGGTTACGGTCGCCGCTCAGACGGTACAAGAGCGCCTGATCGTGCCGGGTCGCGTATGTCGTCTCGAAGCTAGGAACAGTCTCTGGCATCACGGGCGGGTTGTCGAACTCGTCGCCGCGTGAGCCACATCCACCCTCACCACGGATGAACGCAGCAAACCGCGTCGTGAACGCCGGTGCACCGGTTTCAACGTAAGTAGAAACATTCTCTAAACGAACGACAGCTGCCTTGCCCTTGTCGTAGATACCGACGAGCCGTTGCACTGTTTCGATCTCAGCATCTGGCGGGATCGGGCCGTGCACCGTAACGCCCTGTTCCGCATGAAGCAACATGCGGAAATCGAAGGTCCCCCACGACGGTGCGTTCGCACCTCCCCCCATCCCGACAACGACCGGAAATGTGGGCAGTACTCGCTGGGGAGTATCCGACGAGTTCTCGGTAGTGAACTCGAGTTCGAAACCGGTTGGGTCGAGTTGACCTGCACCTGTTCCTAGCGCGTAAAGGAGCGCATCTTTAGATGTCCAACTATTACGGCCAGGGTCGCTTTTCTGGCCAACCGCATCGAGATTCATCGGCATTGGCGGACTCTCCTTACTCGAACATTCCGGCGGACTTGCGGGCCTGTGTTACCAAATCTGGAACGACCTTGCCAAGGGTGTTCGGGTCCCAGCGCAGACCTTCGTTCTCGGCTGTTGGGCCACGGTGCCATCCTTCGGCAACACCAATACGGTCGCCAGCGACGAGGAAGACTTGTGAAGTCACGTCCTTGCTTTCTGGCGAGCCGAGCCATACAACTAGCGGCGAGATGTTCGCAGGGTCAAGAGCATCGAACTGCGCGTCATCTTCTGGCTTGGTCATACCGAGGTTCTCGGTCATGCGTGTGCGTGCTACTGGCGCAATCGCGTTGACTGTCACGCCGTATCGCGCTAGTTCTAGACCAGCGATGATCGAAAACGTAGCGATACCGGCCTTAGCGGCCCCGTAGTTGGTCTGGCCAACATTGCCAAAGATCCCGGACGGACTTGTTGTGTTGATAACGCGTGCGTCTGGTTGGTTACCTGCCTTGGCCTGGTCACGCCAGTAAGCAACAGCATGGCGGGTCGGGGCGAATGTGCCTTTGAGGTGCACAGCGATGACCGAATCCCATTCGTTTTCTTCCATGTTCGTGAGCATGCGGTCACGCAGAATGCCGGCGTTGTTCACGAGCACATCGAGGCGACCAAAAGTGTCGATTGCTTGAGCGATCATCGCCTTCGCGTCGTCGAAGTTTGCGACGTTGCCACCGTTCACAACAGCCTCGCCACCCATGTCGCGGATCATCGCTGCGGTCTCCTGCGCTGGGTGGTCGTCGCGGCCACCACCGTGCATGTCGCCACCGAGGTCGTTGACCACGATCTTGGCGCCAGTCTCAGCGAAGGCGAGCGCATGCTGGCGCCCGATACCGCCACCGGCGCCCGTGATGATTACGACTCTGTCTTTGTTCAGGTCTGACATCTTTGAAAGCTCCTCTAGATTTCTTGCGTTGACGGTGAAAAGGTAGCCCTATCGGCAGCCAAATCGCATGTCCGGGCCAGGCTGTTCGCAAGCGCGAGACTAAAGAAGCGATGCGACGAATCCCGATTAGCGACATCGAACTAGCTAGAGCCGGACTCGACGACGCTGTCATGCTCACACCGTGCAGCCACTCGCAGACGCTGTCGCAGATTACGGGCGCGAACGTCTGGTGCAAGTTCGAGAACATGCAATACACATCGTCGTTCAAGGAACGTGGCGCCCGTTGGTTATTGCTGTCTCTCGATGACGCAAGCCGCAGACAAGGTGTCGTGGCTGCCTCTGCAGGTAATCACGCACAAGGGGTCGCGTATCACGCTCGCTTGCTCGGAATTCCCGCGACGATCGTCATGCCGGTGAATACCCCTTTCAGCAAGGTCACGCGCACCGAGATCGAAGGGGCAAGAGTTGAGCTTTTCGGCAACGACTTCTCCGAGGCCTATGCGCGCGCTCAGGAGCTCTCAGCGAAACTCGGCGCGACCTTCGTGCCGGCATTCGACCATCCGCTAATCGTCGCTGGGGCTGGCACAGTCGCACTTGAAGTACTCGAACAAGTTCCCGATGTCGAAATGATTGTGGTCCCTGTTGGTGGGGGTGGACTCATAAGTGGGATCGCTTCGGCAGTCAATGCGCGTGCGCCCCACGTTCGAGTTGTCGGAGTGCAGTCAGAGACTCATCCGCAGTTCGCCGCAGCTTTCTCCGGCAACGAATACGTCAGCGATAAGGCGCTCACAACTATCGCAGAGGGAATCGCCGTAAAAACCCCAGGAGAACTGCCACTCGCGATTTGCCGCGAGCTCGTCGAAGATGTGCTCGTCGTCGGCGAGGAAATGATCGAAAAGGCCGTTGCGTACTACCTTGAAATCGAAAAATTGGTCGTAGAGGGAGCGGGCGCTGCGAGCCTCGCGGCACTACTTGCATTTCCCGAACTGTTCGCGAATCAGCGATGCACTCTCATTGTTTCTGGGGGAAACATCGATCTGCGCGTGTTGTCTTCTGTCGTGCTCCACGCACTCGCTAGCTCGGGGAGACTCGTTCGTTACCGATGCCTAATCGCGGACTTGCCAGGTCAGCTCGCGCACGTCGCAAACATCATCGGCAACGCCCGCGGCAACATTGTCGACGTCGAACATCACCGCGATCGCCACGGTGTTGCCGTTCGCGACGCGATACTCGAAGTCTCAGTAGAAACTCGCGACGCAAACCACGCTGCCGAGATCGGAGACGCGCTTATCGCCGGAGGAATCACGTTGCTCGACGGCGATAATTAACGCGACGGAGCGTCAGGTTCGTTCAATTCGATCTCGTTGCCAGCCGGGTCCACCAGGAATGCCTGGCGTCCAGCACCCGGAAAATATTCCGACCGCCGTACCGCAACGCCTTTCGCTTCGAGTTCAGCGACGGCAGTATCTAGGTCGGAAACCTGAAACGCGAAGTGTTGCAATTGCGCTGGCTTCACCATGTGTTGCATTAGGTGAACTTGCTGATCGCCTACGTTCAGCCACGCTCCTGGAAACCCAAAATCAGGGCGGTCATCGCGCAACTTGCATCCGAGTTTGTCGACGTAGAAAGCAAGAGCTTCCTCGACATCGGGTACACAAAGGGCGACGTGATGAACTCCAAGTAACAACATGAATCCATTGTCTAGCAAGCCGACTGTTGTACGCCATGTTTGATGCAAGTAGAGGCCAACGATGATCTCAATTCTGACGACCGAGCGCCTGATTGTCCGGCGTTTCACAAGCGCTGACACAAGCGCATTTCACGCCTATCGCGACGACCCAGATGTAGCCCATTGGCAAGGGTGGGACGCTCCATTTGCTTTCTCAGAAGCAGAGCGTCTCGTCGCTGAGTTCGCGACCAGCGCTGTTTTCGAGCCTGGCACCTGGACTCAGTTCGCTATCCAACTCTGCGATGTCCCCGACCTGATCGGCGACATTGGCGTCCGCATGGAAGCCGAGGAACTAACCGCCGAACTCGGGTTCACTATCGCGAGGGAGCATTGGGGCAACGGTTACGGCCGTGAAGCCCTCAGCGCGATGGTCCAGTTGCTCCTAGATGACATCGCGTTAGATCGAGTCGTGGCATTTACACACCACGAGAACATCGCGTCCATTGCATCACTGCACGCGGCCGGGCTCGCTCCGATTGCGGTCGATGGCGATGACCTTGTTTACTACCGAGGGAGAAGCGGTTCGCCCCGTCCGCGCCTACCCCAATAACGTCACCGATCATCACAGTTCGATAATCGAAGGGATCATCGTGGGCGCACTCGACGGCAAGGTCATCGCAATTACCGGTTCAGGTCGTGGCATCGGCCGCGCTGTCGCAGAGTTCTGCGCCAGCGAAGGGGCAGCCGTCGTCGTCAATGATTACGGAGTATCTATCGACGGCAACGAACCCACGAGCGATGTCGCAGACGAGGTTGTCGCTGCTATCAAGGCGGCTGGCGGCAAGGCCGTCGCTAACGCAAGCTCCGTCACAACAATGGCTGGCGGCGAATCGATTATCGCGTCGGCTATCGACAACTTCGGCAGAATCGATGGTGTCGTTGCAGTAGCTGGAATCTTGCGTGAGCGGATGTTCTTCAACATGCTCGAAGAAGAATTCGACCCCGTCATCGAGACGCACCTCAAAGGCACGTTCACCGTCTTTCGTGCAGCTGCTCCTCACTTCAAGGCGCAAGGCTCTGGCTCTTATGTGGCGTTCACATCCGGAGCATTCGCAGGATCAGTTGCCCAAGCCAACTACGCAGCAGCCAAAGGTGGCATTGTTTCGCTCGCTCGTTCAGTGGCGGCTGGCATGTACAAGTACGGGGTTCGCGCCAATGTCATAGCTCCTGTCGCTAAGAGCCGCATGTCTGGCAATGTCCCGTTCGGTATCGAGATGGGTGAGCCAGAGGACATTGCTCCGATGGTCGGCTATTTGCTTGCCGACCAGAGTGCACACGTAACAGGCCAGATCTACACGGCCAATGGTGGCAAGATCGCTGTCTGGAACCAGCCTGTCGAGGTGCGAGAGATGCGCACCAATGGACGCTGGACCATCGACGAGATCGCGAAGCGTTTCGACGAGGTAGGCCAGGAAGAACTAGGCCTCATCAAGGTTCTTGCAGAACGCGAGGCGGCAGCGAAGGCGGCTAAGGAATCGGGCACCACCCCGAATCAGTAGGGCGGTTCGCACTGTTGGCGGCAAGATTCGCGATACCTTCGCCTGCATGCTGCCGCAAGCTCTCGACGGAATTCGCATTCTTGACCTGACCCAAGGCATTGCCGGACCGCTTGGCGTGCTCTTGTTGGCAGAACACGGCGCCGATGTCGTCAAGGTCGAGCCGCCAGGTAACCAAGCACATAGCAAATATGAAGGCAGCCGTGTCTGGGATCGGTCGAGGCGTTCCGTAGCTCTCGATCTCACTACCGAGCACGGCCGCAGTTCATTCGATTCTCTAGTTGCTGCGGCCGATGTGATTGTCGAGAGTTATCTGCCTGCGACACGATCGAAGCTCGGCCTCGATTACGACCGTCTACAAGCACTAAATCCGCGCCTCATTCTCGTCTCATGTAGCGGTTACCCAGACGGCCACCGCCGCGCCAACAGATCTGGGTACGACGCACTCGTCCAAGCGAGTAGCGGCCAGATGTGGGAGCAACCAGGTTGGCGCATGGGGCCGATCTTCTGCCATATGCCGATGCCGAGCATGGGCGCGTTCTACTTGGTCTCAATCGGAATACTTAGTGCGCTACACGCGCGCGAACGCACTGGACTCGGGCAGCATGTACGCACTTCATTGATGCAGGGTGCACTGCTTTATACGACCCAGATTTTCCAGGACATCGAGCGCGGTGGCGCTGCCACGCACGAACTCATGGGCAAGTCATACCCGCCTGGCATCCACCAGCAAATGATCTTCGAGTGCGCTAACGATGAATGGCTCCATCTGTCTGTGATGAGTGGTCTAACGCCTAAGCGAAGCCTCGATGACATCATCGGCCTCGACGATGCGCCGGACCCGTTCACGTTTATGGCCATGTCCGCGGAAGAACGCGAACACATCAACGTCGCACGCCGAGCAAAGTTCAAGACAGGTAACCGCGACGAACTCGTTGCGGAACTGCGCGCTAATAACCACGCGGTCGAACCGATCATCCGGCCAGATGAAATTTTCGAACATCCTCAAACCATCGCGAACGACATGGTCGCCACAATTGACGATCCAGAGGTTGGTATCACCACACAGATCGGGGTACCAATTCACCTGCAGGCAACGCCCGGAGTTGTTCGGGGACCAAGGCCTACAACTGGAACACACACCGGCGAGGTTCTTGCCGAATGGAAGCCGCGGGATCGCTCTGTGCGCGGTGTCGCCGGTGGGCTCGCCCTCGAAAACCGCAAGGTCGTCGACTTCGGCCAGTATCTCGCAGGTCCATTTGGCCCGATGATGCTCGCCGATCTTGGCGCAGAAGTGATCAAGGTCGAACCAGTCACCGGCGATGGCATGCGCCTTGCAACGAAACCATTCTTCGGATGTCAGCGAGGCAAGAAGTCAATTGCCCTGAACCTGAAGGATCCGCGCGGCCTCGAGATCGGCCTGCAGCTGGTGGCTAACGCTGACATCGTTCACCACAACATGACCCGCGGTGTCGCTTCGAAACTCGGTATCGATTACGCCGGTTGCAAGGCCGTGAACGACAACCTCATCTATTGCAACACTTACGCCTACGGCCTCCCAGATCCGCTCGGACATTTCGGCGGACTAGACCCTCTGTATCAAGCATCGGGCGGTCTTGAGCATGCATCTGGTGCAGTCGCAGCAGGCGGGACTCCGCTGTACTACAGGTTCGGAATGTGCGACGCGTCTAACGCGCTTCTCTCGACTGTCGGTGTGCTCATTGCGCTTGCTCACCGCGACCGAACGGGCGAGGGTCAGGAGCTTTGGACCTCGCTACACGATGGTGGCGTCATCTTCTCATCAGATGTCTGGCTCGACGCGAACGGCAAGTCATGGGATCGTCCGCAGGTCGACCGCGACCTGCATGGCCTCGGGCCGTGGTATCGCCTGTATGCGACGCAGGACGACCAGTGGATCATGATTGTCGCTCCCGACTACACGACCCGTCGAACGCTTTGTGGTGTGCTCGGTATCGATATCTCCACAGCCGATGCGGCGCCAGATGTCGCCTCAGCAACTCTCGCTACTGCATTCAAGACCAAGACGGCGCGTTTCTGGAGTCGCTACTTGGACGACGCAAATGTCCCTAACGAGATCCCTATCGACACTCAAGACGGCCTTGGTGTTCTGTACGACTCAGACAACGAACGACTCGGCCTCGTCGCGTCTTACGAACACCCGATCGTCGGCAAGCTGACGCAGTTTGGATCGCTCATCAACTTCAGCGCGACACCCGGAAAAATTTGGGGTCCACCACCACTCGCCGGCGAGCACACGCGCGAAATCTTGAACGGCGTAGGTATCCGCGATGGCGACGTCGATATGCTGCTCACGGCTGGAATCATTTATGAACCAGACACCGACCTCACCGAGTATCGGTCACGTTTCACGAACTGACTCAGCAACCAATGCCTGTACAAAAGTTTGCACGACCAAAAATACTCAGCCCCACATCTCAAGCCGGAGCCATCGGCGAGACCCTTATCCCTGCCGACTTGTACTTCGTCAGCAAAACCCCTTCGGTAATTATCGGTATGGCGTATCCGGCTCGTCTTGACTTCGCACGACTGGCCACAACCGGCGTTGGCCACATCGTGTGTCTTACCGATCACGAGTTCGCGCGGTACGACGCGTCGCCCATTCGGGTTACAGCAATCCAGTTACAGGATCTCTGGACCGCAAAGCTGCCGGCCGATGTCGAACTCGAGACCGAACGAGTCAACACAGCTGCAACAGCGGTAGTCGATTCAGTTCTTGCCGGAGAAGGCGTGGCGGTTCACTGTCACGGAGGTCGAGGGCGCACCGGCACCGTACTTGGCGTCGCCCTCGTTCGACTCGGCCATGACCCGACTGCAATAGTCGACTACCTCAATGCGCTACACAAATGGCGAAGCAAAGCTGGCTGGCCGGAGAGCACATGGCAAGCAGAAGTCGTGATGGCAGCCTCTAGTGCCCCGTGACCTAACCCGCGGGCCTGATCACTGATCTTGTGCGTCGGTGCGGATCGTGGCAGAATCGCCGGCATGACCGAACAGACTCGCTTCGACCTCCCCCAATCAGCCATTCCGACTGCCTGGTACAACGCGTTGCCGGACCTCCCGGAGCCGCTGGCACCGCCGCTACACCCGGGAACGCGTGAACCTGTCGGCCCCGACGATCTCGCACCGCTTTTCCCGATGGCGCTGATCGAACAGGAAATGACCGGTGCTCCGTGGATCGATGTGCCCGGCGAGGTGCTCGACATCCTCCGGCTATGGCGCCCCACGCCACTCGTGCGCGCCCGCCGACTCGAACAGGCGCTGGGCACACCGGCGCGTATCTATTACAAGGACGAGTCCGTGTCGCCAGCAGGGTCTCACAAACCCAACACGGCCGTGCCACAGGCTTACTACAACAAACTCGACGGCACAAAGCGGCTCACGACCGAGACAGGCGCGGGCCAATGGGGCAGCAGCCTTGCCTTCGCGTGTGCGCAGTTCGACCTCGAATGCAAGGTCTACATGGTGCGCGCAAGTTACGAACAGAAGCCATACCGCCGCATGCTGATGGAGACTTGGGGCTCAACAGTGGTTCCATCACCCATCGACGACCCGAGCCACCCCGGCAGCCTTGGCGCCGCGATCTCAGACGCTGTGCGCGACGCCGTCGGGCGCGAAGACACGCACTACTCGCTCGGGTCGGTGCTCAACCACGTGCTGTTGCACCAAACGATGATTGGCATCGAAGCGAAGGAACAACTCGCAAAAGCTGGTGAATCGCATCCAGACGTCGTCATCGGTTCGTGCGGAGGTGGCTCAAATCTCGGCGGTATAGCGCTGCCGTTCATGACCGACTCCCGAGTACGCCTGCTAGCCATTGAGCCATCGAGTTGTCCGACGCTGACCGAAGGCAAATTCGACTACGACTTCGGCGACGTCGCAGGCATGACACCGCTCATGAACATGTACACACTCGGACATGACTTCGTCCCACCGTCGATTCACGCTGGTGGTCTGCGCTACCACGGCGACTCCCCTGTCATCTCGCTGCTCGTGCACGCTGGCCGCATGGAGGCCGCCGCTTACCCTCAGTCGAAGACCTTCGACGCCGCGGTTCAGTTCGCTCGTAGCGAAGGCAAGATCCCGGCGCCCGAGACGGGTCACGCAATCCGTGGCGTCATCGACGAGGCGTTGCGTTGCAAGGAAGAGGGACGCGACGAAGTGTTGCTGTTCAACTACAGCGGACACGGCTTCCTCGACCTTTCGGCGTACGACGACTACAACAAGGGCCGACTCCTCGACGCCTGATCTCAAGTCCGATGCGCACCTGCGTCATTGACCCACCACATCTAGCTGACGCGTGGCCGAGATAAACCATTTGATCATCCACGGTGGCCCGATCGTCACAATCGATAAGTCGACGATCGAAAATGGAGCGGTCGTAGTACGTGACGGACGCATCACTGAGGTAGTCAACGATCTCGCCGCGATTGCCGACCGTCCGGGCGAACGCTACGACCTAGCCGGTCGCACGCTCGTGCCAGGTTTCATCGACGCTCATAACCACCTGTCAGTGGCAGCGCTCCACCCAGTTTTCGGCGACGCTACGGATGTGCGTACCGAGGCCGACCTGGTAGCACTCGTGCAAACACATGCCGCTGAGCAACCCGAAGCGGAATACTTGCGACTGCACAGTTGGGACGACACGAAGTGCGATTTCGCTCTCGACCGGCACCTGCTTGATCGAATCGACAATCTTGCCGATCATCCAATTGTCGTTGCGCATTCTTCGCTGCACCAATGCGTCGCAAATAGCGCAGCTCTCGATCGCATCGGCGTCGCGATGAGAACACCTGACCCCCCCGGCGGCGAGATCTCACGCGACACTCAAGGCGCTCCAACCGGATTACTTCAAGAGACCGCTTGGAGCGAAGCGCATCGCCGTTCGCTCATCGCCTACGCCGATCCCGATCGATGGGAAATGCTTATCGCTCAACGTGCTCGAGCGCTCATACGCACAGGAATCACTTCTGTGCACGACGCCGCGTGCGCGCCTGATGCCGAGGCCCGTTATATGGCGATGGCCGACTCAGGCGACCTACCGATTTCCGTTGTCGCAATGCCACACTCGGCCGCATTGTTGCGCAACGACCTGCTTGAACGCCTCGACGGTCCGGTCACGGGTGACGGCGACGCGAAGGTGAGGGTCGGAGCCGTAAAGCTGTTCGCTGACGGCGGCATCGCTATCGCCCTCGACGTGACGATGAACGGAAATCCAATCCGACACGGTCATTTGATGGACGACTTGCAAGCGTGTGCACGACGCGCAGTCGACCGCGGGTATCGGATCGCCGTTCATGCCGTCGGCAACCGTGGCGTCGACCACGCGCTCGACACCTTCGCTGACCTCGCCAGAGCGCACCCTGGTCGGGACCACCGATTCCGACTCGAACATGCTGGCGTGACCGGCCCAGACCAGTGGCGCCGAACGGCCGACCTAGATGCAATTGGAGTCGTTCAACCTGGCTTCGTAGAGCATTTCGGCATCAGCAGCAGTGGCGTGACCTTCGATGATCATCACTGGCTCGCATTCGCCGGGCTAGCAGCGGCGGGAGTGCGACTCGCAGGGTCGAGCGATGATCCGTGTGCGCCCGTCGCTCCGCTCTGGTGCATCGATAAAGGCGTGTTTCGCACTACATCGACTGGCTTAACACTTGAGGCCAACCAGAGCGTTGCGTTTGAGTCGTGGTTACGCGCCTACACACTCGATGCCGCATACGCCGGCGGCCAGGAAGATGAGCGAGGAAGCATCACGGGGGGGAAGGTCGCGGATTTCGTCGAGATCGCCAACCTCGACGAATGCACAACACGGTCGGTAGCGGCTACATGGATCGGCGGACAGCGGGTTTTCGTAGCTTGATCTACACCTGTCCGCGGACTTCGCGTCTACGACTCAGCTCCAGCCTGGTGTCGGAGGTTTTCGCAGCCTCTAGCCAATCAAACCCTTAGGTCAGCGTGAGAAGGTCTACAGCTATCGACTTGGAGAGTTTCTTGCTCCCGAAGTACTTCGCTGTGCCGAAGGAGAACACCGCACCGTTCCGCGTCAGGATGTAGTAACCGTCGCCGCCAGACACCGAGCGAAGTTTCCGACCATGACGCCCAACGCCAGCAGCGTAGGTGCTGAGACTTCCGAGTGTCTCGGTGCCGTACGCCGACACGGTGCCGTCGCCGCGCACGGCCCAGAAACCGCTCTCGTCTGCTGATAGCGAGAACGAGACTGCTCCATGGCCAACGTTGTCGACCTGCATTACTTCGCGCCCCTCTGCATCACCGAACGGAAACGCTTCACCGTTCTTCACAAGAATCCAGTAGCCAGCGCCGCTGCTCGTAATTTCGATATCGCGAGCGACCGTGCCGGCTGGCGCTGACCCGTAGTTCATCGCCGCGCCGAATGCATATACAGACCCGTTGGCTGTCAACATGAGGTAGCCGTCACCGGTCAGGTTTGCCGTCATCGCTACAACAGGACTAGTGACCCACGATCCATATATCTGGCCGTGATTCACCGCATCGCCGAATGCAAATATCCGACCGTTACGCGTAGCCAGCCAGTAGCCCTCGCCAGAGGCAGTTAGCGCCGCAGCCACAACCGGCGACCCGACTGGGAATCCGTTGAGGTCACCGTGATGGGCAGCGGCACCGTGAGCCCAAACGTTGCCATTGCTGGTCACAACGAGGTAACCGCGACCCTCATCGCCGCCAGTCGGAAGCGCAATCGCCGAAGCATTCGCTGGGTCGATGATTCCGTTGCCGTACTCAGGGTCGTGTCCCGCTGGTCCAAGGTTGTTTGCCGTCGTTTCGATTCGACGCCGTACTTGCTCGGACGTGAATGTTGGGTTATTCGCGAATACGAGCGCAGCTGTTGCAGCCACATACGGCGTCGCCATTGATGTACCGCTCATGTAGGCGTACGCACTGTCGCTTGAGTGCCATGTGCTGAGGATGCCATCGCCCGGCGCAACGACATCCACGTATTCGGCGTAGTTAGAGAACGTTGATCGGACCATGTTCGAAGACACGGAACCGACGGCAATCGACTCGGGAAACGCTCCTGGATAAAGCGGAGCGTTGTCGACCGCAGCGTTGTTGCCAGCTGCAGCGACGACTACGACATCGTGTTCGATCGCGTACCGGATCGCGGCTTGACTCGCATTAGATGGCGTCGTACCGCCTAGCGAAAGATTTATGACGTTTGCGCCGTGGTCAGTTGCCCAAATGATTCCTTCGGCAACATTCGACGAGAAACCAGATCCGTTCTCATCTAGGACTCGAATCGGCAAGATCTTGACACCGGGTGCACCGCCAACGATTCCGACACCATTGGT
Source organism: Actinomycetota bacterium (assembly GCA_005779395.1). Taxonomy (GTDB): domain Bacteria; phylum Actinomycetota; class Acidimicrobiia; order IMCC26256; family PALSA-610; genus SXJQ01. Next base: position 93,394 of record SXJP01000033.1, read on the forward strand.
TCGTGAGGCGATGATCCCTGCGACGTGGGTGCCGTGACCGTTCTGGTCGTTGCTGCCGTCACCACTGTCTGTCACGAGATCAATTCCTGTGAGGGTCGCTCCGGCCAAGTCCTGATGGGTCTTGCGCACTCCGGAGTCGACAACAGCTACAACGACTCCTGTCCCAGTTGTCCTTGTCCATGCCGAACGGAAGGATGTCGAGCTTGAACTGAGCGCCCACTGCTGGTATTCGAGTGGGTCGCCTACCGATGCCACCGGAGTATCGATCTCTACTGCGATCGCTCCTTCGTCGAGAGCGAGTTCCGACAAGGCAGCAGCTTCACCCTTAGTGGCAGCGTGGAATCGAATGATCTCGAGGTCGTCGCCGACCTGATCGACGGCGAACATTGCGACGCCATTGGAAGTCGGGTCGACGACTGCGCCCGTAGGTTCTGCCCCTGCAGCCTCAAGCAAGTCGGCGAGGCTCGCCCCTGAGGCCGTTTCGGCTGCAGCTGAGCTTCGTGCCCCGAAGGTTGTCCCTGCTAGCCCTATCAATGCCGCACAAAGAGTTGCGCTGACCGCTTTTAGTGTTGCTTGATTCATATTCCACCCGAAAATTCGCCCCAATATTGGTGTTTCGCGGTGTTTACAGCCCCCCGACAGCATCACCATGCGTGAGTTTTCGGCGTTCTCAGAGCGGAACATGACACGAAATTTAGAAATTTGCCACTCTCGGTGGTTGAAATTTCGTGGGCGGTCGCTCAGCCGCGAATTTCTAGGTGGTCAGACCTCGAAACGAGCAAGCACCTCAGCAAAACGTCCTTCGACAACTGTGCATATCTCATCGAAGTCAGCGGCAGACAGGCCAAGTTCTGCCATTGCGTGGGCGAAGGTCTCAACATCAGCATTGTCTTCGCGGTGGCCAGCCACGACGTTGGCGATGACGTCGCTGAGATATACGCCATAACAAATGGATTCCACTCCAAGCGCAGGTGAATGGTGATAACAGATTCCCCGCACCAAAGAGTCGGGCAAACTCCATATCTGGGCGATCAGTCCGCCGAGTTCGGCATGGTGGACACCAAGCAATTCGTACTCGGCCTGCATCCGAGTAAGTCCGCCGTTGTCATGCGCGACGGCTAGCGCTTTTAATAGTTCCTCACTAAGAAACCTGCACATGACAAGTTTGCCTACGTCATGCAACAGAGCGGCAGTAATTGTCTCTGGTGGCAATCGCTGTCGAGAATGCTTCAAGAGAAGTTCTGCAGCCAACGAAGCCGCAACGGAGTGATTCCAAAGATCGCCCTCTGCAAGGCCGTACTCAGGAATGTCGCGCGTGAAACGCGACTTCACTTTGGCGCTTAGAGCAATCGAGAAAACCGTTGAGGTACCTAGTCGAATAACCGCGTCCTTGACGTTCGTGGTTTCTGTTCGGCTAGCGCTCCACGACGAGTTCGCCGCGCGCAGAAGCGACGCAGTGAGCGCTTGGTCGTACTGCACGACATCGGTCACTACCGTCAGATCCGGCGGAGTGTCGCTACACACCATTACGGCTAGGCGCGTGATACTGACCGGTAGTGGTTCAAGACAACTCGCGGCCTGTGCGAGTTCGTCAAGGTCGATCACGAGAAGCCTCCGAAAATCGAATCATTCTCTGGTCAGATCGGCCTACAGGTGTCGCTGTTGAGTGACCCGCGAGGACTCGCATCATGTCGTGATAAGTCGTCCGTTAGAAACGACGGAAAGTGCCGTGAGTGTGACGTCAGATTCCGGGATCTTCACCGATCTCGCGAAGTGCTGCACCGAGCGCAGCGCGCAGACGTCTAGCTGTAACTGGCGCCATGTGGGCAACTAGGCCGTAGCCCGCGCGACCATGTTCCTCGGTAGTTAGCAGCACCCGTAGTTCCCCTACGCCACAACCATCGCAATCGTCGGAGAGGCCAACAGCCCACGAGACAGCAGGTCGCTCAGGGTCGCTGGTGGGGTGGTCATCTATCGCGTCGTCTATCGATCGTCTCACAGTCGCAGTCTCGCGCCAGCGACTCGGGCCGGGCTGACAACGATTGCCTCAAATAATTGAGAGCAACAAGAGTGCCTGACCTATGTGGTACGTGACCATGATCGTTACGGAGGAATGGCGTAGAGGCGCTACAAAGCGCGTCCAGCCGATCAAGGAATCGGAGAGAGCAAACGACGCTGCGCCAATTATCGCGACGAGGTTGCCGGATCCGACGGCACACACAATCATTGTCGAGATCACCGCCATGTACAACGAAATCGGCACTCGTAGCGCCTTGTCACTAGCAACCGCAGCCTGCACGATCCGAACGCACGGCACAGCCATGATTACGACGACAGCTAATGCACCGAGCAACATTCGCGGAATCCGCAGTTCGCCGCTTGCGACAAAACCGGCGACATAGGCCACATGTGCGAACAGGAAAGCGCCGAGACCTTCGACGAACCGGTCGGTCGGCAGCATGAGAAATACGTCGCCAGCCAAGGACAGCACGAGTGCGCCAACAACCCACGCTCGCATCGGGCCTGAATTTGGATCTACAACAAGAGCAGCGATGACGAGCGATGCGAGAGTCGCTGGCTTGCAAACATATTCGAGACGACGATTGTCCGTCGCCCGCGATATCCAGTCACCGACTGCAAACACAGTCGCCACCGCCGATACGACCAATGTCAACGTATTCATCGGAGCGGAACTGTACTAAGACGAGTGGCTAACTTCGGCCGAGCCAAAGTACCCGCGTCCAAAGCCAAAGGAGTTCCGATGGATTTCGCACAAAGCGAACGGTCCCGCGAATATCTAGCGAACCTCGTCGATTTCGACGAACAGTTTGTACGGCCGGCTGAACCTACCTACAGGAGCCAGCGCGAGGAGTCCGGCGACATTCGTCATGCTCCCTCAATCATGGAGGACCTCAAGACTGAGGCGCGACGACGTGGCCTTTGGAACATGTTCGCGCCGACTGGGTCACACGGCCCCGGCCTATCGAACGTCGACTACGCGCCGCTGTGTGAGCGGATGGGTGGCTCACCACTGCTCGGCGAAGCAACCAACTGTTCTGCCCCCGACACAGGGAACATGGAAGTACTCGAACAGTTCGGCACGCCAATGCAACAAGAGCGCTGGCTACATCCATTGCTCAACGGAGAAATCCGTTCCTGTTTCGCTATGACCGAGCCGTGGGTGGCTAGCTCCGACGCACAAAACATCAGTTCTCGCATCGAACGCGACGGTGATCACTACATCATCAACGCTCATAAATGGTTCACAAGTGGCGCGCTCGATCCGCGTTGCTCAGTCGCGATACTCATGGGCGTAACCGATCCCGATGCCGACCCATACCGGCGCCAGTCGATGATCCTCGTTCCGATGGATGCACCCGGAGTGCAGGTGCGACGTGGCCTTACTGTCTTCGGTCACGACGAAGGCCCCGGACACGCTGAGACACTTTTTGAGAACGTGCGGGTACCCGCCGAATTTCTTCTCGATCAAGAGGGCTCTGGATTCGCGATCGCGCAAGCAAGACTCGGCCCCGGTCGAATCCACCACTGCATGCGGGCAATCGGACTTTCAGAGCGCGCTCTCGAACTGATGTGTATGCGAGTCTCGCAACGTGTGGCGTTCGGCAAACCTCTCGCCGATCAAGGAGTTGTGCGCGAACGGATCGCGGAAAGCCGGATGCAAATCGATCAAGCGCGTCTTCTCACTATGAAGGCAGCTTGGATGATGGACACAGCTGGCAAGAAGGCAGCACAGACCGAAATCGCAGCAATCAAGGTGGTCGCTGCGCGTTGCGCCACTCAGGTCATAGATCGAGCCATACAGATTTTTGGTGGTGCCGGCGTGACAGATGATTTCCCGCTCGCTTCCATGTACGCCCATGCCCGAACGTTGCATCTCGTCGACGGACCCGACGAGGTCCACATGCGCCAGATCGCTCGCACTGAACTAGGCAAGTGGGAGTCGTTGAGGCCAGAAGGATTCGCCCGTACAGCGCGCATCTAATGAAGATCCGGGTTGGCTTCGGAATTACAGGCGCACAACCAATTAGTCCACGACTCTTTGGTGCACTCTGTGACACTCTCGAAACAACAGGCTTCGATTCATTGTGGTTGGCAGAGCGGATGGCTGCACCTTCTTTCGACCCCGTGACGGCGCTCTCCTTTGCTGCGGGACGAACGGCGCGCATCAAGTTGGGCACGAGCGTGTCCGTGCTCCCCGGGCGCAACCCTGCAGAACTCGCCAAACAATGGGCAACCCTCGATCTCCTGTCTGGCCACCGCGCGCTCCCAGCGTTCGGCTTAGGAATCGTTCACCCCAACGAACAACAGGCGTTCGGAGTAAAACGCGAAGAGCGTGTCGGTCGATTCGAAGAGATGCTGCCACTGCTGCGACGGATTTGGAACGAAGAGTCAGTCGATCACCATGGCGAGTATTTCCACTACGACGCGCTCCGCATCGAACCGAAGCCAAGCGCCCCGCTCGATGTTTGGATGGGCGGGAAAGCACCTTCGGAATTACGTCGAGTCGGTCGCCTGTCCGACGGCTGGTTAGCAAGTTTTGCTACCCCTGAGCGATGCCTCGAAAGCCGTGGCGTAATTGATGCTGCTGCAACTGACTGCGGGCGCATCATCGACCCTGAACACTTCGGCGCGATGGTGTTCTACCGACACGGAGCGTTACCTGATGCGTTAGCCGCGATTATCACTGGGCGCGACCCGGAAGTAGACCCGAATCACCTAGTGCCAGATGGATTCGATGCCGTGCGTAAGCGGTGCGAAGAGTTTGTCGCAGTCGGCTTTAGCAAACTCGTGCTAGTTCCATTCGGGCTAGTCGAAGATTGGACCACCGAACTCGGAGACGCTGCGCAGACAGTTCTGAGTATCCAGAACTAATTATTCGATGTCAGGCTTCGCGACTGTCTTCGTATACCCACGGCTGGTCGCGGTGCATCGTCAGGCGATGCCGCGGCGTTAACTCATCGACAGCCTCTGCATCTAGGTATGCGACGTCGCCGCCGTAGATCGCGATGGCGCCACTGTCACGGAAGTGAATTCGTGGCTCGAAGTGCAGACTCTCGGCTCGTTCGATGCCTGCTAGCGCTTCAGCCACGTCGCCGAAGCCGGTAAGCGCGACCATGGTTACGTATTGCGGTGGCGCGAGATCGATCACACGATCGTGACACTCCTGCATCGCGACATCGGGGTTAAGCCAGCGAAGCGCATCGGATTCAACACCGTCGGCTACGGCCTCGCCGCTATCAGCAGAAAGCGCTCCAGCAAAAAACCAGGTAGCAAAGCGCTTGGGAGAAATATCGGGTGTTGTCCAGTTCGAAAGATGTACGAGTGAATCGTGGAGCACTAGTACCCCCGCTTCTTCTTGGGCTTCGCGCACAGCCGCGTTGCGGGCTGCAGCGAGGATGTCTGACGCGCCAGCCCAATCGGTGTCATCTACTCGACCTCCGGGGAACACCCAAGCGCCACCATGGAAGTTCATCTTTGACGAGCGCCGACCCATAAGAACTTCGACGCCATGCTCGCCGTCGCGTAGCACTGCGACTGTCGCGGCCGGCATAGCTACCGCTCCGGTCGGCTTCATGTCGCCACCACTTGCCTCGCGCATCCAGTTGCTCATGCGTCTACTCGATCACGAACTCAGGTCCATTGTCGAAACGGAGGCTCACGGAGAAGTTGCAGCCTCAAGACGTTCCGACTCGATTGGCATGTCGAGAGAGGCGAGCAACGCAGCACCTAGAACGAATAAACCACCAGTAACAACCTGAACACTCAGCGGATCATCGAACGCTATTGCAGTCAGTGCGATCCCGAAGGGCGCCTCAAGCATCATGATTATCGATGTGCGCGCCGAACCGAGGCTGCCTACGACAGTGAACCAGAGCGTGAATGCTGCCGCTGTCGCCACAGCGAATGCGAAGGTCGGCAAGACAGCATCTCCTGGCATTGCTCCAAAGTCTCCGCGGCCAACTCCCCACACCGCCACGCCGAACGATGCGCCGATAGCGACCCAAGCGGCAGACGTGAGCGGTTCGGTGTTACGCACTACACGAGCACTCGCGACGATGTAACTCGAATACAAGGCCGCACATGAAAAAACGTAGAACAGCCCGAGAGGTTCGATGTCGACATCACCACCACTCGCGAGCGCCACTATGGCGCCTCCAAGAATCGACACGAGAACGGCAGCGACAATGCGCAGTGTCGGTCGCAAGGCTCCGAGCAAGACCTCGCAAACTGCTACGACAACTACGTGCGTATAAAACAGGAGTACGACGATGGAAGTCGAGCCGTGTTGCAACGCTTGGAAGAAAAAGACCGATTCGAAGCCATATGCGATGACACCTAGACCGAACACCGTTGCGCGCTCACCCGGCGCCGGCAATAACGGTCTGCGCAACAACGCCAACACGCCAAGCAGAAGGGCTCCTGTTAGAGCAAACCGAATTGTGAGCATCGCTGGCAAGCCGGCACCAGCGCGTTGTCCTGCCCTTCCCCAAAGCAAAGTGTTAGAAAATGCGAATGCACCAAGCACCGCAAGAGCCGGGCTACGCCATGAACCTTTGGTCATGAATAGATCGCCAGAACAGTCAGTGGCCGATGATCGCGCCGGCGATCAGTCCGAGAGTGAAAAGCCCGCCTGCTCTGCGCGTGAGCAAGAACGAGTGAGGCGCAAACCACAACGGCCAGACAGGGTTCGGCATTGGAGACTCAGCGGGTTTCGGCGAGTCATAGGTAACCCAAACGGTCTTGAAAAGCGGATAGGAAAGCATAACGAGGAGTGTTGCGATCGGCAATATCTGAGTAGCTACGAGCACCGCTATCGACGCGTAAAACGCTACGAACATTCCTTGAGTCACCTTGCGTGCGTGGGAGTCGCCAAGCAACACAGGCAAGGTATTTGTGCCGTCGGGACCATCCCAAGCTGCCTTGTCGATGTGCTTTCCCATCAGTACCGTCGTGCAAAGGATCGCGTATGGCAATGATGCGAGCAATACAGCCGCAGGAGCTGTCCCTGTTGCTGCGTAGTAACAACCGCCGACCATCAGCGGTCCCCACACGACAACAACGGTTGGTTCGCCAAGACCGCGTTTTTTCAGACGCAAGGGTGGCGCTGTGTAAGCCGCGCTCAGCAAGAACCCGCCCAGAGCGAAACCGACAATCGTGAAGTCGCGCGCGACTGTGAGCACGATCATGATGGCTAGACAGATCAAGTTTACGCCAAGAGCAAGTAACCCAAGGCCCCTCTTGCTGATAACGCCGGACAGCACAGGGTGAGGCGAGTAAAGGTTTCGCGGATAATCCTCGCGATCGGTACCTACTTGTATGTCGAATAGGTCGTTCATCAGATTGTTCGCCATGTGAGCAAACAAGATGCCTGCCGAAGCCAGCGCATAAAGCGCCCAATCAACATCGGCATCCCGAAATATCGCGAGTAGGCCAGCAAGCGCTGCAGACACCAAGGTCATAGGAAAGACGCCTGCTCGAGTTAGATACAGCCACTTGCTCACAGGGTCCATATGGCCCTTTGGCGGGTTCGTTGTAGCTAGCACATACAGCCACTTCTTGGCGAGGCTCGGCTCCGCGTGACTGGATTCTGTGTCTATGCCCATCGGTCAAGATTACCGATGCTTCGTAGACTGCTCGCCTATGGGACCTACCTCGCTCACCGACTTCTACGCGCTAGACGATTTACTCTCCAACGAAGAACGACTGCTACGTGACACGATCCGTCGGTTCGTCGACGACAAATGGATGCCGATCGTCGCAGACCACTTCGATGCCGGCACTTTTCCGATGGACCTCGTCCCTCAAATCGCGGACCTCGGCTTGCTCGGCATTCATCTCGATGGCTACGGCTGCGCTGGAGCCTCCGCTACTGCGTACGGAATTGCTTGTCGAGAACTCGAGCGCGGCGACAGTGGGTTACGCAGTTTCGTTTCGGTACAGGGTTCTTTGTGCATGTTCCCGATCTGGAAATTCGGTAGCGAAGAACAAAAACAAGAATGGTTGCCACGCATGGCGGCCGGTGAGATCATCGGTTGCTTCGGTCTAACAGAACCAGACCACGGTTCCGACCCCGGTTCTATGACAACTCGAGCGCGCAAAGATGGCGACGACTGGATATTGAACGGCGCAAAACGCTGGATCACTAATGCTGGCATCGCTCACGTTGCGATTGTGTGGGCACAGACTGATGAAGGAATACGCGGTTTCATTGTCCCGACCGACACACCGGGATTTGAAGCACGAAAGATCGAAAAGAAGCTCTCTCTGCGCGCTTCGGTAACAGGCGAGTTTTATCTCGACGACGTTCGAATCCCAGAGAGCTTCCGCCTGCCCGAAGCTGTCGGCATGAAGGGTCCGCTGTCGTGTTTGTCCGAGGCACGCTACGGAATCGTTTGGGGTGCTGTCGGGGCAGGCATGGCGTGCCTCGAAGCCGCCCGCGACTACGCGACCGGTCGTGAGCAATTCGGCAAGCCGATCGCAGGATTTCAGATCACGCAAGCCAAATTGGCTGAGATGCTCACCGATATGACCAACGCATCTCTCCAAGCGTTCCGGCTCGGTCAGCTAAAGGAACTCGGCCGTTGCGAACCAGCGCACGTCTCGATGGCGAAGCGACACAACGTTCGGGCAGCTATCGATACCGCCCGCACAGCGCGCACGATCCTCGGAGCAAACGGAATCAGCCTCGAGTACCCAGTGATCCGTCACATGGTGAATCTTGAATCGGTACTCACCTATGAGGGCACCGAGGAAATTCATACGCTCGTGCTCGGAGAGACCGCGACGGGAGTTGCCGCTTACCGTTGAGCTAGGTGCGCTTGCTCATCCGTCGCAACAGCCACGCTGTACCGAGCCCAACCCCTGCACCACCGGTAACAATTCCGGCACCTACGGCTGCGCGAAGCCCGTGGCGAGGCTCGACACGCAAGATCTCCCACTCGCGTTCCGTCGCGACTGCGCGCAAAGCACGATCTGGATTCACCGCTACCGCGTGGCCGACCGCTTCAAGCATCGGGCAGTCGCTCATGGAATCGGAGTAGGCCCACGATGCAGACAGGTCGAGATCGCTGCTCTTGGCCTCAATTTCGATCGCCGTGACCTTGCCAGGACCATAACAAAACGGACCGATGAGTTGGCCCGTATAGACGCCATCGGAATCTGTCTCGGCCATCGTGGCGAGCGCTCCTGTCATCCCGAGCGCGCGCGCTACTGGCTGGACAACTTCAATAGGTGACGCCGAACAGAGGTAAGTGCGCACGCCATTGCGTTCGTGATCGAGAATCCGCCGATAAATCTCTGGATAGACGTTAAGCAAGATCGGGCCGAGAACATCTGGCAACAATGCTTCTAGCCCTGCACGCGTCCTGCCATGAACTGCCGCGAGTACCTGGTCACGCGCCGAAGCAGACTGCTCATCGCTCGCGCCACGACGTCTAAACCAAAAAGTTTTCCATGCACCGCGCACTAGGAGCCGACGCGAATAAAAGCCTGACTTCACCGCAGCTTTGGCGAAGTAGTAAGTGCTCGCACCGGACATCACTGTCCGGTCGAGATCGAAGAAGGCTGCTGGGGTGCTCAGCTTCTCGCCACCTGTGACCACGGAACATCTCTGTCAACTCGTGGCTCGCCGGGAAGCCCGAGAACTCGTTCTCCGAGAATGTTACGCATGATGTTTGTTGTGCCACCTTCGATCGAGTTCGCCTGCACGCGCAAAAATGCCTTGGTCGGCGATGACAAGTCGAGGGCCTTAGTCGGACGGTCGAATGTGTATCCGTCGAACAAGGTCGATGCCATTCCACGCTGGTTCATTACCCAGTTCGCTATCCGCTGGTTTAGCAATGCCATGGCTAGCTTTCCTGTGGAACCCTCAGGCCCAGGTACACCAGCTTTACGTGTCGCTGAGGAGCGAATGTTTGTGAGCCGTAAGCACTCGGCTTCGATCCAGAGTTGCGCGAGTTCGTCGCGCGCTATGACATCGGTTCTGTCGCCCTGTTTCCATTCATGCATCGCCGACGCGATCAAGCCGGAACCACGGGGCGCAACCTGTCCGCCAATAGAGACGCGCTCATTCATCAGCGTTGTGAGCGAGACGTGCCAGCCCTCACCGACATCGCCAAGACGTTCGGCATCGGCGATACGCACGTCGGTTAGGTACACCTCGTTGAACTCTGCTTCACCGGTGATCTGCACCAGCGGGCGAACCTCGACCCCTGGGTCTTGCATATCGAGCACGAACATCGTGAGGCCCTTGTGCTTTACGGCTTCTGGGTCTGTCCGCGCTATGACGATTCCGTAACGTGACAGATGCGCGAGCGTTGTCCATACTTTCTGGCCGTTCAATACCCACTCTTCGCCGTCGTTGATCGCTCGCATCGAGAGGCCGGCGACGTCGCTGCCAGCCCCAGGCTCGGAAAACATCTGGCACCAAATTTCTTCTCCCGTGAATAGCGGGCGAAGGTAACGACGTTTTTGCTCGTCTGATCCGTGTGTGACGACGGTCGGAGCGCACATCCCATAACCGATCGGGTTACGGCCGTACGGCGATGGCCCGTGGCGCTTCGCGATCGCAGTGTTGATCGTGGTCTGGAGCTTCGGCGCGCCGCCGAGCCCACCAAAACCTTCTGGGAAATGAACCCAAGCGAGCCCGAGGTCGTATTGCACGCCAAGGAATGCCTCTGCCGTATTGGACTCTGGCGGGCAAGTCGCGAAGAGCTCGTCGATCAATTCGGCGACACGCGTTTCAGTTGACACTTGTGACCTCTCGTTGGAACAGTGGTGGATCGCAATTCGATCGCTGTGGGTGCTGACGATAACAAGAGTAACGTCGCCACCACGATGAGTGCTTTGGAATGCTTACGAACGAACACCATCCGGCTTGCGGTAGTAGTAACCCTCGGAGCAGTCGCGAGTGCCTGCTACAAGATCCCCACGGTAAGTCCTGTCTATACGCGCGCCTGCGCCGGGACTCTCATAGGTTCGCAGAGCGCTCCACTGTCGGACCCAGCGATCGTCGAGGCTTCGGGAATTGTCGCAAGCCACAGCCAGACCGGCATCTATTGGGTGCACAACGACTCTGGCGACACTGCCCGGATATTCGCCATCGACACGACTGGTAAAACGCGGGCCACCTACAACCTCACCGGCATCTCGGCAACAGACTTCGAAGACATCGCTATCGGTCCAGGGCCAGTCGCCAACGTTCGCTACCTCTACATCGGCGACATCGGCGACAACGCGCGGGCGCGGAGCCATGTTTCTGTGCTGCGGGTTCCAGAACCGATCGTGCCTGCTAGTCCTGCCACGATCGAACTAGGCGGGATCGACGTTCTCAATTTCAACTACCCGAACGGCGCACGCAACGCTGAGTCCCTGCTAGTCCATCCGCGCACCGCAGAGATCACAATCATCATGAAACGCGTCAGTTCAGAACCGATCTCGATCTACCGTGCTTCTGGGATTCCCGAGGCGGGAAGTACCTCGGCGTTGACCGATGTCGGAACACTAAATCTTCCCGGGTCCATTTCGAATCCGACCGGCGTCGATATCAGCCGCGATGGATTGGCAATAGCGCTTCGCACTTACTTCAACGTGTTTGTGTACAAAGTCGCGACGAACCAGACGGTGGAGTCGGCATTAGCCGCCGTGCCATGCGTAGCAAATGCTGCGTCAGAAAACCAGGGCGAAGCAATTGCATTCCATCAAGATGGGCTCGGGTTCGTCACCCTCAGCGAAGGATCCAGACAGCGCCTCAATAACAGGGACGTATAGTTCGTTCCTTACATCGATGTCCCATGCGTATTCGAAGATGTCCGCATGAACCATTCACAGTCATCTTGTAAGGTCTATGAGACTTGTCCCCGACGCTTCCGTTATGCGTTCATCGACAAGTTCCTGCCGGAGCGACCCGTGCCACCCACCTGGCGCCACGGCACGGCCATTCATCGAGCGCTAGAAACTGCTTACCGTTCGGTCATGGCAGGAATACCAGTAGCCACGACGTTCCCGCTTGCTCTTCGGACATTGAATGAAGCTTGGGTTGAACTCGACCTTCCCGATGTCGACGGTTGGCACAGCAAATCGATATCCGTACTCAACCGGACGCTGCAACACAATGTGTTGCCGCTCGATGAAATTCTCGGTGTCGAAATGTCCTTCCAAGACGAAATCGAAGGATTCAAACTTTCTGGAGTCGCCGATCTGGTGTTACGCATAAATCCCGACGTAATCGAAATTGTCGACCACAAAGTCACGCGGACTCCACAAACACCTGCCGATCTACTAGCGGATCACCAGCTCAACCTGTACGCATGGTTCGCGAAGCGGCAGTGGCTGGATACCAAGATCATCCGCGGAACGCACCACTACCCAGTCCTTGGAACCACGGTCACCGTTGAACTAACTGAGGAGTCAATCGCACGCGTAATTTCGTCAATCATCGACACGGCGCGTACGGCATCGCAGGACTCAACATTCGAACCACGGCCAAGCGGAGCGTGCGAACACTGTCAATGGATCGATCGCTGCCCGGCCGTTGACGCCAAGTTGGCCACGTCGCTGCGCTGACAGTCTCACCTCCGAAGTGTCCGAGGCCTGTTCTACAGTCTCACGCAATGCGGATTCTGCACACCTCCGATTGGCACCTCGGCCGCACTTTCAACGGTGCTTCACTGCACGACGAGCAAGCGGCTGCTCTCGACCGGATCGTTGAGATCAATTCCGCTAGCCAGATCGACCTCGTCATCATCGCTGGCGATCTCTACGACCGCGGCTACCCACCGACCGAGGCAGTCCAACTCTTTGATTCAACTGTTGCCCGGCTTCGATCAACAGGTGCCACAGTCGTCGCGATCAGCGGTAACCACGATTCAGGCGCTCGTGTAGGCGTCTACGACAAGATGCTCGCCGGCACTGGTGTGAGCATTCGTGGCGATATCAGTCGGTCGAATGAGGCAATCCTCGTCGAGCCACGAGATCAGACAGCGCCTGTCGCGATTTATCCAATCCCGTTTCTTGAGCCAAGCGCCGCACTAAACGCGCTCAGGAGCGATGTCGATGTTGACTGCGCCCAAGATGGCGAACCCTCTTGCAACGCAGTAGTTCGACGTCGCCTTAGCCAAGACCAACTAGCAAAACTCGCTGCGGAACGGATCCGAGCAGATCTTGCAACTCGAGGCTTGCGTTCGGTCGTAATAGCCCACACCTTCATGGACGGCGGAAGTGCGTGTGAATCAGAGCGCGAGCTGACCGTTGGAAACGTCGAAAAGGTTGGCACCGATGCGTTCGCTGGCTTCGACTACGTCGCGCTGGGCCACCTGCATGGTCGACAGGTTTTCGAAGGTGGTCGCATCGCCTACTCAGGCACGCCACTTCCTTACTCGTTCTCAGAAGAATCCCATGTCAAGTCGGTGAGCATCGCCGAAATGTCTTCCGACGGATCTGTGAAAACAGACCTCATCGACCTAAACGTTGGGCGCAAACTGCACACAATAGTCGGCACTCTCGATGATTTGCTGCGAAGCAGTGAGTTTGCATACGCGGAACAAGGCCGCGTTCGTGCAGTCCTGCTAGATAAGCACATGCCGTTACAGGCGATGACCCAATTACAGAAACGATTTCCGCACGCAGTCAGCCTGCAACGCGAAAAGGATAAGGCCGTCCAGGAACGCGAATTCGTCCCGACAGCCGACCCGTCGCGTTCGCCACAAGAATTCGTATTCGATTTCTGGCGCGACCAAGTTGGACTCGAACCCGACTCTCGGGAGTCGGCATTGCTCGTCGAGGCCGTGGCCGAGAATCAGAGGCTGACCGCGCAATGAAGCCTCACGTTCTCAAGATCGAAGCATTCGGGCCATACGCAGGAAATGAAGAGATCAACTTCGATCAACTCGCAGACGACGGCCTCTTCCTCATCTGTGGCGAGACCGGCGCTGGCAAGACTTTTCTGCTCGATGCGATCGCGTTCGCTCTGTACGGCAAGGTCCCGGGCGGTCGCGACGAAAAGTCTCTGCGTTCCGACCACGCCGTCGGCCGCGCCGTGCCTCAAGTTTCCTTCGAGTTCTCGCTACATGAGCACCGCTATCGCATCGAACGCACCCCTACGCACGTCCTGCCGAAATTGAAGGGCACTGGCACAACATCGGGCGCCTCAGGTGCGTCGCTCACCAGGCTTACCGATGCCGGCGAATCACACGTCGCGGCGGGGATCACGGAGGTAAATAAGGCAATCGAGGGCCTCATCGGTCTGACGGAGAAGCAATTCCTTCAGGTGATCCTGCTCCCGCAGGGCAGCTTTGCTCACGTCCTGCGCGCAAATTCCAAGGATCGCGAAGCGCTCCTGGGGTCACTGTTCGACACCGTCCTTTACGAACGAATCTCAACCTGGCTGCAAGATCGGTCAAGGTCAACCGAAGCCGAAATCGGCGAGGCGCGTAGAGCCGTTGAGAATCACCTCGATGAGGTTGCTCGCCTTTGGGCGCAAGTCTCGAACGAGCCAACCGAAACCCCCGATATCAATGTAGTGATCGACGGCGTAGCCGAAATTGCATCGCAGGCGACCGCCGCTGTCGATGCCACAAAAGCCATCGTCAACGATCTACAAGAGACTAAGGACGCAATTTTCGCCATCGCTGAACGCTGGCAACGACACGCCGATGCGACACGCCAACTTGCGGATCTCGAGTCGCAGGCAGCATCGGTCGAGACACAACGCGAGGTCGCCGATAGGGCGAAACACGCCGCTCAAATAGCCGCTGCGATTGCCGCACCTCGCGAACACGAGGACGCGCTGACGGACCACAACTCTCTGATCGATGCTCAGCTACTTGTCGCACGCGACGCTGTCGCCACTGCTTCCATAGTGCCTAGCGATCTCGCTGGCCTCGATCTCTCTGGCCTGCCCGCACAAGCAGATCTAGTTGCGGCTAACACGCAACTAGCCATATTCCTCGAACGTCTCGAATCCTTAGCTGAAGATGCTGCGAAGGCAGATTCGGCCGAAGCAAGAGTCAGAGAGCAACAAGAAATCGAATCTAACGAGCGAGCCGCCGCTACAGAGTCGGCGCAACGCAGCGAGGATGCCGGGGTCGAGCGAGTCGAAGCCACCCGAGACCTCGCGATTGCGCGCTCAGCCCAAGATCGCCTTAACGGTCTCGAAGCCGACCTGACCGTAGCCACGGAACGATACAAAGCTGTTGCACAACTCGAGTCGACACTGATTTCCCATGCGGACGCCCAGCGCACGTCGACCGAAGCAAAGCAAGCTGCGCTCGAATCGAAAGAGAAGTGGCTCCAACTCCAGGAAAAATACTTAGATGGCATAGCCGCGGCTCTCGCGAGCGATCTCGTATCCGACGCTGCGTGTCCTGTCTGCGGATCGACCGAGCATCCGTCGTTGGCAGTTCAACGCGCTGATGCACCGACGAAGCAAGACGTAGAAGTATCGCAGTCTGCGTACGAGAGGCTTGAATCGAAGGTACAAGATGCAGTGTCTGCGCTCGGCTATCTCGACACTTCTGTAGCCGCATTACGCGCACAGGCTGGCGCGAGCGATCTCGAAACTGCACATGCTGCTGTAGCAAAAGCGCAAGAGGCTTTTGACACAGCGTCGGCGCTCGCCGCACAAGCCGAATCTCTTGCGGAACGTGTTTTCGATCTTGACACCGAAATCGCTACCTGCGAAGACGTTCGAGAATCATCACAGGCAAACGCTCGGATCGCCGCTCAGAACATCAAGCACTCAACTGCCGAGGCCATAGCTCTGAGGGCATCCATCGCTGAACACATTGGCACTGATACTTCGATCGAGTTAGTCGAAGCATCCGCCAGGGTTTTGGTCGAGATCACTTCGTCGTTAGTCGGCTTTGCGACGACAAAAGCTGTACTTGAAAGCGCTCGCGACGCCACAATCAAGGCACGCGATAACGCTTTAGAAATGTCGATCTTCGCTGATATCGCCGAGGCCGTAGCTGCCAGGGTCGAGGTTGATGCGTTACAAGAACTACAGAGAGCAATTGAGCACCACGACGGCGAAGTGATGAAAGTCACAGGGGTTCTGCAAGCAGCCGACCTCTCCGATCTGCCGCCCGACCAACCAAACACTGCCGGCGCAACTTCAGACGTCGAAGTGGCCAACGAGCTCCTCGAATCAGCGATCAAACATCAACAAACAGTGCTCGACTCGCGCAATCGACTCATTGAAATTTCTGAGGAACTCCAAAAGTCTGAAGGCGCTCTAAGCGAAATGATCGAAGCGGCAACGTTGCTCAAGGGCGTGGCCGACCGATGTGCTGGCAAGCTCGAAGGCAAGATCTCGCTACAGCGATGGGCACTTGCCGCGTATCTGACCGACATTTGTGGCTACGCCAATAGACGGCTCTACACAATGTCTGACGGGCGATATTCACTTCAGGTTGATCGCAATGCTGCTAGCGGTGGCGCTGGTTCCGGCTTAGCGTTGCACGTCTTAGACGGATACACCGGCATCCTTCGCGATGTCTCAACGTTGTCCGGGGGCGAGACGTTCCAGGCATCCCTCGCACTAGCGCTTGGCGTCGCCGACGCGGTGCAGGCTCACAACGGAGGCGTGCGCCTCGATGCATTGTTCATCGACGAAGGTTTCGGAACCCTCGACGCCGAGAGCTTGCAACGAGCCATCGACGAACTCGACAATCTCCGCGATGGTGGCCGCATGATCGGCATCATCAGCCATGTCTCTGAACTCCGCGAAAGAATCCGTGCCGGTATCGAAATCAGCAAATCCGATACCGGCTCAACCATCAGGGTCGGCGAGATCGCCGCTACTTAGGTGGCGGACCGAGCGCCTTTGACCGACGTCTCACCCTCTCGATAATGTCGGCTGGTGCTGCACATCTACACCGCGGATCATGTCGCGCCCCTAGCCAAAACCCTCGCCGAGCATCTCAAGGTTCCACTAGCCGATCCAATGGCGCAAGAGCTTGTGATCATTCCAACGATGGGGATGAGTCGGTGGCTTAGTCTCGAACTCGCTCGCACTCTCGGCGCAACCGGCACAGACCGCAACGATGGAGTCTCGGCCAACATCAAGTTTGCGTTCCCTGGACACCTAACCCGAGCCGTCCTCGATGCCACATCGCCGGGTGAAGAGCCGCACGAAGGACCGAATCCCTGGCATGTCGACCGCCTCGCCTGGGTAGTGCTCGAAGTCTTAGCGAACCGTTCGAGCGACGCTCAGCTCGAGCGAGTGTGCACACTCCCGCTCGGCGCGACACTGTTCGGCAGGGCCCGTCGAATAGCCGATCTCTTCGATCGATACATAGTCCGTCGCCCTCATCTAATTCTGCAATGGGTCCATGGCACCGACGTCGACGTCACTGGCGCAGACCTAATCGAGCGCGACCTCTGGCAGCCGCACCTGTTCCGACTCGTGCGCGAACGTATTGTTCAACCAAGCCCCGCAGAGCGCTTACCGGCACTATTGGGCGCGATCGAGTCGGGCGATGTGCAACTAGACCTACCCCAGCGGCTTTCGGTGTTCGGACTCACCACCCTGCCGAATGGCGAGCACTTCATAGACATCATCGCGGCAATTTCGGCTCATCACGAGCTTCACCTCATGATGCTCGATCCATCCCATGGCGCGACCGACAAGGTTCTCCGTTCGACCGGAAAAGCTGACCGACAGGCTGTCCTACTCCGCGCGAATGATCGCTCCGGCGGACAGATCCTCCACCCACTGCTGCGGTCTTGGGGTAGGCCCTACCGCGAGCGAGCAATCCTCCTTGCCTCCGTTGGCGCTGATCGCCTTCCAAAGGGCACGCGCCTCGATTCGCAACGCAAGCCAGCAGACAACTTGAGGCTGCTGCAGAGGCTCCAACATGACCTCCGTTCCGACATCGTTCCAACCAACGACTTCGAACTAGAGCCAGACGATCGATCAGTGCAGGTTCACTCGTGTCATGGGCGACTACGACAAGTTGAAGTCATGCGCGACGCCATCTTGCATCTACTCGCACGCGATACAACACTTCGCGAAGAAGACATCGTCGTGCTGTGCCCAGACATCGATGGTTTTGCTCATCTAGTAAAAGCCGGCTTCGGGACCTCTGCCGAAAAACGTCTCGGACCAACTCGCGCGGCGTCGCCACAGCTGCTCTACCGAGTCGCCGACCGATCCTTACGCGATTCCGTCCCTGTGCTCGCAGCGCTCGGGAGCCTTCTAGATCTCGTTTCTTCAAGATGTACAGCGACCGAAGTATTCGACTTCATGTCGTTAGAACCAGTCGCGCTGCAGTTTGGGTTCGGCACGGAAGCTCTTCGCGCGATCAGCACATGGCTCAACGAAACAAATGTGTGTTGGGGACTAGACGACGAGCATCGGTCGCACTGGGGCTTGCCAACCGGAGTCACGAATAATTCCTGGCAATCTGCCGTAGATCGAATCCTCATGGGGGTCGCGCTGAGCGACACCAACCTCACGCTCGGGTCGAACGGCATCGCTCCGCTCGAGGTCGAAGAAGGCACCGCGCTCGTCGCTGGCTCGTTCGCCGAATTCGTATCGCGACTCATAGCAATTACAAACGACCTGCGCGATCCACGCACGGTCGATGAGTGGTGTCAGTCTCTGACCGCAGCATGCGATGCGCTGTTTACCGTCCGAAACGACGAACAGTTTCAGATGCAGAAATTGCGCTCTGTCATCGCTGCGATCGCTGATGAAGCAGTCACTAGCGGCGAGCCATCGACGGCCGTCCTCAAATTCGGGGATATCAAACGTGCCGTTTCTGATCGTTTGCAAGGTGCGCCCCAACGCACCGACTTTTTCAGAGGAGGCATCACCGTAACTTCGCTGACTCCCCTACGGTGGCTGCCGTACCGGGTGGTCTGTATCCTCGGACTCGACAGCGAAGCGACGAGCAGAGGCTCGTCGCTTCCTGAAGGCGACGACCTCACAGCAGCGTCACCTCAAATTGGAGACCGCGACCCAAGGTCGGAGACTCGCCAGTCGCTTTTAGAGGCAGTACTTGTCGCAGAGTCCCATCTAATTATCACCATCGATGGCCACGACATTCAAACGAATAACGCTGTGCCGCCGTCTGTCGTGTTCGCCGAACTTCGCGACACGATCGAAGCCACGCTTTTGCCTCGCTCGGACCAAGAATTCGTTCGCAAGATCTTGCGAGTTCATCCGCGCCAGGCGTTCGACGCTACGAACTTCGTACCCGACGCATGTGGTGTGCCTGGGCCGTGGGGTTTTGATTCGGTTGCGCTTGCTGGCGCAAGGGCACGTTCGGGACAAGATCAGGTTCCTCGATCTTCTCGGTTCGAATGCCTAGAGACCGCCCTCGCCGATGACGAAGCCATTCAGGTATCGGCACTCGCTGGCTTTCTTGCCAAGCCGGTCGACACGTTCGCGAAATCGCGTCTTGGCATCGCGTTTCCGACCGAGGCTAAATCTGTCGACGACGAACTCCCTATCGGCCTTGACAGCCTAGAAATGTGGTCAGTCCGAAAACGGCTTCTTGATGCGCGTATTGCCGGCCAAGCCACCGAAACTTGGGGACGCCACGAGGCTGCTCTCGGCACACTGCCAGTTGGCGGATACGCCACAGGTGTTCTCAGAGATACCGCGATATTGATCGACGCCTTGCTAGACCTCGCTGCAGAGGCAGGAACTCTCGATGCACAACCCGGCATCGAGATAATCGACACCGTCATCGGCGACACAAGGCTGGTAGGCGAGATCGAAATTCGAACCTCCTCACACCAAATCGGCCCGTCGCTAATCACCTGTACCAAGCTGAAGCCAAGCGTAATTCTTGAGGCGTGGGTAGAACTCCTAGCTCTCATAGTCAGCAACCCCGACCAACAATGGTCGTGCGTGTTGATCGGCCTCAAAGACGTCGCCACGAAACCAGGGGTCCCCGCCAAAGTTGTTCTTCGCGGTCGTGGCGCATCTCCAGAAGAGCGCCACGCCAAGGCCACCGCGGCGCTCCGAGTCGTGCTCGATTGTGCGAACAGAGGCATGAGAGAACCCACACCTCTGTTCGCGAGATTCTCCTACAAGTTGCACAAAGAGCAAGCAAAAAGAGGCGACTGGAGCGATGGCGGCGGACGCGGAGAACTCGGCCATGCGGCCAACAACTACTTTTTTGGCGCTTACGACTACGACGAAATAGTCCATCTCCCGGCACTCGATCACGACCCTGCTGGCGACTCGCCATACCGAGCCCAGCGATTCGCTGACTATCTCTGGAATGCATTCGACTTAAGTTGCGAGGGGTTCTAGTGACGGCAGCTAAAGAGTTCTCCCTCTCAGCATCGCTGCCTGTCGGCATCGAAGCAATAGAAGCAAGCGCTGGCACAGGCAAGACCTTCGCGCTTGCGAGTCTTGTCGTGCGCTACGTAGCCGAAGCAGATATCAAGATCGATGAATTCCTAATAGTTACCTTCACTCGTGCTGCGGCAGCAGAGCTTCGCGACAGGGTTCGAAGTCGGCTCGCCGACACAGCGGCAATGCTGCGAACAGCAAATGGCCAACCGATTCGCGATGAACTTTGCGCGCGCCTCGCGCTATCCGACCGTACTTTGCATATCGATCGCATCGAACGAGCTCTCAACGACTTCGACTCGGCCACGATCACGACAATTCACGGCTTTGCACAAACTGCGCTCAAGACTTTTGGCTCCACTGGGACCTACAACTCCGATGCGCAACTCGTTGGCGATACGAGTGAGTTCACGAACTCGGTCTGCAGCGACGCTCTAGCTTCTGCCGCGATTTCCGCGCCAGGCAAGGTGGATTTGCGCCCCGACTTGAAGACGCTCCGCGGACTCGTAGACACGGTGCTCAGCAATCCCGACATAACCATCGTGCCTCCAGTTGAGGTCGAAAATGAGGAAGCCGCTGAGATTCGCCGACTCCTAGATAGCGCACTCGCAATCGCAGACGAGCGTCGACGTGCTGCAGGGATGCTCACATACGACGACTGGCTAACTGAACTCCATGCGGCAATCAGGACTGGTGGGCCTGGAGTTGCAACGCTGCAACAGCGATACAGGGTCGCCCTTATCGATGAGTTCCAAGACACAGATCGCGTGCAATGGGAAATTTTTTCGATGTTGTTCGCGAATCGGAATGACGGTTCGGCGCTCGTCTTAGTCGGCGATCCCAAGCAAGCTATTTATGCGTTTCGTGGTGCCAACATCTTCGCTTACCTGCAAGCGAGAGATGACGACCTTTCTGGATACGAGACCCTTGGTACGAACTGGAGATCCGACGCAGCTCTGCTCAGCGCACTAGAACAATTGTTCACTGGATCGGACTTCGGAAACGAACAGATTCTCTTTTCGCCAGTCAAACCAGCAGATGACAACGTCGGACGCCGGTTACTGAGGGACGACGGCTCAGTCCTTCCGGCTTTGCGAATTCGCGCAGCATTGGGAGATGACCTCCTCGCAGGTGTTGAGAGCGGGCCGCTCGCGATCGACAAATCTCGCGATGCCATCGCTGCAGACTTAGCAGAGCGAGTCCACGATCTTCTACAGCACGCAATACTTCCAGCCACGGCCGAAGAACCGCCGCGCCGTGTCCGTCCCGGCGACATCGCCGTTGTCGTAAGAACACACAAGGAAGAGCCGCGTATCCAGGCAGAACTTCGCGCTCTCGGTATACCAGCAGTAATAACCAAGGGCGACAACGTCATGAAGTCTGCTGCTGCAGAACAGTGGCGTTGGTTGCTGCACGCTCTCGTCAAACCGAACGATCACAAAAGAATTCGAAGCGTTGCACTGTCATGGTTTTTCGGATACTCACTCTCGGAGGTCGCACACCTAGACGACGCGGAGCTTGAACGAATCCAAGATCGCGTCGAGGCTTGGGCCGCATCCCTGTCGAAGCACGGCGTCGCCGAGTTTTGTGCGCATGTTCGGACCGATAGCAACGTGACGGAGAGAATTCTCGGGTTGGTCGATGGTGACCGCAACGTGACGGACCTCGACCATATTGCGAGCCTGCTGCACGGTGCTTCAGGTGGACGCAAGCTCTCAGCAGTCGGGCTCCTAGCAGCGCACGATCGAATCGAAGCAGCCGACAAACTCGACAACGAAAATAACAACACGGCGCGTCACGTCGAATCTGAGTCAGCAGCAGTGCAAATCATGACTGTCTTTGCGGCGAAAGGTCTTGAGTTTCCGATCGTCTGCATACCTGAAATGTGGAGCGATGCTCTGTCGAATCAGAAGCGAAAGGTCATTTATCAGGATCCGGCGGCCAACGCAAGAACCTTCGATGTCGCAAACAACAAGTCTTGGCCGAACTCTGAGGCCGCCAAAGATCGCAAGAACCGGGCCGATGCCGAGATGGTTGGTGAGCACGGACGGCTGCTCTACGTAGCTCTCACCCGCGCCAAGCACCAGGCGCTGCTCTGGTGGGCAACAGCCCGAAAAGGCGAAAACAGTGGCCTAGCAAAGCTGTTGTATGGGCGCACCGAAGGTCAGATCGATCCCGACAAATTCGAGAAGCCAGCGAATCACCTCCCAGCGAGCGCGGAGGCGTTCGATCAGGTCGCCCTGATTTTTCCTGACAATAACGACGAGATCGAAATCGCGGTTATCGGTCTTCCTACATACGGCTTGTCCACGTGGGTCGACCCTGAAGGAATGCTGCCAACAGGAGATCTTGAGGTTGCGCAACTGAGTCACGTTCCAGATCGGTCGCGCCAACGTTGGTCGTTTACGTCCATTGCCCAACGAACCACGTCACCAAGTCAATCGCACGGCGTTCGGATACAAGCCGCCGATCCCGACGACGACACGCTCGGCGATGCGGGTGCAAATGACGAACCTCTCGACCCAATAGAACGCGAGAACGAGCCATCATCGCTCATGCCGGGAGTGATCCCTCTTGGCGATATCCGCGGAGGCACCGAGTTCGGCAACCTTGTGCACCACGTACTCGAACATGTCGACTTCAGTGCCAAAGACATCGACTCTGATTTACAAGATGCTGTGACCAATGGCATGCGCATTCATCCTTGGCCAGTCGGCGTCGCGGAACTCGCGGCAGGATTGCGGGATTCACTAGAGACTCCGCTCGGCCCGATGTTCAACATGAGGCGGCTCCGCGACTTCGCGCAAGACGATCGCCTCGACGAACTCAAGTTTGAACTACGTCTAGGCGAGTCAGGTCACGTCGCTACGGTGACCGATATTGGCAAGTTGCTCTTGCATCACCTGCCTGACCAAGACACTATGCGACCGTGGGCTAACGATCTAGCGAGCGGCAGCATCGACGTAGATCTTGCGGGTCATCTCACTGGTTCAATAGACCTGATATTGCGTGTCCGTAATCTTGACGATCCAGACGCTGCGCCGCGATTCATAGTCTCTGACTACAAGACCAACAGGCTTCGCAAACTTGCAGACAACGCCGATGTCGGCGACTATCACCCGCATCAGCTCATAGACACGATGGCTGACCACGATTACGCGTTGCAGGCGTTGCTTTATTCTGTTGCACTGCATCGTTACCTGCGGTGGCGCCTCGCGGACTACGACCCAGCAATTCACTTCGGAGGGATCGCATACTTGTTTCTCCGCGGCATGATCGGCGCCGAAACGCCAACTGTCGAAGCCGCTCCTTACGGCGTGTTCACGTGGCAACTCCCGCCAGCACTAGTCGTCGATCTAAGTGCCCTACTAGATGGGGCAGGTAGACCGCGGTGAACGCTCTCACGCCCATTCTCGACGAACACACGGTGTCACTAGAGCCGTTTGTGGTTGCAGGCGTTTTCGACAGCACAGCTGTGCACGTAGCTCGAGTGATAGCGCAGCATTCCAAAGGTCTCGACGCGTCCGTTTTGCTCGGCATCGCTCTCGCAGTCCGAGCAACCCAGTATGGCCACACTTGCATCATTCCTGCAGAAGTACACAAGTCGGTCGTTCTCGATAATGCGAATCTGCCGGATGCCGTTGCGCTCCCTTGGCCAGAGCCAGGCAACTGGGTCAAGCAGTTAGCTAATAGTCCTGCTGTTTACAATCTCGAAACCGACGACACGAACGACGGTCGGCCTCTCGTCTGGGACGGTAAACGCCTGTACTTAGAGCGATACTGGCGGTTCGAACGAGACGTCGCAGAGAACTTGCAGGTTCGAGCCGAAGCAGATTCTGGTGTCGTTGCGAAGTCGGCGGCACTCGACGAGATTCTCACTCCCCTTTTCGACGACGTGTCGCAACGCGCAGCAGCCGAGATGGCCCTCACATGTCGTCTTGCGGTTATTTGTGGCGGACCAGGTACTGGCAAGACCACTACTATGGCAGGACTTGTCAGAGCGGTACACGAAGTCCGGACCAATAATGGGCTACCGATCAAGATTGCGTTGGCCGCTCCGACTGGCAAAGCCGCAAGGCGTATGACCGAAGCCGTTCACGCAGCGCTCGACGGGCTCGCACCTGATCTCGTCGCCACAACGTTGCACAAACTTCTCGGTAGTCGTCCGAGACTGAAGAACTCTCGCGATCGTTTTGCACCGTTGCCACATGACATGGTGATTATCGACGAAACCTCGATGGTTGCGCTACCGATGTTCGCAAGATTGCTCGAAGCGGTCCGCGAAAATGCAACATTTGTCGTGCTAGGCGACCCTGGGCAATTGCAGAGCATCGAGGCCGGATCAGTGCTAGCCGAGATCATCGGTAGTCCTACCAATAGAACCGACTCGGCACCATTACATGCGAACATCGCCGAGCTCACGCGGAACTTTCGAAATGCTCGTGACGCCACCGACGGAAGGTTGTCGCGAATCCCCGAACTAGCTAACGCGATTCGCGATGGCCAGACAGAAGCTGCAATCGAGATTCTAAGAGCGAGTACCAGCACCGATAACGAGATCGAATGGATAGACAGCAACGACGATGCTGGCCTTACTCGATTGCGCGAAGACGTGACAGCTGCTGCTACCGACATCTTGCAAAACGCCCTGTCGATCACGAACGACCCGACGCAACGTGACCCGCAGCTGCGCGCGCTTGTGAAGCTTTCCGCCGACCTGAAAGTCCTGTGCGCGACTCGATACGGCACGTTCGGCACCTACGCATGGACCAAGAACATCGAAGAGAAACTCGGTGTCTACGGCGGCGACCGTTGGTATCTCGGTCGACCAATCATCGTCACCGTCAACGACCCATCGACAAGGTTGCTCAATGGCGATGTCGGCGTTGTCGTCGAAAGTGGAAGTCGTCGAACTGGAGCATTCATCGAAGGCACTGAGGTTCGTGAGTTAGCGCGAGCGAAACTCTCCAATATCGATACCTGGTGGGCTATGACTATCCACAAGAGTCAAGGCTCAGAGTTCAAGCACGTTGTGGTTTCACTTCCTTCGGCTGAGTCGCCGAGTCTCACGCGCGAACTTCTATATACGGCGGTTACGCGCGCAAGAGAGAAGGTCACGGTCGTCGGCTCAGAAGAATCGATCCGCGCAGCGATCTCTAACCCTGCCGCTAGGGCTTCTGGTCTCGGCGAACTTATTTGGGGTTAGCGCTATCGCCATGTCATGATGGGACATGGCAATCTCACTCGACGGACTTCGCACAGTCATCTATCCCGCAGCAGATTTGGTCGCCGCCAAGACCTGGTGGACAAACCTGTTGGGTTTCGAGCCATATTTCGATGAGCCGTTTTACGTCGGATACGAGGTCGGCGGCTATGAGCTAGGCCTGTATCCAGGAGCCGATCCTGCAGACGGCGCACTCACATATTGGGGAGTCGAAAACGTTGCGGTAGCCGTGGCCGAAGCGATCGCCTCGGGCGCAACGGAGCACACTCCCGCGACTGAAGTTGGCGACGGAATAATCACAGCTACCGTCAAAACTCCGGGAGGCGTGATCCTCGGTTTCATCTATAACCCACACTTCAAGGTGTCCTAACACCACATTCGTCGTAACTATCGTAACTACATGCGAGACTGCTCGCCATGGCGTTTGCTCAACCTTTAGGCCCTCAGGCAACTTCGAGACAACTCCGCGATCTCGCGGAACTACTAGGAGCGCAGGGGTTCGCAGACTTCAAGGCAGCGCGACGCTCGATGGGTTTCACGCAACGCCAAGGCAGTGGCAAGTTCACTGCCGCCGAGGCCGACGCATACATAGAGCAATTACAGAACTCAGACGCTGAAGACCTAGTTGCACAGCCATCGCCTGTCGCGCAACGCCTGTCTTCTACCGAACGAACACTTCGCCAAATTCCAGACGAACGGCTCGCAGCAGAACTGCAACGCCGCGGCTGGATTGTTATGGAGCCGTAACGATCAGCCGATTGCCCTCGAGGCTGTTGCGCCCAAGAGTTCGACGCGCCCCGGAATCCAGCCGTTGGCAGGCAACGAACAGGTAATGCCTTCGGCGCCCTTGGCCATGACGGCACTGAGTTTTTCACCAACTTCGTCTGGGTTGCCCCAAGTAACCATCGACAGAATCTGTTGACTCAACTCCTCTGGCATTGTCTCTAGGTTCATCCCACGCTCACCCAAGAAGTTGCCCATGTCGGCATATGCCTCTTCGTGCGTGTCGGCGATAACGACGTTTAGATGTTGGCTTAGTTTGATTTCCTTGCGGTCACGGCCGAGACGCTCACAATGACCGGCGAGCACTTCGAGTTTGTGCTCAAGCTCTGTGACAGGTGAAGTCAGGTTTGCCTCGTCTGCATACTGAGCGACCATCCGAAGCGTTTTCTTTTCACCGCTGCCACCAATCATCACCGGGATTCTGCCAATCGGGTTCGGCTCGTTCATCGCGTTGTTCACTGTGTAGTGCTTGCCGTCGAGGCTTGGGCGTTCGCCGCGAAGCATCGGCAGGATTATCTGTAGCGCTTCTTCGAGTTTTTCGAAACGGTCGGTGAATGTTCCGAACTCGAAACCTAGGGAAGCATGCTCGACATCGAACCAGCCAGCACCGATGCCGAGTTGTGCGCGCCCGTTGCTCACTATGTCAAGCGCAGTAATGGTCTTTGCAAGCAACGCAGGGTTTCGGTATGTGTTGCCTGTGACGAGTGCGCCGAGACGAACATTGCGAGTCTCTCTAGCAAGCGCTCCAAGTGTCGTGTAGCACTCGAGCATGTATGCACTCGGGTCACCGAGGTGTGGCAGTTGGTAGAAGTGGTCCATCAACAAGACCGTGTCGAAGCCAGAGCGGTCTGCAGCAGACGCCTGCGCTGCGACTACGTCGAATAGCTCTTCAGGCCCGACACCTGGGTATGTGAAGTTAGGAAGTTGATATCCGAGGCGCGTCATGTTGGTCTCCGTTTAGTTGTGGTAGTGCGAAATTATCGGGCGGAAACGCTTCGGCTTTTATGCGTCGAGCTGTTCCATGAACTCAAGCCGGATCCCGCAAGGAGCATCGACGTCTGTGGCTTTCACCGCGAGGTTCGCGATTCCCGTGACTGCTATAGCAATCAGCCCCGAATACGAATCACTCGGCCAGGCGTTGCGCCCGTTGCCTCGCCGTCGCGATAGGTCTCTTCGCCTGCGACGAAAGTGTGTCGGTAACCGGCGGCGCGCTGCACGATTCTTTTGCCGCCAGCCGGCAGATCGTGCACAATCGTCGGGCGATGGATAGCAAGATTCTCGAAGTCGATGATGTTGATGTCGGCACGCATTCCTGCTTCCAATGTGCCGCGATCTCTAAGGCCAATTGCGCGAGCGGTGTCGCGGGTTTGACGTTGCACAACATGTTCGAGAGGGAGCCGTGCGCCACGACTTCTGTCACGCGCCCAGTGTGTGAGCAGGTAGGTCGGAAATGATGCGTCACACACAGTTCCGACGTGCGCCCCACCGTCGGAAAGTCCGGAGATCGTGTAAGGCGACAACATCATCTCGCGCACAGGGTCGAGGTTGCCGTAGCTGTAGTTCTCGAACGGGTTGTACAAGAGCGAATGGCCGTCATGCTGTAAAAGAAGGTCGTACACAAGATCTAGCAACGGTACGTCGAGAGCGGCTGCGCGCGCTGAGATCGAGGTAGAGGGGTCCGGTTCATAGTTGATCGGTTCTTCAAGCGCGTAGGCATCCTTCAGCAACCCTGCAGCCAGCGCGCCGATCCCGCTACTTGGTGCCTCTGCGAGCATTGCGCGCTTGGTCTCTGGTTTCCGCAAGCATGCGACAATCTCAGAGATTGGAAGGTGCGCGATCTCCTTGAACGTCGCGTGATCGACCCATGGGTTGACTGTTGCGTGTAGCCCGATGAGTACACCGATCGCCCGGCTGCCCACCTGGCCGCGCATTTGTATGCCTGCGCTGTTTGCCTCTTCGAGACCCAAGAGAAGTTCACGCCAGCGCTCGGGCGCATGATTGACCTGAAGCAGTGTGAACGAAACAGGTTGACCAGAGATGGCTCCCATCGTCCGCAAGAGTTCAAACTCACTTCGAGAATTAAAGTCGGAGTTGGCTTGAATCACGCCACGTCCAGCGCGGCCCATGGCTTCTGCGAGAGCACACATCTCCGGAACGTCAGCTGAGAGGCTCGGAGTTGGCTTGCCGTCTTTGGTGCGGTGTTTCACGGTGCGCGATGTAGATAAGCCGATTGCTCCAGCTAGAAGTGCCTCTTCAAGCAAACGACCCATCTCCGCTAATTCAAAATCAGATGGGGACTCGGCTGGGTCAGCGCCACGCGTACCCATCACATAAAACCGGAGTGCAGCGTGCGGCACTTGCGCGCCAACATCGGTAGTTCTAGGCAGACGTTCCAGTGCGTCGAGATATTCGGGAAAGGATTCCCAGTCGAAGCTCACACCCTCGGCGAGAACTGAGCCGGGGATGTCTTCGACGCCTTCCATCAGGTTGATGAGAAACGATTTCTGTTCTTGCTTCACGGGCGCGAAGCCGACAGCGCAGTTACCGAATATCGCCGTCGTCACGCCATGCCAGGTCGATGGAGTGAGGTCTGCGTCCCATGTCGCCTGGCCGTCGTAGTGGGTGTGAATATCGACCCAACCGGGCGTGGCTAGAAGTCCGTCAGCATCAACTTCACGCTTGCCCCTGTCTTCGACCTCGCCAACTTCGACGATGACACCATCTGTCACTGCAATATCGGCGGTGAACTCGACACTCCCAGTGCCGTCAACAACACGGCCAGCGCGAATAACAAGATCGTGCAAGTTGAATCCTCCGACGTTAGGAACGACAGCGATCGCCAACTTACGCGCCAACAGCAAGTTGTCTCTATACACTATTTGGTGTATCGTTGTGTATATGACTCGCACAAATCTCGAACTCGACGACTTTCTGGTAGCGGAGGTGATGCGCCGTTATGGGGTGACAACCAAACGCGCCGCGGTCGATCTCGCCCTGAGACGTCTAGTCGCCAACGGCATGACCCGCCTCGAAGTACTCGAAATGCAAGGGACTGGTTGGTACGGCGACCTGAGCGAAATCCGCTCTAGCGGACCCGATGATTTCGAATGACCATCGTCGATACGTCGGCATGGGTCGAATACTTACGAGGCACGAATAGCAGAACCCATGCCACTCTCCTCGGTCTTATTCAGAGCGGCAATCCGATTCTGACAACCGATGTGATCGTGATGGAAGTGCTCGCCGGCGGAAGGAACTTCGAACACACAACCTCACTGCACCGCATGCTGGCAATGTGTGAGTTCATTCCAACAGCTGGGTTGAGTGACTATCAGGATGCCGCAGCGCTTTACCGAATATGCCGTAGCAAGGGAGCAACGATTCGTTCCCTAAACGACTGCCTCATAGCGACGATTGCTATCCGCACCGGGAACGCATTGCTACACAACGACACGGACTTCGACGCGATCTCCGCCAATAGCAATCTAAAGATTTATTGAGGCGCACCAAGAAGTCCAGGCGCCGCGCGTGTCCCACCCCCCTGCAAAAATCGCCCATGACACAAGGCGACATTGAACCTGCAGGGGGCACAATGAAAGAGCTAATTCGCACGCCATATGGAGCACTGAGCGAAGCATCAGAGACCGAGTGGGTAGTAACTGTCGGCGATGCCGAAGCACGTCTCGGCGACTTGGTTGAGACCACGCGGTTCGAAGACCTAGAAGAGGCGGTGCGTCTCCTAAATGAGATTTCAAATGAAGGCGTTCCCGAAGATGGCAATGCATCGCCCGACGGGTATGCAATCGAGTTCCTGGTTGACCCCAAGCTTGTCTTGACATTCGGCGGCGATGAGTGTGACGAACAGCACGACGACTGGGACACTCTCTTTAGTGGCTCAACACAACCGTGGGTTTTCGTGGAGGACGACTGGGTCCCTTGGGGGCTACAGCCCGAAAAGTATGGCGCACCCAACTGCCGTTATGCCGATGATTCATTCGAAGGCGGTTTCGGAGTTACCGCTCAGCTTTACGAATCGAGGGGCTACTACGGGATGTTCGTGTCCTCCCCGGAAGAGGGAGTCGTTAGCGGGACCGGATATTCGATACTTGGCCAAATACCCAGCGCTAGGGCCATCGAGATCGCTAAGAGCGTCGTGCAAGAATCGGCCGACGTCGAAGACGAGATATATGAGGGCAATGACGCGATTGGCATGACCAACCTCGCCGAAGCCGATCAGTTCGAGGTGCCAGCCGATGCCATTGCATGGGAACACTGGAGCCTCTACTGGGAGTACATAAATAGGGAAGAAGTTGGAGAAGCGACTATCTACCTATCGCCCACAGCAGAAGGCATCGAGTGGCTCGTCACAGGCGCAAACGACTCGTGGGTAGTCGGCAAGTACAAGACGCTTAAGAAAGCTGTCGCGGCACAGAAGTACTACGGCGAACTCATCGCAGAATGCGACCCGCTCTTCGACGAAGACAACCCGTACGAAAATCGAGACAATGACTTCGTTGGTCTCGCGAATCTGGCGGTCTCCGATCAGTTCGACATACCGGAGGACTCGATTACATGGGAGACCTGGCGCGCGTCGCTCGTATGTAAGCAGCGAGGTGAACCGACTATCGAGGTATTGACAGGCGACGTCGTTATCCACTATTGGGACTCCCCCGACGGCCCTCTATGGTTGATAACCGACGACGAAGAAACGCGCGTCGTCGGTTGTCACGACTCGCTTGATGCGACCGTCGCGGCGCGCAAGATCAGCCCAATCCACAACATCGATGTCGACCCGATTTCGTTCGACGCGCGATCCGATTGCAAGTCGCGCGCTGTCAACTATGTCGCGAAGAAACCAAAACCGCGAGCCAAGCCGAATAGCAGCGCTGATATCGGCACCTACATGTGCTGCCCAGCGCACGGGCCTCGGCGATGACAGCTGTAATAAAGACTCCCTACGGCATGCTGACCGCAGCGAGCGAGACCGAATGGATCGTGACTGCTGGCGAAGTCGAGCGATCCTTTGATGAAGTCGGCACTGCAGTGTTGCATCTGTCGGAACTGTCGAACGACGAAGCCGAAAAGGCTTTGGTCGAGGAATACGAAATTGAATATCTCACGCCACTCGATGCGATCTTGCGGGGGCGTAACACATCGTCTCAGCTATGGATTATTCAACGGCTCCCGCGACAATTGGCTGTTCTGGAATGACCAATTCTGGATCCCAGCACAACTCAAACCAGACCCTGACGAGCCGAGCGACAATTACCTTGCGGGCTGGGAGGAAGACGATTCGGCGGTAGTTGTGAGACTCTATGAATACGATGACTTTTGGGTCAAGTACGTCGAAGCGCCCGAAGCAGGCATGGTCAGCTCTACCGGTTTTTCGGTGATCGGGAGTGTTTCTTATTCTGAAGCGATTGAGATCGCCGAGTCTGACGCGGCCGAAGCTGACCCCTACTACGAAGACGAAGAGTGAGAGTTTGCCTGCGGTTTCCGAGCGAAGATTGAGTGGCGACCGGACCTAATCCGAGGCTCCCCCCACGACCACGAGGTTCCCATGCGTTTTCGTTCTGTTGCTCTACTCGCGTCTCTTGCTCTACTTGTTGCTGCCTGCGGTAGCGACGATAATGCCGACGAGACCACCACGACCGTTCCCGCGACGACGTATGTCGACGAACACACGATGGATCACTCCGAAAACGGCGATCACGAGATGGACCACGAGGACAGCGGCGCCCACAGCGAGTAGGAGACGTCGAAACAGTAGAATTAGACTTCCTGTCTTCCTTCTCCCACATCGAGGTTTCCATGCGCATTCGCTCTATTGCACTACTCGCGTCTCTTGCTCTACTTGTCGCTGCCTGCGGTAGCGATGACAAGGGCGATGAGACCACCACTACCGTTCCAGCTACAACTACCGTCGACGAGCACGCCATGGATCACTCCGAAAACGGCGATCACGAGATGGACCACGGCGAGGCAAGTGGCGTCGCCAAACCACTTCCGCTTCTCGCCGATGGCACTCTCGACCCGGCCGGCGTCGACCTATCTGGAGTCGAAGGCGTAACGCCAGAGCAGCAGGCGTACGCCGAAGCGCTCCTAGTCAACTCGATCAACACGCTTCCGAAGTGGGCCGACTACGACGTCGCTATCAAAGATGGTTTTAAGAGCATCGGCGATGGTGCATTCACTGGCGAAGAGCACGTCATCATGTACCAATGGGTGAACGACGACGTGTTGCTCGACCCGAACTTCCCGGAGTCGCTCGTTTATAAGTACGAGACAGCAGCAGACGGCAAAGTGACACGCACACTCGAAGCAGCAATGTTCATCATGCCTGGAAGTTTCACTCTTGAAACAGCGCCGAACGACGGTGGCGCGCTCATGCAATACCACAACCACCAGAACCTCTGTTTCTCAACCGGCGATTCACCGCACGTTGCCGGCCTCACTAACGGCGAAGGCAAATGCGCCGAAGGCCTAGTCAAGGGAGCAGCGAACATCCAGATTCACGTATGGATTCGCGCCAACGACTGCGGACCGTTCGCAGCACTCAAGGGCGTCGGCGGCGGCCAGACTGTGGACAACACAGTCACCTGCCTACACGAACACGGCAGCACGCTATAA
>SXJP01000034.1 GCA_005779395.1 Actinomycetota bacterium
AGCTGTCGAAAACCTCGCAGCATCTGAGTCCCGCATCCGCGACACCGACATGGCCCTCGAAATGGTGAACTTCACACGCCACCAGATCCTCGTCCAGGCCGGTACCGCAATGCTCGGCCAAGCCAACCAGACACCACAATCAGTGCTACGACTACTCCAATAGACGTAGCGCAACATCTATAGCAATGTTTGGCGCCCCGGGCTTTGGTCCGGGGCGCTCGTTTATCTAGCTCCAATTCGCACTGTTTTGGCCGATGAATATTCAAGAGCGGCGAACACGGATCTGTTTGCCATTTACGCGGAGTAACAGATGGTCGCACTGACTGGGCTTGGGTCCGGGCTTGACACGAACGCAATCATCGCTCAACTAGTCGCGATTGAACGCCAACGAATCACCCAGGTCCAGGGCCGCGCGTCAACTCAAACCAGCGCCATCACCGCCTACACGGCGATGCGCTCGAAGCTGACCGAACTTCGCACGGCATCTCAGGCTCTTGCTAAGGGAACTGACTGGAATCCGCTCACTGCAACATCTAGCAGCGATTCGATCGTTGGTGTCAGCGCGACGAGTGGAACATTTACCGGCTCAATGTCGTTTCGCGTTACTGGACTTGCAGCCGCTGGTGCTGTGCGTAGCGCCAACACAATCACAGGTTTATCTACGCGCATCACAACTGGCTCGGCGATATTCGCGACTGCAGGCGCGCAGCGTTATGGGTTCTCTTCACTAACTGCAGATGACACTGTCACAACGGGTTCGCACTCGATAGTCGTCACACAGTCTTCTGGTGTGGCGGTAAAAAGCTCAGCCTCTGCACTAGCAGCATCTACGGTCATCGACGGCACGAACAACTCGCTTGCTCTAAGCGTCAATGGCGCTAGCTACACGGTCACGATCGCGGCGGGAACCTATGACCGCACACAACTAGCCACTGCGTTACAGACCGCATTAGATGCTCAAAACATTGGTGTTACAGCTTCTGTAAATTCCGCGAATGCTCTCAAGCTCACTACCACTAGCGAAGGTTCTGCTGCCACGATCGCGATCACTGGAGGCAACGCACTCACTCCATTGTTACTTACTACCGACGCTTCGAACAACGTCGGTGTTGACGGCAAGCTCACTGTCGATGGCGGCACTACTCAGACTTTCGGAAACGTCACGGCGATAAACGTTGGTGGCTCGATCACGATCGCTGCCGCTGTTGGAAACTTCTCCGCAGTCATGTCGGGCGGTATGCGCGCAGGCACTATCTCCGGCAATCAGGTCAGCGTCGGCGATGGATCTTTATCGAGCGTCGTGGCTGCACTGAACGGCTCCAAGTCTGGTATTTCTGCTGCCGCAGTGCAGGTCGGCACGAATATCTATCGTTTACAAATCTCTGCAACGACCACGGGAGCTGGTAGCGACCCGAACCTTGGATTGGCTGAATTCGACAGTTCTGTAGTTGGTTCTCTAACAACTCTTGCGCAAGGCGCTGACGCAACGATCACAGTCGGCACTGGCGCAGGCGCATACTCGGTGGCGAACTCGTCAAACACGATCGCGAATCTGTTGCCTGGACTCACGGTCACTCTCAAACAGGTAAGCGATGCCGATGTGACGGTGACGGTCGATCGCAACGCAGAAGGCCTTGCAGACAAAGCACAGAAAATCGTCGATCTTGCAAACGCCCTTAGAGCCGATATCGACAAGGCAACCTCATACGACGCCGCCACGAGAAAGTCGTCTGCTCTCACTGGTGACTCGACTCTGCGCCGACTCGTTAGCGAGATCAACACAGCAATTTCATCTGCTGTGCCTGGCGCTACACCCGCTAGCCCAGGCCTTGCTGGAGTGAGTGCTGCAAAAGATGGCAAATTCACTTTTGATCGCGCCAAGTTCATTACTGCATTTCGCGCCGACCCTGCTGGTATGGCAAAACTCTTTGCGCAGAGCGCGACAGCAACAAACGGTTCTGTGTCTTTGGTAGCAGCAGGAGATCGCGCTATCGGTGGGACCTACGACCTTGTGATCACGACCGCTGCCGAACAGGCAACACACACCTCGACGGGGCTTGCTTCGGTCGGTACAACAATTCGCGCCAAGATCGGTTCGATCGAAGGCTCTTACACAGTGCAAGCAGGCGACACTCTCGCAACCACCGTCGCAGGTCTGAATACGGCATTCGCAGCGATCGGCCTATCGGCGAGCGCCTCCGTTGTCGGTTCTGACATTCGTATCGCGTCTGGTGGTTACGGCGCTGGCACAACACTCGAAGTCGCGTGGGACGGCTCTACGTATGTGTCTGACAGTGGCGTCGATATCGCGGGCTCGATCGGTGGCATCACCGGTACTGGAATTGGCCAACAACTACTGATCGCGAATACTGAGAAAACGGTCGGCGGGATCTCGATTCTCTACAGCGGCACGGCAACAGGAGCGATGGGGACGCTCACGTATTCACCTGGCATCGCACAACGAACATCCTCTGCAGTGTTCCGCGCGAATGATTCAATTTCTGGATACCTGACATCGGCGGAAGCAGCGCGCAAATCACAGCGCGACATGATCAACCGCCAGGTCGAAGCGATGGAACAAAGACTTTCTAGTTATGAGAATCGATTGAAGCGCCAGTTCGCTCAACTCGAGACGGCAATGGCCGACCAGAAGTCGAAGCAAAGTTGGCTGTCGAGCCAGATCGCACAACTTGGATAAGCCGCATGGAAGCGGCGAATTTATAAATCATGGATGGAGCCAATAATGACACCAAGGCCTAGCGCTTTCGCACGGGGCACCAACCCTTACCTTCGAGACAATGTAGAGACCGCTTCCCCAGGTCGACTTCTCGTGATGCTCTACGACCGTCTCGCATTAGATCTCGAGCGAGCCGAGGCGGCTTGTGCCTCTGATGATGTGCAGACGGCGCACGACAAGTTGCTTCACGCCCAAGACATTCTTGCTGAGTTATACGCAACCCTCGATGTCGATGTGTGGGAACCAGCCAAACATCTTGCTGGCGTGTACGAGTTTTTGATTAGCGAACTCTGCGAGGCGAACATATCGAAGGACTCAAACAAGATTGCGTCCTGCCGTCGAGTTATCGCTCCGTTGCACACCGCATGGCGTGAAGCCGCTGGGGTTGTTGATCCACCGGTCGCACAACCCATCGGAGCCTGACACCGCGATGACGTTCGACGCTCGCTGGCCCGCGGTCCTAGATGCACTCCTCGCCGATGCAGCACGTGCTCAGTCTCGAGCAGTCGAAGAACTCGGGGCGCTCTATGTCCCGCCGACCGATCTAGGCCCGCTACCGGTGTCGTTACGGGCTAGAGCAGTTGACGTTCTAGCGTCACTCGAGGTCGGCACCGCCAGCTTGCAAACTCAAATCGATGCTGTGCGCCTAGAGATCACGCGCCTTGCGCGCTCTGAACGAGTCGGCGTCACAGTTCCAGAGCGTCGCGGAGCATTCGAGGTACGCGCGTAGGGAGTCGAGCCACGCTCGGCTACTCAGAGCGCGGCGCAAGCTACAAACTGGCGTGTCGCATCTGAAACGTCGACACACACACGTACGGCTTCTGATTCATAACCAGCGGGAAAATGCATATCTCCTGTACCGACACTCAATCCAACTCCAACGACGAAGGTTTCAGAGTCGAGTACGGGATGAAAGGACGAGCGCCCCCCTCGGTTCGAAAGTACCGTCGTTCCCAGAAAGCGGTCATCGGCATCGAATAGTTCTCCGTGGGAACCGACAATATGGTCGGCGACAAGAAAGCCGGTGATCTCATACTGCGCGATCAGACGAGTGTCTACTTCGCCCAGCGCGAGTTCCCACGGTTCCTCTCGTGCCGATTCGTCGCTCCGTTCTTGCTGATGTGAGGTTGATGGCAGCGAAGTTGAGCGTGCCGAACAACCTGCGATAGCAAACGCCGATGTCAGTAAGCATGCACGGACCCGTAGCGCCATTGGTGAGCTAGTTAGTTACTAGTTCGGCATTGTGAAAAAACACTGTGTAATTGATCAAGCTGTAGCACGTCGCTTGGTAGTTGCCGTACGGTGGACCTTCAGCTACGTAGTAGCCGCCTGTCAAAATCCCTGCGGCCTTCGCCCGACCATCTGCCTGGACTCGGAAGAAGGGTCCCCCACTATCTCCGTCGTCGCTGTCGTCATTTGAATCGATGCAGTCCATGTTGTGATGCCAATACGTACCGTCGAACAGGTCTACGGCTACACCTTTGATCGGCCCGCAATTATTTCCATCGCTCGTCACGCCTTCGAAACACATTGTCGTATTCGCGCCAGCGCTACCGTTGTATCTGCCGACAACATCTTTGTGACCATTGCCGACGATATGCATGCGAGCGTTCCATGCCACGTTTGCTCCGCTCAGCGAAAACATTGATGAGTCTGTATAGGTGTCCTGGAAATATCGATTACTTGTGACCGGACCGATATATGTCGTCCCGCCTCCGTAGACAGAGATACCTATGTCGCCGCAGTGGCCCGCTGAAGACCCAAAGTACCCGTAGGTATTCGCGAACGTGAACGCGGTAGTGCACTTGCCCGTTCCATAATCGACTCGTTGCCCACCTTAGTAGCCCGGGAAGGTAGTACGCGTCGCATTACTCAAGTCTGATTGCACCGTCGCGAATGTCTCGAGCATCTCTGCCGGAAACCGAAACGAATCGAGTTCTGCTCCAACTGTGGCAAGCATCTGTGCGTCGGCCACTGCGACGTGCAACACGAAAGGAATCTCTCGGCTTACGGCTGACGGGAACAAACCCACTACTGCTTTGGCGCTCGATCCGGTCGCAAGAAGAGGGTCTAGTACCCCATGGATTTTCGCCTTCGCGTCGATTAGATACGCCCACGAATACCGAGTGTTCTGTGTGCGCAATATTGGTAACGTCCCAAGGGTCGCTGCACGAGATCCATCCGACGCCGTCGCACCGACTACGCCGACGACGAGGCGCTGGTGCCCTTCGTGCTCCTCATACCAAAAACCACCCCACCGTTCTACGCCAAAGTGCTTTTGCAATTCGCGAACTGTGAGATCGATATCGAGAACCTGGTCAGCGTCTAGTGGGTCTGCTCTACCGAATTCTTGATCCGGCTGTTGGGCGTCGAATTCTGCCCCATCCTCGTTTTGTTCTGGTGTCTCCCATGTCGGGGCGTTAGCTGAGCTGTATCCAACGGCCAGCTGGAGCCCGAAGAGAGTTGCCAGGACCGGCATAGTCGCTCGAAGACACCCGAAAATTCTCATACTCACATGCCTTTCACACTTCTAAGATCTCTAGACATAAAGTCAAACGCTACCGGCATAGCGTTGACTTGACAAACGACACGGATCCGATTTCGGCCGATGCCGAACGTCGAGCAGATACTCTGCCCACCCATGTCGATACGTCCCCACGCGTTGCTCGCTGCCCTGTTATTTACTGTTACCGCTTGCTCGTCTGGAGACGGCGACAAGCCTCCGAAAAACGAACCGGTCACCACATCGACGCTCGCGCCTCTATCTGCGCCAGTCGACCCAGCCGAGTTAGGCATCGATCTCGCGAACGCTGATAGGTGTGATCCAATCGCTCCGACGCATTGCATGTTCCCTTTCCCGAATGACTATTTCACGGTTGCCGACGAGTCCACACCGACGGCCAAGCGCGTGTCGCTCAACGCCGCGTCGCTACCAGCAAACGCCAAGGGCAAGCACATCGATCCTGTCGAGTTGAATCGTCTCGATGGATTTAGCCCCGGCTCCGCGGTGCTCTTACCTGTCGAGGCTCAACTCGACCCCGCGTATTTTGCAGGAGTTTCCGACATTGCTGCATCGCTTTCTAAAGATGCGCCAATCGTCGTCGTAGATGCGACCACTGGTGAGCGCCTCGCATATTTCGCAGAACTCGATGCCAACGCCGAGGCCGGCACGTTCCCGACTCTGATCATTCGCCCAGCCAAGAACTACTTGGAGACCCACCGTATTGTCGTTGGCGTTCGAACATTGTTCGACATGGACGACCAACAAGTTCCGGTGGCGCCGGGCTTCGTCGCGTATCGCGATCGTCTCGGCACAACCGATGCTGACTTCGAGGCCCGGCGCACTCACATGGATGAGATCATCGCGTTGCTTGGCGACCACGGTGTCTACCGCCCCGATCTTTTCAGTGCTTGGGACTTCACGATTGGCTCAGCAGAATCAATCGCTGGCCGCATGTTGCACATCAGGGACGAAGCGTTCGCCGAACTTGGCGATGCCGTTCCTAGTTTCACGATCACCAGCGCCGAGCCTGCTCCCGAGCCGACCATGTTGCGCCGCGTAAGCGGTACATATCAAGTTCCGAATTTCCTGTCCGGCGACGGCTCACCAGGGTCACAGTTCATACTCGGCGACGATGGGCTACCCAAGCGCGGCGAAGGTTTCATTACAGCCAAATTCGAATGCACGATCCCAGCAGGAGCTACCGCTGACGAACCTGCGCGCATGAGTCTCTATGGTCATGGTCTCTTCGGCGAACGCGACGAGGTGAACGCCGACATTGTCCAAGAGATGGCAGGTCCGTACAACATCGCGTATTGCGCAACAGACTTCATTGGCATGGCCGATGAGGACATAATTACCGCCGCGACGATTCTGCAGGACCTCTCACTGTTTCCGAAACTTGTCGACCGTTCACAACAAGGTCTCCTTAACTTCTTGTATCTGGGGCGACTCATGAGTCACGCCGACGGCTTCTCCGCACGACCGGAATTCTCAGACGGCTTCCCCGAAGAAACGGCGTTCAGCATTGGCGGCGCGCCGCTGGTCGATCGTTCGCAACTTTTCTATGACGGTAACTCTCAAGGAGCGATACTCGGCGGTGCGTTGTGTGCCGTGGCACAAGACTTCACCCGGTGCGTGCTCGGCGAAGCTGGCATGAACTACTCGACGTTGTTGCATCGCAGCGTCGACTTCGATGACTACAAGCTCATTTTTGATCCCAGTTATCCATCTGAGTTCGATCAACTCGTTGGTATCTCACTTTTCCAAATGCTTTGGGACCGCGGTGAGACCAACGGCTACGCGCAGCACCTCGGCTCTGACCCTCTGCCGAATACACCTGCACACCAAGTGCTGTTGCTTGGCGCATACGGAGACCATCAAGTGAGCGAGTGGAGCCTTCAGGTCGAGTCCCGCACGATTGGAGCTTTCGGCCACGAGCCATATGTCGCGCCTGGTCGCGCCCGCGCCAACGAGTACGGGTTTGGTATCGAAGCGTTAACAGATGGCCATACTGGCTCGGCTTTCTTCTTGTTCGACACCGGTTCGCCAGCCTCACCGTTCGAGAACCTGCCGGCACGCGAAGGTCACGACCCACACGACGACACGCCGCTAATTCCTGTCGCCAAACAAATCAAGGACGCCTTCATGCGAAACGATGGAGTGATCGTGGACGCATGTGGCAACGCTCCTTGCGTTGGTGAACCAGCGGAGTAGCTAGGCAGGCGCGCCACCACAACTAGACAAACCGTACAAAATGGTTTGGATTTCCTGTACGCTTGACACTGAAAATCTCGGCGAATAACCTTGCATCCCGCATGACAATAGATCTGCTGGCGGACAGTTGAAGACCAACTGCAAGGGAGCATCATGAGCCGTACTCTACGAAAAGGCCGTATCGCGCTGACGGCAATAGCAACCGCGATGATCACAACGGGCTGTTTCGGCACCTGGCTTGGGTCGAGTTTTAGCTCTAGTTTCAGCTCTAGTCCGAGCACACAAGACTTCTCTGGCACAGACGCGTCGCACCTTCCGCTCGGCGACGGTCACCGTTCACCAACGACTCCGGCGATCGGTTCGGTGTTTTCGTGTCAGGCGACTTTCAACGGTACGGGAGCACAGACGCCCGGGCCATGGATTGAAGGCAACTTCTGGGACAGCACCGCAAAGGTTTCGGTACAAGGATCGGTTTCTTGGGCGAGTTCTAGCCGGTATAGCGAATTTGTAATCGGATCAGCCCGTACCATCGTCACGGCGGGCGTCCCAACTCGGTTCAACAGTGGGATCTTTCCTGTAGCTACAACGGACCCCGCCTATCAATACGACCGCAACCCAGTGCCTATCGCAGCAAATCTGCTCTCTTTAACGATCCCGTCAAAGCCTGTGCTCGCGAACACACCGTCTTGCCTTGGCATGGGTGCAATTGGATATTTCAAGAACGGCGTGGCGGTATTCAATGCGCTCGACGCTGCTGGCCGCGATGCAGGAGCAAACGAGATCCAAGACGGATGCGGAGGCCACCCAGAGAGAACCTCGATGTACCACTACCACGATGTCTCGTCATGTTTCATTGACCAAACAGCTAACGGAACCAGCACCCTCATTGGCTACGCACTAGACGGCTTCGGGATCTACGTCAGCAAAGACTCGAACGGCACGCTCCCGAGCAACAGCGACCTTGACGTATGCCACGGACGCACCAGCACCGTGAAGTTCGACAACGTCACTCGAACGATGTACCACTACGAAGCGACCCTCGAATACCCATACACAATCGGTTGCTTCAAAGGAGTGCGCTAACGCGTTCTGCCGTGGGACCAGGTAACAACGCCGCGCCTTAGGTTCATGTACATGAACATCACGATTACCGAAGCGTGCTGGATTCGGCGAGGTAGTAGGGCGACATGAACACCTCACTCGATATTCGACGCGTGGTACTTGCGGGCCTTATGGCGGTTGTGGTTGCACCGAGCTGTGCTGGCTCTGGGGTCGGCTCGAGCAGGTCATCTACCACGATGACAACTAATGCTCCACAAACATTCATTACTACTGATGGGACGCAAACGACCGCGACGGCAGCGACGACGACTGTTGCACTGCCGAACTCCGGTGACTTCCTAGGCACCGACCCCACACGGATTCCAGTCGGTGACGGTCACCGATCAGCAGATAGTGCAGCTATTGGGTCTGTGTTTTCGTGTCAGTCGATGTTCAATGGCGGAGGCGCACATGCAGATGGTCCATGGATCGACGGATATTTCTGGAATAGAAATACGAAAATCGTTGTCCAAGGGTCGGTGTCATGGGCTAGCTCGGCTGCCTATAGCGCAACAATCGCAGGATCTGATCGTGTGATCAGCACCGAAGGTGTTCCGACAACTTTCGCTACCGGAATATTTCCGATATCTCCCACCGACCGCGCGTATCAATACGACCGCAACCCCAATTCGATAGCGGCACAGACCGTGACCTTGGACATTCCTGCTAATCCGGTCCTTGCGTCTACTCCAACTTGTCTTGGAATGGGTGCAATCGGCTACTTCACGAACGGCGTCGCGCTATTCAACTCTTTAGACGCTCAAGGTCGCGACGCTGGGGCACACGAGATCCAGGACTCGTGTGGTGGCCACCCGGAGAGAACCTCTATGTACCACTACCACGATGCCTCGTCATGTTTCGTTGAGGACGCACCCAGCGGATACAGCACCCTGATTGGCTACGCACTAGACGGTTTTGGCATTTATCTCACAAAAGATGCCAACGGCGTGATGCCAACCAACAGCGACCTCGATGCCTGCCACGGCCGTGTCAGCCGAGTGAAGTTCAACGGCGTTTCACAAGACATGTACCACTATGAAGCGACGCTTGAATATCCATACACCGTCGGTTGCTTTGCTGGCGTTCGCTAACGAACACGCTTGCCGTTCAGCCCGGTATTACTAGGTGTCGATATCTGGGTTCTCTAAGTCGAGATACTTCCGCTCGCCTACAGAGAGCGCAATGAAGCGTTCGCGGATGTTGTCGCTCGCGCCAGCCTCTTCGGCTTTGCGGGCAGCTTTGACAGACTTGAAGAAGACGGCCTGAGTGAAACGGTTATTGTCATCCCAGCCAAAAATCGTGCCAAGAACATCTGGACGCTGCTTGCGAATCAGTGGTTCCATCTCTGCGAGGAGTTGTCGCATCGCCACCTTGTCCGAGGCCTGACCCTGAATGATCTGCACGAAGCCAGCGTCCTTCACGATGCCACCGAGCGCGACATCGACCTGTCTGCAACTTGTGAAGGTCACGTCGCCTTTGAAGCCTTTTTCGGTGTCTCTCCACCAATCGCCTTGCTCTGG
>SXJP01000035.1 GCA_005779395.1 Actinomycetota bacterium
TGCATGGCGATGAACGTCGTCGGCAGGCAAGTTGCGGTAGCAGTGGTCGTTGCTATTTTGATTGCGCCTGTCGCTTTCGGATTCACGCAGATGTGGAGGTAACCCGCATCGCCGTTGCCTCCGTGTGCGCTTGCCGATTTCACCGCCAGCGGGGTGACTCCACAGATGAGCAATACGGCCAGGCAGCCTTTCGCTGCTAGCTGGAGACAC
The DNA here is from genome assembly GCA_005779395.1 of Actinomycetota bacterium. Classification (GTDB taxonomy): domain Bacteria; phylum Actinomycetota; class Acidimicrobiia; order IMCC26256; family PALSA-610; genus SXJQ01. The sequence goes on from SXJP01000035.1 coordinate 211, forward strand.
TTTGAAGTTGTAATAGTGGCGCTAGACATCATGAATTCCGATCTTTGGCTGCTCACGATTGAGCAGATATTGAAGTGTTACCCGATGCGGCACAAGTAGCCTTTTAAGGGCGTATCCCCTAGAACCTGTAGCAATATAGATAACTTGGCATTATCTGCGCATAATGCAGATAGATGATTTCTTGTGAAATGTCCGCAACAAGCGTGACTGAGTGTCGCTAGGTCGCTCGAATGAGTCTGGCTTAGATCACGAATATGTGAACTGTTAGTCAGTTCCATGTCGCCGCATTAGTCAGAGCCAGAGTCCGGTGTTGACACCCGTGCCAGTTGAGGCCGTCGCGCTCCGCCTAGGTGATGACATCGACGGCGGGGATAAGGGTTTGAGATTGGACTGACGGGCAGGTGAAGGGTGTTGTGTACTACTCCAGGACTAGGACTTCGTCTATAAGTCTTTCGTTCACAAATCCGCCGTTTGGAAGGAAGCGGAAATTCGCTAGGTCCTTTTCAAACTCGAGGTCGAGTCCTGACGGACCACCACGGTTCTTTTCAATGCTCAATACGACCTTCCGTGAAAAGGTTTCGGCTCTCACCGAGTCGAATGCGAGATGCGATTTCGCGACTACAGCCGACTTCTCATTCATCACAATCGCGATATCGGCTTCATGCGCGATCGCACAGGTTCCGCCGAGGTGCTGCAAATGAAGCCGTCGTGCGTCGAGGCCGCTTCGATCTGTAGCGGCAATCGCGATCACAGCGACAACGTGCCTCATAGCAATTTCCTTCAATTGTTCAGCTACTGGATTTGTCCTTGAAATGGCGCTTTCGTCTTGGGAGACTTCCGGGATCTTCTGTAAGTAGTCGATGAAAACGGCTGCTTCACCGCGTCGCCGACTCACGAGTTGAGCGATCTCCTCGACGGTCGTGTCATTGCCTAAAGCCCCGCAGATGTGCAGTCGTTTTCCGTAATCCCTTACTCGCGTGACAACCTCATCGCCAAGCGGTTCGGCTGCGAGTTCGTCGATACTGCATGCGCCACGAGCGACCTCGCCAGCAAGCCGGCGGAAGTGTTGGATCTCTGTGAACTCATCGCTTCGAGCTAGCTCGCTCGCTTCGACACAGAACAGTCTCGTCACGACTTAGCTACCGCGCTGGGCAGTTTTCGGCTGCCGAATTCTGATAGGTCGAGTGTGTAGGTTCTAATAAACAGAAGTACGGGGTACTCGTTCTTGTCAGAACACCCGTGGGGATCGACATGCCAGACACATCCACAAACATTTTTGTAGTCGCCGGGATGCTGAACCTGTTGGTCGGGGGACTCTCGGGAGTCCCGATGGCGCGTGGGCGTCAGAGCGGGGCCTCAAGCGTGCCGAAGTATCTCACAGCTCTTCATATGGCTGGTCTCATGAACGGGCCGATTCTGATCTCGATTGGTTTCGCTCTGACGATTTCTACCCCGAGTCCTTGGGTAAATACCGCGAGCGCGATCGTGCTCACGTTTTCGTCCTTGCTTCTGATTTGCAAAGACTGGCTCAATTGGACGCACGGGATTAGCGACGAGTTCGCTGAGAAGTCGTTGGGCCTTAGTTTCGGCCTCGTCTTTGGTCCCATCTTTATCGTCGGTTTAGGGCTCGCTACGGCGGGCGTAATCAGCGGCATCTAAGGACGTGGCCGACGCACGCTACAACTCTTGGATCCTCAGCGGGAATACCTAGGATTGACGGCTATGGAAGGTGCTTTGGGCGTTCTTACTATTAGCGACGCAGCTTTCGAGCGCGTGGTTTCGGTACGCGCTACCGAACCAAAACCCGATGCCCTTGCGTTGTGGCTCGAGGTCGTTGGAGTAGTTGGTGGCGAGTTCAGCTACGACATGTATTTCTCGGCGCTAGATGAGTCTGGACCTGCTGACAGCGTGCAAGAGGCTGGGGGACTGTCGTGGGTTGTGCCAGCCGACAGCATCGAGCGACTGAGAGGATCGATCCTCGATATCGTCGATGATGGCCTAGTCGTGAAGAACCCGAACACGCCGAAGCAGATCGTTCACCCGGACTTTTCTGGTGCTGACCTCACTGGAGATGTAGCACAGCGCGTGATTCAGCTTCTCGAAGAGCAGGTAAATCCATCGATCGCTGCCCACGGTGGGAGCGCGGAATTAGTGGCGATAGAAGGTTCCGTTGCATTCTTGTCTCTTGGTGGAGGTTGCCAAGGGTGTCAGATGGCCAAGGTAACTATGAGCCAGGGGATTCAAGCAGCTATTACGGAAGCGATCCCAGAGATCAGTTCGGTCGTTGACGTGACAGACCACGCTAACGGTACAGCGCCCTTTTTCGAGCCTGCAAAATAGTTAAGAGTTCAAACGAGTCACTCGACTGGATTTAGGTCGGAATGTCCATTCCCTAAAACACGGTAAACAGGTAGGATTAGTGGATTATGAACGACTTGATCCTTGTGGGCCTAGCCGGATTCTTCGCATCAATGGTCGACGGCGCCCTAGGCATGGGTTTCGGGCCGACATCGAGCAGCATCTTGCTGAGCAGTGGCATCAGCCCACTCGCAGCTTCGACAACAGTCAATATCGCCAAGATCGCGACGGGGCTTGCAGCCGGCGTGTCACATTGGCGACTCGGCAACATTGATCGTCGCTTGGTGTTAAAACTCGCCGGACCTGGTGCCATCGGGGCAATAGTTGGTGCGACCGTATTAGTCAACGTAGACGCGAAAGACATCAGGCCGCTCCTCGCTGTCCTTTTGATTCTAGTTGGAGTACGAATCTTGTTTCGTTTCAGCCAAGCTCTTCCGAAGAATCGAGACAGCGCGGTCGACGCAAGGTCAGAGAGTGTCGCGCCAGATTTCGATGACAGGGGAGTGGTGGTTGCAGCTGGCGTTGGTGGGATTACAAATGGTCTCGTCGGTGCATGGGGACCAGTTGTCACTCCGTATCTGCTGCACAGAGGCCTGCCGCCGCGATATGCGATCGGGTCAGTGAATACTGCTGAAGTAGCTGTAGCCGTAGTTGCCACAGGCTCGCTCGTGGGAGCTAGCGGACGCGAAGGTCTGCAGTTCGGAATCGTGGCAGCGATGTTGCTCGGCGGAGTGATCGCAGCGCCGCTAGCCGCGTACGTGATTCGGTTTTTGCCCCCGAGGATTCTTGGGCTCGCAGTCTCCGGGCTGTTGTTGATGACACAGAGTCGCGAGATAGCAAATAGTCAAGAACTTCCGGGGAACCGCTGGCTTGCATATGTCAGCATCCCGGTACTCGTCGTTCTTGCGGCGTTTCGACCGCGAATTCAACGTGCTCGACGCAGGAGGATACTTGCGAAGGTCAGTGCGGAACTCTCAGCGAGGTAGCCACGAACCAGGCGCATCAATGAGCCGTCTAACCGAGTCTGGCAAGTTGCCGTTGAGCACATCTGCAATCGTCACGGATTCGAGTACTGCTCTAAGAGCCGCCCGCAGACCAATCCAGAGTTCATGTAAGTGTTCGCTGTTTCCTGTGTATGCCACGTTCTCTGGTCGCTCTCCTTGTACAAGGGCGAGTGGTCCATCGACTGCGCGCGAAACTTCGGCGACCGTAATCGCACTCGCTGGACGTCCGAGGCGGTAGCCACCCGCAGACCCGCGGTAACCGAGCACAAGGCCGCTGGCTTTCAGCTGTGCGAGCACCTGTTCGAGATATCGCGGTGGGATTGATTGTGCCGATGCGAGATCGTCACAAGTGACGCGATCGTCTGGTTGCGCGGCGAGTTCAAGCAACGCCCGAACCGCATAGTTCACCCTCGCTGTGACTTGCATTGCGACATCTTCGCAGGCTGACGAGCACAGGTAGTTGATAGCTAAAATTGATCGCTGTCGAGTGGGGTGCTGAACCGCGCCCCCGTTGGTATCTGGGGTCGTGCCAGGGGAGTGGTCTTGTGAAGAAATTGCCTAGTCCAAAGATTCGGGACCAGGTCCGCATGATCCCAGAGATGTTGCGTGCGCCGCAACCGGTCCTTGAAGAGTTGGAGAGCACGCTCGGTGGAGTTTGTGGCCTAGGAGCGGGTCCAATGCGCATGGCTGTCATCGGCGACCCGCGGGCACTCAGAGAAATGTTTGCATTGCCATCAACATCATTCAGATGGGGCCACAAGTTCAATGTGTTGGGATTTGTCGTCGGTTCCGGCTCAATGGTCGTCTCAGACGGAGACGACCACGTACGGAGAAGGGCGTCGGTGCAAGCGGCATTTTCGCGGAGGCGTTTGAATGACTGGATCCCGATGATCGTCGAACAAACCGATGTGGCCGTTGAACGGATCGAGGCGGAAGCACGAGAATCGAATGCACCCATTGATCTCTATACATCCGGCCGGGCCCTAGTCCTCGAAGTGGCCGTGCGGGCATTTTTCGGCGAGCGGATTGCAAGTCGTGCAGGCGACATCGGCGAACTATTCCGAAGGCCCCAGGCTTATCTCGAGTCCCCAGCGATTCGACAATTGCCCCATCGTTTGCCGTTCACGAGACGCTCCAAGGTCCGTGCTGATCGTTCGCGGCTTGACGAGATCATCGATGACGAGATCAAGCGATGCCGCACATATCCCACTGGTGATCCAAACGACGTGCTCGAAGCGCTGGCGCAAGACAGCAAGTTGAGCGATGCCGAAATTCGTGACCAGGTAGTAACGCTAATCGGCGCTGGTTACGACACGACTGCGGCATCGCTCGCATGGATGTTGTGGCGAGGGGCACTCGAGCCACTGATGTGGGGCCAGCTTCGCGAAGAAGCCGACTCTGTCCTTGGACATCCGACAGGGTCTGGCGCTCCTATAGACCACACGCAGTTGGCGCAACTCAAGTTCGCCGAAATGTTCATGCACGAAGTGTTAAGGCTTCATCCGGCGGGAGTCTTGGCGCCACGCGAGGCCGCTACCGACATTGAGATTGGCGGCTTCAAGATCAAGAAAGGGACGTTGATTCTCTGGTCGCCCCACCTCGCCGGTCGAGATCCGGTCGCTTGGGCGGACCCGCTACGTTTCGACCCGCTCCGGTTCGACGGCGTTACGGATGAAGAAAGGAAGGTCGCGGATTACGCATGGGTGCCATTCGGTAGGGGGCAACGCAATTGCATCGGCCTTGTGCTCGCCCAGATGGAATTGACTCTGATGATTGCCCGGTTAGCTCAACGCATCGACCTTCGGCCGTTAGCTCCGCTGCTTCCAGGCCCGATAGGGATGGTGGTCAATAGGCCACTCGGTGGCGTGCCGATGCGCGTCACCTTCCGCGACCATCTCTAGCTACGGGCTGATGTAGTTGCGCGCAAATGCCTCGATGAACTGTTGGGTTTCGGGCTGCACGGTCGTCGGAGCGGGCACGACCATCCAGGTCGCACCGATAGATTCGAACTCAGCAATCTTGTCCCGATGACGCTCGGCGTCGTCGTCCGGGCGAACGATAGATAGGTCCGTATACGAAACCACGACTTCGATTTCTGCGCCTCGTTCCTTTGCGCCCGCCCGGACTTCGGCAATCATGGCGGCGAGGTCATCGAGGGAGCCGAGATGCGGCGAACGAGTCGTTGCGGAGATATCTGAAAACGCCATCAGGGGCATCCAGCCCTGAGCTTGCGCAGCGACTCGCTTTCGAGTCAATTGGCTATTGCCTCCAATCCAGATCGGTATCCCTCCGCCAGTGAGTTTCGGTCGGGAAATCACTTCCCGCGCACTGAAGTGCCTCCCTTCGTAACTAAAGGGCTCACCCTCCCAATACAGCGGAAGAACTTCTAGCGCCTCGTCAAAGAGAGCGTTCCTTTCGTCAAAGTCAACGCCTAACGCGCGGAATTCTGACTTGAGATAGCCAGCTCCGATGCCAAGTATGAATCGGCCGCCCGAGAGTCTGTCGAGCGTCGCTGCTGACTTGGCGAGGAGAAACGGATTCCGATATGGCAAAACAGCCAGGTAAGTGAGGAGCCGAAGGTGTCGTGTGACGGCAGCGACATGTCCGAGGGCGACAAACGGATCGAGGCTCTGGTGACCGCCAGACGCAAGCCACTTCGAGCTTGGGACAGGATGCTCCGTGAAGGCGAACCCATGCCAGCCGGATTCCTCAGCAGCGATTGCGAGACTCGAGATTGGGCCTGGATCGAGCATGTCATCATCGGCGCCGTAAGTCTCTGGATACTGATATATGAATTTCACGCTGGCACGGTACCCAATCGGAAGGCTCGCGGGAGACGAAGCGTTAGTTAGTCCCAGGTGTGGTTGGAATAGTGTTGACTTGGCCGATCTGTTACCAACCGATCCGAGAAAATTTTTTGGGGGAGCACTTGAGTTCGCAGTTACGTATTGTTGTTGTCGATGATCACTCGATGTTTCTAGACAGCATTGTGCGTCTGTTGCAGGACGAAGCCGACTTCGAGGTCGTCGGCACCGCCGGAACGCTTGCTCAAGCCTACGAGTGCGTAGCCCAGACAGACCCGGACGTTGTTGTCCTCGATTCGCGCCTACCAGACGGTGATGGGGTCGGCGCCGCTAGGCGTTTTCACTTCGGCGGGCCGAGGCCGAGGGTCGTGTTTGTTACAGGTTTCGCGGATCCGCTCACGGTCCGCGGTGCGATAGATGCCGGTTGCGTCGCAGTTCTTTCGAAGGACTATGGCGCTCACGAGCTCGTCTCGGCAATTCGCGGTTCCTTTGCCGGGAACCCTCTCACAGAGGCGAAACACTCGAGTTTCCATGCGGATAGTGAAGAGGATGCATTGTCGGCTAGGGAAATCGAGGTCTTGCAGTATCTGGTGCAGGACGTCACCGATGAGGCCGTTTCGGACCGACTCTTCATTAGTCAGAACAGTGTTCGCAGCCATGTTGCTCGCATTCTGGCCAAACTCGGCGCCACATCGCGAGTCGAAGCAGTGGCGATCGCATGCCGCAGAGGAATTGTTTGAAGTCGAACGCCGAACCCACGGCGGGACTTGCCAGTGCGACTATACGAGTCGCGTCGATGCGGCGTCCGCGGGTAGTCGCGCTCGTAGCCCTGGTTGGGTTCATTTATTTTGGCTTGAGCCAACTGGGCGTCGCGCTGCGGCTTCCCCCTACCAATATCGCACCCTTTTGGCCAGCGGCTGGGTTGGCAGGCGGGGTCATGGTTATTTCACATGGACGACGCCGCGTTCTATTTGGGGTAGCTATTTTCATCGGTTGTTTCGCTGGCAATATTGGTGCAAATCCGTTCGGGCTAAGCGTCGGATTCGCAGTCGCGAATGTTTTTGAGGGTGTCGCATTCGCCAGCGCGATCGCGCTCATGCGTCGACGTACGAACGAGGACTGGCTGTCGAACCTCGGCGATTTGACACGTTTGTGCGTTGGAGCGCTTGTTGCCGCTTCGTCGGCTGGCGTCGTCGGCGCAATTGTCGTCAACACGGCAACGGGTGCACCGCTGCTAACTGTTTGGCGTAGCTGGCTGATCTCTGACACGCTCGGAATCGTTCTTGTTGCACCTTTGGTAAGAGCTTTGCCAAGCGACCTCGTGCGGTCGCGTCGTTGGTTTGGTGGCATGTTATTGAGCGCGGCTTCACTGATATTCGCCAGCACTTGGATCTTTTGGACGGATAGCGCCCCGAGCGCCTATCTGCTGATCCCGCTCCTTGCGGTAATCGCGTTGCATAGGTCAACTTTCGAGTTGACTCTCATCGGGCCATTGCTTGCGACAAGCGCGGTGTTTGCGACAGATGCTGGCCACGGGCAATTTGGCTTGGCTGGCGTCGATTCTGCGAGCGCTGTATTCGAAGTCCAGGGATTTATTGGTTCTATCTATGTCGCTTTTCTTGCTATGGCGATCGTCACACAGGGGCGACGCCGCGCGCTTGCGAAGGCAGACTCCGTGAGCTCGCTTGCAGAACATCTATTCGATAACGCGCCAGCAGCAATTGCTCTCGTTGATTACCGCGACGGCCCGACGCGAGGGAGATACCTCCTGGTGAGTCGCGAAATGGAGCGGCTGTTCGGCATACCGCGCCACGAGTTGACCGATGCGCCCGTCATGCTCGGTAGCGATGTATCTCACATTCACCAGCTAGATGGCAGCGTAATGAAGAACAATGTGGCCATTGGCGGCGAAGAGGAAATCGATTGCGCCGATGGGCACAGAACATTTCACGCGGTGAGCATTCCGCTCCCCGACGGCAATGGGGAGCCCTGGGCTGTGTACACGGCTTACCGGGATATCACGGAAATTGTGAACGCCCGCCAGGAACTTCATCGCCAGGAGGTTTCGATGCGCGCTATCGAAAGCGCCCGACACCACGAACGACTTCGTGGCGAGCTTCTGAGATCACAGCAGTTCGACTCGATCGGGCGAGTCGCCGCGGGTATCGCTCACGACTTTAACAATCTCCTTGGCGTGATGCGCAACTACACCTTGGTGCTCGGTGCGGAAGTCAGTTCCGACAAGGGTCGCGCCAGCCTCGAGCGGCTAACAGAGACCGCGGACAGAGGAGCACAGTTGACTCGACAACTGCTCGGGTTTGGGGGGTCCGGGATCGGCGACCCCGAGCGAATCGAGGTTGTCGAGTTATTGCGAGATGCTCTAGAGATGGTGCAGGAGCCCTACGCTCCAAGCCATATCGTGACCTTCGACACACTTGTTGATCAGGCGTATGTCTTAATGGATCGAGAACAGCTCGAACACGTTGTTCTTAATCTTGTCGTGAACGCGCGGGACGCGATGCCGGTAGGCGGGACGATAAATGTTCGAGTCTGTCGACACGGCGAGGACCAAGAGTGGATCGACATTGTTCTCGCTGACTCGGGATTAGGTATGACGCCAGAGGTACTCGAGAAGGCCCGTCAAGCGTTCTTCACGACCAAGCCGCCGACCGAAGGCTCAGGGATGGGACTTTCGATCGTGGAACGACGTGTCGAGGCAGGTGGCGGAAGCTTGCTGATCGAAAGTGAGGTCGGCAAGGGGACCACGGTTACTGTTCGCTTGCCGAGCATCGACCGGGCCGACACAACGACGCTTAATTGACGCCGCTAAGTCGACGAGTCACTCCTTACGAAGTCATCCCACCAAGACCAACGAGGCCGCGTGCAAGTTCGATCTCGCCCATGTGCCTTAGCCCGTGCTGGTAGAGCCAACACTCGAAGCCGTCTAGGACTGTGATGCCGTTGGGCCCGGCGCAACGTGCGCTGTATGTGCTCGCAACTTGTGGCGGGTACGGCGGCGCAATAAGAACTTTGACGAAGTCCTTTGCGTCTATCCCTTCGAGGTATGCCTCGGTACGGTCGAATACTGCACGTTGATATTCCTTGAAAGCCTCGTAGTTGCCGATGCGTTGAAGAATCATCTCGTCTACGGTTCGGTGCTTGCCGTGATCGTTGATGCTCATCTGTACACGCTCTTGCCAGGATTCATTCCAGATCGGAGCGATGCCGGTAATCAACATGAACGATGCGTCCTGCATGTTTGTGTAATGAAAAAGGGAGAAGGCGATAGGCAACACCCCTTCACGCTCAAAGTGGTTCACATGAGAAAGATCCATCGTGTCTACTGCTTGGTAGTAGAGCGAATGCATGGTCTTCATTCGACGCCGCAACGAATCGGCGATCAAGTGGCTCATCTCATTGTTTGTCATGCCCAGCCTCCGGCGTACGCGATGAATTGACCTGTTGTGAACTGGCTCGTGCCATCGAGGAAAGGCATGCAAAAGGCAGCGAATTCTTCTACGGTGCCTAACCGTCCGAGCGGGACCTGCGCCTCAACTTTGGCACGAACGGCCGGATCCTCTGCTCCGCTCGCGCGAATGAATTCGGGAAAGTCTATGAAATTGGTGCCGACTGCATTGACTGTCACGCCGTTGCGAGCGACCTCGTGGGCGACGTTTTTCGCGAGCATCGTCGCGCCTGCACGCGCGGCTGAGTAAAGGGGCGCACCAGGTGTGGGTCGCGACCCCGCGGCAGAAGTAATGAGTAGAACTTGACCATTGCCCTGCTCGACCATCACTGGAACTACTGCGCGAAGAAAGTGATACGGGGCTTCAAGACATCCACGAATCACGGTCTCTAGATCTTTGAAA
>SXJP01000036.1 GCA_005779395.1 Actinomycetota bacterium
CGTCGACGACGATGAAGGCCGGGAAGTCAACTACGTCGATCATCCAGACGGCTTCCATGCCGAGTTCGGCGTACTCGTGTACCTCTACCTTGGTAATAAAATCTTTTGCTAGGCGCGCTGCTGGTCCGCCGATCGACCCGAGATAGAAGCCGCCATGCTTCTTGCACGCGTCGGTGACCATGTGCGAACGATTGCCTTTGGCGAGCATCACGAAACTGCCGCCAGCAGCCTGAAACTGCTCGACGTAACTATCCATGCGACCTGCTGTGGTTGGCCCGAACGAGCCGGACACGTAGCCGTCGGGCGTCTTTGCAGGTCCGGCGTAGTACACAGCGTGGTCGCGCAAGTACGTAGGCATTTCTTCGCCGGCGTCGAGGCGTTCTTTGAGCTTGGCGTGGGCGACGTCGCGGGCGACTACTAGTCGTCCGGTGAGCGCTAAGCGGGTTTTGATTGGGTATTTCGAGAGTTCGGCACGGATATCTGACATCGGGCGATTGAGGTTGATGTGGACGACATCGTTACTGAGATCGGCTTGCAACACTTCGGGCAAGTATTTCGCCGGGTCGGACTCCAACTCCTCGAGAAACACGCCCTGCGCGTTGATTTTGCCCAAGGCCTGACGATCTGCGCTACAAGAAACCGCGATCGCAACTGGGCAACTAGCACCGTGTCGAGGTAGCCGCATAACGCGCACGTCGTGGCAGAAATACTTGCCACCGAATTGTGCGCCTATCCCGAATTTCTGGGTGATCTCAAGTGCTCGTTGCTCCCATTCGAGATCTCGAAAAGCGCCGCCGAGCGCGTTGCCTTGGGTTGGTAGCGAGTCGAGAAACTTCGTTGACGCGAGTTTCGCGACCTTGAGTGTGAACTCTGCGGATGTGCCACCGACCACTACAGCGAGGTGATACGGAGGGCAAGCAGCGGTGCCGAGCGTGCGAAGCTTCTCGTCCAACCACGCGCTGAAACTCGTAGGGTTGAGGAGCGCCTTCGTTTCTTGGAACAGGTAACTCTTGTTTGCAGAGCCGCCGCCTTTGGCCATGAAGAGAAACTTGTACTCGTCGCCTTCGGTTGCTTCGATCTCGATTTCTGCTGGGAGATTGGTCCCTGTGTTGGTTTCTTCGAACATCGAGAGCGGAGCCATCTGTGAGTACCGCAGGTTGTCCTCTTGGAACGTGCGATAGATGCCACGAGCGATCGCTTCCTTATCGCCGCCACCAGTGAGTACGAGTTCACCCTTCTTGGCCTTGACGAGCGCGGTACCCGTGTCTTGGCAACTCGGCAGCACTCCACCAGCGCTGATCGAAGCGTTTTTCAGCAGTTCAGTAGCGACAAAGCGATCGTTAGCGGAGGCTTCCGGATCGTCGAGGATATTTCGAAGTTGTTGCAAGTGGCCCGGGCGGAACAAGTGCGAGATATCGAACATCGCCTGCGCTGTCAGCAACGTGATTGCGGCCGGGTCGATCTGCAAGAACTTGCGACCTGCGGCTTCGATTGTTGTGACGAATTCAGAAGTGAGTTTGCGGTAGGGGGTCGCGTCGTAACCGACGTTGAGGAGTTCCTGATACTCAAAATCAGTCATGTAGCAACCGTATCGCCAGATACGAATGTAACGCGACTCCCGAGCCGCGTGTCACGAGTTTTTAGCGGTGGCGTGAGCGAATTTGCGCTCTGTGTTTTACCGTCTTGTCGATGTACTCCCACGCGTCTGGGGTCTGACAACCGGTTTCGCCATGATCGACATAGACCGTGCCAACGTTGTCTGCAGTCGCTAGCGCAGCTTGACGGCACTCCTGAATGCCTGTGCCGATCGCGATGATGCAAGCATTCATTTCGTGGCGCACGCGATTCGGTCGGTCATGAATCTCGCGCTCGATCTGACGAAGGAGTTGGCGCCCGGCAGTTGAACTCAGGCGCCCTAGTAGTGCTAGGTGGGCAGATACAGCCCAACCGAGGCTTGCTGTCCATTCGTTCTTCTTGTCGCGCCAAACAGCGGCGCGTGCATCGGCAATCGGAGAGTGTGCGACAGTGGCCGCAAAAGCCTCGACGACGATGTAGTCGCTGCACTCCTTAGCCCAGAGGTCTGCGACTTTCACGGTGAAACGCGCAGGGTCTCCGATGCGGCCAGCTAGTACTCGGGCATCATGGTTTTTTGTGGCCCAAAGCGCGAGCGCAAGTTCGTGGTCGACCTTGATCTGCTTCTGGAGGTTCGTCAGGTTCATAGAACTGACACCAAACATCGGGCCAGTAACGCCGTGTCGAGGCAAGATATTGCGATGCTTTTCTGTTCCGGCGGCTTCGAGCGCCGACATCGCTTCTTTGAGATCCATCAATTGCCACGGTACTCGTCGCGATCGCGTTGTCTACAAGTCGGCCCAAGCTGTTAGTGGCCGACGATCTTTCTCGCACGCTCGCGTAGTTCGTATTTGAGAACTTTGCCAGTTGCATTCAACGGAAGTTCGGACACAATCTCGACGTGTTTCGGAGCCTTGTAATTGGCCATCTCCGCACGACACCAGGCCACAAGTTCGTCCGACGTGGCTGACTGATTTTCTCTAAGCACCACGTAGCCCCAACCGACTTCACCGAGGCGCTCGTCCGGCACGCCAATTACAGCAGCCGAAGCAATGGCTGGGTGTTTGAGCATCATCGTTTCGATCTCGGCAGGGTAGGCGTTGAAACCGCCGACTATGAACATGTCCTTCGTCCTGTCAGTGATCTTGATGTAGCCGCGGTCGTCCATCGTGGCGATGTCGCCCGAGTGCAACCAACCGTCTTCGTCTATAGCAGCGTTAGTTTCGGCTTCATTGTCGAGATATCCGAGCATCACGTTGTAACCACGTATGAGTACTTCGCCGGGTTCCCCACGTTCGCACTCAGCGCCTGTTTCATCTGCGCAAATGACCTCGACTCCCGGAATCGCGCGGCCGGAGGTAGTCGCGATCGTTTCGGGGTCGTCATCGTGTCGGCACATCGTTGCGATTCCGCAAACCTCTGTGAGTCCATAACCCGTGACGATGGTTCTAAAGCCGAGGCGTTCTCTCATCTCGATGATCATCGATACGGGGATTGCTGCGGCTCCCGTCACTGAGAGGCGCAGCGACGACAGGTCGAACTTGTCGAGGTCGTCGTGGGCGAGAATCGACTGGAAGAGCGCTGGCGGCCCGGGAAGGAACGAAATCTGATCGCGTGGGATTCGCCGCAGTACAGCTTCGGCATCGAATACGGCGTGCGGATACAGAGTCGCTCCGCACATGAGCGATGCGAGTATTCCGGCTTTGTAGCCGAACGCGTGGAAGAAAGGATTTACGACTAGGTATTGGTCGCCTGCTCTTACCCCAACCACATCGGCCCATGTGCGGAACGCACGCAGGTTCTGTGCGTGCGTTGTACGAACACCCTTCGGGTAGCCCGTGGTGCCCGAAGTGAACAAGATGTCGCTGACATCCTCTGGTGTAACTTCGGCTGCCCTTGCATCTGCAAGTTCCGGATTTACGGATGCGCCAGCAGAGATGAAATCGTCAAAGGCTGTCGTGCATTCTTCTGCGTCCCCGCGCAGAACAATGATGTTCTCCAACGCTGGCAGGCCTACCTGTGGGTCGACCACATCGAGCAGTAGCGATACATAATTTGTCGAGAGAAAGTCGGTGACGGTCGCGAGCAATTTGGCGCCACTGCGCTGTAGGACATACGCGGCCTCGGCGGCCTTGAAACGGGTGTTGAGAGGTACGACGATTGCTCCTGCGGATTGCGCACCGAGTGCGACTACAGGCCACTCCCAAATGTTCGGCGCCCAAATCGCAACTCGGTCGCCACGCTCGATGCCAGCGGCCATGAAGGCGCGCGCTGCGTCCGCCACACGGTTGGCGAACTCGTCGTATGTGATCGAGGTGCCGTCGCTCTCGTCGTTGAATGCAATTGCCTCGCCGTGGCGTTTCGCAGCCATACGAACGAGTCGTGGTGTGGTTCCAAACTCGAGGTCGCCACGTGGCGCATCTTCTGTCATCTGTCTCCAAGGTTGAGGAGTTCGCGAGCTAGTGGTTGAAATTCTGGTGTTCTGCGTTCGGCAAATGCAGTGGGCCCTTCGGTTTGATCAGCGTGACCCCACATCGCCACTACGCGTTGCGCTCCGTTACGGCACGCATCAGTTAGACCAGCCTCGAATGCTTCCCAGAGTGCTTGCTTTGAAAGCGCGATAGCCGTCGGCGAGTTGCTCGCGATCTGTTCGGCGAGGCGCTGGACATGGTTGCGCAATATAGAGCTTTCTACGACCTCTCCCACGATGCCAAGTTCGCAGGCGCGTTTCGCGCTCAGTTTCTCGTGTTTGCCGATGAGCGCCATCCGCATAATCGATTCCATCGGCGACTGACGCACCAACGCGATTCCTTCGAACGCGACGGCCTGGCCTATCGAAACGTGAGGATCAATGAAGAAGGCATTGTTCGCCGCGACGCGAATGTCCGCATCGGCTACGAAATGCAGTCCACCACCAGCGCATACTCCGTTTATCGCAGCGATAACAGGTTTGACTACGCCCATGTGCCACGACGTGAATCGCAATTGAGCATCCCGAGTTCTCTGCGAATGCTTGCGCAACGCGCCTTTGTCTCGCGTTAGCGCAGCCACATCAAGACCAGTGCAAAATCCAGACCCATTGCCTGAGTTGACGATCACGCGCACATCCGGGTCGGCATCGAGTTCAGCCCATGCGAGTTCGAGTTCATCGAACATTGCTGCGTCGATTGCATTGCCGACTTCGGGGCGATCGAAATTCAACCAGCCGACAGGTCCTTCGCGCTCGACTTGGAGGCGTGTGTAATTGCTCATTGTCCGCTGAAGTCAGCTGCGCGTTTTTCGGCCATTGAGGTCATGCCTTCCTTGAAGTCGTCGCTCCGAGTCGAGAGTTCGAGAGCGAGTGCTTCTCTGGCTAGATGGGGATCGAGAGCGCTTGCATGCGACTCGTGCACCAGCGTCTTCGTTAGGCCGATAGCGATAGTCGGCCCGCTTGCGAGTCGAGTCGCGAGAGCTTCGGATGCTGGCCCGACTTCAGCTGCGGCAACGGACTGGTAGATCAGCCCCCATTCCGCAGCCGTCGCACCGCTGATCTCATCGCCGAGAAGCAACAATTCTTTCGCGCGAGCTATACCCACTAGCCGCGGAATCAGCCATGTCCCGCCGGAGTCTGGAGTGAAGCCACGGTTGACGAACGGCTCCCAAAGGCGCGCATCGTCTGATGCAATGCAGAAATCTGCTGCGAGAGCGAGGTGTAGCCCGATGCCGGCAGCGCAGCCGCGCACCGCAGCAACGATCGGAACTTGTGCCGTGTAAAACAATGACACGAGCCGATGTGCGTGTGAAGGCAACCGCCGTTGGGTGGCTCCAGTGCGCTGTTTGGCCGCTCCTCGGCCGCTTAGGTCGAACCCAGAACAGAAGTCGTTTCCAGAGCCAGTCAAGAGAATGGCGCGTACAGCTTCGTCTTCGTTCGCTGATTCGAGGATTTCGATCAGGTCATAAATGATCGAGTCGGTGATTGCGTTGCGGCGCTTCTCGCGATCGATGGTGAGTCTAAGAATCGCACCTTCGAGGCCGACGTTGAGCCCGTCGCGGCTGGTGTATTTCGTGTGTGGTGACGAAGCCTCAACCATGGCCGCGCAATCTATCGGGCGAGGCGCGACTCGGTGCATGAGCTGCCGCGCTTACTGTTGTGAGCTATGTCTGAAACGCAACGAACTAATCGCCAGATAGTGCTTCGAAAACGCCCTACCGGGATGGTTGAAGAAGACTGTTTTGAACTCATCGAGAGGCCAGTACCTGCGCTTGGTCCCGGCGAAGCGCTGGCGCGGGTTCACTATCTCGGCCTCGATCCAACTATCAGGGGCTGGATCGCAGAACGCGGCAACTACATGGCACCAGTCGCTATCGGAGACCCTGTGCGATCCAATGGGGTTGGTGTGATTGTCGAAACGAACAACCCCGATGAGTACCCGCTTGGTGCAGCATTCATGGCGCTCATGAACTGGCAGGACTACAGGATTCTGGTTCCGAGCGAGAACCCACCCGTAACACGTCTCCCAGAAGGCATGGACCTGACCGGCCCGCTAAACGTAGGCGGTCATATCGGAGTCACTGCATATATCGGCGTAACCGAAGTCGCGAAACCGAAAGCAGGCGAAACCTTTGTAGTGAGCGCTGCAGCATCTGGCGTTGGATCGGTAGCAGGCCAGATCGCAAAGATCATGGGTGCGCTCGTCATCGGTATCGCTGGCACAGATGAGAAGTGTGAGTGGGTCGTAGATGAACTCGGATTCGATGCCTGCATCAACTACAAGACCGACTATGTCCGTTCCCGGCTGAAGGAGCTCTGCCCGAAAGGCATAGATATCTATTTCGACAACGTTGGTGGTGAACTATTAGACACCGCCCTTACGCGTCTTGCGCGCAACGGCCGCGTTGTCTTGTGCGGAGACATCGCTACCTACAACCTCGACGTCGAGCCGCCACCACTGCGCAATCACCGTTATCTAATGGGCCGCAGTGCGTCTATGACAGGGTTCAACACTCTCGACTTTTGGGAGCGGTATTTCGAGGCTGCGGCGCAACTCGGTGATTGGGTTCGAGAAGGAAAAGTCAAGCATCGCGAACACGTCCTCGATGGGCTAGAGCAGTGTGGACCCGGATTGGTTCGCCTGTTCTCAGGCGAGCATTTGGGCAAACTCGTAGTCAAGGTTGCGGAGTAACTCTCATCAATCGCATCCCGCCATCATTGCTATTCATAGTTGGCGCAATCTCGATGTATGAGGGTGCAGCAGTCGCCTACGACCTTTTCTCTGACGTCACTCCACAGGCCGTTGCTTGGCTCCGAATGTGTGGTGCCGCGGCGGTGATGATTGGCGTAGCGCGGCCATGGCGATCACCCTGGTCGCGCGCGCAGATCATTTCTGCTGTGAGTTTCGGTGTCGTAACCGCTGCGATGAACGCCACCTTCTACATGGCGACGGCTCGTGTCCATCTCGGTTCCACTGTCGCAATCGAGTTCGTCGGTCCGATCACAGTTGCGGCGTTCGCAGTGCGTTCATCGCGTGCTGTGACTGCATTGGTTTGCGCCGGTGGCGGAGTTGCGCTCTTGTCCGTAGGGCTGCGATCCGACTCGCTCGGTGTTGCCTGGGCGCTAGCGGCTGGCGTTTGCTGGGGTGGCTATGTCGTACTCGGTGCTCGTGTATCGTCGCAGCGAGGCGGCGTGTCGGGCCTTGCATTCGCACTAGGTGTAGGTGCGATTGTCCTCGCCCCGTTTGGGCTACCTGGTAGCGGCGCAGCATTGACCGACGCGAGAATTCTCACGCTTTGCGCAGCAGTTGGGGTCTTGTCTACAGCCATCCCATACGCAATAGACCAGCATGTCTTGCGCCGAATCACGAGGCATCGATTCGCGCTCTTGTTAGCTGTGCTACCGGTTACTGCGACCTTGATTGGGCGACTCGATCTGCAACAGTCACCGAGACCATTTGAATTGCTCGGGATCGCGCTAGTGGTGGTCGGCCTTGTCGTGCAGGGCCCGACAGAGGTCAGCCAATAGCACCGTCGGAGCGGAGCCTCGCGATGTCATCAGCCGTAAGGCCAAGCACCGACTGCAAGACTTCATCTGTGTGTTCACCAAGAGTTGCCGGGTAGGTCTCGGGGCCCTGCGCAACGCCAGAGATCTTGACTGGGTTGCCTGGCACCAACACAGGGTCGGCTTGGCCGTCTGTGCGTGGGATCTCCACGAGCATTGCGCGTGCATCAATGTAGGGGTCGTCGATAATGTCTTCTGCTCTGTGGCATGGTCCGGCTGCGATGCCGTCCTTTGCTAGGACCTCGCACGCTTCGAAGCGTGTCTTGTCTTTCGCCCACGCCTCGACAGCTGGCCTGATCGTGTCTTCGAGATGAGTTCGCCAACCGAAGCGAGTCTCGAACTTTGGGTCGTTGAGCCAGCCAGGTCGGCCAACCGTCTGAGCAAGTCGCTCGAACTGGTGCTCCCGACCAACCTGAATGATGAACCACCCGTCCTTGCAACGGAAGCCGTCCATTATGAGCGGTGCTGAGCGTCCGCCCCGTAGCCCGAGAGAATGAAAGTTGACGACTAGGTCTGCCATTGCGACCATCGAGTCGTACATCGCGATATCGACGTACTGGCCTTGACCCGTACGGTCGCGTTGACGCAACGCAGCGAGTATCCCAATCGTTGCGAACATCGCAGAGGAAATGTCGCCAAGTGCGCCAGACGGACCGACGACAGGTGGCGAGTCGTCAACGCGTTTGTACTCATACAAGCCACTCATCGCTTCTGCGATCGGTGCATACGCTGGCCACGAGTCGTACTGGGATTTCACGGTGTTGCCAAAGCCAGATACAGACAGATAGATAACCTTCGGGTTCACCTCTGCGATGTCTTCGTATGCCAAGCCGAGGCGCTGCATCGTGCCAGCCTTGAAGTTCTCGCAGACGACGTCGAAATGCTTGCTGAGTTCTTTGACTAGACGCTTGCCCTCGGGGTGTTTCAGGTCGATACCGACAGATTTCTTGTTGAGCGAATTGCGCAGGAAAGTTGCACCCGCTCGTCTTCCCGTTGTGTCTGTCATGAAGGGAACAGAGCCACGTCCCGAATCGCCATCTGTGGGGTGCTCGACCCGAACAACTTCTGCGCCGAGTCGCGCAAGCAACATGGTCGCGAAGGGCAGAGCCTGCATCTGTTCGACTGCAAGAATCGTGACCCCGGCCAATGGTTTTCCGTTGTCAAGCGCTTCAGAGTTATAGACGTCTCCAAGTTTCATCGCAGAGCACCCTAACGACTCACAGAGAGGAGAGCGGGTCGAGACAATTTCCTGAGACCACGACCATGCCGACGGGCCAAGTTGCGCGACCCGTCGGCCGGGTGCTGCGTGCCCCGGTGCTAGATGTGCGGTTCGAAGTAATCGACTATCCGCACAATCTTTCCGGGAGCATCGGCTCCGGTGAGCCGGGCGGCAATCTGGAGCCACTCGGAGTCGGTACTCATGGCATCGCGCATCGCACCCTGGGCCTCAAAAGTCTCGTTCTCTGTAGTGCTGACGTTGCACCCTGCGAGGAGGCCACTCTCGATGGCAGCGACGCGCGAACGTGAGCCACCGAGTCTCATCTCAATTTTTGCTACCTGGGTTGCGAGTTGCAGGCAGTCTTCGAGGCGGCCGACGTTCGCTCGCCAAACAACGGACGAACCCACCGGCGCTGATGGTCGTTGTGGTAGGCCTAGTTCGAGGACTGAGTACGCCGTGATCTCTTTGACCTCCATCGGCGACTCAGGAGCAGTTAGCCGTGACTGGACCGAGAGCGCATCGCTGTCTGTGAGGTAACGGTCGATAACCCGGCCGAGTTCAGTTGCATTTGCCGCCTCAAGAACAAATGTGAGACTTCCTGGATCGGCTCCTGCGCTACCACCAAGGACTCGAATGGAGTCGGCACCTAGTCGGTCAAAAACCTTGCGCGCCTCGCTTGCTAGTGCGAGTGCATCTTCGCTTCGACCTGGCTTGACAATGGAGTGAGTTCTTCTTCCGCTGCGCATCTAAACCCCTTTCATGGGTCTGATCCGCCCGCACGTTTGAGCATACGCCGATCCGGCATCGACCTCAATGGCTCATTACTAACTAGCGAAGGTTTTGCGTCTTGCCGTCGGCGTGTTCCTAGACTGACACGCATGTCAGGTACTCCATCTAAGTTCAATGGTCGCGGAATCATCAGCGTGGCTGGCTACGTCCCGTACCGTCGGCTCGATCGCTCCGCAGTCGCCAAGACTTTCGGGAGCGGCGGTGGTCGTGGCAAGAGGGCAGTAGCGAGCTATGACGAAGACACGACGACTATGGGTGTCGAAGCCGGTCGTCTCGCACTTAAGTCAGCGCCGACGGCAATCACAGATCAGCTGATTTTTGCTACTGCATCTCCGGCCTACCTCGACAAGACAAATGCGACGACGCTTCACGCGGCATTGCGTCTCGACTCCGATGTTCCTGCTCTTGATTTCGGCGGAGCGATACGAAGCGGAGTCGGATCTCTACGTTTGGCGCTGACTGGAAATGGTGCGACCCTCGTTGTGAGCGCCGACACGCGAACGGGATTGCCGACGAGTAGCGACGAGTCGAACGGCGGCGACGGTGCAGCAGCAATCATTGTCGGCGGCCCGGAACAGGGCGCTGTGATCGCCGAACTGCTAGGAGCGTCAAGCATTACCGAGGAATTCATCGACCGCTGGCGTTCGCCAGGTAGTAATCGTTCCAAACAGTGGGAAGAACGCTTCGGCGAGACCAAGTATGTGCCAATTGGCGAGCGTGCCTTTGCGGGGGCCATAAAGCAGGCAGAGATCACCGCGCAGGACATCAACGTCCTAGCCGTAACGGGGATGCATTCACGTGCGTGTAAAGCTCTTGCAGGAAAACTCGGTGCGACTAACGCAGTAGCGGCTGACGATCTGACATCGGTGGTCGGAAACACAGGGACCTGCCATCCGGCGCTCGTGCTGGCCAATGTTCTCGAGACAGCTACTCCTGACCAAGTAATCGCACTCGTCGTGTTGGCCGATGGTGTCGAAGTATTGCTTTTCAGAGTTACTGACGCGATCTTGACTTTTTGTCCATACCGTTCGGTTGCAAAGCAAATCTCGAACGGAGCGGATATCACCTACGGCAAGTTCTTGGCATGGAAGAACCAGGTCACTATCGAACCGCCGCGCAGACCAGAACCCGATCGAATTAGCGCATCGGTTTCTGGGCGGACAGAGGATTGGAAGTACGCGTTTGTCGGAAGCAAAGACCGCGGTAGCGGCGCGCTGCATCTTCCGCCAGCGCGAGTCAGCCGTGACGGTGGTGCGTTAGACGACATGGAACCGGCGCCGATGTCTGACGTCGAAGGCACGATCCAGATAATCACCATCGATCGCATTGCGTACTCACCGAGTCCACCGATCACATTCGCTGTGGTCGACTTCGATGGTGGAGGACGGCTTCCCGTAGAGCTAACTGACTGTTCGGCCGATGATCTCGCCGTTGGCGACAAGGTCGAAATGACTTTTCGCAAGCTTTTTACTTCAGACGACATTCATAACTATTTCTGGAAAGCGCGTCCGGTTCCGCCGGCGTAACACGCGAGGATTTTCATCATGGCTTCCAAAGGAATCAAGGACAAAGTCGCGATCGTCGGAATGGGCTGTACTCCGTTCGGCGAGCATTGGGACAAGGGCGCAGACGACCTTCTCATAGAAAGCAGTAGTGCCGCCATTGCTGCTGCTGGAGTCAAATCAGAAGACATAGATGCGTACTGGCTGGGTACAGCGATGGGCGCGCCATCGGGGCTAACGCTTGCGCGTCCTCTGCAATTGCACAACAAGCCTGTCACTCACGTGATCAACCATTGCGCTACGGGGAGTGAGTCAATCCGTAACGCCGCATACGCAGTCGCAAGCGGCGCCTACGACATCGCGATGGCTATCGGTGTCGAGAAGGTCAAGGATTCTGGATACCAAGGACTTGTTGGTTCGGGTCGTCAGCCAACTGACGGAACGACGCGAACTCTCACGGCCGCGGCGATGTTCGCGATGTGTGCGCCTGCGTATTCCAAGAAGTACGGCGTGACCGAAACAGAGATGCGCGAAGTGCTAGCGCGCATTGCATGGAAGAACCATTACAACGGAGCACGCAACTCACGCGCTCAGTTTCGTAAAGAAGTCTCGATGGAGACGATCTGTAATGCACCTTTGCTTGCGGGGGGTCTCGGCGTTTACGACTGCTCCGGGGTAGCCGATGGGAGCGCTGCCGCGATCCTTGTTCGTGCGGAGGACGCATACAAGTACACCGATAAGCCGATATTCATCAAAGCGCTAGCGCTCGTGGCAGGGAATTGTTCGGGCAACGCAGACCCCGATTACGACTACACGAGTTTTCCCGAAATCCATGCCGCTGCCAACGACGCGTATGCCCAGGCAGGAATCACCGACCCGCGGGCACAACTCGCGATGGCGGAGGTCCACGATTGTTTCACTCCAGCCGAACTTCTGATTTACGAAGATTTGGGATTCGCCGAGCGCGGCACCGCATGGAAAGAAGTTCTCGCTGGCACATACGACCTGCTCGGCGAAATCTCTGTGAATCCCGATGGCGGGCTCAAGAGCTTCGGGCATCCTGTGGGAGCGAGTGGTGTGCGCATGGCATTCGAGGCATACCTGCAGTTGCGTGGAGAAGCCCCGCCGGAGCGCACGATCGCACACGCAGAAAGAGGCCTTGGATTGACTCACAACCTCGGTGGGTATCCGGGCGAGATGGTGAGCTTCGTCGGAATTTACGGTAATCAGCCTGGCTAAAATCGGGTCAATATTCGACCCAACAGGATTTTTGGGCGCTAGGGGAGTTGTGTGACCGTCCAGAAAAGCCTGACCCGTCGGGGCGTCAAGGTACTCATCAGGTTCGTCAGGACACACCCGAAGCCGTTTTCTGTCGCCATGGTCGGTGCTGTCTTGTACGCAGGTGCAGCGGTGCTCGGAACCATCGTGCTCGGTCGCCTCACAGACAAGGTGCTAGCGCCATCGTTCGATGGTGGGGTAAGCGCTAGTCGAGTCTGGTTCTTTGTTGCAGCAATTGTCATAGCGGCATTACTGCGTTCGGCTGGCGTAATTCTGCGAAGGTACTCAGCCGCAGTTACATCGCGCCGCATGCAGGTGACTCTCAGGAGCGCGATCACCGAAAAGTATTTGGCTGCTCCGATGTCGTGGTTACGCGATACGCCGACCGGACAACTGCTCGCGCACGCAGACTCAGACGTCGAGGCAGCCGTCGAGGCCATCAATCCGCTCCCGCTTTCGCTAGGCCTCGTAGCTCTGATCGTGTTCGCCGTCATCTCGTTGGTCTCGGCCGACCCGGTTCTCAGTTTGATCGGGCTTTGTCTGTTCCCTTCTCTCTTCGTGCTCAACCGGTTTTACACACACAGGATCGAAGCACCCGCAGCCGCGGCACAGGCATGTGTTGGAGCGGTGTCAGCTATCGCCCACGAAAGCTTCGATGGCGTGATGGTTGTCAAGTCCCTAGGTCTAGAAAGCCACGAAGTCGATCGTCTCGCCGCTGCCGCAGACAGGCTGCAGACCGAACGCCTCAAGATCGGGCGCTTGCGCGCTGTATTCGAACCATTGCTCGATGTGCTGCCATCACTTGGGGCCATCGCAGTGCTAGCGGTTGGCGCATGGCGAGTTTCGAACGGTGCGATGACCCCTGGAGACATGGTTCAGGTAATAGCTACGTTCAACTTGCTTGCGTTCCCTATGCGAGTACTTGGCTTCTTATTAGAAGAAATTTCGCGTTCTGTTGTCGCGATGGACAGAATCGACGGCGTGTTATCTGCGCCGAGTGTCCCCGTGCCAACGCAGGCGAAGAGTCTTCCCGATGGTCTGCTTTCGCTTGAATGTGACGACCTCGGCTACTCGTTTACAGAGAGTGACGTTGTCTTAGAGGGATGCTGTCTGCGCGTTGAACCCGGCGAGGTAGTAGCGCTCGTCGGAGTTACGGGCACAGGAAAGTCGACGCTGTGCGAGCTATTTGCCGGGATGATGTCGCAAGACAGCGGCAGCCTGAGAGTCGGCGGGACTGCGTACCAAGAATTGAGTACCGAAGACCTGCACCGTGAGGTCGCGCTGGTATTTCAGGAGTCATTTCTTTTCGCAGACACCGTCCTTGAGAACCTGACTTTCGGAACAGCTAGTTCAGAAGACGCCGCTAGGGCACTGCGAGTCGCTCAGGCCGACAGATTCGTAGCCGCGTTGGGTGATGGCCTCGAGACTGTGCTCGGTGAGCGCGGCGTAACACTTAGTGGCGGGCAAAGGCAACGAATCGCGTTGGCGCGTGCGTTGGCGCGTAATCCGCGCGTGTTGATTCTTGACGACGCTACGAGTGCCATAGACCCAATTGTGGAGGCACGTATTCTCGATGGCCTACGAAACGAGTTTTCGGTCACCACGCTTATTGTTGCGCACCGGGTTTCTACGATCGCGCTCGCAGATAGGGTCGCGATATTGCGGCAGGGCCGAATCGCGGCCACAGGCACGCACGCGGAGTTGCTCGCAACCGACGCCGATTATCGAGCGTTGGTCTACGCGTATGAACATGAGGGCAAGGCCGTTTCGTGACCCCGCCCATAGACCCAGTGGCCGAAGAACTTCTTTCGATTCAGCATTCCTACGAGTCGTCTCATCGCGAAGACGAGTCGGACCAAGACGACGAAGAAATTTCTGGCACGCTCGCTGTACTGCGACTTGGGCTGAAAACAAGCCCAGAACTCAAGCGCGGAATCTGGATAACGATTGCGTTCGCGTTCATAGTCGCGTTCGGGCGCTTGCTAATTCCGATACTGATTCAACAAGTACTCGATCGTGGGTTTAGGGGAGGAAAGTTCAACGGTTCGTTCGTCTACGCCGCATGTGGTGCTACTGCACTCGCCGTTCTGAGTCTTGCCGCGCTTTCGCGATTGTCGTACATGCGATTGGTGCGTGCTGCTGAAGCAACGATGTTCGCTCTGCGCGTGCGCGTGTTCGAACACATTCATCGACTTTCGATGGCCGAGCACACTGAGTCGCGCAAGGGCGTACTGGTAGCGAGAGTCACGAGCGACATCGAAACGCTCGCGCGGTTCGCTCAATGGGGAGGGATTAGCTGGATTATCAACAGTACGGTCATCGTCCTCACCGTCATTGTGATGACTACGTATTCGTGGGTGCTGACATTGGTCGTGGTTTTAGCGTTCGTGCCAGCACTTCCAGTCTTGCGGTTTATGCAGCGTCGCCAACTCCGGGCGTACGACGAAGTTCGAACGAAAACTGCAGACATGCTCGCTGAGGTATCGGAGATGGTGACTGGTATCGCTGTCGTTCGCGGCTATGGGCTTGAGGCCAGAGCGCGAACTCGGATACGCCAGCGGATTGAGGCGTTGCTTCGTGCTCACCTTCGGGCGGCACGCTATTTCGCGGCGATGTTCACGATCGGCGACATCTTCGGTTCGATCGCTCTCGGCGGCGTTACTGCCGTGGCGGTATTTCATGGCGATGTCATTGGTATCGGCCTCGGGGAGACGGTCGCGTTCTTGTTTCTTGTACAAGTTCTCCTGAACCCAATTGCTGAACTTTCCGAGATTCTTGATCTCACTCAAACCGCCGTGGCTGGGTGGCGCAAAGTGCTTGCAGTGCTCGAGATACCAGTAGACGTTGCCGATCCGGTTGTTTCGGAAGGCGCGACTCGCAATCCGCTCCCAGACGGTTCTCTTTCTGTGCAAGTAAGGGGCGTTGACTTCGCATATCGGCAAGGTGATCTCGTTTTGCTTGATGTGTCGGTCGAGATACCTGCTGGTGCTCGAGTCGCGGTGGTCGGCGAGACGGGTTCGGGTAAGACCACTTTCGCGAAAATCCTGTGTCGTATCGCCGACCCCGTAGCGGGAGTCGTGCTTGTTGGAGGAGTTGCCTTACACGAGGTCGATGGGATGAGTCGGCGTAAAGCAATTCGCATGGTTCCACAAGATGGGTTCCTGTTCGACACATCCGTACGCGAAAACGTGCGGTTTGGTAGTCCGGGAGCCTCGGATTCCGAAATAGATGCGGCGTTCTTGTCTCTTGGGCTGCAGTGGTGGGTCGACGGATTAGTTGACGGGCTCGAAACTGCGGCAGGAGAACGTGGAGACAACCTTTCGGTAGGGGAGCGCCAACTAGTCGCGTTGGCGCGAGCGCAGCTTTCTGGCGCAGGTCTACTTGTCCTTGATGAGGCAACTAGTGCCGTCGACCCAGAGACAGAACGGGCCTTGTCAGATGCGCTCGACCGTCTAGCGGCCGGCCGCACAACGGTGACGATCGCACACCGACTTTCTACAGCAGAGGCGTCTGACCTTGTGTTGGTATTCGACAAGGGCCGGCTCGTGGAACAAGGTCGGCACGATGACCTATCAGTAGGGGCTGGCACGTACGCAAAGCTGTATCAGAGCTGGCTCGGAAATACCAGAAACCAGGCGAACGCGGAGGTAATCGAATGACGATTGATTGGACGCAGGTTCGGACCCTCACTTTTGATTGCTATGGCACAATCATCGACTGGGAGACAGGCATCGCGAATGCACTCGCAACGGTTTTTGACAATCACGGTGTCGAATTTGTTCGGCCAGCAGCACTGAGCGCTTTTGCGAAGCATGAGCACGCAGTCGAGGTCGATGGCATGTCCTACCGCTCGGTCTTGGCTGCCACTATGACCTTGATCGGTACGGAGTTCGGCTTTGAGCCAAGCGGCAAGGAATGCGCCGACTTTGGAAGTTCCGTATCTGATTGGCCACCGTACCCGGATTCAGCGCGTGCTCTGCGAACCCTCGGTGCAAAGTTCGAACTCGTGATTCTGTCGAACATCGATGATGACTTGTTCGCATTGTCTGCGGCGAAATTGAAAGGCGTTGAGTTCTCGCATGTTGTTACGGCTCAACAGGTTGGTTCATACAAACCAAACCCTGCGCATTTTCACGTCGGGCTAGAACGCATCGGTCGTCCACAATCCGAGATCGTGCACGTGGCACAAAGCCTGTTCCATGACCACGTCCCCGCCAAGGCAATGGGTTTCACTACCGTCTGGATCAACAGGCAAGGTGGCGATGGTGCATCGGGGGCAACGCCGCGAGCGACGGCAACGCCAGATCTAGAACTCAGCGATCTCGAATCGCTCGCACGCTCAGCTACTTAGTGAGACGAACTTGTCTAGGAACGCGTGTGCATTGTTTCCCAACTCTGAGACGGCGTAGCCACCTTCTTGCAATATCACGGTCGGCATCGATCGTGCTCTGATTGCCGCGCCGATGCGTCCTATGCCATCGGTGGTAATTGCTAAGTCGCCGAGCGGATCGCCACCGAAAATGTCGAGACCCAACGACACGAATAACACCTCGGGGTTGTAGGAGTCGATCGCGTCGAGCGCTCGCGTGAGTTCACTCAAGTACATGTCGTTTTCGCAGCCCGCTTCAAGTGGAATATTTAGATTGCGTCCGTTGCCGCGGCCCGTTCCGGTCTCGTCTGCGAAACCAAGGAAATATGGGTAAGCACGCGCAGGGTCGCCGTGCAGTGACGCGTAGAACACGTCTGGACGTTCGTAAAAGATCTGCTCGGTGCCGTTGCCGTGGTGATAATCGACATCGAGTACCGCGACGCGTTCGGCGCCTTTAGCAACTGCGTGTTGCGCTGCGATGGCGGCATTGTTGAAAAAGCAGTAGCCACCAAATACAGACGTCGCGGCGTGGTGGCCGGGTGGGCGACACAGCGCATAGGCGTTACTTGCCCCACCTAGCACTGTGTCGGTCGCGGTCAGAGCTGAGTCGACGGCGCTGCGTGCAGCTGTGTATGTACCTGCGACGATCGGTGTCGTCGTCTCGAA
Organism: Actinomycetota bacterium; assembly: GCA_005779395.1. Taxonomy (GTDB): domain Bacteria; phylum Actinomycetota; class Acidimicrobiia; order IMCC26256; family PALSA-610; genus SXJQ01. Next base: position 17,430 of record SXJP01000036.1, read on the forward strand.
ACACCAGTAACCCAGCCGACCGAGTGGAGACTCGGCGTCAGCGATTGGCTCCATGCCTGCACGCAGTGCCGGGTGGAAAAAAACGTCAGGTATCGCGATGTCGAATCCGGAAGCTGCCGACCATTCTGCATGCGCATGTTCGATATAACTAACCATCGCGGGTTCATGCACCGAATCGATCGGCGCGCGCCCAAAAGTCTTCGGCTCGACAATTTCGAAACGCGCATCTTGCGCGAGCGATGAAATGATTTGTTCAGCGCGACTTGGAGTCTCCTGCATCGGGATGCGATGACCTGCCTCTACCTGAGCTGTCGGATCATGCAGCCGATGAGATTCAGAAAAAACAACCTGCATTACCGCAGAGTAGCTACGCGCTTAGGCGATGCCCTCGCGGCGAGCCATCGCGACCGCCTCAATCTTGGAGTGCGTGCCAAGCTTGTTGATCACCTTTTGCACATGGGTACGTACTGTGTTACGGCTGACGAACAACTCAGACATGATGCTTTCGGTTGATGAGCCGTGCGTGAGCAAACGCAGAACTTCGTGCTCGCGGGGAGTCAGGCCGTAGCGGCCCCCAACTGGTGCAGGAATCGACTGCAACGGAAGGGTCACACCGGCATTTGCCGCGCGAACCGCATTCACGACATCACTCGCAGCGCGGTCCTTCGTGACGAACGCGTTGCAACCAGCCTCAATTGCTGCATTCGCTGTATTCGGTTGGGCGAGACCCGTGAGCATCACGACCTTCACACCAGGCGCGGCCTCGCGCAATTGCATGATCGCACTCACACCATCTACGTCTGGGAGTTGGTAATCAAGAACGCAGACGTCCGGGTCGTGCATCGCAACTTGCGCTGAAGCGTCGGAGGCAGAAACAGCGATGCCTACGATCTCGATGTCTTGTTCGTCGCTGAGTATTCGGACGAGACTCTCGGCGAACATCCGGTGGTCGTCGACTACCAGTACTCGAATCATGTTGTAACCATTCCTTTTCCCGCCCGTGGGTTCCACAAGTGTAGAGACCGACAAAATTGTCGGCATAAAAAGCCTCACGCAGTTGCTAGAAATTTGGAACGGACAAATAATCATGGCATGATTTTTCGTCCGTCATGTTCGAACGTTGCCATCTTAGAAAAGTCATCAGAAGCATTAGTTTCGCGTCCGATTCGGTCGCCGACACAGGGTTCTGCGTCGTAAGAGGAGACACCAGACGATGCAAGATCGCGATGATGCAGTCAATTTCGCTAGTAGACATATTGGCCCGGTCGACCAAAACGTCGCGGAGATGCTCACGCTCCTTGGATACGCGAGCCTCGAAGAACTCGTGGATGCCGCAGTCCCAGACAAGATTCGCGACGATGCGCTCGTCGGGCTGGTTTCGGTGTCGGAGACTCGCGCAACCGAGCTTGTGCGCGCTATCGCCGACTCCAACACAGTGCACAAGTCACTAATCGGACTCGGCTACTACGGCACGATTACCCCCGCTGTAATTCGGCGCAACGTGCTCGAGAATCCAGCTTGGTACACCGCCTACACGCCGTATCAACCTGAGATATCTCAAGGTCGTCTCGAGGCACTACTCAACTTCCAGACGCTCGTAGCTGACCTGACCGGCATGGATATTGCGAACGCCTCGATGCTCGACGAAGCAACAGCAGCAGCCGAAGCGATGACGATGTTGCGACGACAGTCTGCTATCGGTGGTTCGGTATTCGTCGTCGATTCCGAATGTCTTCCTCAAACAATTGCAGTCGTGGAAACTCGCGCCGAACCACTCGGAATCGAAGTCGTGGTAGCTGATGTTTCCAAGGCGTTACCTCAGCGGACCTTCGGGATGCTGTTGCAATATCCAGGAGCGAACGGACGCATCCGAGACATTGGCCCGATTATTTGCGAAGCGCACGCAGCTGGCGTTCAGGTTGCTGTCGCCGCTGACATTCTTGCGTTGTGCGTGCTTGAGTCTCCGGGGGCACTAGGCGCGGACGTAGTTGTTGGTTCGGCGCAGCGTTTCGGTGTTCCTATGGGATTCGGCGGTCCGCACGCAGGGTTCATGGCCGTACGCGACGACTCCAAACGCGATCTGCCAGGTCGACTTGTCGGAGTGTCGGTCGACGCGCACTCACGGCCAGCGTTGCGCCTCGCGCTACAAACCCGAGAGCAGCACATCCGTAGAGAAAAGGCGACGAGCAACATCTGCACGGCCCAAGTGTTGCTTGCGATCATGTCAGGCCTATATGCAGCGTGGCACGGACCCGAGGGTCTACGTACCATCGCAAACAGCGTGCACTCAATTGCAGCGCGATTCGCCGCGTCGGTACGCGCAGGTGGAATGCGGGTGGTCCACGATGAATTCTTCGACACCGTTTGTGTCGAAGCGATAGGCAGTGCCGACGGTCTTGTTCATGCCGCTACGTTGCTAGGCATCAATATCCGACGCATAGATGATGATTGCGTCGCTGTTGCGTTCGACGAGACATCCGATGATCAAGTGTTGGCATCTGTGTGTGCAGCGTTCGCCGTGGCGGAACAAGAGCACGCGTCGTCTGCCTTGCCAAATGCGTTACTGCGCTCGACGCCGTACTGCGAGCACGAAGTTTTCCACCGTTACCGCTCCGAGACAGAGATGCTGCGGTATCTCCGCGAGCTCTCCGACAAGGACGTAGCCCTAGATCGAGCAATGATTCCACTCGGCAGTTGCACTATGAAGCTCAACGCGACTTCCGAAATGGAACCCGTTTCATGGCCCGAGTATGCGAACCTGCATCCGTTCGCGCCGATCGAGCAAGTTCAGGGTTACGTGAAGATAATCAGGGACCTCGAAGGATGGCTAGCGGAAGTCACCGGGTACGACGCAGTCTCATTGCAGCCAAATGCTGGCTCCCAAGGTGAGTACGCGGGGTTGTTAGCGATTCGCAAATATCACCGCGAGCGTGGCGATGCGAACCGCGATGTTTGTTTGATTCCCGCTTCGGCACACGGGACAAATGCTGCGAGCGCAGCAATGTGCGGGCTGAAGGTCGTCGTTGTCGCGTGTGACAGCCTTGGCAACGTCGACATCGCAGACCTCGAAGCCAAGGTAGTAGCGAACGCCGAACGACTCTGCGCACTAATGGTTACGTATCCATCGACCCACGGCGTATTCGAGGAACACATCGGAGCGGTCTGCGAACTCATTCATGCACATGGTGGCCAGGTGTATCTCGATGGAGCAAATCTCAATGCTCTTGTCGGCTTGGCGCGCCCAGGAAAATTCGGAGCAGATGTATCGCACCTGAATCTCCACAAGACTTTCTGCATCCCTCACGGTGGTGGCGGGCCGGGCATCGGGCCAGTTGCCGTGCGTGCACATCTCGCTCCGTATTTGCCAAACCATCCACTCAGGCCGGAGTGTGGACCAGCGACTGGCGCCGGGACGATATCTGCGGCGCCGTGGGGGTCTGCCGGAATCTTGGTTATCCCGTGGATGTATGTGACCATGATGGGTGGCGCAGGACTCGCACGAGCGACGCGCGTGGCGATACTTAACGCCAATTACATCGCGGCAAGACTTTCAACGCACTACCCGATTCTGTTCACAGGCTCAAGCGGCCTAGTGGCTCACGAATGCATTGTCGATCTCCGCCCGATTACTAAATCAAGCGGCGTCAGTGTCGACGATGTAGCGAAGCGACTGGTCGACTATGGGTTCCATGCACCGACAATGTCGTTCCCAGTAGCTGGCACATTGATGATCGAACCAACCGAGTCAGAGTCGCTCGCCGAGATCGATCGATTCTGCGATGCGATGATCGCGATTAAATCCGAGATCATGCGAGTTGAGTCTGGCGAGTGGCGAGCAGATGACAACCCGTTGCACAATGCTCCGCATACAGCGGCAGAGGTGACTGCCGACGAGTGGCCACACGCATACTCGCGGCAACTGGCCGCTTACCCAGTCGAATCGCTCCGGCGGCGCAAGTATTGGCCGCCTGTAAGTCGGATCGATGGGGTTTACGGCGACCGCAATGTCGTATGTAGCTGTCCGCCAGTAAGTGCATACGAATAGGCCGGCTCACCACCTCACGGCGCTACTCGAGCGCAACACCAAGTGAACTAGCCGAGTCTTCTATTTGGGTGCGCAATATTTCGACGCTGTTAGGCCGCAAGTGGAGAGAATCGAGTGCTAGCTCTAGATCTCCCGCCGGTTCGCCGAAGTGAACGGCTTCACCAAGGACTTCGTATGCGAGTGCTTCGCCGGCCGCGATGAGGTGAGCTAGTGGATCGAAGTAGCTGTCCTGCGGTTGGTGGTGGAATGAAATCGCTGAAGCAATGTCGCCTGGCAATCCCCATACCGAGAACGCAAGACGCGTCAGGCGCGCATGGTCGCAACCGAACATGTCGTGTTCCTTCTTCGTGAGAGATTCTGGTTCTTGTAACAGTCCGACATAGCAAATTGGATCACGTTGATGTAACAACGCTGCGCCAAGGTCGTGCATCAGGCCAGCGCACATCGCGTCTGCGGTGGGAATGCGCGCTTGACGCGCAAGCAGCGACGTAGTGACGGCAACGGCCGCTGAGTGCTCCCAATATTTCGGAGGAAGTGAACTTCGTCCGCCAGCGAATAAGCCAGCACTCTCCGATAATGCAAGTGCACGGACCGTTGAGCGGCCGAGTGCGATCACGGCCCTGTCGACACTCTTGATTTTTCCGGCTAGACCGTATGCAGGGGAGTTGACGAGTTTCAGTATTCGAGCGCAAAGCGCCGGATCGGTCTGTAGCGCATCGGCGACGCGTTGGGCTGGGCTGTGATGGTCGTTCAGAACTCCTAACACGTTCATCAGCGTTCCGCTCGCCATTGGCAACGCCTTCAGATCATCGAGGAATCGGAGTTCTGCCGCGGAATGAGTCACGATTGGGTCCCTTCGATTTTCGCCCATCCATGGACCACGCCTAAGTGCCACAGGATCGGCCGTGCGAGCGGGGGACTAAATGAGAAAGAACGCGAAAACGAGATAAATCATCTAACCGGGGCATTCGCGGTTAGTGAAATGTGGCGGACGTCTCTTTTGCGATTGCTACGCGCAGAAAATCGTCAAAGGAACGCGTTTGGCATCGTGCCGGGCGAGGAGTGTCGTATTCACAGAAGCCGTGGGTGGCACTGATTGCTCGCGAGATCGAGGGGGTCGCGATTGGTCTGTCGGAATGCCGCACGCGTAGCGCATCGAACGCGCGCAACGCGTCGGAGAACTCGTTCGAGTTGCCACCAGCATCAGGATGGGTGCACTTGGCTCGGGTCCGGAACGCGGCGCGGATTTCTGTGAAACCCGCTTGCTCGGACACGCCGAGAAACTGTGCTGCAGTGCGTCCGTCCATGGACGACCTTCCGTGGTCGACTTCGATTTGAGCTGATCCTTCAGCTCGCGACTATTTATCGGCAGTGATGTCCGTTGGGCAAGGGGGTATTACTAGCTCGTTTGCGCTACATCGACTACATGCTGGCCTGTGGCAGCACCGAGGGACTTGGCATTGCCAAACTCGACGATTGCGCCATTGCGCTGCATAATCGCATAGCCATCACCGGAATTAGACACCACCATGTCGGCGGCGACTTTCGGCTCGCACAACCCGAGCATCGGAATCGTGCCTACTTCGGCTGCATCGCCGAATGCGCGTGGAACACCCCGCTCATTGAGCAGCCAGTAGCCGTCGCCGGTCGAAGTCATTGCGATGGCGATAATCGGCGAATTGAGGTTCAAGCGTGACGTGTCTCCGAAGTTCTGTGCACTCCCGAACTTATACACATCGCCACGTTCACTCACTAGCGCATAACCGTTACCGGTCGCGACCATGTCGACTATCGGCGACGTGAGTTGGTGATTAGTAGCGGACCCGTAGGACTGTGCTGCGCCGAACGCGTAGACAGCCCCGTCGTCGGTTGCAAGCCAGAAACCCTTACCGACCTTCGTTGCAGCAATTGCTACGACATTGGCTTGGAATTGCGTCGACTTGATAGCGCCCTCTGTCGTGGCATCACCGAAGCGATAGACGGTGCCATCAGACGTTGCGATCCAGTACCCAGCACCCGTAGGGGTAGCTGCGATGCCGACGACCGGTGAAGAAACGCCGCTTGCGTTGCGATCACCAAAGTGGCGAGCAGTCCCGTGTGCTGTGACAGTTCCGTCATCGCTAACCGTCAGGTAACCGGCGATCGTGCCAGCCTGCGGGTCGGGTGTCGGCGCAGAGTTTGCGGCACAGAGTCCTGCAACCGGAATACCTTGCGCTAGTTGAAGTGATGCGAAAGCGTTGATTGGTTCGCCGTTCGGATCGCGGATCTCGAAATGGAGATGCGGAACGCTGCTCTCCGCATTTCCACTGTCGCCGAGGTATGCGATGAAGTCACCGCGCTTCACAGTCGCGCCAACTTCTATACCTGCAGGGAATCGGTACTTGGGAGGATTCAGCCCATCGTCGGTTCCAGGGGTGTCGTTATTGACGTGCATATAGCTGTACGTCCAGCCATCTGAATCTTTGATCTTGATCCAGTTGCCCGCTGTCCCAGCGGCATCGGTCCGTAAGTAAGTGACGGTCGCGTCGCGTGTGGCGACCATGTGGCTAAGGCGTGACCCAATTAGGTCTTGGCCTTCGTGGAAGCGGGTGCAACCATCGCGACAAGCGCCGTAGGTATCTGAGTAATCGACGTGCTCTGTAACAGGGAAAGTAATGTCGCGAACCTGCGGAAGTGATGCGTCCGCGCGTGACGCCGGAACGCCAACACCTCCGGCAATGGCAACGCAGGCTGTATAAGCCGCAATGAACAAAAGACTGAATCGACGCATCATTTGTGGAACGACCCCCCTAGGCCTAACTCTCGGCCGTTAGGACCGACACAGGAGTTCATCGGCCTTGCTGACCCGAACCTTGAAACGCAGGTTGTGCGGAGGGACGGTTCGTCCTGAAGCGAGGTCGATTTCGACTTATTGCTTGATGCGAAAGCCTGCCGATACCGTGGGTACCGTGCTAGTTACTAATCGGTAACTTTGTGCACAGGCACACAAATCTCAATTGATTGGACAGAGCCATGGGCGATTTTTCTCTTGACCTAAACGACGACCAACTTGAGCTACAAAAGTGGGTACACGCCTTTTCGCGCGACGTCATTCGACCAGTCGCAGCTGAGTACGACGAGAAGGAAGAAACGCCGTGGCCTGTCATCGAAGAAGCAGCGAACATCGGCCTCTATTCGGTTGACTTTGTAACTAACGCGTTCGTCGACCCGACTGGCATCACGTTCCCGATGATCAGCGAAGAATTGAGTTGGGGTGACGCAGGTATTGCACTCGCGATCATGGGAACCACACTTGGCGTGAGCGGCATCGTTGGTAACGGAACGCCAGAGCAGATCGCAGAGTGGGTTCCCGAGTGTTTCGGGACGCCGGGCGACATCCACCTCGGAGCCTTCGCCGTTAGCGAACCCGACGCCGGTTCGGATGTCTCGTCACTTCGTACGCGCGCCGTTTACGACCAAGCGACAGACGAATGGGTCATCAACGGTACGAAGACTTGGATCACCAACGGTGGTATCGACAAGGTCCCGACAGTGCATGTCGTCGTCGCTGCAGTCGAACCAGAACTCAAGTCGCGCGGCCACGCCTCGTTCGTTGTGCCTCCTGGTACGCCCGGTTGCAGGCAAGGCCAAAAGTTCTCGAAGATGGGAATTCGCGCATCGCACACCGCCGAGGTCGTGTTCGAGGATTGCCGCGTGCCTGGGCATTGTTTGCTCGGCGGTAAAGAGAAGCTCGACGAGCGTCTCGCTCGCGCTCGCGAGGGCAAGAGTTCCCGCGTACAAGCAGCGATGAGTACGTTCGAGGCTTCACGGCCACTAGTTGGCGCGCAGGCTCTCGGAATTGCTCGCGCTGCATATGAGTATGCACTCGACTACGCGAAAGAGCGCACTGCGTTCAACCGCCCGATCATCATGAACCAGGCAATCGCGTTCAAGCTCGCTGACATGAAAATGCAGATCGACGCAGCGCGGCTACTTGTTTGGCGTGCCACCTGGATGGCAGCAGCTAAGAAGCAGTTCGTTTCCGGCGAAGGTTCGATGAGCAAGCTTTATGCTGGCGAGGTAGCCGTGCGCGTTACCGACGAAGCGATCCAGATTCTCGGTGGCGCCGGCTATGTGAAGGATCACCCTGTCGAACAGTGGCACCGCGACTCGAAGATTTACACAATCTTCGAAGGCACGAGCGAGATCCAGCGTTTGGTTATTGCCCGCGCAATCAGCGGTTTGCACATCCCGTAGATCCAGCGCGAACGAAATGTGCAGCGCGACTGTCTGAAGAGTTTCTTAGCGTTCGGTGCCTGTTACGACGCGGTCGCTTTCGAGGTCGAACACGTGTCTATCGCCGAAGGTCGTGACTTCGCCCTTGTCGTCGATGCAGCATGCGTAGGCACTCCCAAGGAGGCTTCGGTAGTGGTCTGTACCGAAATCTTTCAGTTCACCAGAAGCTACAAAAAGTGCCTTAGTGAGCGCTTCTGCCTGCCAGGCAGAGCCAGCAACGACAGTGGCGGTCAGTAGAGAAGTCGCGACCGGATTCCCGGTGCGGGGATCCACGATGTGGTGCAGGTGTCTTCCATCGGCCGACTGCCACGCACGGCGAATGCGACTCGAAGTACATACGCCGCCGGATTCGAGTGTTACACGTCCGACTATATGAGTGGCGTCGTAAGGATCTTCTATGCCGACGATCCAGCCATGGTCATCTGGAGGATCTCCCGCTGCTGCTACGTCGCCCCCGAGATTGACCATGACGCCATCGACCCCAGAATCCAAGAGTTCACGCACGACTATGTCAGCGGCGAGGCCCTTGCCGATGCCACCGGGATCGAAGCCGACACCGGTGCCGAGGCTGACCGCGTTCAGGTAAGGATCGAGTCGTATTCCGGCGCATCCAGGCGCAGGCTTTCCGATATGTGCGACGAAGGCCGCACTCTTCGTAACCTCTGGAAAATCTCGGTCGTAGCCGATTGAGCAAATGGCATCGATGATCGTCGGGTCATAGCGGCCCGCTGTTTCATCGCATGCGCGGGCCGCTGTTTCCACCAGTCTGAAAGTGTCCGGCGAGACGACTACAGGTACCCCACGGTGCGTATTGAGCTTAGAAATCTCGCTACTTGCGCGAAAACGCGACCAACGAGACTCGAGGTGCTCGATGCGTTCTTCGGCATAGCGAAGCGCGTCGGCGCATGTGGTGGGGTCGCGTCCAGCCACAACAAGGTGGATGCCACAGCCCATAGCTTGCCAACGGTGCTGCTTAGTCGTCATCTCCGTCTTCGTGGTCTTCGTCTTCGTGGTCTTCGTCTTCGTGGTCTTCGTCTTCGTGGTCTTCGTCTTCGTGGTCTTCGTCTTCGTGGTCTTCGTCTTCGTGGTCTTCGTCCTCGTGGTCGCCTGAGGCACTAGCACCAGTGGTGGTCGTTACAGAGGGAATTGTTGACTCGACCACAAGTGCTGCTTCGTCGGCGAGCGACTCGACTGACTCAGCCGATTCTGGGGATGTCGAGACGAACGGCTGACTCGGATCGTCGATGTAGACCTCGATCACCGTCGGTTCGCCAAGTGCTTGAGTTGAGTCGCTGGCAGGGACTTCGTCGGCGTTGGTCGAAGCGCTCGGAGCAGTCGCATCGTTGTTTCCCACTGCTGCTACGGCCACTCCACCGAACGCCAGGGACGCAACTGCTGCGACCGTGATGGCATCGCGCTTTTTCATTGGTTTCATGCTCGTTTCCCTTCTTTAGTGCTTGAGTGTGGGAGCCGTGGACCGACCCCCTTGGTCGTGTTTGCACCGTAGAAGGGCATCGGCAAAGAGACGGTTTCGATTTATCCAAGAACGATCAAAAACTCATACGAGGCGGTTTCTTGGACGTCGCTTGGAAAAGTGCAGGCCGTTTCTTGCCGAGGATGCTCGTATCGTCGAACTAGCAATTCAAAACTGAGGAGGGTCTAACACGTGGCGAAAAGACGCCGAACGGCAACACCCACAAAGATCGTTGCAACGTCTGCAACAGTCGCAACAACAATTGCTACGACAGGTGTAATTGCAGCGAACGACGAAATGGCGACGCGAGTGAAAGGCTTGCAGCCAAAAACTCTTTCGGTACTAGAGCCGCAGACGACAACCGCGATTGCTGCTCCCAAAATCGTGTTTGTGGTGTATAAGAGGCCGAGTGCCACCGCTGGAGTGTCCGGCGACCCGCAACGGACCACAAATGGAGCGAGCACTAGTACTAACCGAAGTTCAGCCACTGCGAATCCTGGGGCCATTGCGCCGAGCGACGGTGTCCAGTTGATGACTCCGACCTCCGCTGCACCTCCACCCTCACCTCCGCCGCCACCTCCGCCGACGACGTCAAGCGGCGGAAGTTAGCGAAGCTGTAATGAATGAACACCTTTGGTGGTACCTGTCGCGCTCGTCAGGAGTCGTTGCATTCGGTGTACTGACTGCCTCAGTCGCTTTCGGTCTTGTGCTATCCACCAGGCTGCTCGGGCGCACCGTTGCGCCAGCATGGCTACTGGAGATACACAGGTACCTCGGCGCTGTTGGCCTAGCCGCAACATTGCTACACATGGGCGCGCTAGTCGCTGACGGTTACACCGACTTTGGTATCAAAGACTTGCTGGTACCGCTGTCGAGCCACTGGAAGCCGGGGCCAGTCGCGTGGGGCGTCGTCGCGTTTTGGATATTGGTTGCTATCGAAGCGACATCGTTGCTGATGCGCAAGATTCCACGCAACGTGTGGCATGCAGTCCACATGACAAGCTTCCTCCTTTTCGCGGCTGCGCTCATGCATGGTTTGCAAGCTGGCACGGATGCGAAAACGCGGATGGCTCAAACCATCGCTATTGCCACGACGATGACAGTGCTGTTCTTGGGGTTAGTGCGTTACCTCGCCCCACCCCGAGCCGCTAGGCGTCTGCGCGCCGCGGCGGCAAAGGCCGCTGAACAAATTTCGGAAGCGTCATGAGCGCTGTTGAGAACGATCATGCTGAGCGCATCGCGAAACTCAAGGCGAGATCGGCGACTCGACAACAGTCGGAGTCGTCGTCAGCGATAGCAGCTAGCGGAACGCAAGACGTTGCGCTCACAGTCGCGACCGATTCAACCCAAAAGAAACTAAAGCCGGCTTGGAAATCTGTAAAGATCGCCCTCGCCGTCGTTACCTCCGCTTTGTTGGTGTTGGCCGCCACCACTGCGACTGTGGACTACTACCGGCGAGCACTCGAGGAGCCTGTAGCGGACCCCACAGGAATGGTGTGGATCCCGACGGGAAAATACCTTGTTGGTTCGATGACACCCGCGCCCGGGGATATCAAGGCTCGATGGATTCAACTTTCTGGCTTTGCAATCGACAAGCGTCCAGTCTCCACGCTTGAGTTCATGTTCTTCGCCCAAACTCATCAGGACCTAGCTGAGGCCGAGGGTTGGACGGCCCCAGCATCATCACCGGTGTCCCAAGCCGATCGCGCACGCAATGTGCCACTCGCGATGGCGTGGGAATACTGCGCGACTCGCAATGGCAGGTTGCCGACAGAAGCGGAGTGGGATATCGCTGCTCGAGGGCGCGATGGACGCACCTATCCATGGGGAAACACGCGTTGGAAGAAATCAACGAAGGATGTCAGCCCCTTCGGTATTCGCGCAATGGTCACTGGTGGCATGGAATGGTTAGGCGACGCGTTGGTTGCCGCTCCCGGTGGCAAGGTCGTGGTGCGCGGCAGGGTAGGGCCACAATCAAGGATCCGCACGATCAACTATCGCGCCGAGGTGACCCCAACTGACCCGGATGTCGAAGCAAACGCAGGATTCAGGTGTGCCGCTACGCATATCGCTAGCCGAGCACCTCTATCGCCTGCATTTGGTAGCAACTAATTGATGCGACAAGCGTTGTCGTCAGCTTGTCGATCGTGCCGCTTGGAGCCGTAGCGACGCGACGAGTCCGCTTCGCTCGCCGCCACCCGCATGTCTAAGCGTTGCTTCGCCCCGGCAGGTCTGCGCTAAACGTTGTACGACTGCCAGGCCAACTCCATGACCACCCGGCGCGCTGTGTTCGCCGCGCCAGAAGCGGTTGAAAGCGCGTGTGAGGTCTTCATTGTCGAGACCTGGGCCATCGTCGATGACTTCGCATACTGCCGATTGCCCCAACTCAAATACCTTGACAACAATCCGAGTTAGTTGTGGGGCGCACTCGAGTGCATTGTCGATGTAGTTGTCGATGATCTCGTCGGCAGCGCCATCAACTGCGCGTGCACCGAGTGAAGCAGGAATATCACACGTTAATTCCACCCCAGCTTCCGTGACGAGTGGCTCCCACGCTAGGCATCTGTCGCGTACGACCGCGGCGAGGTCAATATCGACGATAGGCGCGCCGGTTTGGTCGGAACGCGCTATAGCGAGCAGGCCCTCGACCGTCCGGCTGAGGCGGTGCAATTCGGTGTTGGTGGCTTCTAGAGGTGCCCTGGTCGGAGAATCGGGCTCAACCATTGCGAGAATCTGCTCTAGGCGGAGTTGCATAGTCGTGAGAGGTGTGCGCAACTGGTGGCTCACGTCGCCGGTGAATTCGCGTTGTTGTGCGACGACGCGTTCGAGTTGATCAACCATCGCGTTGAAGTCTTCGCCGAGCGACTTGATTTCAGGAGGGCCATCGGAGACGTTGGCGCGGCTCTTGAATTCTCCACCCGCTATGAGGCCGGTCGTGCGACGCAGTTGACGCAACGGTTCGGTGATAGTTCGAGCAAGGACCCAACCCAGTCCTGCTGCGAGGAGTAATGAAATTAGAGCTGCGATAGCTATGCCTTGCAAGCGAGTGGTTGCTCTCGCTGAAACGTCGCTTGCTGGCCGCGCGAACTCAACTACGCCGATCGTGCGGCTACCAGAAAGGACGGGGACGGCAACGTAAAGCATCGAGATACCAGTCTTGGAGTCTGTGCGGGTTCCGCTGTTGCGAATGCCTCGCAGCGCTAACGCGATGGACTGGTTGGGTTGAGTCGCGATGGGCGCTTGCGTATCGGTGGCGACGAGCAGTTGCGAGTCAGCATCGAATATGGAAATTGCGCTGTTTGATGTCTCGCTGTAGACCTCGGCGGCTGCTCTCACTTCATCGACTACGAGTTCATTGCCTTCTTCGGCAGCTTCGATGTCCTCTTCTGTCAGCCCCGCCAACGTGAACGCATCTCGCTCCATTGACGTTGTCACACGATCGCGCTCTACTGAGCGGAGGTGCGCGACGAGAGGTACGTCGTGTACCAACAACACGAGGAGAGTCAGGCCGACGAATACGGCAAGTAGTCGTCTAGTCATTCGTTGTTGCGCAATCGGAATCCGACACCTCGTACGGCTTCAATCCAGTTCGGGTCGCCGAGCTTGCGGCGGATGGCCGCTACATGCGCGTCGAGTGTCTTGGTCGGGCCATACCAGTGCGTGTCCCAGACATGTTCCATGATTTCGTGTCGTTGGCGAACCGCGCCTGCGTCGCTTGCGAGAAATGCCAGTACGTCGAATTCTTTGGCTGTAAACAGAATTTCCGCGCCATCGAGCGTGACCCTCCTAGTTCTGCGGTCCAAGCAGAGACGCCCAGCATCGTCGATTGGTGTGCTGCGTTCGCCCTCGGGATTGCCGGTGGCCAAATCGGGTCTCGAACGACGTTGTACGGCGCGTATCCGCGCGACGAGTTCGCGACTGCTGAAGGGTTTGACGACGTAGTCATCGGCGCCTTCTTCTAAGCCGAGTACTCGGTCTAGTTCTGCTTCGCGAGCGGTAAGCATGATCACCGGAACGTCGCTCGTCACGCGTAACCGTCGGCATACTTCATGGCCATCGAGGTCTGGCAAATTGAGATCGAGCAAAACCATGTCCGGCTCGAAGCACACGAGCGTTTTGAGCGCCTCGCTGCCAGTGGAGCATCGGATCGGATCGAATCCAACTTGGACCAACATCTCAACCAACGTCGCCGCGAGTGCTTCGTCATCCTCAACAATCAAGATTTTCACTGTGTCAGATTCGCGCCGATAAACGCGGCGTTCCTCTGAATTTGACGAATCTTGGATATGTCGTGGGAGCTTCTTCTGTGTTTGTTCATGTTCTTGCTCGTAAAGTCTTGGGAATGAGGCGTCGCATCACAATCATCCTTGCCGCAACCAGTGTCACGGTCGCGACGGTAGCGGCCGCGTTTGCGTCGAATGCTGCATTCTCTATCAATGAGGATTCGAGTGTTGCAGCGCCGGTTCCTGGTATTGGCACGGTGCCAGAACTCGACACAAGTGCTTTCGGAAACGATGGCATCGAAGGAGTGTTAGTCAAAGACCGGCCGAACGATCACGCGTATGCCGCGGGCGAAGCCGGATGGGTTGTGCTGCGCAATGGCGTCGACGTCCTGACTCTCGTTGAAGTCGTGCCTAGCTCTGGCTGGCGGACCGACCGAACAACCACGGAACGTCGTCTTGGGATTCCTTTAGTTGAAGTTGTCCTGACGAAAGGTACTCGCCAAGTCGAGTTCACGGCGTTGCTCGTGGAGGGCGAAATTATTGCCAGAGTTGAACTCGAAGACAAACACGATGAATCGAACGAAAGCGGCGAAGGCACAGGCGACCACGACGATGACAGCACACCTGCGCACGGGTCGGGTCGCGGGACAAGTGGTGGGTCGGAGGACGACCCCACACCTACCACAGATGACGACTTGCAGGGCGCGACCGAGACGACCGACGACGAACATGACGAACATGACGAACATGACGAACCACCGGAACCACCGGAACCACCGGAACCACCGGAACCACCGGAACCACCGGAACCACCGGAGGTCAACTAGTACTCCGACGCGAGTACACGAAGCGGCGTGATCGTGGCGGTTCGTTGGTCTAAAGCACTGCGTGAAGGCTAGCTAGAGTTCGGCTCAGCTAGGCGGGCCGCCACACAAACACAAAGGACCACTCGAATGCACGATCCACTGCTGTACGAAGGCAAGCGAGTCGTAGTTACCGGTTGCGCATCCGGAATGGGTGAAGCAGTAGCCACAATTCTTGTCGAACTTGGTGCCGAAGTGATCGGCCTCGACGTGAAGCCCACGAATGTTGCTGTAAAGACCTACATTCAGGTAGACCTGAAAGACAAGGCCTCGATAGATGCTGCGGTCTCTGAGATCGGCGCAGGAATCGATTCAATCTTCAGCATCGCAGGCCTTCCTGGCTCTCCTTTCAGCGATCTCGACACAGTGCTCGTGAACTTTGTGGGGGCGCGGTATCTCGTTGAATCGCTGCTACCCGTGCTCAACGCAGGAGCGTCGATTATTTGCACCGCTTCGAATGCTGGTCTTGGATGGCAGCAGGATCTTGAGGCTCTGATGCCAGCGGTTGCGACCCCTGGTTTCGATGAAGGGAAGGCGTGGTGCGAGGCTAACCCCGAGGCGATAATCACTGGTTACTACCCATCTAAGAAGTTGTTGAACGCGTGGGTCGCTTGGCGTGGAGCGCAACTGATGCAACAAGGCATTCGCTTGAACTGCGCGAATCCTGGACCGACTGACAGCGCCATGATGCCGGCGCTCGAAGTGCAAAATGGCAAGGCGATGATCGACGCTTTCGTCGGCCCGTCTGGCCGTCGAGCCTCGTCAGCAGAACAGGCATGGCCGATGGTGTTTCTTAACAGTCCACGGTGCTCTTATGTTGCGGCCGAAGCGATTCACATTGATGGGGGGTTCCTCGGTGCAATGACGACAGGGCAGATCGATGTCAACGCAATCTTGGCAGACCTGAGTTCGACCGCGGGCTAGAAAGTAACGTCAGCTCGTATGAGCGAAGTTTCTGGAGCGCCTGAACGCGCTCATCATGCCAACATCAACACCGAATCGAGGCGCCGCAAGGCAGTAAAGATTGTCACGATCCTCGAGCGCCGCGCGCCTCTAAAGGCGGCGAACGTGCTCGACATCGGCACGGGCGCCGGAGTTATCGCAGCGACATTCGCCGAGGCAACTGGACCCGATGGTGCAGTGGAGTCGGTAGACGTCGTCGATGTTCGCGTTGAGATGACCGGTTACAACTACCAGCAGGTCGATGGCACCGAACTGCCGTTCGCAGATCAGTCGTTTGACTTTGTCGTTTCGAATCATGTGATCGAGCACACCGGTGGGCCAACGGACCAACGTAACCATCTCAGGGAAATCGCGCGGGTGTTGCGACCCGACGGCGTGGCGTACTTGGCGGTTCCGAATCGTTACGGCCCGATCGAGCCGCACTTCAAGTTGCCCTTGCTCTCATGGTTGCCACAGCGCCTAGCAGACCGCTACGTACGAGTTGCGCGACGCGGTACCCATTACGACTGTCGTTTGCTCACGCGTAGCGAACTGTCCGCGATGGCGCACTCGGCAGGACTGCTAGTCGAGGATTGCACATTGGAAGTCACAGGTCTCGTGCGGGACTCCGAAGCCGGAGCGATTGTTCGAGGGCTGCTCAACGCGCCGGACAATGTGTTGCGTCTCGGGTTGCCGGTAATCCCGACTTTCGTGTTCTTGCTGCGACGCAAAGATGGAAGCGACACCTAAGGACCGCTCCGATGCGCCACGAGTTTGACTCGTGGTGTAGTGTGGCACGTCGGTCTTTTTTGACCTTCGTTTCGCTCTCTAGGGCCCCGTTCGATGAAGGGTCCGCCTCGATGGTGTTGCTGAATGTTGGCGCTGCTCGAGCCGAGTGCGTCCCAACAACCGCCATCGACCCTTATAGGAGCAGTTTCTTCGTGTCATTTTCAGATCTCGGCGTTCCAGCCGACCTTGTCGCGGCACTTGCCGCGCTCAACATCACTGAGCCTTTTCCAATTCAAGCCGCAACAATTGCGGACGCTCTCGCGGGCCGCGACGTATGCGGCAAGGCGCCGACAGGAAGCGGCAAGACGCTCGCTTTCGGTGTGCCGCTAGTGGCCCGCGTGCCCAAAGCCAAGCCAAGGCGCCCTCGCGCACTCGTCCTCGCACCAACTCGCGAGCTAGCGGCGCAAATTCAAAAAGAGTTACAGCCACTCGCTGCAGCGCGCGGAATGCGAGTCTTCAGCGTTTACGGCGGCGTGAGCTACGAGCCACAGAAGCGCGCGATGCGCAACGGTGTCGAAATTCTTGTCGCATGCCCAGGGCGTCTCGAGGATCTCATCGAGCAACGTGCTGTGCGCCTCGACGCTGTAGAGATCATGGTCATCGACGAAGCCGACCGCATGGCCGACATGGGCTTCATGCCGTCGGTGTGTCGACTACTCGACCAAACGGCAGAAGACCGCCAGACGATTCTGTTCTCCGCGACTCTCGATGGCGACATCGCTGTCCTTACTCGTGAGTACCAGAACTCACCGGTGCGTCATGAAGTCGAAGCACCAGAGGATGACTGGGCACTAGCTGAGCACATCTTCGAAGATCTCGGCCCAGACGACCGGATCGACCGCGCGGCTGCAGTGATAGATGAGTCTGGCCCGACGATTGTGTTCACTCACACGCGTCGCGGAGCCGACCGTGTTGCCCAGCGTCTAAGTACCGCTGGTGTTGCCGCTGCCCCAATTCATGGAGGGCTTTCTCAGGCTCGACGTGACAAGGCACTGCATGCATTTCGCAAAGGCCATGTTGCGGCGCTAATTGCCACCGACGTAGCTGCTCGAGGTATTCATGTCAACGACGTTGCGTGCGTATTGCACTTCGATCCGCCGGTAGACACCAAGACCTACGTTCACCGATCAGGGCGTACAGCGCGTGCAGGAGCGGCTGGCAAAGTCGTGTCGTTCGTGACACGTGACCAGCGCAAGGCATCGTTGAGACTGCGTCGCGAGCTTGGCCTCGGTGCTCCCGCTGAGGGAACGAGCCACCGCTCAGAGACATCAGAGAACCACAGCGCGCCGAGCAGGAATCGTTCCCCGCAGGGTCGCTCGTTCGAGAACCGTTCGTCGGAAGGCCGTAGTAATCGGGGTCGTTCGTCTGAGGGTCGTCGTGAGGGTGGTTTTCAGGGTCGTTCGAATTCTGAGGGTCGTTCAAACTCGAACTCTGAGGGGCGCGTTTATCAGGGTCGTTCGAACTCGAGCTCGTCTGGCGCGAGTGGTCGCTCTGGTGGTTACAAGGGCAAGTCGAGTTCCGCGCCGAGTCGTGCTAAGTCTGCGAGCGATCGGGGACGCAAGTCCACGCCGAACAGTCGGTAGTCTGGCGTTGCAGCTCAGCTCCAACTAGCTGAGGTACGGTCGAGCGCATGAGTCGTGTCCGGGTCGGTTTCTTCTCATTCACAGAAGTAACTGATCCGGCCGCCCACGCCGCGTACAACGAGTGGCACATGTTCGATCACATGCCCGAGCAATTCCAGATACCTGGAATTGCGCATGGTCAACGATGGGTGCTCACGCCAGATCAGGCGGAGCGAGCCACTTTGAACGCTCCACTCGATCGAATCCATTATGTCACTCTGTACCTGATGTCAGAGCCAGTGGTCGAGACCCTTGATGCGTTCGCGGAGCTAGGCGCACACTTGCACTCGATGCCCGACCGTTGGTTCGAATCACGCCGCTCTCACGTGTCGGGGCCGTGGAGTCTCGCTGAGATGGCGGTCTCGCCAACGTTGAAAGTCTCCGCGGATGCGTTGCCAGTTAGGCCACATCGCGCGATTCACGTAACTGTTGGAGGCTCATGTGACCTCGAGCCGATATGCAACGCGACCGGTGTAGCTGGGGCATGGAAGTTCGAACCAGATGAGCACCTTCGCAGTCGAGTTCGAGGCAACGTGGTTGCGCCCATCAGAGTGGTGTGGCTTAACGATCTCGACGCTGAGATAAGGGTCGAAGAAGACGTGTTCTTCGCGGCGCGCCTGACACCCATTACGCCTCGGCAATGGGACTGGTTCGATATTTCGCGCTAGAAGTTTGCATACTTGGCACCATGGTTTCGTTACATCCGGTTACAGATTTGCTGTCGCTACTCGATCTCGAGGTCGTGAAGCCAGACGCGTTCCTCGGCGCCTCGCCCCGATTGGGGTGGGGCCGCATTTACGGCGGTCAGGTTGTAGCACAGGCGCTAATGGCTGCTAGCCGTACTGTCGACTCAGGGCATCTCCCGCACTCGCTTCACGCGTACTTCGTGCGTGCGGGCGATGAGCGCGCTCCTGTGCTCTATGAAGTCGACCGTGTTCGTGACGGTAAGTCGTTCACGACGCGGCAAGTAGTCGCGTATCAAGAGGGAGGTGCGATACTCAACCTCATAGCGAGTTTTCACGGGTCAGAGGACGGTCCCGACGTGCAATCGGTGCTGATGCCAGATGTACCGGATCCAGAGACTGGAGAACTTTGGGGGAGCGATTTGTTCTTCGAACACAGAGTTCTTCGTCGTTGGGCCGAGCCTCAGGCTGGAGCGCAGAGTTGGCTTCGAGCGATACAGACCCTCGGTGACGATCCGGTCCTCAATGCGTGCGCATTCGCGTATCTGTCAGACGAAGATGCACTCGGCACTGCTCTAACGCCGCATCCGCTCTCGTTCAATTGGGAACAAATGATGGCAGCGAGCCTCGACCATGCGATTTGGTTCCACCGTCGGCTGCGTGCTGACGACTGGTTGCTGTTCGATCTAACTGGATACGGCGTCTCTAATGCCCGCGGCCTCGCCACAGTGCAGGTGTACAACCGCGATGGCGCGCATGTCGCGTCGATTGCCCAAGAAGCCCTAGGCCGAGAATCAGTGGCGCGCTAAACCGACGACGTACACGGCAACCCTACGCACACGTCTCCGAATATCCCGTTACCGCTAGCCCGCAAGAAATCGCTCACCTGCTGGGTTAGACGGGCTTCGAAGCGGCCCAAGCCATGTGGGTCCGTTCCGTAACTCGGCGAAGTTGGTGGCAGATTCCCAACCGGCGGCATCGGTGTCCCGAAGTCCCAGACGACGAGCACGCTGCCAGAGAATGGATTCTCCGGCAGCCCGGGGATATCCCACATCGGCGTCGTGTCCGTCGTGCGATCCTCAACGAACGCCGGTTGGTAGACGTGCGCACCGACTGTGCGGGCCATCGTCTCTGTAGCGATATTCGCGACCTGATGGTCACCGAATGCTTCTATGAGTAGCACCTCGTGAGGCTGCGTGCCCGGCAACGGATCATCTGTCATGTGTGCTGCGTAGCCGTTGCTCTCACCACGGTCCCAAAGCATCTGGATCAGCGTGTACAAGATCGTGTGATCGAGTTCGTCAGGGTAGGCAGCGAATATGACCGGCGAGAACGAGTGCCAGTGGACGCTTCGGGTCAACAGAGTCGAAAAGTTCATACCGGGAACTCCGAGTGCTGCTCTCGACCATTCGTTCGAGATCGCGGTGGCCGCTCCACCCATGATTCCACCCTGGCTATTCCCGTTGAAAAATACTTCGCCGCTCTCGATGAATGGAACACCATCTCCTTGGAATGCTTCGTGACTTGAGAACCCGTCTGCCTCCTTCATGAGTCGAGCGAGGAACTGAAAGTTGATATGAGCTTGTTGCAGGCGGTCGGGCAATGTCGAGAACAGAGAGAGGTCGTTGAGTATCGCCGCTACGTTGGGAATGTCATTTGCCGACATGCCAATCCAGTCGGTCGCACACATTACGAAGGAGTGCTGATCCATGAGTCCGCCGAAGCCGTTGACTTCGCTAGCACCACCTAGCAGGCCGTGACCATACGCGACTGCTCGACCTTTGGTGACCGTGCCAGATCCATTCCAGATGGACTTCGGGATGTTGCAAATGAAGTTCGCTGCGAACGTTCCGTTGCGCTCTGGGAGCCCGTCGGCGCCATAGTTGGTCGATGTGCCTGGCTCGCCACGACCAGACAAGTAGAGCGGCACGGAGAAGGTTCCGGTGACACGCCGTTGGATCGAGCTACTCACGTTTTCCTGTACCGCCGCCACCTCAAATTCCGGTACGCCATACTTGATCTGTTCGTAAGCGTCGTCGCGCATTGTGAGGAGGCGTTCCGTGAGGTTCCTCTGCGAAGCGATCGTGAAGTCCCATGCAATAAACAAATCAGATCGAGCTACCCCAGCGGCACTGAGGTTGACGAAGATTTCGCGCATGGAGTTGCGGCGGTCCTCTATCGGCGGAATGTATGTCGGGATCTCTTCGCGGTAGACATAGAAGGCGCGACTAGCGGGAATCGGCTTGCCGTGCGTGTCGATTAGGTGCCGAATGGCCACGATGATTCGATGGCCCTCGATGAAGTTGCGCGCTGGCCGAATAATTAGGGCGCGGGTTGCTTCAGTGGTCGCCCAACTGTCGAGTTCGACGAAGTGAGGCACACGCTCGCCAGTGTCGGCATCGAGCAGGACTACCGCGCTGTCGCCTGCGAGCGAAGCACCGATATCGGTGATAGGTGCCGCGCCGCTAGCGGCGAGGTCGATTTCGGGCACATGGAGCACGATCGCGGATCCGGGGCTGAAGCCATCCTGACGATTCCATTCGCTGACGTCAATCGGTGTTCCGGTCGAATTACTTGGCAGCGACTCTGAGTCCAGATGTAAGAGACGGCCGGTGTCAGTAGTTGGATCTGCGATCGTAAAGTGGTCGCTAGGGAATGGCAAAGTGCAACGACTTTGGCCAAGGAACTCACATCTATCTCCAGCCGAAACATCAATATCTGGCTCGCGCGAGAATGCCACTTGGGCTGAGACGCGCACGCCCTCGGCGTTCTTGGCCGAGGCGATGATCAACGCATAGCCGTTCCCGACCTCTGCTGGTGTGAGCACCGCATTTGCTTGGGCAGACTCGAAGTTAAACTTCGCGGTGATGTCGGTGCTCGTGCCGAGGTTGTCGTTGTTATATAGCCGGACTGAAAAACTCTCGAGGTCGATGTCGCCGAATCCGACCGCAACGGGCAAGTCAGCATCCACAGCGACTTGCGTGTGGTTCGTAGGGCCGATGATTCGGATGTCCGAACCGACGTTTCCGGGGTTGGCAAGTTCACTGGTGATTAGTTGGCAACCAGAAGCAGACGCGAAGGCGACGACTGCTAGTGCTACGCGACGGACGTTTCTAAAAGTTGTCACCGAATGGCTCCTGCCGTGGGATGTGTAGACCCGACATCGTTTCAGACTTGCTGGCTAGAGGCAAGTCGACCGTGCGGCTCTGCCTGTAGGGTGCGACTCCGACCGAGCTTTCAGCAACGCGATTGTTGCAACAGAGGAGGATGTCATGCGAGTAGTTGTCGATTTCGATCGCTGTGAGAGCAACGCTGTGTGTATGGGGATCGCACCCGAGGTCTTCGAGGTCAGAGACGATGACTACCTATACATACTGATCGAAGAACCCGGTGAAGAACTACGCCCGAAGATCGAAGAAGCCGTTCGGTTGTGCCCCAAGCAAGCAATCTCGATAGGCGAGTAACGAGCCATGGCGAGTGAAGCCTTCGACGCAATACTCGCCATAGTGCGCTCGACGGACCTGCTCGGCGGGAACGCCGCCACTCCAGATGAGCTACGCCGTTCGATGCTCTCGAGCGTAGGTGGGATGAGGCTCCCCGACGACGTGACAATTGAGCCAGTAGATGCCGGTGGCGTGCCAGGGGAATGGACGCGGATTCCAGGCATAGCTACAGATGCAGTTTTGCTCTATCTGCATGGCGGTGGATATGTGATCGGTTCTCCGGTCACCCACCGCAATCTGTGTGCAACTATCGCGAGCGGAGCTGGCATACCCGTACTGTCACTTGACTACAGATTGGCGCCAGAGCACCCGCATCCAGCGGCCGTCACTGACGCGACTGCAGCCTATTCGTGGTTGCTCGAACAAGGTTTCTTGCCTTCCAGGATTGCCATTGCTGGAGACAGCGCTGGGGGTGGCCTCACCATCGCTACTTTGGTGAAATTGCGCGACGATGGCGTCGCACAACCAGCTGCCGCAGTAGCTATCTCGCCGTGGGTCGACATAGCTATGACCGGCGAGTCGATGGTCGAGTTCGCTGATCTAGACCCAATCGTCGAACCTGTAGGCCTAGGGCGAATGGCAGATTGGTTCATCGACGGCGGCGACAAGACCGACCCACTCGCATCGCCGATTTACGCCGATCTGCATGGTCTCGCTCCGGTCCTCATTCACGTCGGTGCAGTAGAGACGCTCCTAGACGACAGCAGAAGACTCCACAAGGCGATCGCTGCCGCTGGTGGTCGTTCAGAGCTAGTCGAGTTTCCAGAAATGGTGCACGTGTTCCACGCATTCTGCAATCTCATTCCAGAAGCCGATGCTGCCGTCGCACTAGTTGCCGAGTTCATCCGCGAACATCTAGTCATTGAAACAACCGCATAACAACGACACGGGAGCAGTGCACGGCATGCATTCGATCGACGGCTTTGGAATCCTTGTGACAGGTGGCGGCACTGGCATCGGCCTTGGCGCCGCGAAGTTGCTAGCGAGTCAAGGCGCTGTAGTGACTATCTGCGGACGTACCGAAGATCGCCTCAAAGCCGCCGTCACCGAAATTGGAAATGGCGCGACCTACGTCGTTGCTGACATAACGGTGGAGGCAGAGATCGCGGCTGCGGTCAATACGGCTACGTCTGTGGCTGGTCGCCTCGATGCCATATTCGCGAATGCTGGCGGTTCGTTGCACATGGGCGCACTCGCGAACGCGCAAGCCGATGCGTTTCGTGCCACTATCGACCTCAATCTGACAGGGACGTTCTTAACTATCAAACATGGTGCTCAGCTGATGGCTTCGCAGGCGCCGAGTGGTGGGTCGATCGTCACAATGTCGAGTGGGGCTGGGGCATTCCCTCACCGCTTCCTTCCTGCCTATGGTGCGGCGAAAGCTGGCATCGACATGCTAACGAAATATGCGGCCGAAGAGTGGGGAGCGTCTGGGATCCGCGTGAATAGCGTGCGCCCCGGGATCGTCGCCGATGAACTGATGGCGCCGATAACAGCTGGTGGCAAACTCATGGACGACTATTTGGAGCAGATGCCACTGTCACGCGCCGGGACTGTTGAGGACATTGCCGAGGCCGTTCGGTTCCTGGTCGGGCCGGAGTCACACTGGATTACAGGCGTAAACCTGAGCGTAGACGGAGGCCATCACCTGAGGCGCGGCGCTAACTACGAACTTATGTTCAGCTGAAACGCCTAGGACGTATCTAGGATCAGCGATACAAATCGTGAGAGGAATCCTGTGTCTTTAGTCGCGGAGCAAGAAGAGTCAGACGAACTCAAGGAGTTTCGGGCAAGCGCTCGGGCATTCCTTGCAAGTCACTTCAAGGCAGTCCCAACGGTCGGAATTTCTGGCACAACCCTTGGCGATACCGATACTTCTAAAGAAGCCGAAGACCGACATGTCGAGGAGAGTCGAGCGCATCAGAAGATCTTGGCGGACAATGGTTGGGCTGGGATTACATGGCCGACCGAATATGGCGGCCGCGGACTGACTACAAAACACCAACGAGTTTGGGCACAAGAACAATCCAAGTTCTTGGTCACAACGGGGTTTTTTAGCGTTGCAATTCAGATGGTCGGCCCGACGATCATGGCGCACGGAACCCCCGAGCAAAAGGAATACTTCCTGCCCCGAATCCTCTGTGGCGAGCACATCTGGTGCCAACTATTTTCTGAACCGGGAGCGGGTTCAGATTTGGCAGGGCTAACAACACGCGCCGAGCTCGATGGCGAGGAATACATCATCAATGGTCAGAAGGTGTGGAACTCTGGTGCGCACTTCGCTGACTTTGGCATCCTGCTTGCGCGAACCGACTTTGACGTACCTAAACACAAGGGGATCAGTTACTTCCTCGCAGACATGCACGCCCCTGGAATCGAAGTTCGACCTCTCATGCAGATCACTGGATTCTCGCATTTCAACGAGACCTTTATGACCGACGTGCGTATCCCTGCAGCGCACCTCTTGGGTGGCCTAAACAACGGTTGGGCTGTCGCCCACACGACTCTTTCATTCGAACGCTCAATGATCGGCGGTGGCGGAACCGGTCTCGGCTTTAAAGCACTGCTGGCGCTTGCACGCGAATTCAACGTCACGAACGATGCCTGCACGCGTCAAGAACTCGCGAAGTGCTACACGCGTTTCGAACTACTGCGAATGCTTGGGCTGCGTGCCCGAGCTAACGCAAAGAAGGGAATCGCTGGAGCAGAGTCGTCGGTTATGAAGCTTGCTGTTAGCAACCGCGTTCAGGCAGACGGTGATTTCGTGCTCGCCATGCAGGGCCCGAGAGCAATGTTGCACTACGACGACGCCCAAGATGGCGGAATGTGGCAAAACCTGTTCTTGAACCAGTGGTCGATTCGGATCGGCGGAGGCACAGAGCAGGTGCAACGCAACATCATTAGTGAGCGAGTCCTCGGTCTTCCGAGCGATATCCGCACAGACAAAACTGCGCCGTTCCGAGACTTGCCTAAGAACTAGCTGTTACGCGATTTTTCGAAGATGCTGCGCGCTAACCAGTAGCGCAAGAATTGACCGAACGAATACCGCAAAAACAAGGTCGCGCCGACTATCGCGAGCGTGACTCCCAACAACGATTGCGTGATCGCGTCGCGTTGTGCTGCTATGCCGGAGGGGTTCTCGGCTCCGTTCTTGACAACCTCGGCGCCGAGACTGGCCGTTACTCCGTAGATGCCTAGCGCGACACCAGCAACCATGAGTAGGCACCCAACGATGCGCATCGCGTTCTCGCGCGCCACGCTCGCTTCTCTCACGCGCATTGCTGCGACGTCTGACTTGAATTTCTCAATCGAACTCTCGTCGGTCATTTTCGCTCCGTGTAATTGATCAACTTGCACCCATATACGCATCGGATAGTTCCATTGCGATATCGGAAGGCGCTCCAACACTAGTGATCTTGCCGTGCACCATGATCGCAGCGGTATCTGCTACACCCAAGACAGTTTGAGCGAACTGTTCGACCACCAAGATCGACACGCCTTCGCTAGCAACTTGCGCGACGATCTCGTAGAGCTCTTCGACAATGATTGGGGCAAGTCCCATGGATAGTTCATCGAGAAGCAGTATGCGCGGGTTCGTGGCCAAGCCTCGCGACATGGCGAGCATCTGCTGTTCGCCACCACTCATCGTGCCTGCGAGTTGGTTACGACGCTGACTTAGTCGTTCGAAGCGACTGTACGCGACCTCTTCGACATCGTGTAGTGACGTACCTGTGTGAGTGGCCATCCAGAGGTTCTCGCGAACGGTGAGATTCGGGAATATTCCTTTGCCCTCAGGGATCAGGCATACACCGGCACGCGCCAAGTCTTCTGGCCTCGCGCCGTTTACGCGGCGATCGCAAAGTATGTAGTCACCGCCTGTTGGAGCGACGAGCCCGGCACAGACTTTGAGCGTTGTGCTCTTGCCAGCGCCGTTCGGGCCTAGCAACGCGAGCACTTTGCCTGAAAAAACTTCGAGATCGACTCCGTGTATGACTTCGATTCGGCCGTACGCAGCGCGAACAGACTGCAGGGAGAGTATTGGCGAGTCGGTCATGCGCTCTGGTCCAGACTCGAACCGAGGTAGGCCGAAAGTACCGCCGGGTTGGTTCTGATCTCTTGCGGGGTTCCGTCGGCGATTATGGAGCCGAAGTCGAGCACAAAAATGTGGTCACTTACATGCATCACAAGTTCGACATCGTGCTCGACGAGTAGCACTCCGAGGCCTTCGGCGGTGAGGTCGCGCAGGAGAATGCCTAGCTCGTGGGTCTCTGTATCGTCAAGCCCTGACGCTGGTTCGTCGAGCAGAATAAGTCGTGGCCTTGTCGCAAGTGCGCGCGCGATCTCGACTAGCCGTGCCTGGCCGGTCGAAAGTTCGTCGACACGTTGGTCGATCTTGGCTGCAAGACCAACACGCTCGACTATCGCTTCGACATCTCTCGCAGTACTCGATGCGCCTTTCTGCGCTCGTAGTTCGGCTGCAACTTGCACATTCTCGCGAACGGTTAGCACGCTCCAGAGTTCGAGACGTTGAAATGTGCGTGCAAGGCCAAGCCGTGCTCGCTTGTACGGCTTGAGTTTCGTGAGTTCTTTGCCATCTAGGTGGATTGTTCCGCCCGTCGGGACGAGCAGACCACATGTCACGTTGAAGAGGGTTGTCTTGCCGGCACCGTTCGGTCCGATGAGTGCTGTTACCTCGCCAGCATTGCAAGAGAGGTCAACGTTGTCGAGTGCTACATGGCCCCCGAAACGCATTGTGACGGAGTGGACTTCGAGCAGGCTCACCGCAGTACCGCCGGAGCGAGACCGAGTTTGTCGTCGAGGAGCGCAATGTCAGTTGTAGTGACTTCGCGATCGATTCCGATCCACTCGAGACGAGTACCACCGAACTCTTCGATCGAAGGGTTCGGCTTCGGAGTCAGCGAACCCCTCGACAGGCCCACTTGAAGGCCGATTTGGGCACATAATCCGAGAGCTAGAACCGTGCCGATGACCAACACCCAGCCGTTCATAGAGTCGAAGGTGAGCGTGGCTACATATAACGCGGTTTCGATAATCGCGAACAACCAAAGTGCGCGTTTGGAGTGCATGATTGGTTCGAAGCCCTCACGCATGTCGGCAACCGCACCGTTCGGATTGCGACCAAGACCGATACCCATGAATCCAGGCGAAGCTGCACCGAAACTACGAAACCAACCCGACGGCCCACCCATGCCCATGAACCGGGTGTTCAGCAACGGCCAAAGCGACATCGAGTTCAAGACCTGAAACGACACACCAGCAAACAAGCTGCCACCGATTCTGCCCATCCCTCCAGCTACACCAAGCATGAAGATCGGAAGCCCTGCTTGAAACTGCCAGTTGTCTGGGGAGGTTGACTGACGAATTCCAGCGATGAGCCCGCCACCGAGACCAGCCATGCCGGCAGAGATTGCGAACACTGCAACCTTCGTTGACACAAGATTCATTCCGACAGTTGCGCACGCAGCCTCACTGTCTTTCATCGCAAGTAGTCGCCGCCCAAACGGGCCGCGTCGAATCCATACGACTAGTAACGCCAGCACAGCGAAGGTGACAGCGAGGAGCAGTAGTTGGCGGTCAGCGTCGGACACTTCGAGACCTAGGATTTTCCCGGTGGCGTCTGTATCGAAGCCAAATATTTTCAGGCGACTCACTGCTAGAGAGCCGATTGGGAACAAAGAGATCGTGACGTTCGTGAATGGGAGATCGAAGTCTCTGAGACCCCATACCCACTTATCCATGAATACAGCGAATGCTGCTGTTGCGAGCGCGAGATGGATACCTGATAGTCGCAGAGCAGGAAGTGCGATCAGCGCTCCGACCACTGCGCTGAATATGAATGCCCACACCAAGCCCATGGGTGATCCGCCACGACCAAGGTTGGCCATCGTCACGCCACCGATGCCAGCGAGGCTCAATTGGCACAACGAGACTTGTCCAGCGAGCCCCACGAGCGGGACCAACGACAGCGCCAGGATCGCTGTACCCAACAACAGAGCGAACGTGAGAGTGTCGGAGCGATCTAGAAGTGGCATCGCGAGGATTGAGCCACCGATGACGACAGCAGCGAAGGTGAGGGCGCCATTCCAGGATGGCACTGGATATGTCTCTCGAGTGCGCGTCGTGCCGTGGCCGCGGAGACGTCCAGCTGGTAGCAACAACAGCACCGCAAATAAGACGATCACAGGGATTGCGTCGACGATTGGTTTCCCGAAGTACACAACCCAGTGAGCGTCGCTGACTTGCGGCGTGTAACCACGCCAATATTCGCTGCCTAGACCGATAAGCAACGCGCCGACGAACGTCATCGGCAGGCTTCGTAGGCGCCCGATCATCGCTGCTGCGTACGCGTTCACGATCAGAATTGAGATGCTTGCTGCGTCGAGAGCGATCGGGCCGACGTACAAGACGCCAGACAGCATCGCTAACGAACAGCCGATAGCCCACGCCAACATTGCGGAGCGGTCGGGGCGAGCGCCGTTGAGCGCAGCTAGCGGCCGGTCATCGACAGCGGCACGCATCGCGACCCCAGCGCGAGTGTTGTAGAGAACTAGGCGCAGAACTACTGCGACGATTAACGCTGCACCGATGCTGATGAGTTCTGCTGGCTGGATCTTTACGCCGCCGATGTCGAAGCTCGAGCCAGGGAAAAACTTGTGAGATGGCCGACTGAGTGTCGGATCCCAAATCCAGTTGGCTACTCCGATCAAAGCAAACAACAGCGAGACGGTCACCACGAGGCGCACGGCGTCGGGCGTCCCCTGTAACGATCTGAATATGACCTTCTCTAGAAGACACCCGAACAGTGGCGCGATGACGAACAAGACGAGTACGAATGCGAGCGGCGCCGGTACGTTCCATCCGAATCGCAGTTGCCAATAGCTGAAGGCGCCAAGCATGCCGATTGCGCCGTGCGCGAAGTTGAATACCCCTGTTGTGGTGTAGGTGAGAACGAGTCCGCTCGCTCCGATCGCGAGAATGGATGCGATAGCCAGCCCTGTGATCGTGAAGCCGAAGAACTCACTCATCTGTCAGAAATCCCTAGGTCTGCTGTAAGTGTTTAGGGCCCGGCAGTGTGCCGGGCCCCAAAGAGTCATTGACAATAGATCGGTGAAAGATCTAAAGAGACCCGCAGTTTGACGGTTTTGGATCGGTAGCAAACGCGGAGTTCTGGCATTTGGCGCCGGTTCCATAGTCGCCGACCAGCGTCGCAACATTGTCTGGGTCGCACCTGTAGATGCCATTGTTTGGAGCGATGTCAACGGTCGCGAACGCGCCACCTTCAACCACGAACAGCGCGTAGCAAGTAGAAGGCGTAGCTCCACTGAGATCGAGCGGGGCGTGGATACCGCCGCCACTCCATGTCGTGTTGGCAGCTGCCTTTTCCATGAGGCAGTCTCGTGTCAGCTCGGCACCGCAGTCGCGCGCTGCAGTAGCGAACAGCAACCATGCAGACAGGCTTTGGATGCCGAGGTAGGCCTGGATGCCGCCTTCGTCGTACGTCTCGATGAGGTCGGCGTATTGCGCAGTCGCTGAGCCAGCTTCGGCGGCGTTGCCGATGAAAGGCGCGAACGCTGAACGTACGTAGACGCCGTCTGCATCGTCGCCGGCTTCGAGAACCTTTGCGTCGTAGTGGTTGGCGTCCGTGCGTACCCAGTCGAGTGTCACATCGAGAGCCTTGAGTTCGCTCATTAGCTTGGCGAGGTTCACCGGTTCCCCAACCCAGATGAGTCCCTTGGCATCGTTGGCCTTGATGCTCTCAGCGAACGGTCTCCAGCTGTCGACACCGAGAGATGGGTACTCCTCGTCGTAGACAACCTTCCAGTCGAGTTGAGCGATCCCCTCCTTGTAGCGGTTGGCGACGGTGACTGTCGTGGCCAGGTCTCCTGTGAGGACTGCAACGTTTTGCGTTGACTCAGGGAAAGTTTCGGCGAGGTACAAGAAATCGCCGATCGGCAACGTGTCGGAAGGATTAGGTACCGGTTGCACGGTCAGGTCGGCCGCCGATGCCTTTGCGGTCACGGCGTAGCCAGGGATGGCAGGTAGCTCGCAGTCGAGGCGTTCTACTTGGCCCGTGTCGTCGAATACAGCGCCACCACCGACCATCGCGAAGTCACCTTCGTCACACGCTTCGATGACTCGTTGCTGAAATTGCGTCAGCATCGCGTCACGCAGCTTGAGTTCGATCGTGCGGCCGTTGATGCCGCCGTGCTCGTTGCACCAAGAGGTGAATGCTTCGGCCGTGTCAAACAGCTCTTGATTGAGTCCGGGGCGGCCGGGGAATCCTGGATCGGAAACCGTAGACACCTGGATCGACTCTGCGGTGACACCGGGGTCGTTACCTTCGACTAGTTCCATGCCTTCAGGGGTGCCGCTACAGATCACACCGAGGTCTCCGAATCCACCTTGGGCTAGGCCGACAGTTTCAGGTGGAGCTGTGCCGATTGGCGCTGTTGACGCCGTCTCCTTGATCTGCTCGTCGCTGCGGCCGCAACCTGCGACCATTACGGCAATCGAAAGACCAATAGTTAAGGCTTGTGCGCGTTTCATGATTCCCCCCGTGCTGTAGGCGACTGCGATAGTCGCGTTGGGGCAGAAGCTAATCGCGAAACGGTGCCGATTGCACGT
Organism: Actinomycetota bacterium; assembly: GCA_005779395.1. Classification (GTDB taxonomy): domain Bacteria; phylum Actinomycetota; class Acidimicrobiia; order IMCC26256; family PALSA-610; genus SXJQ01. The sequence goes on from SXJP01000036.1 coordinate 48,495, forward strand.
TGGTTCGCTGTGACGCCGTCTTTGGCCAGCTTGATGGGGAGTCTCGATGTCACGAAAGTATTGTGGCGGCGTGTTGTTGCCATGAAGATTGTTGTTGTCGGTGGTGGGGTAGCAGGGCTCGGCACAGCTCTCGCCGCCGCTAGGGCGGGCCATGAAGTGGTAGTCGTTGACCGCGATGCGACACCGATGCCAGAGTCAGCGCACGCTGCATTCGACTGGGACCGCCGGGGCGCACCACAGGTACGCCACAGTCATGCCTTCCTTGCCCGGCTCCGAAACCTTCTCATACAGCGGTGTCCAGATATCTATGAGTCGCTACTCGCAGCAGGAGCAACAGAGTTGCGCTTCACGGAGAACCTTCCGCCAGCACTCCTCGATTTTGAGCCTGTCGAAGGCGACGAACGCCTCTGCGCTATTGCTTGCAGGCGTACCACGTTCGAGTGGGTCTTGCGCAGATCGGTTATGAACGTCCCCGGGGTTGAGCTGATCGGTGGCGTGGCAGTAGACGGAGTGATCGCAGAAGCGGGTCCCGCGGGAGTAGTCCCGAACATCGTCGGTGTGCGCGGACGCAAGATTACCGATTATTCGCCTTTCGAGGTGCGAGGCGATGTCGTTGTAGACGCCACGGGACCGAGAACTAACTCTGCGGCGTGGCTGGTTGCTGCCGGCGTGATCGAACCAGAACCAAGCGTCGAAACCTGTGAGATTGTTTACCTCTCGCGATTTTATGAACTGCGCGATGGTGCCGAGGTTCCTTCTACTGTCGGTCCGATCGCCGGGGAACTCGGCTACCTAAAGTTCGCAGTTTTCATAGGAGATAACCGCACGTTCTCCTTGACTTTCGCGGTGCCGACGGCCGATAAGGACTTGCGGGTACTCAGCCAGGAAGCGATATTCGAAGCTGGGGCACGGCAGCTTGACCTGACGAAACCGTGGCTCGATGGCCGTGCCCGACCGCTCACGGAAGTGCATTCGATGGCAGGGCTGCGCAACCGGCGTCGGTGGTTCGTAGACGGGCAAGGCAACCCAATCGTCACAGGGTTCGCTGCCGTCGGCGATGCCCACATTTGCACAAACCCCCTCTACGGACGGGGGTGTTCACTCGCATTTGTTCACGCGTTCGCGTTTGTCGATTCGCTCGAACAAGGCGCGCAAGGATGGGAAAGGACTTTCCACGATGCGACTGAGAGAGAGATCGATCCATGGTTTCGTGCATCGGTGCAACAGGACAAGGAAGCCAAGCGGATTGCGGCGGCAGAGTTGCAAGCCCCGACCGCGCAGACTGACGAGGTCGATCCATCGGGATACGTCCGCGAACTATTTCGAGATGGGTTGATGCCAGCGGTGCGGACCGTGCCAGATGTTTATCGGGCATTCCTGAGGTGGTTAAATCTCGAAGCGACACCAGACGCTTTGCTCACTGACTCTGTCGTGCTTGCGGCGGTCATGAAGAGTCATCAGGAGAAGGACTCGCGGCCTCCTGAGCCAGTTCTAGGTCCAGACAGGGTGTCGTTTCTCGCGGCTCTCGGCGCATGAGGATTCGGATCAGAATCGGCAGATGTTGAGTATTCGGTCTTGTTAGTAGGCGAGCAGAGCTGCAATATCTCTTGCTATATCCGACACTTGCGGCAGCGTTGCAGACTCAAGCCCCGGTTCGTATCCGACTAGCACATCAGGGGCTGTGAGGCGCCAGACGGGGGCACTCAAGTACTCGAAACATTCGTCGGCAACAAACGCAGCTATTTCGGCTCCAAATCCGCATGTGAGCGTGTCTTCGTGCACGACAAGAACGCGACCAGTTTTGCGCACCGATTCTGCGACGATTTCGTGGTCCCAAGGAGCAATGGTCCGCAGATCGATGATCTCTACGCCAGCGTCGTTGTCGCTGAACTCCTTTACAGCTTGGACTGCCTTGTGGACCGTCGCTCCCCAAGTGATGACGCTTAGCCTGTCGCCACGAGTCACATAGCTACCCAGACCGAATGGCATAAGCCAGTCAGATGGTGGCATCGGATCACGGTTGTATCCCTGGCGGTAAAGGTGTTTGTGCTCAAGGAATAGGACGGGATCATCGCTCGCGAATGCTGTGCGTAGCAGTCCAGCCGCATCGCGGGCCCTCGAAGGGAATGCGATGAGAAGCCCAGGGACGTGTGCGAAGATCGACTCGCCAGAGTGACTATGCCAGATTGCTCCACCGCTCAAATATCCGCCGATCGCGACTCGCACGACGAGGGGACAAGAGAACTTGCCGTTGCTGCGCCAACGGATGGTCGCTGCCTCTTGTGTTAGCTGCTGCATGGCGGGCCAGATGTAGTCGAAGAACTGGATCTCGGCGCATGGCTTGAGTCCACGCAGTGCCATGCCGACGCCGCGTCCGACAATGTTGGCTTCGGCTAGCGGAGAATTAAAACAACGCGCTTCGCCAAACGCCCGTTGCAGGCCGAACGTGATCCCGAATACGCCACCCTTGCCCGGGACCTCGTCGAGCACATCGGTGCCTGCGTCTGCGACATCTTCACCGAACACTCGAATGCGTTCGTCCAGCGCCATTTGCTCATGAAGAGTGAGCCGGATCGCCTCGCCGAACGTGACTAGTTCCGGAGAATCACTGGCTGGCTCGACGGGATTATCGACATTCGGTATTCGGACAACGTGATCGAGTATCGACGATGGGTTCGGCCGCGGTGCGCTGAGGGCTTGGTCTGCCGCAAGGGCGACTTGCGTGCGAGCTTGTTCGCGCATGAGCTCGATCTCGTCGCGTGTTAGCGCTCCGCGGCGAACGAGTTGCCGTGCCATTAGTTCGATTGGATCGTGCTGTTTTTCTTCGCTGAGTTCTTCTGTCGATCGGTACTTCTTGTGATCATCCGACAGCGAATGCGCGTATGGCCTCGTGACCGTCGCATGCAGGAGAACTGGCCCGGCACCCATTCGCACATGAGCAGTCGCAGTAGCGCCCTTCGCTAGCACCTTGAAGTAGTCACATCCGTCTACGGTCATGACCTCTAGACCACGGAAACCTCGGACCATTTCACTAACCGGAGCCGGGTGTTGGTCGGCAGCGCGGACTGATATGGCGTAGCCGTTGTCGGCTACGACGAACAAGACAGGGAGGTGCAAGCGAGCAGCGCTATTGAGGGACTCCCAGAACTCACCTTCGCTGCACGCTCCTTCGCCGAGCGACACGTAAGTGATTTCATCGCCACGAGCAGTGCAGCCACCGAGCGTTCTTCTGCCGATGTAGCGCGCAGCTTCGGCGCAACCGATAGCCCCGAGGCATTGAGAACCAGTACAGGATGATTGGGTGACGATGTGCAGCTGCGGATAGCCCCAGTGGCAAGGCATCTGCCGACCGCCGCTCGCTGGATCGCTCGCGGATCCGACGGCTTGCATAAGCATTTCTGTAGGCGTGACACCTAATGCGAGAGCGAGCGCGCGATCTCGGTAGTAGGGGAAGAACCAGTCGTAACTCGGCCGCAACGATCTTGCTAGCCCGAGGCAGAGTGCTTCGTGTCCCGCACCTGAGATCTGAAAGAAGACTTTGCTCTGGGTGCGCAAGGCAATCTCGCGGTCGTCAATGCACCGGGAGATGAGCGCGAGGCGAAAGTCGGCGACGGCGTCTGCGATGAGAGTGTTTAGGTCTGCACTTGTCGTGACCATCGGCAACCCTCCTTGGGTTGGTTCAGTCCCGATAACGCTTCTCTAATGTTTCGGCGTACATGAAGTTCAGTTGAGTCGTGCCGAATTGAAGGATATGGTCGCAGATACGAATAGTGACGTACTTCCTTGGAGGAAACGCTTAGCGCGCACCCGACCATCTGGGTACATGCCGCCGCGCGAACGATTCGGGCATTCGAGTAAGTCGGTACGTGTTCCATTTACGCGAATTCAGAAGGTTGCTTCACGCGCACTCGTCGCAAGCAAGGCAACTTCTGCACATTCGTACGCAACTTGCGAATGCGATTACACGGCTGTCGACGTGATTCGTAGAAGGGAGCGACTCACGTATTTGCCGTTCGTAGCGCGCGCTGTCGTGATCGCGCTGCGCGAATACTCCGACCTGAATGCGACGACTGAAGGCGAGCAGGTGACGACAAGTGATCGCATTCGACTCGGTATCGCTGTCGATCTAGACCACCACGGGCTTGTTGTGCCAGTCGTGCGTAATGCAGACGAGCTCACAGTTTCTGGGCTTGGTGCAACAATCGCAGACCTGGCCACACGAGCACGTGCGAAGAAGCTCATCTTAGATGATGTCGCTGGAGCGACGTTCACGATCACCAACCCTGGCGGTTTCGGGACGTATTTGAGTTTCCCGATTATCAATCAACCTGAGGTCGCGATTCTTTCTTCCGACGGGGTCCGCAAGAGCGTCGTCGCTGATCCGGATTCCGGCGGCCTTGCGATTAGGCGCATTGGATACCTCGGGCTCGCCTACGACGCTCGTGCCGTACAGAGTGGAACTGCAGCACAGTTTTTGCACCGTGTCGCCATGTTGATCGAACACTCCGATTGGGGCGCTCAGCTCTAGACGCAACTGCACAGCTACTCTCACCGCTGATGCAGATTCGCTCATCTGTGCTGCACTAATCGGAGGAATCGCGATGACGGAAGAAAAGTCCACAGGATTCGGATTATCCATGTTCGATGTAGACCAAGAGACCGCTGCGCATCCGCAACCCGGGTATCAGATTCTCAGGGAGTCAATGCCAGTCATGCGGGTACCAGATGGCCCAATCATCCTCGCCCGCCACGACGATGTGACCTTCGCTTTGAAGAATCCGGAGCTCTTCAGCTCCATAAATGCGATCGAGATTGGCAACGTACGACCACTTATTCCATTGCAGATCGATCCTCCAGATCATGTGAAATATCGTCGTTTGCTCGACCCACTTTTCGCTCCGCGAGAGGTTGCGAAACTCGAGACCAAAGTTCGCGCGCTCGTCAACGAGCTGATAGACGGGTTCATTGAGACCGGTGAATGCGAGTTCAGCAGGGACCTCGCGATCCCATTGCCCTGCCAAGTCTTTCTAGAGATTCTTGGACTCGATTATGCAGATCTCGACCGATTTCTGCAGTGGAAAGATGACATCATCCGACCAGGTGGCGTCAGCGTCGACGCTGCCAAGGCGACGCAGGCGAAGGCCGGACAAGAGATCTACTCCTACTTCGCGCCGGTTATTGCCGACCGCAGAACTGCGCCACGCGACGACCTTGTCAGTCTCTTCGTGCACGCACACGTAGATGGTCACAACCTTAACGACGATGAGGTAGCTGACATCTGCTACCTGATGCTCATAGCGGGCCTTGACACCGTGACCGCAACGCTCACTTGCTCGATTAGTTATCTTGCGCAGCACCCTGACAGGCGAGATGAAATTGTCCGGGACCCCGCTCTCGTGCCGGGCGCTGTCGAGGAACTCATGCGGTGGGAGACTCCAGTGCCTGGCTTGCCACGCCAAGCGACTCAGGACATAGAGCTTCGTGGCGAGGTGATCAAAGCCGGAGAGAACGTAATTTGTTTGCTCGGCTCCGCGAACATCGACCCGTCAGAATTCCCAGACCCAGCATTAATCGACTTCTCGCGTTCAGGCAATCGTCACCTCGCGTTCGGTGGGGGAGTTCATCGCTGCCTTGGGTCCCATCTAGCGAGGCTTGAACTGAAGGTAGCTATGGAAGAGATTCATGCGCGCCTGGCTGATTACTCCATCAAACCAGGGGAGACGCCCAACTTCACGTCTGGCTTGCGCGGTGCTGACTACTTACCGCTCGTGTTTCGGGCATCGACCAAACTTGGAGCGAGTTCCACATGAGGGTCGTCGTGAATCTCGAGGTCTGCAATGGGCACGGCCGGTGTTACGTCTTGGGGCCAGACGTATTTGCAAGCGACGATTTCGGACACTGTGAGATTCTCAGCAAGGAAATTACCGACCCTGAGCACGTGAGACAAGCCCAGCTTGGAGCCGAAAACTGCCCCGAACGAGCAATCTCCATCGAGGGTTGACAACCGTGGCGAGCGTGGACAAGAGCGGCATGCGCGTGCTCGTCGTCGGCGCCTCGAAAGAGCCGAGGGCCGTTCAGTCGCTCATCGATGCCGGTGCTGAGGTTCATAGCATCGACAAGCAACGCCCGATTGTTTCGTGGCTCGGGAGTCATACCGATTGCGATATCGCAGATGCGGGTGCGCTACGAAAGGCAGTCGACCGAGTGGGGTCGGTGTTGCATGCTCTTTATATTGCTGCGGACATGCTCGAGCAACCACGGCAAGCTGTCATCGATGCCGCCCGTGCAAAGTCGATTGATGGAATCTTCGAAGTCAGCCGACTCGATGATTCACAAGACGGTAAGTAAAGATAGAACACGTTCTAGTTTTGGGTCCCTGACGGAGGACATATGTACGTCGGTTACAGCAAAGAGCACGAAGCCTTAAGAGATGAGCTACGCGACTACTACGCAGGCTTAATCACGCCCGAGACCGAGTCCGAACTTCGCAAAGGCGAAGGCATCGATGACTACTCGAAGTCTGTCTGGAAACAGATGGCTACCGACGGCTGGTGCGGCCTCGGTTGGCCGGCGGAGTTCGGGGGTAAGAACCTGACTCCAATCGAACAGTTTGTGTTCTTCGACGAGTCGATGCGCTCGGGCGCTCCCGTGCCGATGCTCACGATCAACTCCGTCGCACCGACCATCATGCGATACGGCTCAGAGGAGCTGAAGCAGGAGTTCATTCCTCGGATATTGGCTGGCGATATTCACTTCGCAATCGGGTACACCGAGGCCGACGCCGGTACAGACCTAGCAAGTTTGAAGACTCGGGCGGTCCGCGATGGCGATGAGTATGTAATCAACGGACAAAAAGTTTTTACGAGCCTTGCTCGGGGCGCTGACTATGTCTGGCTCGCTGTTCGCACAAACCCAGAAGTCAAGAAGCACAAGGGAATCTCGATCATCATCGTGCCGACTGATACTCCAGGGTTCAGGGCCGAGCCAATTGAAAACTTCGCCGGGTTCAACACGAACATCACGTATTACGAAGATGTTCGCGTACCGGCGCGGTTCTTGGTCGGCGAAGAGAACGGTGGCTGGGGGCTCATTACCAATCAGCTCAATCACGAACGCGTGACCCTATGTAGCTCTGGGATTATCGATCGCCACTTGAGCGACGTCGCCGATTGGGCGAGGGAAACGAAGCTCGCTGACGGTCGTCGCGTGATCGATCAAGAGTGGGTGCAGGTCAATCTCGCAAAGGTCCACGCCAAACTCGAGTACTTGCGTCTTGCTAACTGGAAGATCGCATGGGAAGCGACTCAAGGCGCGTCACTGCAGCCAGCTGCGGCATCTTCTATCAAGGTCTTCGGCACAGAGTTTTACCTCGAGGCAGCGCGTTTGTTGCTCGAAGTGATCGGAAGTGTCGCCGCCCTTCGGCGCGATTCGCCGGGTGCTGTAGCCCGCGGTCGGATCGAGCACATGGTGCGTTCGATGCACATTCTCACGTTCGGCGGTGGTGTCAACGAGATGCAACGTGACCTCATCACCCTGTTCGGCCTCGGCATGCCATCGATTTCTCGCTGACGTATCAAGACTCGATCGAAAGAAACGACATGGACTTCTCACTGACGGAAACGCAAGCAGAACTCGTAGGACTAGCGCGCACAATTCTCGCTGATCATTCGGAGCTTTCGCGACTGAAAGCGTCCGAGCAAAGCGAACTCGGCTACGACGCGGACTGTTGGAAGGCTTTTGCTGATGCCAACCTGCTAGGTCTAGCGATGCCTGAGTCATGCGGTGGCCTCGGCTTCGGGTTTCTAGACCTTTGTCTCGTTCTCCGCGAGGTCGGCAAGGCCGTTGTGCCGATGCCTGTGCTGTCGTGTTTGGTAACCGCAGCCCTTCCATGCGTTCAGTTCGGCACCGACGAACAACGTGCATATCTCGGCCCTGTAATCAGTGGCGATTTTGTTGGTACAGCAGCGCTGTTGGAATACGGCACAACAGCCGAAGAGCCGTACCTGCAGGCCACGCCCGATGGCGACGGCTGGCGCCTCACCGGCGTGAAAACTTCTGTGGCATTCGCGACGACGGCTGGCGCGATTCTTGTATCGGCCCGTGTTGCAGGAACAGACGACATTGTCATGGTCAATGTTGCGGCAGGCGCCGACGGTATGACGATGGTCCCGCAACAGGGCCAGAACTATGAACGCCTGTTTGAAGTGACATTCGTCGACACGCCCGCACTGAGCGATGGACAGATCGGCACCCAGAAAAATGGCCGCGAGATCCTCGAATGGACGCTCGCGCGAACCATGGTCGCCCAGAGCGCAATAATTGGCGGGACGTGCGACTCGGCGATGCGCATCACAGCTCAGTACACAATCGACCGCAAACAATTCGAACGTCAGATCGGCACCTTCCAAGCAGTATCGCAACGCATGGCGGACGCATACATCAACAACCAAGCGATCGAACTCACGATGCTTCAAGCGGCGAGTCATCTCGACGAAGGTCTTGAGGTTCCCGAAGAAGTTGCGACGGCCAAGTACTGGGCGTGCGAGGGTGGCAACCAAATCGGTCATGCAGCTCTACATATTCACGGCGGCATCAGCATCGATCTCGACTATCCAATTCATCGCCACTTCCTCTGGATCAAGCAGGCCGAGTTCAGCTTCGGTGCAGCGACTCCGACGCTCGTTCGCCTCGGAGCACTCATCGCTCGCTGAGTATCCACCACTTTTGGGTTGAGTTGTCGCACAATGGTGAACAATGCGTTCACGCGGACAGTTCGGGGCCACAATCCATCGCCATCGTTTTGCTGTCGAGATATGTGATGACGAATTTTGCACCACCGACGTTTATGGATTCGAAGACCTTCCGATGCCCGTCAGGGAAATCGTAGAAACCGAAAATCGTTTGGGCGAGTTCATGTGGCGCGGACCAGACGGATGCAACTGGCGAGTGCGCGCAGCGTTCGTCTAAGAAGGTCTTTAGCTCTCGACTGCAGTTACGAAGTCGATCAGTTTTTCGACGGCGCCCACGACCTCGACCTCGAGGTCAGCGAAGCCCGAGACTTTCGAGAGCAGGTCGCGCCAGAACGCCTTCGGGTCCGCGACACCGAGCGATGCGCACACTCCGAGTTTCCAGTCCGTGCCGATCGGCACCGACGGCCATTCGTCGATCCCGAGACGCTTCGGGCGAACAGCGGCCCATACATCGACGTAGGGCGTCCCTGTGACGATTACATGCTCGTTAGCGACCTGCGCTGCAATTCGAGTTTCCTTGCTGTTCGGAACCAAGTGGTCTGCGAGGACTCCGAGCCTTCGGGTCTTGTTCGGACGGAACTCGTGTACGTAGGCGACGAGGTTGTCGAGACCGCCGATCGGCTCGACCACTATGGCCTCTGAGCGGAGGTCGTCACCCCAGACCTTCTCGATTAGCTCCGCGTCATGTATTCCTTCTACGACGATGCGTGCAGCCCGCGCGACTTGGGCCTTTGACGTCGGCGCTGCGCGTGAACCGCTAGCGGTACGCGCAGGTGGCCCAGCAGATGCGACTTTGGGCCTGATGAGGTTGCACGCCACCCCGGCGACTTCGAAGTTGCCTGCGCTGAGGGGAAAGACTCGCACTAGGCCGGTATCGCCTTTGATCTCTGCTTCGGTGCTGTTAATTCGCAAAAGGGTTCCGCGAAACTTAGAGGCCCTATGAATAACGCTTAAGCCGATCGTGGCTTCTACGTTCGGGAAGGTCGCTGCCGCTCGAGCGGGTCCATCGACGGGTCCGCCGAGGATGCCATTCGCCACAGATCAATGGCCGGCGATGTCGAGAAGTCTCTCGAGCGGCGAAAGGTCGAATGGTGAGCCGATCATCATGATGATGTGTTGTGCGCCTGCCTCTAGGTACGCAGCGACATCGCCGATTTCGTCTGGCTGTATTGCGACGGTTCGTTCGATCGCCTTGGGGTCGCGGCCAATTTTTGCGCACCATTCGTCGAGCACAGCATTTTTCTTCGCGTAGCTCTGTGGCGGACCGAATGCGTTCCAGGCATCTGCGTGTTCCGCGACGATTCTGAGCGTGACCTTCTCACCACTTCCGCCCACCAATATTGGAACATCGCTCGGCGTTGGATTAAGTACAGAGAACCGCTCTTTGATTGCAGGTAGCGATTGATTGAGGTCGCGTAGGCGGCTACCTGCGGTGCCGAATTCGTATCCGTATTCGGTGTAGTCGCGTTCGAACCAACCGGACCCGATTCCGAGGACGAAGCGACCATCACTTAGGTGGTCGAGGCTCCTAGCCATGTCGGCGAGCAAATGTGGGTTGCGATACGAATTGCAAGTAACAAGCGCACCGAACTTTGCGTGGTTTGTATCGACCGCCATCGCACCGAGCAACGAGTAGCACTCGAAGTGTGCGGCGTCGGGATTGCCATAAAGCGGGAAGAAATGGTCCCACAGCCAGATCGAGTCAACTCCGAGTTGGTCGGCGCGTTGCCACGCAGACCGCAGCTCTGCGACCGTGCAGCGTTGAGGGTGGAGTTGCACTCCGACACGAAATTCGCTCATCTCGACAAGTTAGCAATGTCGCTATTTGTTAATGCTCGAGCGCAATTTTTCTGCCGCCACCCGCGAGCCTTAGTACTGCTTGGCCATGCATGAGGGCTTTGATCGGTTCACCAACCATCTCGTTGCGCCAACCCGCCGCCAACCTACCACCACCTGAATTGATGAGCGTTACGAGATCGCTACGGGTAGCGAGAAGCTGGGATTCGATATCGAGTTCGTGGGCACGCTGGTTGAGCCACGCAGAAATTACTGACACGGCAGGACCGAGAGTGCGGTCTGTGTCTTCGCTTTCAGGGAGACGAAGTTCATCGCCTTCAAGTTCGAGGCCTCGACGTACCGCCGCCAGAATCTCTTCCAACATCGCATCGCGTGAGTGTCTGGCGTCTATTCCACGGATTGCTTCTAGGTCTTCCTTGGCGTGTGGTGGTTTCTGGATGATTCCCATGAGCGCTAGGTCTGGGAGCACGAATCGCGGCGGGATGTCGGATGCTTCGGCACATCGTTCGCGCCACGCGCAAACCTCCTGTGCCACGCCGCGGGTCTTCCCGCGGAACTGACGGCTGCCCTTGATCCGCCACCATGCCTGTGAGACGTCGGACTTGCCTCGCTGACGGAGTCTTCTGGCTTCGCACTCGTCGATTGCCCACTCGAGCCGACCGCGATTTTCGAGTTCTGCGGAAATCAAGTCTGTGATTCCGAGGAGGTGCTCGACATCGGCTGCTGCATAGTCGCGTTGCGGTCCGCTCAGCGGTCGCTTCGTCCAGTCGGTAAGGCGATCGCCTTTAGCGATAGTCACCTTCAGCAGCTTTTCAGTTGTTGCGAGGAGGGATGGCGTTCCGAGTCCCATGAAACCTGCTGCGATCTGCGTGTCGAACAGTTTTGTGGGCAGTGTTCCACACATGCGATTCAGGATCTCTAGGTCTTGGTCACACGCATGGGCTACGAGCGTGCCGGGGCCTCGCAAGAGTCGCGCTAGCTGCTTTACTTCGACTGCGAATGGGTCGATCAGCGCCAAGCCATTCGGCCAGCCGATCTGAATTAGCGCGAGCCGAGGGTGGTAGGTGCGTTCGCCATGGAACTCTGTGTCGAGCGCATACCTTGGCTCTGCCACAACCTCATCGATTAGCGCGCTAAGCGCCTCGTCGTTGTTGATCCAGGAATGCGACATCGCGACAGTCTGCTACAGACCCGAGACGGACCTTCGAACATCGGCGAGGCGTGCGAAGCTCGCGAGGACGGCGCTGTGTTCATTCGCGAGGTGCCTAATGATGATGTCGGTGAAGCCAACGGCGCCTAGCTCAGCAAAATTATCCGCCACGGAATTTGAGTCGCCGATGACGAGTGCTGCTGTATCAAAACCCCGGTAACCGGCATCGATAATGGGCTGAGCGACTCTGGTTACTTCCTCTGGTGGCCCGCAATGGATGTCGCGGCGAATTGCTACGCGTGCTGGTTCTTTCCCGTGTGCGGCGCATCGCGAGCGGTACACGTCTAGCAAAACCTTTGCTTGTGCCAGCGTTGCCTCAGGGCCAACCAAGAAGACATCGCCGAGGCGTGCAGCTCGGTCGATCGCGCGTTCTGCGCTGCCACCGATCCAGATATCTATTCCGTTGTCGCAGATCGGAGCGACTCGCGCAGCATCGATTTCAAATGGAACTGCTGTCGACACGGATTCGCCGTTCAGAAGTCGCCGGATCACATCGAGTGACGACTCAAAACTAGAAGCACGCTCTCTCAGCTGGGCACCCATCGCTTTGAATTGCGGTTCGTAGCCGCCGACGGCGCATTGCAACACAAACGGTCCGTCGTGGATTGCTGCGAGGGTACCAATTTGTTCTGCCGCAAGCACAGGATTCCAGAGTGGCAACAACATCAGGATTCCGGCGGTCCGACCATGCCACTCGGCGAGCAGACGGCCCATGATCGCAACATTCTGCATGTACGGAAACGGTCCTGTGCTGTGGTGATCACCGACGAACAAGGAGTCGAGCCCTGCGTCGAACGCAGCTTTGGCCCGTTCGACCATCCATTGCGCAGCGTTGGGTGCCTCTGCGGGCGCATAACCACTGCGTAAAGAGACTCCGACGCGCATTGGCCAAGTACATCACACGCCGGTTAGCCCTATCCCAGTTTGGTGATCCATTCGAACGGCGAGCCGTCAAGCCACTCTGACAGGCGTGCGGTCAGCGCGACGAGATTGTCTGTCATCAATAGAACGCCGAACCCACCGAGCACGAGCGATGACGAGGCAACGACACCAGCGAAGTGGCGCTTCACGAAACCAATCGCAGTCCCTAATCGACCGATCGCTAGCCCGGTCGCAAGGAAGGGAAGGCCAAGGCCGAGGGAGTAGGTCATCATCAAAGTTGCGCCAGCGACCGAACGCCCTTCGCTCGCGGCGATAGTGAGCACCGAAGTAAGCGTCGGGCCGATACAAGGGCTCCAGCCGAACCCGAACGCCGCGCCCATAACGAACGGCGCAAACTTTCCGAAACGACCGAACTGTGGATGGAAACGCAATTCTCGATATAGCCACGGCGCTTTGACGCTGATCGATCCGAGCATGAACAACGCCATCGCGACCATGACACCACCCGAGAGGCGGGTGAGTGCAACCTGATGCTCGAACAGAAGTCGACCGATCGCGGAGGCTGAGATACCCAAAAGCGTGAATACAGTTCCGAAACCCGCGATGAATGAAGCGGTGGTGGCCACGATGTGACCCCACTTGCGTCGGTCGGAGTGCTCTAGTGCCGCGAGATCGAGTCCGCTCACCATCGCGACATAGCCAGGGGCGAGTGGTAATACGCAAGGAGACAGAAAAGAAATCATGCCTCCTGCGAATGCGATCAGGTACGACACGATGGACACGTCACTGAACTCAAGCGCAGCTCCAATGGTCGTCTCCACGTTCCCATTTTGTGTCATGAGCACGGGCAGCGGAGCATCGCGGCGATTGTCGGTGTAAAACAAACACTTATGGATAAGCCATCGCGCTGGGAAAATTCAAATGTCGCGCGTGGTGCTGATTATGACGCGCGGTGGCGAGAACTAGCGGCGACAGGCGTACAGATACATGGTGAGGCAGACCTAGTCGAGAATCTCGTCGCTGAGTTCAAGGTACCGAAGACCGTATTGGATGCCGGCTGTGGTACGGGCAGGGTGGCTATCGAATTGGCGCGGCGTGGCTTTGACCTTGTTGGAATCGATCGGGATGCGCCGATGCTCGATGCGGCGCGGACCAAGGCTCGAGAACTCGAATGGATACAGGCAGACCTCTCGACGTTCACAAGCGACAAGAAATTCGGCGCTGCGGTATTGGCGGGCAATGTGATGATTTTCCTTGCCGCAGGCACAGAAGCTACAGCCGTCGAAAACATCGTCGGGCTGTTACATGTTGGCGGGCTATTCATTGCCGGATTCCAACTTTCCGTCGACCGTCTTCCGCTAGATCGATACGACGAACTGTGCGCTGATGCAGGACTAGTACTCGAGGCTCGATTTGCGACATGGGACCGCGAGGCATTCAGTGACGGCGACTACGCAGTCAGCGTGCACCGTCGCGCGTAGTGCGCGGCTCTAGCTTCAGGCCGCTTGGAGACAGACTCGTACGGGCAGATGGTCGGAACCGACGGGATTACACACCCGCGCGTCGGTCACCCGCAAGCCGTGTGACACGAGTATGTGATCGATCTGGCTGTGCGGTCGTGAATGTGGCCAAGTCCGGCCGCGCACAGGTCGTTGCCAACCTGGAACGAAGCGATCGACTACTGGGCCCCACATGTTGAGATCGCCGACAAGGACCGCTTCGCTTGTCAGCGCTCGACCATGTTTCGCGAGCGTTCGCAGGTGGTTGATCGAACCCCACAGGCGGTAAGTCAGATGTGATGACACCACTGCGAGGTCTTGATCCCATGGAGTCTTGACTGTTGCTACGAGCGACCGTCTGTGGCCAGCGTCAAACAAGATCGGGGCAAAGTCGACAGCGGTCGTGTCAAGGATCGGGAGCCGCGACAAGATCGAAACACCCCACCAACTGCCATGCAGACCTTCTGTGTTGCGCACGAGTGGTGGCGATGTCTTGTTGTGTTTTCGTGGCAGTTGCAGATCTGCGACTGCATAACCCAGTTCGGCGGCTGCGAGTTCATGTGCGGCTTCGCCATGTTTCGGCCGCCATACCTCCTGGAGCCCGACGACGTCGGCGTCTAGGGCACGAATCGCGGCCACCACATCGAATGGCTGCTCAGACTTTGGAGCAATTCCGTACCTGAGGTTTAAGGAAGCGATTGAGATTGATGTCATGGGACGAGGATCTTCGCACGGTTCGCGCGTTGCCTGAGCGAAACGCGGGCGGGTTGGTGTCATGTCTGACGCTCTTATCGGCTCCTGTTCGTCGTGCCGGTAGCCTTATCGAAATTCACTCGACAGAATCGAACCCGTGAGCAACACTTTCGAGGCGCTTGGCGTCTCCCCTGAACTCGTGGCCGCGTTGGCCAAACTGGGCATAACCGAACCATTTGCGATTCAGTTGCTCACGATCCGCGACGGTCTCGCTGGTCGTGATGTGCTGGGCAAGGCCAAGACAGGTTCAGGCAAGACACTTGCGTTCGGAATCCCGATGCTCGATCGTGTCGGACACGCCGCGCCGCGCCATCCAACAGGGCTGATTCTCGTGCCTACTCGTGAGCTCGCCGTGCAAGTCGCAGAAGCGCTCGACCCGCTCAGCAAAGCTCGCGACATGGAAGTTGGCGCTGTTTACGGCGGTGCCTCGATGGTGAAGCAGATTGAGATGCTCGAAGGCGGTTGCGACATTGTCGTTGGCACACCTGGACGGCTGATCGACCTGCTCGAACGCGGTGAGCTATTCGTAGATTCTGTCGAAGCGTTAGTGCTCGACGAAGCCGACCGAATGGCAGACATGGGGTTCCTGCCGCAGGTACAAAAGATCTTGTATCGAATTCCTACCGAACCGCAGACGATGTTGTTTTCAGCGACGCTCGACGGTGGCGTTAACGCGATCGTGAAGCGATACATGAAAGACCCTGTGCATCACGAGGTCGAGGGTGGAGACGTCACGGTCGAGCAGATGCACCATCGATTCCTGCAGGTCCACGACATGGACAAGGTGAAGGTTGCAGCGGCGATTGCTCATGGTCATGGCCGGACGTTGTTGTTTACCCAGACCAAACGCGCTGCCGACGATCTCGAGCGTGCTTTGCGGCGCGAAGGCGTAAGTGTTGCCGCGATCCACGGAGACTTGCGTCAAACATCGAGAGAAAAAGCACTCGCTGACTTTTCTACAGGCAACATCGAAGCACTAGTAGCTACCGATGTTGCGGCGCGCGGACTCCACATCGATGGGGTCGACGTTGTCGTTCACTATGACCCAGCCGAAGATCACAAGAGCTATCTGCACCGCAGTGGCCGAACAGCGCGAGCCGGAGAGAGTGGCGTTGCTGTAACCCTGATGCTTTGGAATCAAGAAAACTCAGTGCGTTTTCTGATGCGTCGGCTTCAACTCGACGACCCGATTGTCGAGGTCTTCTCGAACAATCCAGTGCTAAGCGATCTTGCAGGATGGAATCCAGCTGGGGCCAAAGCCGTTTAGAAAAACAGCGACATAATCGACAGCTTCACGGTTAGTGAGACCGACCTGGCGGCTCGTCGTCCCAACCTTTCCATTCTTCCCAATCGTCCTCGAGACTCGCTTCGGCACGCTGAACACGGATGTGGGTCTGGGCACCATTCGGTCTAACAGGCACGCCACGTGCCCTTTGGTCGACAACGTTGAGCGACCCCCTTCGGATCATGGCAGCGCGTTCGCGTCGTAACCTTGCTCGGCGCAGTTTGCGTCGCCTGATTTGTTCACGACGACCGAACACGCCAACAGCGCCAGCCCCGATCACGAGCAGGATCACCGTGGTTGCTGAGCCGCCACCGCCTTCTCGGTCTGGGCCTGCGGGTTCAGCGCCGACGGTCGATACCGAACCGACCGCCGCGGTTGTATTGGTAGTAGCGAACGATGTGAGATTGCTGGGAGCGTTGGTCGGTTGCGTGATTTTTCCAATCGACACACCTGTGACTAGCGCGACGAACTCGTCGCGATCGCGTTCGCGCTGGGCTTGCAGACTGACCTTCGGTGTGGGCAGTTTTTCGCCTGTCCCGACGCCGACAGTCGGGGTGTCGAATCCAAGGTCGAGCAAGTATTGGGTCCATGAGTATGTGTCAGGCGTGTTTAGTACGACAACGATGAGAGATCGGCCGTCCCGTGTTGCGGTAGTAGCAAGTGTGCTACCAGCTAGGGCTGTGCCGCCAGTCTTGAAACCTGTGACGCCAGGAGTTTCGCGTTCTCCGCCTGGCAACAGCTTGTTGTGGTTGTTCAGGTTGAACCTGGCGTTCGGTCCGTCGAAGGTATAGCTAGGGGTACTGGCCCACTTTGCCAAAGCTGGGGCGGCTTGAGCGTTCCGAACTGAAATCGCGATGTCAAACGCGCTGACTCTCGGGCCGCCGCGAAACGAGTTGGCGTCATCGAACCCGGCTGGGTCAGAGAGGGTGCTGTCGTTCATGCCGTATCGCTTGGCTGTCGCGTTGAGGAGTGTTGCGAAACCTGCGAGGTCGCCACCGACCGTTTCTGCGATCGCGTATGCGACATCGTTTGCGGAAGTGAGCATTAGCGCTGCGAGCGCGTCCTGAAGCTTGTAGGTCTCGCCAGCTGTGACCCCGAGCTTCGACGGTGGTTGCGATGCGGCAAGCGCGCTGACGCTGATTTTCGAGCCCGGTCCGAGCCTTTCTAGGGCAACGAGTCCTGTCATCACTTTGGCGATGCTTGCTGTCGGAAGTGGCTCATGTTCATTGTGAGCGTGCAAGACGCTGCCAGTATCCCCATCGACGACAATCCAAGCTGCTGGCTCGGGAACATCGGGTCGGGGCGTCGCAGCTGTCGCTTCACCAACCTTGCACATGCCAGTAACCGCAACAACCAGAGAAAAAATGGCAACCAACGCGGATGCTCTGCGACCGTGGATCATTGGGGACCCACGGTAGGGGATACGGGGATGGAGACGAGTCATCGGAGCCCTCTTCGAGCGATGCCAGAAACAAACATTCCACGTGGGGCGCTCCGACATGCGAACATTGCAGTGCGGCTCGCTAAGTCGCAGTCTGTTAAGCGTGGAGTCCTAGGAGCAACCGTGTCGCGCATCTCACAACGCATCGCAGCTATCGCCGAATCAGCGACACTTGCTGTCGATGCGAAGGCCAAAGGGCTGAAGGCCGCAGGTGAGCCTGTGATCGGATTCGGCGCTGGTGAACCAGACTTCGCGACCCCTGCTCACATAGTCGAGGCTGCAGTGCAGGCTTGCCGCGACCCGAAGTTTCACAAATACTCGCCAACTCCTGGGCTCCCTGAGTTGCGAGAAGCGATTGCCGCTAAGACCAAACGCGATAGCGGGCTAACGATTACTGCCGCGCAGGTACTCGTGACCAGCGGCGGCAAGCACGCCGTGTACAACACGTTCCAAACGCTCTGCGATCCTGGCGATGAAGTCATCTGCCCAGCGCCGTATTGGACCACCTATCCAGAAGCGATCATCGTTGCTGGTGGTGTGCCAGTAATTATCCCGACAGATGAGAGCAACGGATTCCGTGTTTCGGTCGAGCAACTCGAAGCTGCCCGGACCCCACGCACAAAGGTCTTGCTTTTTGTCTCACCCTCGAACCCGACCGGCGCCGTCTACCCACCAGCCGAAGTTGAAGCCATCGGACGGTGGGCACTCGCCCACGGGATCTGGGTTGTCACAGACGAGATTTATGAGCATCTGACCTACTCGAGCGCTCTTGGCGAGCCCTATGTGCAGGCATCGCTGCCTGTGTTAGTTCCCGAGATAGCGGACACATGCGTGATCCTTAACGGCGTCGCCAAGACCTATGCCATGACCGGCTGGCGCGTCGGGTGGATGATCGGGCCGCTCGACCTGATTGCAGCCGCGACGAACTTGCAATCGCACAGCACATCGAACGTCTCTAACGTCGCGCAGATGGCCGCACTAGCCGCGCTATCTGGCGACCTTGAAGCGGTAGCCGAGATGCGTGTGGCGTTCGAGCGACGCGGGAGACTCATGCATGGCTTGCTTTCGAAGATACCTGGCGTTACCTGCATGGAGCCTCAGGGAGCCTTCTATTGTTTCCCGAGTTTCGAGGGAGTGCTCGGCAAAGAAATTGACGGACACCGCCCGCAGACGACACTCGAACTTTGCGAAGTGATTCTCGAAATAGCAAAGGTCGCAATGGTTCCTGGCGAGGCATTCGGCGCCCCGGGTTATGCCCGTTTGTCGTTCGCCTTATCCGATGACGATATTCGAGAAGGTCTGCAGAGGATCACAGATCTACTGGAGCGCGCCAAATGACACGTGTATTAGTAACAGAGCAACTAGCAGCGCGCGGTCTTGAACTTCTGCGCGACAACGGGTTCGAAGTCGACGAGCAACTCGCACTATCTCCGGCTGAATTGCTAGAGGCTGTAAAGGGCGCACACGCGCTCATTATTAGATCCGCTACAAACGTCACGGCCGAAGTCTTGGCTGCTGGAAGCGATCTCGTCGTTGTCGGTCGCGCCGGAATT
This sequence comes from Actinomycetota bacterium, assembly GCA_005779395.1. Taxonomy (GTDB): domain Bacteria; phylum Actinomycetota; class Acidimicrobiia; order IMCC26256; family PALSA-610; genus SXJQ01. The sequence goes on from SXJP01000036.1 coordinate 67,665, forward strand.
GGTCTCGACAATGTCGATGTCGCCGAAGCAACTCGCCGTGGCGTGATGGTCGTGAATGCACCGCAGTCGAATGTCTTGTCCGCTGCCGAGCACACGATGGCGTTGCTGCTTGCACAGGCGCGCAACATCGCGCCAGCGCACGCGGCCCTCACACAAGGCAAGTGGGACCGCAGCAAATATGAAGGTGTCGAGTTGTACGGCAAGAGCATCGGGATCGTTGGTCTTGGCCGTATCGGTGTGCTCGTCGCACAACGCTGCTTGGCATTTGGCATGACGCTCGTTGCATTCGATCCGTATGTCTCCGAAGATCGCGCACGCCAACTTGGTGTCCGGTTAGTTCCTGGCATAAAGGACCTTGTTGCAGAGAGCGACTTCCTCACGATTCATGCGGTCAAGACTCCAGAAACTGTTGGGCTAATCAACGCTGATGTGCTCGCAGCTGCAAAGCCCGGATTGCGGATAATCAATGTCGGGCGCGGCGGGATCGTCGATGAAGCAGCGCTCGCGGACGCGATCACGAACGGTGTGGTTGGTGGCGCGGCCATCGATGTTTTCGCAGTAGAGCCGACTACAGCATCACCGCTATTTGGTATCCCGTCGGTTGTCGTCACGCCACACCTTGGAGCATCGACTGCCGAGGCTCAGGACAAGGCTGGCGTTACGATCGCAGAACAGGTTCAGCTAGCTCTCGACGGCGACTTCGTGCCGTTTGCTGTAAACGTCGCGGCGTCAGAAGCGAGCAACACCGTACGTCCATTCCTCGCGTTGGCCGAGCGGCTCGGAAGATTGTTCAGCGGTCTGGCGGCCGGTGGCGTCAGCACAATCGACGTCGAGTACGAAGGCGCGATCGCCGACTACGACTGTCGCGTTCTGACCCTTTCGATTCTGCGTGGCCTGCTTAGCCCTGTGGTTGACGAACCCGTCACATTCGTGAATGCGCCACAGCTCGCGGAAGAGCGAGGTATCACCGTTCGCGAAACGAAAACATCGACAGCGCGCGACTACGTCAACCTAATTTCGGTGCGTGGCATCGCTGGCGAGCGTCCGACCCATGTCGCCGGAACGCTGTATGGCAAGAACGACGCTCCTCGTATCGTCGGCATCGACCACCACATTGTCGACCTGCCCCCTTCCTCACACATGCTCGTCGTACACAACGCTGACGTGCCTGGAATAATCGGCGTTGTCGGGACAGTGCTCGGGCGCGCTGGCGTGAACATCGACGACATGGACGTGGGTCGTTCCGCTAGCGGAGCCGCAGCGATGATGGCTATTTCTACGGCAGGCGCGGTCCCTTCTGGGGTAGTTCAAGAGATCCGGGACAGCCCGGGAGTAATTGACGCGCGTGCAATCACGCTCGGCTGATAAGGTGAATCTCAATATGGCCACAAAGGAAACCCAGACAAACAACCTGAGCCTCCTCCTTATTTAGCCGCGAGCGCCATCAGGTGCTTGCGGAACGCCCTCGGCCGTCGGCCAGGGCGTTTTTTATTTTCTTCGACATGTTCCAAAGTCAACAACGAGTAGTCACGAGCACTGCAGGGAGCCCAATATGGAAACGGTTCGAATCTTCGACACGACGCTGCGAGACGGTGAACAAAGCCCTGGCATCAGCCTCGATGTTTCAGAGAAGCTAGAGATCGCCGAACAACTCGCGCGTCTAGGTGTCGACATCATTGAGGCAGGATTTCCAATCGCCTCCGACGGCGACTTCGAATCCGTCGAGGCGATTGCCAAGACTGTCCGCGGCCCTGTCATCTGCGGCCTGTCGCGCACCGGTTTCAAGGACATCGATCGTGCATGGGAAGCAGTGCGTCACGCCGAGCGCAACCGCATCCACGTGTTCATCGCTACTTCGAAGATCCATATGGAAAAGAAGTTGCGCATGACACCTGATCAAGTCAAAGCCGAGGCGGCAGCAGGTGTTGCTCGTGCTAGCGGCTATACCTCCGATGTCGAGTTCTCGCCAGAAGATGGTTATCGGTCCGACCCCGACTTCATGGTCGAGGTCTGTCAGATCGCGGTTGACAATGGCGCGACTACGTTGAACATTCCTGACACCGTCGGGTTCGCTGTCCCAGAAGACTTCGGCCGCCTAATCAAGTACGTAATCGAGAACGTGCGTGGAGACTTCGTCGTATCTACCCACTGTCACAACGACCTCGGACTTGCTGTCGCGAACTCGCTCGCTGGCGTTGCTAATGGAGCACGGCAGATCGAGTGTGCTGTCAATGGGCTAGGCGAGCGCGCTGGCAATGCTGCACTCGAAGAGGTAGTCATGGCAATTCGTACCCGCGCTGACTTCTACAGCGGTATCGAGGTGAACGTTCGTTCCGAGGAACTCGCGAAGACATCTCGAATCGTGTCGAGGCTCACCGGGTATCCAGTGCAATACAACAAGGCTGTTGTTGGTCGCAACGCGTTTGCTCACGAGGCAGGGATCCATCAACACGGCGTCTTGATGGACCGTGAGACCTATGAGATCATCGATGCTGCATCGGTTGGTCAGGAAGCTGTCCAGATCGTTCTTGGGAAGCACAGTGGCCGTCATGCGTTCCGCGACACGTTGGAGAAGATGGGTCTGCGAATCCAGGGCGATGCTCTTAATAGCGCTTTTGTGAGATTCAAGGAACTTGCAGACAAGAAGGTCGAGATCACAGAGGCGGATCTCGAAGCCATTGTGGCAGAAGAACTTGGCGCAGAAACCGTCCACAAGTTTGTACTGGCTGAACTATCGGTAGTCGGCGGCACAGCGCAGAAGCCCACTGCGACAGTCGTCGTATCTGATGTCGATGGAGGCAAGACCGAAGCCACAGGTACCGGCGATGGCATGATCGACGCAGCGATAGAAGCAATTTCGATTGCCACTGGCACGACGGGCAAGCTGACGAACTTTCAGGTGCAGTCGGTTACGAGTGGTTCTGATGCTCTCGGAGCGGTTGCGCTGCAGCTCGAATCAGAAGGGCGCAAGGTTTCTGGTCGTGGCGTCGCGACCGATGTCGTCGAGGCCTCTGCTCGCGCTTATCTGAACGCAGTCAATAAGATCGCGCGACTTCGAGGGAGCGCCGAACGCGACCTCGAAGTCGGCCCGTAGCAACCAAAATCAGAGCGCCGTACTTGGCAAGTGAGCGGGCCGACGCGACTCGAATGCCATGAGGTCGTCGGTGTAGCGAAGCGTCAGACCTATGTCGTCGAGACCGTTGAGGAATCGGTACCGGGTGAAGTCGTCGAGAGTGAACGCATGGTCGATGTCGAGGCTCGGCACGGCGACTCTGCGTTCGACGACATCGACGACGATCTCAATGGACGGGTCGTCGTCGAGAGCGTTCTGCAACTGCTCGATTACTTCCTGTGGCAGTTGGATTGCAAGTAAGCCGGTCTTGGTCGAGTTGTTCGCGAAAATGTCTGCGAAACGGCTCGACAGCACTGCAGTAAAGCCGTAGTCCTGAAGCGCCCACACCGCGTGTTCGCGGCTTGAACCTGTTCCGAAATTCGGACCAGCGACTAGGACCGATGCTCCAGCGAACCGAGCTTGATTGAGTACAAAGTCTGAGTCCTCGCGCCATTCAGAGAACAGGCCAGCGCCAAATCCTGTCCGTTCTACGCGCTTCAGCCAGTCGCTCGGGATGATCTGATCGGTGTCGACGTCGGACCGACGAAGCGGAACGCCGCGGCCAGTGAGTTGTGTTACAGCTTGCATCTGAGCTCCTTTTAGTCCAGGTCCGATGGGGTGGCGAAGGTGCCGACGATTGCAGTTGCTGCTGCAACCTCTGGCGAGACGAGGTGGGTTCGACCGCCTTTGCCTTGGCGTCCTTCGAAGTTGCGATTGCTAGTGCTTGCGCTCCGTTCGCCGATCGCGAGCTTGTCTGGGGTCATCGCCAGGCACATTGAGCTGCCGGGGTCGCGCCAGGCGGA
>SXJP01000037.1 GCA_005779395.1 Actinomycetota bacterium
CCGACTCCCTCGTGGGCGGCATTTAGATACGCCGCCGTAGCAGCACGGAACATGATTGTCGCAGCACCTGTTACACCAGGACCGCCACCGCCGTTGAGTGCTCCGAGCATTGTCTGGCCACTAAACGAAGCCAGTGGTGCCGGGATTGTGAAAAGTGATCCAAGGGTCGTGTTAGGAGCGTATTCCTCCCAGCTCTGGGTGTGGTTTTTCCAGTAGCCAGGTGTACAGCCTTCGTCTGGGCCAACAGTTGTCGCCGCCGCTGGTATCGAGACTGAGACACTCGTTGTTAACAATGCGGTCGCCGCGAATGTTTTGAACGCGTGACTTCTCATGAGTTGATTCCTCCAGGATCGTGATGGCAATTTGAGCTTGCCGCCCGTCACTCCTAGATCGATAGAAGTCAAAGCACCAGAACCACTATTACATGGACGACTCAATGACAAAGCTTGTTTTTGAGGCCGAAAGTCCTAATGGTGTAGGACTTTTTCAAAGAAGCTCGCCGTTCGAGCGTTCGCAGGAGAGTCAAACATCTGTGACGGCTGACCGATCTCAACGATTTTGGCCTCGTCCATGAACACGACCCTGTCTGCTGCGCGCCGTGCGAAACCCATCTCGTGGGTAACGACCACCATTGTCATACCACCGCGTGCGAGGTCGAGCATCACGTCGAGAACTTCTTTGATCATCTCTGGGTCGAGCGCGCTCGTGGGCTCGTCGAACAACATGACCTTCGGATTCATTGCTAGAGATCGCGCGATAGCGACACGCTGTTGTTGGCCACCGGAAAGTTGTCGCGGATACGCGTCAGCTTTTCCGGGATGCCAACGCGTTCAAGTTGTTCTTGAGCGATTCGTTCCGACTCTGCCCGCGACCGTCGACGTACCAGACGTTGTGCTAACACGATGTTGTCCAACGCTGTGAGATGCGGGCACAAATTGAACTGTTGGAACACCATGCCGATTTCTTCGCGAACAGCATTTAGATCACAGCCTCTAGCTGTTACTTCGTTGCCGTCTACCCAGATATGTCCAGCGGTGGGTGTCTCTAGCAGGTTCAAGCAACGCAACACCGTGCTCTTGCCAGAACCACTCGGTCCGACGACGACAACAACTTCGCCAGTCGCGACACGCAGGTCGACATTGTCTACAGCGATGACAGTCCCGAAGTGCTTGTGGAGACCTTCGACGATAATCATCTCTGATCCAGGCGGCGTGAGTTGTGGTTGCTTAGTCACGATCGTCGAGTCCGAGGCGTCGTCGATACCAGGCAAGCAGCATCGATAGAGAGACGGTTAGCAACATGTAGACACCAACCAAGATCATGTACGTAGCTTTGAAATCGAAGGTGGTGCTAGCAATTTGACGGGCGTTCTGAGTCAACTCGCGTACTGCTAAGACCGACAACAGCGATGTGTCTTTCACCATGGCGATAGCGTCGTTGCCGATTGCTGGGATCATGTTTCGCACGGCTTGGGGGAGCACGATGCGACGCATGGTTTGGCCGTGGCTCATCCCGAGTGCGCGGCCAGCCTCTGTTTGGCCTCGGGGTATCGATTCGATTCCGGCTCTAAATACTTCCGCGAGATAGGCGGCGTAGATCAGAGCGAGTGCGATGATCGCTCGCCATTGTTGTGAGATGACGCTGATGTCGAACCCGAATGTGTCGGACGTCGCCGGGACGACAACAAACGCGATCGTAAAAATCAATACGAGGATCGGTATCCCTCGAACGAGTTCGATATAAAAGATCGCGATATTGAGCAAGACGACGTTGCGCGAAATCCGCCCAAGCCCGATGACTAGACCCAAAAGAAGGGCGAGGAGGAAACCAAATAATGCGCTCTCTGCGGTGATGCGTAGCCCAGGAATTATTCGATCGAACGCTGTTCGGTAGCGGTCCTTTGTGAAAGTTAGATAAGAGATCCATCCGACAACGCCACCGATGCCGACCAGCCAATACGGAAAATCGCGTACGTTACGTCGGACCGTTGGCACCAGCGGGGGCGATACGCGTTCTGCTTCGGATGCGGTTGCTAGTGGCATTGATACTTACCGAGTCATTTCGAAAAACCAGATTGATCGCGCCCCGCCGAGGCGTGGCGCGATCCGCTAGTCGAAATTCGAGCGACTAGCCAAGGTCGTCGTAGGTGATCTTGAAGGCATCGCTAAAGAACTTGGCCGCTAGTTCTTCGAGAGTGCCATCGGCCTCCATGTCTGCGAGCGCAGCATTTACTGCAGCGACTAGATCGCTTCCCTTCGGGAAGATGAAACCAAGTTCATCTGACTTGAGCGACTCGCCAGCAAGCATGAGCTTGTCTGCGTTCGTGCCCACGTAACCCTGACCTGCTGTCTCGTCCATGATTACGACGTCGACGTCACCGTTTATGAGTGCCTCCACGGCAAACGGGAACTGTTCGAAACCTTGAACGCGGCCCTCGCCCGAAAGCTCCGCAGCCTTGTCATAGTTAGTCGTTCCAGTCTGGGTACCGATCTTGATGCTGTCATCGGCGGCAACGTCGTCGGCGCTAGCGAAGCGGTCCTCGCCAACGCGCACAAGCATGCGCTGTTCGATCGCGATGTAGCCGTCAGAGAAATCGACCTGCTCCTTGCGGTCGTCTGTGATCGTGATGCCATCAGCGCCGGCGTCGTACTGGCCCTCAGAGACTGCGAGGATCATGCCTTCCCATGCGGCTTCGGTGAACACTGGAACGCAGTTGAGGCGCTCACATATCGCGGCCCATGCTTCGTAGTCCCAGCCGGCGCCTTCGCCTGATGACGGGTCGATGTAGTTGAACGGTAAGTAGGCGTTCTC
>SXJP01000038.1 GCA_005779395.1 Actinomycetota bacterium
GACGCGTCACGCCATGCACGATTCGCAGCTTTGCGCCGCACGACATTGGCTTCAAGTGGTCCACCTACCGGGTAACTCCCTAAGAACTTGACCCTCGCCTGTTTTGCTGTGATCGTGCGTAACGCATCGGCGATGGGTTCATCTGAGATATGTCCGTCGAGGTCGATGAAGAAGCAGTAGTCGCCGAGCGATTTCTTGGTTGGCCGAGACTCGAGTTTGGCAAGGTTGATCGAACGCGCCGCGAACTCGTGCAGTATCGCGAGCAGGGAACCGGGCCGGTCTGCTCTCTGAAATACAACTATTGAGGTCTTGTCGTGACCGGTAGACGCTGGAATACCCCGACCAACAACGACGAAGCGCGTCTGGTTCTCTGGGTGATCCTCAATATCCCGGGCTGCGACCCGGAGGGAATATTTCTTGGCGGCGAGCGGATTACAAATTGCGCCGAGCGCACGTTTGCTGCGCGCTACTTCCCTTGCTGCATCGGCTGTGCTGTTCGCCGCCTGAAATGTTGCATCTGGAAGTTTCTTGGCGAGCCACGAACGACACTGCGCTGCAGCAATCGGGAAGGACAAAACAGTTTGGACGTCTGCAATCGCTACTCCGGGTCGGGTACAGAAACTGAGAGAGATAGGAAGATCAATCTCGCGTTGAATAAGTAGATCGCTCTCGAATGCGAGGCTGTCGAGGGTTACCGATACCGAACCTTCGATCATGTTCTCGATCGGGATAACTCCAGCGGAGAATGCACCGCTTTCGACCGCAAGAATCACATCGGGCACGGAGCGTTGCGGAACCCGTGGCATGCTCGCCAAATCGGGTTGGCTCAGCAGGGCTTCTTCTGTGAAGGTTCCCTCTGGTCCGAAGTAGGTAACGTCGCGCACTCAGCAGATCGTACGCGCGGAGCCTCTATTCGGTCGGCGGTTATCGATCTAGATCTGAACTTCGCGAACCATTCCGCTATCTACGTCGTAAACAAAGCCCCTCACTGCGCCATGTTCTGCGACGAAAGGACTATCTGTGATGCGGCGCATGGACTCGCGCACCTCAGCGTCTAAGTCTTCGAACGCGCCAATATCGAACGGTAAATCCTTCCCTACTGCTTCGACGATGCCAGCCTTGAACGCTGTTTCATCGAGACGGTGTAAACCGCAGTCGGTGTGGTGGACAACCATGACGAGGCGCGTACCGAGTGAGCGTTGCGAAACAACGAGTGAGCGAATCGTGTCGTCGGTGACAATGCCGCCGGCGTTACGTAGAACGTGCACGTCGCCCAAAGCGAGACCGAAAGCTTCGTAGACATCGATCCGACAATCCATACATGTGACTAGCGCCAATGACCAACGCGGCCGTCTATCCATGTGCGCCTTGTTCGAAGCACCCTTGCTCGCATTGTGCGCTACGAGTCGATCGATCACGGTTACGTGTGCACCTTCGACTCCCGGGTCAACCATAGTATGAGAATACCGGAATTCAATTTCTGTTGTCTAGTCGGGCGTCCATGCGATGAGTCGGGTGTAGTGATTCGTACACTCAAGGCAGATGTCAACACCGAAGTTCGAGTCCCAACGTGCAGCAGTCCTTCGGCGACTCGTCGAAACCAATGCTGTCGAGCGGCTTTGGGCAAAGGACCACACACTTTTTCAGCCCGAACCTGCTGAGTGCGCGAATCGTTTCGGCTGGCTCGACGAACCAACGGCTGCCCTCGCCGAAGCCGCCGAGTTGCTGCAATATGCGGCCAGCCTGGTGGCGGCTGGAGTGACCGATGTCGTCTGGTGCGGCATGGGTGGCAGCAGCCTATTTCCCGCCCTGATCAACAATGCCCCACTACCTCGCCAGGACGGCTTGCGCCTCGATGTCATAGATACGAGTCATCCAGCCGCCATCGCTCGGAGTCTCGCTAACCACGATCCGAAGCAAACTCTTTATGTATTTGCCTCAAAGTCGGGTGGCACGATAGAAACTCGCTGCCAACTCGACACGTTCGCCGAGCATTGCAGCGAAGGTCGCTTCGCAGTCATCACCGATAGTGGGAGCGCACTCGACGAGATCGCTACGGAACGTGGCTGGACCGCTTGGCACGCTAACCCCGATGTCGGTGGGCGATACTCAGCGCTATCGCGTTTCGGCACGATCGCTACCGCGCTCACTGGCATTGATCCCTCGCTGATCGCAAGCGCGGCCCTACGGATGTCCGATGAGTGCCGCGCGGATCGCGACAATCCCGGCTTGGAACTCAGCGCGTTTCTTTGCGCTGCCCACAACATGGGTCGCGACAAGCTCACCCTCATCACGCCACCTGCCCTCGACGGGTTCGGCGCGTGGGCCGAGCAGCTAGCAGCTGAATCCACCGGAAAACACGGCGTCGGAATAACCGTCGTTGCTGACGAGCCCATCGGGCCGCCGACCGTGTACGGCGATGATCGCTGCTTCGTGACCTACGGAGACTTCAACGGCATCGCCGATCTGCGCGACGCTGGCCACCCCGTTCTTGACCTCGGGCCGATCAGCATCGCTGCGCTTGGAGCCGAACTAATGCGTTGGATGCTCGCAACCGCGTGGATTGGCGCGGTCTTGAGGATCAACCCGTTCGATCAACCCGATGTCGAAGCAGCCAAGAGCGGCACTCTCGCAGCGCTCGCTAGTGGCGCCGTGATAACCGAACATCAACCATCAGATGTCGACGCACTATTCGGCACCGGTCGCGACGACGACCAGATCGTGATCCAAGCCTTCATCGACCCAGAATCCTCAGACGTAGCAGAACTCCAAGAATTGCGGATCCGCTTACGTGACAAGTATCTGTGCGCTGTCACGATCGGAATCGGACCTCGTTACCTACATTCCACTGGCCAGCTACATAAAGGCGGTCCAAATACAGGACTGTTTCTGCAGATTCTTGACGCCGGTACAGATGATGTCGCTATTCCTGGGCGCGACTTCGGGTTCGCTGCTCTGCTCACGGCACAAGCAAATGGCGACTTCGCTGCACTAAAGCAAGCTGGTCGTCGAGTCGTCCGCGTATCGATGTCAACGGCACTCGCCCTGCCCCACGAGGGTCGCTAAGGAGAACTAACGGTGTCAGAAGAACGGTCATGGACATTTCTGTCCAACCACGCCCACGTACTTATATGTCTCGCGGCTGACCCCATCTCGCGTCAGCGTGACCTAGCAACGCGAGTCGGCGTCACTGAGCGTGCGATTTCTGGGATTATCTCTGACCTCGAGGGTGGCGGCTACCTGCGTCGAGAGCGCGTCGGTCGGCGTAACCGATACACCGTGTTGCGCCGTGGTCAGTTACGCCACCCACTCGAAGCACACCAAAGCGTCGGCCAACTCCTAGACGCCGTCAAGGTCGTTCCCTAGCTCGTTGTGCGAAGCTTTGGTCGGTGTTGGTAACTTGCCACCAAGGCGGCAGCAAGTCCGCAAGCCACCAACAAGCTCGAAAGAAGGCCAGCTATGAAAGCTGCAGTTTTTGTCGGAACCGGCGAGCCGCTCGCAATCGAAGACATAACTCCGAACGCTCCTGGACCGACAGATGTCGTCGTGCAACTCGGCGCTTCTGGCGTATGCCACTCTGACCTTTCGATCAAAAACGGTTATGTCCCAATGCCTCCCGGCTATGTCCTTGGACACGAAGGCGCCGGCACTGTTGTAGAGGTCGGATCCGAAGTCAACAGAGTCAAAGTTGGCGACAAGATCGTTGCTTCATTCGTGCCTGCATGCGGCGTATGCATCCCGTGCCTTGGCGACCAGTCACACCTTTGTGATGCTGAGTTCGAGGTCATGACAGCGCTGCGCGGTACCCGCCCGGACGGCAACCCATACCTCACCATGACGGGCCTTGGCACCTTCGCCGAAGCCATGACAGTTAGCCAAAGCTCGGTAGTAAAGGTTGAGACCGACTTGCCGTTCGACCAACTTGCACTCATTGGTTGCGGTGTCACAACCGGTGTCGGTGCTGCGCTCAGCACAGCGCGCGTTCAACCGGGCGCATCTGTTGCAATCATCGGTTGTGGTGGTGTTGGTATCTCGGTATTGCAGGGAGCGCGAATCGCTGGCGCTGGTCGGATCATCATCATCGACCAAGGTGAAGAAAAGCGCAAAGACGCAGAGGCCCAGGGCGCAACCGACTACGTCGACTCACTCGCGGGTGACCCTGTCGCTCAGGTGATGGCCCTAACAGGTGGTCGTGGTGTCGACTACTCGTTCGAGGTCATTGGTCTGCCAGAAACCACACTGCAGGCATACAACATGATCCGCAAAGGTGGCACCGCAGTCATGGTCGGCATGACCCGGGCCGAGGCTCAACTCACAATTTCGACCTTCGACCTCTTCTATAACGAGAAGACATTGAAGGGTTGTAAGTATGGGTCAGCTCAGGTTCGTCGTGACTTCGGGAAATTCATCTCACTAGTCGAGAACGGTCGCCTCGACATCGGTTCGATGGTTTCGCGTCACATCAAACTCGAAGAAGTCAACGAAGCCTTTACCGCTATGCAAAACCGCGAGGTTGTGCGTTCGGTGATCACTACGTTCTAAGCGCTACATGATTTAGTTTCGACAGGCCCGGGGCGACCCGGGCCTGTTCTATTTCTAGAGGGAGCACTCCTATGGCTTGGCCTGGACATTGGGCGATAGAAACTCCTGTCAAGCCAGCCTTCATCATGGCCGGGACCGGAGCCACCACCACATACAAAGAACTCAACGACAGGTCCAATCAGTGCGCGCAACTTCTTTGGGACCATGGCCTGCGTCTCGGCGACCACATTGCAGTACTCATGGACAACAACGATCGTTACCTAGAGATCTGTTGGGCTGCGCAACGCATGGGCCTCTACTACACGGCAATCAACTGGCATTTCCTTGCCGAAGAAGCCGCATACGTCATAGACGACTGCGATGCACGCGTACTAATAGTTTCTGCCGCGACTAGTGCGGTTGCTGCAGAGCTCACCTCGCTCATGCCGAAGGTCGAGGTTCGACTGATCGTCGGTGGCGACCTCGCTGGATACGAGCGTTACGAAGATGCAATCGCTTCGTTTCCGGCCGAGGCTGTTCCAGAAGAATATGAAGGCACGCCCATGCTCTATTCATCTGGCACCACCGGACGGCCCAAAGGAATCAAGTACACGCTAAGCGAAGTTCCGATGGGCAAGATGCCAGCGAATCTCGCCCTGATGACTGCGATGTTCGGTTTCGCAAACGACACCGTCTATTTGTCGCCAGCACCGCTGTATCACGCTGCACCACTGTTTTATTGCATGAGTACTCTGAGGCTCGGCGGGACTGTCGTCATCATGGAAAACTTCGATGCGCTGCGCGCGCTCGAATACATAGAGCGTTACAAGGTCACGAACAGCCAGTGGGTGCCGCTCATGTTCGTAAGGTTCTTCAAACTCACGGACGACGAACGCTCACGGTTTGATCTGTCTTCGCATCGCAGTGCTGTGCATGCAGCGGCACCATGTCCCGTTGCCGTTAAGCACAAGATGCTCGAGTGGTGGGGGCCGATCATCTGGGAGTACTACTCAGCAACAGAGGGCATGGGAGCGACTGCAGTGTCGCCGCAAGAGTGGCTCGAACGGCCAGGAACTGTCGGCAAGACCTTGCTGGGGCCGATCCGTATCTGCGACGATGACGACAACCCTCTTGGACCTAACGAGGTAGGGACAGTGCGTTTCGAACCAAGAGACCCAGCAACCACACAACGCTTCGAATATCACAAAGACCCTGACAAAACTGCGGATGCCTTCGGGTCGCGTGGTTGGTCAACGGTCGGCGACATGGGTTATCTCGACGAAGCCGGCTACTTGTTCCTGACCGATCGCAAGACGTTCATGATCGTGTCAGGTGGCGTGAACATCTATCCTCAAGAGGCAGAGAACCTGCTCATCACCCACCCTCTTGTATATGACGTCGCTGTTTTCGGAATCCCAGACGACGAGATGGGCGAGCGAGTCCATGCCGTAGTGGAACTCGGCGACATGGCACTTGCTACTCCGGAAACCGAACGTGAACTGATCGCTTTTTGTCATGCCCACTTGGCGAAGTACAAGTGCCCGAAGAGTGTTGACTTCGAGGCAGATCTACCGCGCCAGCCGACAGGCAAGCTCTATAAACGCCTGATTCGTGACCGCTATTGGGGAGACAAGACCTCAAGGATCGTCTGACCCGGTTTCGTGAGACGCACTTTCGTATATCGTCGGCGGTCATGACTGATCTCGATCTTGCTCGGCGCGTCTATGAAGCTGCACACATCACCGGCACGTTCTTGTTGCGCTCTGGAGTTACTAGCAACGAGTACTTCGACAAGTACCTGTTCGAATCCGATCCTGCCTTGCTTCTCGACATTGCCCTTGGCTTAGTTGACCTAGTGCCAGCCGAGATCGATGCCCTTGCTGGCCTCGAACTAGGTGGTATTCCAATCGCAACGATGCTGTCTCAGATCACGCAACTACCAGCGAGGTTTGTTCGCAAACAGGCCAAGGACTACGGGACCTGCCAGATCGCCGAGGGCGGCATCATCGAAGGCCAGCGCCTACTTATCGTCGAGGATGTGGTTACTAGTGGCGGCGCAATCATCGACGCAGCAGCAGAACTAAGAGCCCAAGGCGCTGTGCTTGGGCCGGTTGTATGCGTGATCGACAGAGAATCAGGTGGCGCCAAGAACCTCAGCGATATTGGCCTGACACTCCACCCACTATTCACCATGACCCAGCTAAAGGCCGGTAGCGCGTAGGCAGAGCGCGACAGCTAGACAGCAAGTTCGAATCCCCCACTATTGACGCGCAACCAGTCGATAGTGCAGAATATGGGCTTATTTCTATATGGCGCCTAACGCAAGAGGTGTATCGTGAAAACGCGTAGTCGCATCGTCCGTTGTCTACTAGGCGCTCTCGTACTGCTCGTCCCCGCGAGTGGACAAATAGCAAAAGCCACCCCACCTACCACGCCAACCACACATGCGGAATGGTTGGACCGCCTATTCGCAGCAACAATTTCACCAAAGTTCTTAAGCACGACCGGAGGCGAGTACCACAGCTGTGGCCTGACTAGCCGTCAAAGCGTTACATGCTGGGGCAATGACGCCTCACGCCAAGCAACGGTACCGGATGGCACGTTTACGCAAGTAAGCGCAGGTGGACACCACAGTTGCGCACTCGCCACAGATCAAACCATCGACTGCTGGGGCGACGACACTTACGGCGCAACAACGGTCCCGGAAGGCACATTTACCCACGTAAGCGCAGGTGGACACCACACTTGCGCACTCGCCACAGATCAAACCATCGACTGCTGGGGATACGCCTACGGCGGACAAACAACTGCCCCCGCAGGCACATTTACCCAGGTAAGCGCAGGGGGCTACTTCACCTGTGGCCTAACAACCGACCAGACCATCTCCTGCTGGGGCCAAAACCCCTACGGACAAGCAACAGCGCCAGCCATCCAAAATAACATCAGCGACCCGGGCATCGAGCAATACGTCACAGACCTTGAAACTGCTCCGGTTTGTGAGTTGAAAGTCCCGACGGCGCTTGGCACCAAGGCTCGGGTCAGCCTCAACAAAGCACTCTCCGGCACTGTGCGGTGGAGCATTCCTGCGACCAAAGCCAACGTTGAGATCCAGATCACACGCAACCTTGGGAGCGGTGTCGAATACTGGGTGACTGGCTCAACCTGGAGCAACACACCAACGACTAAGACCGCTACCTCTGGCACTACCTACGCAGGTACGACCGAGGCCCCGTGGAAACTCGTGTTCGCAGTACCAGCAGGCATCGGCATCACCTACAACATCTCCTGCAAAGCCGTCGACATTCTCGGCAACACAAGCCCAACAGCAGACAAGGGCAGACTCATCTCCATCGCGTAAAGCATTGCGGAGTGCGCATCGACCAGTTAGCCATACCTAGTTCCCGCCTATTGACTTATATCCTCAAATAGTGTGACAATGGTGGCTTATTCCGAAGTGGGACATGGTACAAGGAGCATCTGCTCAACACCTGGACGCGCATCTTCCGTTGCCTGCTAGTCGCGGTTCACTAATCATCCCAGCAGGCGCACAGACCGCCATTGCCACGCCAACCACACACGAGGAATGGTTGGACCGACTACTTGCGGCCGAAGTAATTGGCACAGATGCGGCAGTTAGTGCAGGCGGCTAACACACATGCGGACGTCGAATCGACGGCACCATCGTGTGCTGGCGCCGGGGCATCGAAGCACAGACGCCAACCCAGTCTGCGCTCTACACCGCCGTTGTCGCCGGCGGAGTACACACATACGCCCTCGTCATCGATCAGAACATCACCTGCTGGGGTAGCAACGAGTACGGGCAAACAACAGTGCCGTCCGGGACCTACACAGCGCTCAGTGCAGGCGCTTTCCACACATGTGGCCTGACCTCCGACAACATCATCGTTTGCTGGGGCACGAACGACGATGGCCAGGCAACAGCGCCCGTCAGTCCAATCACCCTGAGTGACGCTGGCGTCGAACAGTACGTCACAGACCTCGAAACAGGCCTCGCAGCCAGAACCCTCGAACGCGACAACGCACAATCCGACCTGCTCGATGCCGAGACCCAGCTATCACTCGCTCAAACAAGCAACGACACGCTTGCTGGCGAACTCGCTCTGACGCAGGCCGAACGTGATCAGGCCGCAGCTGACCTAAACCAAGCCGAAACGGACCTTGCAACCAGGACCACGGAACGCGATTCTGCACTCAGCGACCTTGATCAAGCCGAAACGGAACGTGACTCGGTTACGGGCCAACGCGACGACCTCTTAGTTGCCCCCGTGTGCGAATTGAATACTCCGACGGCAGTTGGCACAAAATCCCATGTTGGTCTGAGCAAGACTCTCGCAGGTACTGTGCGTTGGAGCAGTCCCGCGAGCAAGGCAAATGTGCAGGTGACGATTACACGAGTTACTTGGGGCTATACCGAATACTGGGTTAGCGGTGCTACGTGGAGTTTTGACAAAACAAGCCGGACGGTCGTGTCTGGCGCAACATACGCTGGCACCAAAGAGGCACCTTGGAAACTCGCTTTCCCTATGCCATCGGCTGTGGGCGTCACGTACACGGTTTCATGCACGGCCGTGGACAGTGTCGGCAACACGAGTCCGACAGCAGACATCGGCAAACTCATCTCAGTGGCCTAACCCGCTCTGACCTTGATGTGTGCCGCTAACCGAGGGTGGTGTCCTCGGTTAGCGGCATGCACTCTCCGAAGATCTTGGTGAGCTCGTCCTTTTGTGCTTCCGTGGGCTGGAAATCTGGGTCGAGCACCTGCACCCCAAGTTTCGGTATCACCTCGTCGACAAAACAGGTTGCGATTTCCTTGCTCGCACCACCTTTGATGCGATCTTGGATCGCGTCTTCCCGGGTGAACTTGTCTTCTGAGCAGGAAGCGAGCGCAAGCACGCATGCCACCGTTATGGAGATGAGCCTTGTAGGCAAGAAAGTTCCTTTAGCCGTTGTCTGACTCCAATAATTACCACCTGAACGGGTGGCGCTAACGGCAATCCTCAATACTCGAAGCCGCCTTGGCTGCTAGGTCCGAAGCAATATCTCCGGTTCCAGCAAAACGGTTCTTCACGTAGGTATCGACCTGTTGTTTTGAGACGTTCGTGATGCCTTCTGCTTCTTGGCCAGCCAAGAACTCTTCTCGGAAGTAAGCGTCGAGATCGCTGATGACACACCTTGCCTGCTCTTGGCTAAAGCCAGCCTTGATTAGGTCGGCTTCGCCATCTTCGGCTTTGTATGGAGGTTGGCTACATGCCGCCAAAGAAATCGCGACAGCTAACGACATGAAAACATTTGAGAGTTTCACATGTCCAAACAAGCCCGGTTCAAACCCGGCTTGACAAGACCCCCCCGTCGATGCATCGCGCACCAGGGGGGCAGGCCGCCATTCGGCTCAAAAAGA
>SXJP01000008.1 GCA_005779395.1 Actinomycetota bacterium
CACGTCAAAGAGCAACTAGCTGCCTACAAGGCTCCGAAAAATATCTTGTTCGTAGAGTCAACGTTGCGCGCGCCGAACGGCAAAGCCGACTATCCACTGTGGCGCGAGCGCGCCGCATCGGAATGCGCGAAGCTCTGAGACTCGACTTGTCTGCTACAGCGGCAGCGAACCTGTTGAGCTGTTCACAGAACCAGTGTCCTTGAATGCAGCAATAGTGCGTTGCGCTGTGCGCATCAGGTGGATTTCGTCGGCTCCATCTGCGAAGCGTGCCCACCGTGCTTGCTGGAACATGTGCGCTAGTGGGGTATCGGTCGAATAACCGAGAGCACCATGGACCTGGATTGAGCGGTCGATAATCCGGTTCAACGAGTTAGCAACAAAGTGCTTTGCCATCGAGACTTCGGAGATGAACGGCTCCTTGCGATCGATCTTGTACGCAGCGTGAAGGACCATGAGCTTGCACTGGTATAGCTCGATTGTGCTGTCTGCGATCATCCACTGGATGCCCTGCTTCTCAGCAAGTATTGAGCCGTGGCTGTAACGGTTGAGTGAACGATCAACCATCATCTCTAGCGCCATCTCGGCTTGCGCGATCCAGCGCATGCAATGTGCGAGACGAGCCGGGCCGAGTCGGTACTGGCCGAGCAAGTGGCCCTGGCCTTGGCCGCCGAGCATCTGGTCTTTGTGCACCCGCAGGTCTTGGATGACGATCTCGCTGTGACCAGTTGAGCCATGCATGGTCTCGACTTCGCGAACATCGTTCCAGCCTTCTGAAGGCAAGTCGATGATGAAGGCCGAGTTCGCTGCCTGCGGAAGATCGGGGTTGTCTTCAGTACGGGCTATGAGAATCGCGAAGGTCGCGCGGCGCGCGCCAGAGATGAACCACTTGTGTCCGTTGATGACCCACTCGTCGCCATCTTGGTATGCGCTGGTTTGGATGAGCGTTGGGTCAGAGCCAGCAACTTCTGGTTCGGTCATCGCGAAACAGCTACGTGCGTAGCCATCACATAGTGGCTTCAGGTACTTAGCCTTTTGCTCGTCTGTACCCCAATGCTGCAGCGTGTGCATGTTGCCCTCATCGGGCGCCTGACAGTTCAGGGCAAACGGACCGAAGCTCGTGCGGGCGGCTTCTGCTTGAACCATCGCTAGCTCGACATGGCCGAGGCCCATGCCGCCCCACTCCTTGGGCATGTGTGGACACCAAAGGCCGCGGTCTTTTGCTTTTGTGCGCATCTCAATGATGGCGTCGATGAGGCTCTTTCGGTCGCCTTCGACAATGCCGTTTTCGAGCGGACGCACGACGTTGTCGATGAAGTCGCGGACCTCGCCGCGGATCTTTTCTACTTCGGGCGAGAGAGTGAAGTCAATGGTCATGGGTGGAGCCTCGCCTGTCGAGCCATCAAAATACAAGTCGTAGCGATTCTTGTGTTAGGCGATGCTGGCAGGGCCGATAGTCAGAACTCAAAGTCATGTGCAAAGATCGTCAAATATGCGCGCAGCCGTAGCTAACTCAGGTGCCCTTAGAGTCGATGATGTCGCTGATCCAGTCCCTGGCAGTGGTGAGGTTTTGGCACGCGTGAAGGCCTGTGGCATCTGTGGGAGCGACCTTCACGCGTTAGTGCATGGTGACCGCCTCGCAGAGCAAGGAGCAGCGGCTGGCATTGGCTCAACTTTCGATCCGCGATGCGACTACATCATGGGGCATGAGTTCTCAGCAGAAGTCCTTGAACTCGGAAAAGATACAGAAGGCTCGCCTGTCACCGTCGGCGATCTCGTCACGTCGATCCCTGTGATTCTTACGCCTACCGGAGTCGAGACAACTGCGTACTCCAATACATACAACGGCGGGTACGCAGAGTTGATACTTCTGAGCGCGCCCCTTTGTCTGAAAGTCCCAAACGGCCTCGACTATCGCAGGGCTGCGCTCACAGAACCCATGGCAGTTGGTCGTCACGCAGTCGGCAAAGCCAACATCACGCCGAAAGACACAGCAATCGTTCTTGGTTGTGGGCCGGTGGGGCTCGCGACTATCGCAGATTTGCGTCGCCGCGGTGTCGAAACAATCGTGGCCACAGATTTCTCGATCCGTCGGCGCGTAGCCGCACAGGCGATGGGTGCAACAGAAGTTGTCGATCCTAAAGATGAACCAGCGATCGAAGCGTGGCGTCGAATCACCGGCGGCAGCGCGCCTGTCGTGATCTTCGAAGCGATTGGTGTCCCAGGTTTGCTTGACCTAGCGATTCAGGCAGCACCACTGCAGTCACGGATTGTGGTCGTTGGCGTGTGCATGGAGACTGACCAAATCAACCCGTTCGTAGCGATCAGCAAAGAACTCAATATCCAGTTTGTCCTTGCCTACGACCTCGTCGAGTTTTCCGAGACTTTACGATCTATCTCTGAAGGCGAAGTCGACGTCAGCCCGCTCGTGAGTGGTCGCTGCGGAATAGATGGTGTGCCAGAAGCATTCGATGCACTCGGTTCGCCAGATACCAATGTCAAGATCTTGGTCGAGCCAGAGATTTCTGGACCAATAGAGGCGCTAACGCTCTAAACGCTTGCTTCTCGAGGCGATAATCAAGCTATGAAAAACCTCGAAGGCAAGGTTGCTGTAGTTACAGGAGCCGCTAGCGGCATCGGACGAGCATTGGCAACTCGACTCAGCCGCGAGAACATGACGGTCGTGCTAGCCGATATCGACGCCGCAGGGCTAGACGGCACAGCGGTTGAAGTACACGAAGTTGGTCGGCGTGCATTGTGTGTGCGTACCGATGTCAGCAATCCAGCCGAGATGGACTCGCTCGCTGCGCAGGTCGAAGCAGAGTTCGGTGGAACTGACTTGCTGTGTCTCAATGCTGGTGTGTTCCGCGGAGGTTTGATTTGGGAGAGTCCGATCGAAGACTGGGAGTGGGTCACGTCGATCAACGTGTACGGCGTGATCAACGGTATTCGCGCGTTCGTCCCGAAGATGATCGAGCGCGGCACCGAAGCGCACATCGAGATCACATCGTCTATGGCTGGCCTGATCGCTACCGGCATGAGCGGTGTCTACACCGTCAGTAAGTTCGCTGCGTTTGCAATTGCAGAGGTCCTCGCTAACGATCTGGCGTTGACGAACGCACCGATCGGTGTCTCAGTTGTCTGTCCTGGTGCGGTCGCTACCGCCATAGCGGACTCCCAACGCAATCGTGAGCACGCCACGACAACCCCGGCTAGCGCGACAGCAATGGATGTCTTGCTCAGAGATTTTTGTGCTGCTGGCAGAGAGCCATCTGCAGCCGCAGCGGAGATAGTCACCGGAATCAAGAACGGCGACTTTCTGATACCGATTACGTCATCATTCGCCGAATTCGTAGGCGTACGATCAGAAGCGTTGCAGCGCAGAGAACTCCCACCGTTTCAGATGTTCGACTAGGGAACAACAGCAATGTTCATTAAATACATACTGCTAGTGGTCATGGTCTTTTTTGTCGCACTAGGCCCGCGGCTCATGCGCTCCGCGCTATTGCGTTTCCAGAGACGGCTAGGGCCACCACCGCCTACGCCGTTGCTTCCTCCAGAAATTGTTGGTGGAGCAGCGCGCACATACGTCTTGTTCTGCACACGTCGTTGCGTCGAGAGCGGGCCTATCGAAAAAGAACTGCGAGCCGCCTACCCGGAGGCAAACGTCGTGAGGATTCGCGCAGATAAGGAACCACAGTTAGCTTCTGCGTTCAAGGTGAAATACTCACCAACCGTGCTGCTTGCAGATACAACCGGCGAGGTACTTGCCACCATGGTCGGACCAGCGGCGATCAAGGCCCATCTAAATCGGGTTGACGGACCCTGATCGCCGCTGCGACCGAGAGTTATCTACTCAAAATGCTTGGCTAGACCTTGCACCGCAGTGTCGTAGATGCCTTGGATCATTGGGGCCATGTCGCCAGGTTCGATCTCAGCTGACATCACGGCTACGCAACCGCCATCGGCTGGCCGCAAAGACGTTGTCGTGACGTACTTGGTGGTCGGTAGAACATCAGCCGCAACCGTGTAGCTCAGCGTGAACGCGGCATCGTCGCGTGCGACGAGCGTCTCTGTGATGTCTACGCCTGGGCCCATGGGGACGTAGCGAATGTCGCCTTCGGAGCGCACACCTTCGAGGCCGGGGAACCAGTTCCCGATCCCGTGGAAGTCGCCGAATACGGCCCAGACTTGCGCAATGTCGCGGGCGATGAATACTTCTGAATTGGTAGTTGTCATGCGACATAGTTACATGCCGCTCGACCGTTTCGTCAACTCCGGCTACCGGATGCCCATTCAGTAAGGCGCTGCGCGAGGTACACCGGAAGCATCATGACAACCACTACGAACGTGGCCATGACGTTCACGAGCGGGACGCTTTTGTCGCGGAACATGTTCTGGAATATCCAGATCGGCAGTGTCTGATAGCCGCTGTCGGCTGTGAAAGTCGTGACGATGATTTCGTCGAAGCTCAGCGCAAAAGCCAAGAGCCCACCAGCGAGCAGCGATGTCATCAACAACGGCAAACGCACATAGATGAAGGTTTGCAGTTGGTCGGCACCCAGATCGGCTGACGCTTCTTCGAGGCTCGCTGGAAGTTGCCTCATCCGTGCCGACATGTTGTTGAACACGATCACTATGCAAAAAGTCGCGTGCGCAACTACCAGGGTGAACGTCGAGAGGCTCACGCCGAGTTGCTCGAACCCTGAGTTGAACGCGATACCGGTGACGATGCCCGGCAGCGCGATCGGTAACACGATCATGAGGTTCACGGTGTTGCGTCCGAAGAACGAAAAGCGTGTCAGGGCCGATGCGGCCAGAGAACCGAGAACAAGAGCAACAACGCTCGCAGCTAACGCAATTGTCAGGGAGTGTCCTAACGCGTCTCGCGCGCTCTCGGAGTTCCAGGTATCTGACCAAGCGGTTGTTGTAAATCCACTTGGGGGCCATGAGAACCCGCGTGATGTAGCGATGCTCAATCGCGCAACGTACGCGAGTGGAAAATAAAGAACAAGGAGCGTTAGCCCCGTGAAGATTCGGAGTGCGACGCGGGCGCCACGAGAAATAAACACTTACAGCTCCTCAAGCGCGCCCGTTGCGCGAGCACTTAGGAGGTAGGCCACCATGATGGCTATCGGAACTGTCGCGTACGCAGCGGCAAATGGCAGGTTGGCGCTGAAGTTGTTGTAAATCGTGTTGCCAATGAACTGAGTCTTCCCGCCGAAAATGCGATTCACATAGAAGTCGCCGAGCGTAAGAGAGAACGTGAATATCGATCCGGCGACGATCGACGGAAATATGAGCGGCAAGATTACTGAGCGTGTTGTTCGCCATGTCTTTGCGCCGAGGTCGCTAGATGCCTCTAGCAAAGAGTTTCCGAGACGATCGAGACCCGCGTAGATAGGGATGACCATGTATGGCAACCACAGGTAGGCGAGGGTTATAACCGATCCTGCCATCCCATAACCAGGGGTCGAGCCGAACGTTTTCTTGATGAGCCCAGCCTCCGGGTTCAACATGGCGCGCCATGCGTAGCCCTTCACTAGATACCCAGCCCACAAGGGCATGGTGACGGCGATTACGAGCCTTCTGCGCGACTTTGTACTCGCAACCTTCGCCATGAAAAATGCGACCGGCAGCGCGATGACTAGATCGATAACAGTGACCGCGGTAGCCGCCACGATTGTGCGCATCGCGACGTCGCGATAGACGGGAACATCGAGTAGCCGGTGGTAGTTGTCGAGGGCTAGATCGGTCACCCGTACGGTGATTACACCCGATGAGTCCGTCTCGTCGTGGTACAGCGAAGTGACGAGGAGCGCAGCTAGTGCGCCGATGTAGGCAACGAGTAGCCACAGCAATGGCCCAGATAGAAGTCCAGTCAGTCGCGCCCAGCGGTGGTGGGCGAAAAAACGCGCAATGGTTCGGCGAATGCTGAATCGAGACGGACGAGAAGGTGTCATCAGTTAGTGAAGTGTCGCTATAGGCCGGGGCGCGAACGCCCCGGCCGTGCGTAATCCGTGGTGTTTCTTAGCCCTTGATTTCGTCCCACGCTGCAACCCATGCTGCGTAGTCCTTGCACTCGACATCTTCGCGACCGTCGAGGCACTTAGCCGTCGGGGTTGCCCAGTAGTGGAGTTCGTTGTAGTAGGCCTCGTCATCTGCGTGGTAGATCTCGCAGTGGTCTCCCATCGAAGCGCAGGCTGCAAGGTTGGCCGGAGCCTCACCGAAGTAGCCGGCTACTTGAGCGTTGCCTTCTGCACCTGTGATCCAGTTGATCCATGCGTACGCACAGTTCGGGTTCTTCGCAGCTGAGTGGACCATCCAGTTGTCAGACCATGCCGTTGCGCCCTCTTCTGGAAGGACCGAAGCGACAGGAACAGCCGGGCTTTCGCCCTGAAGCGTATTCACGATGATCTGCCAGCTAGTACCGATAACGGTGCTTCCTGTGCGGTAGTTCTCTTCGTATGCGACGTAGTCGCTCCAGTACTCAGCGAGTAGATCCTTCTGAGCCTTGAGCAAGTCAACCGCAGCCGTGAACTGAGCTTCGTCGAGCGCGTACGGGTCGGTAATGCCAAGGTCTGGCTGTGTAGCCATGAGGTACAGCGCAGCATCAGCGATGTAGATGGGTGAGTCGTATGCAGCGATCTTGCCTGCATAAGGCGAGTCAGTTTCCCAGACTGCGGACCAACTCGTTGGGGCTGGCACTACTTCGTCTGAGTTGTACTGCAACACGTTGGCGCCCCAACCGTGAGGCACACCGTAGATCTTGCCGTCGAGCGAGTTCTGCGTAGCGCCCTTTAGGAACTCTGCAATGTCGCCGTAGCTAGTAACTCGCGCGGTATCGATTTCGGCTGCATCGCCTGACACGACTGCACGCATCGAACCGTCACCTGAGAACGACGCAACGTCGTAATCACCTGTGGCGAACAACTGCAGTGCTTCGTCTGATGTCATGAAGTACTTGACGCTGGTGTCACAACCCGTGTCTGTCTCGAACTTCGTGACCCAGTCGTACTCGGGATAGTTGCTGCCATCTTCGGCATATCCAGGCCACGCAAGAATTGAAACCGCGCCCTCTGGCGTGGTGTCAACTGGGACGGTCGTGCCCGGAGCGTCTGTCGTGCCTGTTACATCGCCCTTATCGTCACCGCAGGCTGCGGCTACTAAACCAACTGCCATGACGGCAGCGGCAAAAAAACGGTACCTATGTTTCATGTGTGCTCCCTAGTTGATGATCGTTTGGTGTGATACTTCGATACTGCCGATCCGTCGACACTCATCGCGTCGCCAGGACGCCTGCACGGTGTCTCCTGCGGCGATAGTCGCCGAGGACCCCGTATTTGGAACTTCTATCACCATTTGGCGGTTGTCCGAAAGAACTACGCGGTAACGCGTAGTTGATCCGAGAAAGAACACGTCGGTCACTCGCCCTTCCGCGTGTACGTCTGCGTCTGCTCTTACGCCAAAGTTGATGCGCTCTGGGCGGATCGTAAACAATCCATCCGCTTCAGGCCAGACGTTTGCTGTGCCTACAAATCCTGCGACAAATTCAGTAGCCGGATGTTCGTAGATCTCAGTTGGTGTCCCGACCTGTTCGATTCGTCCGTTGTTAAACACTGCGACACGGTCGGCCATCGAGAGCGCCTCACCTTGGTCGTGCGTCACAAAAATGAATGTGATTCCAACTTGCTGCTGGATCTGTTTGAGTTCTACCTGCATCTCCTCGCGTAGCTTGAGGTCGAGTGCTCCGAGCGGCTCGTCGAGCAACAGGACGCTCGGCTTGTTAACTAGGGCACGAGCAAGAGCGACGCGTTGGCGCTGTCCGCCGGAGAGTTGGTTTGGTTTTCTGCCGCCGTAGGTGTCGAGGCGCACACTCGCAAGGGCCTCTTCAACGCGTTCCTTGCGTAGAGCCTTGGCAACCTTCTTGACTTTGAGGCCGTACTCGACGTTCTTTGCAACATTCATATGCGGGAACAGCGCGTAATCCCGAAACACTGTGTTGATGTCGCGTGCGAATGGCGGGTCGGTGCTGACATCGCGACCAGCTAGTTCGATGGTTCCAGCGGAAGGGAGTTCGAATCCAGCGATGAGGCGCAGCATTGTTGTCTTGCCTGAGCCGGATGGGCCGAGCATCGCGAAAAACTCACCAGCAATGACGTCAAGGTCTATGTCATCGACAGCTACGACGTTGCCGAAACGCTTGCTCAATGTCCGTAGGCGGACCGCGACGGAATTACCTTGCAATTTTTGGAACCTTCCGGGTTGTAGGCGCGGGCTGAGACTATGCCGGTATTGTGCCAGGGCGCGACGCCATCAGGTGCCAGCGATTTGGGGTAAAGAGCGCAGCCCTCGGATAATCCTCGAACATCCACCGACCAAATTGCGATCTCGTCCAGTTGTTCGTGTCGATTGTGCGCAGCGCGGCGCGAGCGAAGAGTGTGCGCTCCATAATTTTCGAGAGCATCGCTGCGAACCGGAGGTCGCGCCCGATTGCGTCGTGGACGGCTTGCCGATAGCGGCTTTCGATATTTCCTCCCCCTGCTATTGCGCGAGCCGCGAGCATTCCAGTCTCTATGGCTTGCGCGATTCCTTCACCGGTCATCGGATCGACAACTCCAGCGGCATCACCAGCGAAAAGGATTCGATCGCCGGCCATGCGGTCCGGCTCATATCGCGTTGGTATCGGCCAGGCACGAACAGATTCGACAGGACGAGCATTGGGTCCGAGCGCAGACCGCACCGATGGTCGTTCTAGAAGTACTGGCCATAGTGCTTTTAGTTCTTTGCCTGTTCGACCTTGCTTGCGCAGGACGCCGAAACCAACGTTGGCGTGTCCGTTCGGAAGCGGGAACACCCACGCATATCCGGGCAACAGATCAGGCTCGAATAACACGTGCAGCCGTGTCGCATTGACATTCTCGTGATACTGACGTACTGCGTGCCATTCGCCGAGATCTGGCCTGTGAACCGCTGATGTGAGTTTGCGAACTGTCGAGAAGTGCCCGTCGGCAGCTACCACCCATCGAGCAGCGATGGAATCTTGACCCGAACGAAGGGAGATGTGGTCTGTGTGACGCTCGATGGAATCGACCTGGAAGTCGTCACGAGTGAAAGTAGCCAAGTGGCGCGCAGCACAGAACATTTTCGCATCGAGTACCCGTCTCGAGATGATCGCTGCGAAATCGCCGCGAGGCGGGAGCGTGAGTTCGACTTGGCGGCCACTCGGGGAGCGCAGCGTTATGTCGCGGACGCTCCGGTAGCCGAAGTCTGAATCTGCCGCGAGTGTTTTTGCTTCAATACCAAGATCTTGGATCAGGCGTAAAGCGTTAGTGGTCAGACCATCGCCACAGGTTTTATCTCTCGGGAACGAGGTGCGGTCGACTAGCGCCACAGTCATGCCGCGGCGCGATGCCTCGATGGCTGCGGCACTTCCGGCCGGACCTGCGCCGACGATCGCGATATCAAAAACCATGGAGCGCCGACGTTACCGACGCTTGAGGGCGCTTATCTGATCTCGGCCTTAGAGAAGTACCAGGTCGCCGCGCCAAGAAACACGGCCGTCCAAATGGTCCCGACCACGAACGCTGCGACGAGATCGACTTGCACGCTCTCGCCGAAGGTATCGGTGCCCGAACTGAATGCCACAATGCTGATAAGTCGCATTATCGGTAGTCGTGGGCGGACCCACTCGAAACGCGCGAGGAACAAGACTTCTGTTAGGAATACGCCAAACAGAGCGAACACCGCACCTGCTGTCTTTCTTGTAAAAGCCGTTATCGAAAATGCGATCAGAGCGAAGAGGCTCGACACGCCGACGATTTGGCTGCCGTCGGCGATGACCCGGGGCCACGAGGTACCGCCCGGCTCGTCCACCTCGCTGATATTGAGCGCTGCGATAATCGAAAGAAAAACGACCATGAAGGCTGCGTAACAAAGCACTAACGCCGCGGCCTTTGTCAACAGCACTCGAATTCGTCTTGGCTCGAAAAGCAACTGCGTTGACAGCGAGGCAGCACCGAACTCCGCGCCGAGACTCGACGAACCGATAACGACTGCGAGCAGCGCGA
The DNA here is from genome assembly GCA_005779395.1 of Actinomycetota bacterium. GTDB lineage: Bacteria > Actinomycetota > Acidimicrobiia > IMCC26256 > PALSA-610 > SXJQ01. The sequence goes on from SXJP01000008.1 coordinate 10,068, forward strand.
GCCAGAAGTTGAATGGCGCGAAAATGAGATCGATATCGGGAACCTCGGATCGATGCAGAGAGCGAGGATCCTTTTCGACGAACAGAGCGCTTACAACGGTCAGGATAAGACCGATTGTTAGCAGGCCAAAGAAAACCATTACCGGGATCTTGAAGATCCGTCGTGACGTGAGGCGCCGCAATTCGGCGAGTAAGAGGTTCATTGTGAGACCGCCTCTTCTGATGTGAGCCCTATGAAGAGTTCTTCGAGGTTCTGGATCACAGGCCTTAGTACCGAGACGTAAATGTCGCGGTCGGCTAGAAGCTTCGTGAGTTCGTGTGCGCGATCTGAGGTGGTCGCGACTTTGAGGCCTTCGATCTCGTGCACTACGCCGAAACCAGCCTGCCGCAACACCTCGGCTGCGCTCTCGTGTTCTTGGATGCCTCCGGGAACACTCACCTCGATGCTGGATTCGCCGAGTGACCGCAGCTCGTCAAGTGATCCCGACTGGACCATGCGCCCCTTTGCCACCATCGTCACACGATCGCAACTCAGTTCAACCTCTGCGAGCATGTGGCTAGACACGAAAACTGTGCGACCCTCAGATGCGAGTCGGCGAAACAGCGTGCGCATCGCGATTATTCCGGGTGGGTCGAGTCCGTTTGCGGGTTCATCAAGTATCAAGAGCTCAGGGTCTTTGAGCAATACCGCGGCGACACCTAGGCGTTGCTTCATGCCAAGTGAGTACGTGCCGAATCGATGATCGGCACGATCTGTGAGGCCGACAGTTTCGAGCGCGGAAACAACGCTGGCTTTTGAGAACCCGCGGGACTTAGCGAGCAACTCAAGATTGCGGCGACCGGAAAAGTTAGGGAAGAACGAGGGCGCTTCGACTAGCGCGCCGAACCTGTCGATCACCTTGGGTAGGCCGTGTGGCATCTGTTCTCCGAGGATTCGGATATCGCCGGAATATTCGCGAATTTGGCCGACTAGAGAGCGAATCGCTGTTGTCTTGCCAGAACCATTGGCGCCTAAGAAGCCGTGCACGACACCTGAACTAACAGATAGGTCGAGTCCATCGACGGCGTTGATAGGTCCACGGCGACTCGCATAGCTCTTCTTGAGTCCACTGACTTCGATGACGTTCGACATGTGTCACTTCCTAACTCGTGGGATCTGCAAGCGTACATGATATTTCATCTAACGAGGGATTATCTCGGTCCGACTGTCGGATGGCGCACTTATCGCTAGCCGACTTTTCGTTACTTGCTACTGATTTCGGGCAGAATCACGCACGACCGGGCGGCTAATTCAGGGCTGTTCGAACAAGTAATTCCTAGTAAGGAGCACCCTGTGAATGTCGTTGTCTGCGTAAAACAGATCCCGGACCCGTCCGTACCAGGACAATTAGAGGCCGACCACACTCTCGACCGTAGCGCCAAGCCGATCCTTGACGAATCAGACAGCTTCGGTGTCGAGATGGCGCTCCAACTCGTCGACGCCGCTGGTGGCGGCGAGGTCACGCTCATCTCCTTGGCTCCGAACGGAGAGGTCTCAGGCCTGCGTACAGCGCTTGCCATGGGAGCGGCCAAGGCAGTGCTCGCGAGCGATGACGCATTCGCAGGCACCGACGCGCTAGGCACAGCCAAGGTTCTCGCGAAGTGCATTGAGCGTGTCGGTGATGCCGATCTCGTGCTCGCCGCAACAGAGTCGAGTGACGGCTACACGGGCACAGTCCCTGTACAGGTAGCAGAACTGCTTGGCTGGCCCGCCCTCACGTTCGCGAAGAAGGTTGACATCGCCGATGGCGTAGTGACGATTCAACGTCAGACAGAGGCTGGCTACGACGTAGTCCAGTCGTCGCTCCCAGCCGTTGTTTCGGTAACAGCCGGGGTTGTTGAGCCTCGCTACCCGAGTTTCAAGGGCATCATGGCAGCGAAATCAAAGCCGGTCGACAACGTGACCGCTGCTGACCTCGGCCTAGATGGTCAGGTCGGATGGGCAGGCGCGCGCCAAAGCATTGTGAAGGTTGAGCAAGCGCCAGCACGGCTCGCAGGCGAAAAATTTGAAGACGACGGAACGGCAGCAGAAAAAATTGTTGCATTCCTCGAAGACCTCAAAGTCATCTGAGACAAGGGAAAATAGAAAATGACGCTTTCCAAAATTTGGGTTTACGTTGAAGCCAATGGCGACAAGGTCACGACCGCTTCGCTCGAGGTGCTCACGAAAGCACGCGACCTTGCCTCCACTGTTGAAGCCCTGTACGCGGGCAACGCTACCGAAGCTGTGGCAGCACAAGTTGGCGAGTACGGCGCTACGACGTTGCATGCGATCGACCCACAAAGCGCATTGCCTGGCCAAGTTGCTGCTGCCGCAATTGCCGAGCTTGCAGGCTCGCAAAACCCAGACGCAATCTTGTTCGTGCAGAGTTACGACGGTCGTGACGCGTTAGGGCGTTTGTCAGCGAAGCTCGACCGACCCGTGCTCACCAACGGTTTCACGCTCAGCGTCGACAATGGTGCGCTCACTTTCGGGACTGCGATTTTCGGCGGGACGACACTCGTCGATTGCATGCTTTCGAGCGATGCGCCACACCTGATCGCGATTCGTCCCAAGTCGTTCGCTGCTGAGTCTGCGAGTGGAGCACCAGCAACGGTCAACAACATCGGTGCTATAGACGCAGGTCGTGCCGCCGAGGCGAAAGTTCTAGAAGTCTTCGAAGAAGAGCAGACAGGCCCGAAGCTCGAAGAAGCTCAAGTAGTTGTTTCCGGCGGTAGAGGCATCGGCGCCCAAGAGAACTACAAGCCACTTGTTGAAGAACTTGCTCGCACGCTAAAGGGCGCTTTTGGAGCTAGCCGTGCCATCGTTGATGCTGGTTGGGTCCCGTATGCCTTACAGGTTGGCCAAACGGGCAAGACCGTCAAGCCAAAGCTTTACATCGCACTCGGAATCTCCGGAGCTACCCAGCACTTAGTCGGCATGAAGAACTCAGACAACATCCTCGCGATCAACAAGGACGGTGAGGCGCCGATCTTCGGTATTGCTGATCTTGGGATCGTTGGCGATGTCCACAAAGTTGTTCCAACGCTGAAGGAACTAATCGCAGCTCGTGACTAATGCGTTTTGGCGCTAGTCGAGATCGAAAATGACTGGTGTGTGATCACTCGGCTTAGTTCCTTTTCGCGCGTTGCGATCGATAACGGCCCACGTGAGCCTGTCTGTCACGCTCTTGCTCGTGAGGGCAAGGTCGATGCGCACGCCGCGGTGAGACTGAAAGTCGCCAGCGCGGTAGTCCCAGTAGCTAAACAATTGATCCTGTATCGGGTACACGACTCGAAACGCGTCCGATAGGCCCCAGTCACACAAAGCTGTGATTGCGTCGCGTTCGGCTTCGGTCACATGAGTGGCGCCTTCGAACGCTTCTACTTTCCACACGTCGTTGTCCGTTGGGGCGACGTTGTAATCGCCGAGAATCGCAATTGCGTCTTCGGGCGAGTGGTTCGCTGCTAGCCAAGCACGGAGGACGCTGAACCATTCGAGCTTGCGCACAAAGTGATCGGTGCCTACTTCTCTTCCATTCGGGACGTATACAGAAACGATACGGATCCCCCCGCAAGTCGCAGCAACGAGCCGCGCGTCGCCTTCGTATGGATCAGTGAACTTGCTGCCGAAACCTTCGGCCGGATCCGTCAGCCCGACTCTCGACAGGATCGCGACGCCGTTCCATTGCCCTTGCCCGTGGTGCACTGAGTCGTAACCGAGTTCATGAAACGCGAGAGCCGGAAATGCTGCGTTCGTCATCTTGGTTTCCTGTAGACAAAGAACGTCGACTTCGGCGTAGCCAAGAAACTCTTCGACGCGATCCATGCGCGCTTTTAGAGAATTGACGTTCCAGGTAGCGATGCGCATTCGACCTCGAATCTACGTTGATGGTTATGAGAGGTGACTCGAACGACGTCTACGCACCTGCCGCTTGTAGCCAAGCGTGACGATAAGAGCGAGTAGGCCGACACCCACGAGCGCTGGCAGTGCGGTATCTCTGCCGAACTTGCTACTAGAGCCATTCCGAAGTGGAGGTGTTGCCTCTACTTCGAATGGATCTCTCGAAGGTGTGGGGCGTTCACGGTCGGTTTCGAGTTGCACGACCTGTTGAAAGGTCGGACGGTTCTGCCATTGCATGCTCGGCATTCCAGCTAGCAAGGTTGCGTAACTGATTTGGTCGTCCTCGATCGTGCGTTGCCACAGGCTTACATCGCTGGTGCCGAACTCGACTTCGAGCTCAGACTTCGCGGTGCGCAACGCCCTCCAAAGTTCCTTGGAGCAACCTGATTCTACGCAGAAACTGTGTTGAGTGCTGTCTGTGATCGCTGCCACTACAGCACTCGTAGTCTCGGAGTAACTGTCGAGTCCGTCATTCCCGATTTGTAGAGCAAGTAGAGCATCGCCGTCGCTTTTGAAGATCTCGATTAACACCTGTTTCCACCAAGCGTCCATGATCGCTGGCGCTACAGGGTCGTCATATTCGCCGTCGTCGTCGGCATCGCGACGGAACGCGCCGCTGTCAGCCCAAATCTCGAGCCTCTCGCGCATGTCTAATAAGCGTGCTCCAGCCGACGCAGGTGGATCACCCATGTGTCCAAGGAGTAGCGGTAGTACTTCGACACCGCGCAAATCTTGCGTCGCTGCGTCGCGCATGATCGCGACTATGTCTGACCGCACTACTGAAGGTTCGGCTGGCCGGTCTGCATCTAACAGTGCCCGCACTTTTCGCGAGAGCAACAAGGACCTGTGAACTGGCCCATATGAGAACTCTGCATCACTTGCCTCCCAGCCAGGAGCGGGACGGTTGTTCCAACTAATAAGGAACCCTGAATCTGGGTTGACAGCATGTGGCAACTGTGACGGTCGTAGGAACTCGCCCGACCAGTCGAACGGACCACCGAACAAAACCGGTGTTGTCGCATCGATCTTCTCTGCGCGGATCGGACATAGACAAGAGTTCTGCATGGCAATATCGCGATTGTCTGCGTAAAACCAGTTGAACGTGTAGTCGATGCCGTTGCCGACCGCAAGGCGGAAGCTATCGACACCTGCTGCCATGAACTCCGGATCGTTGAGCTGTTTGAAGCCGAATGCCGAGTCGGCTTCGTGCCCATATGTTGAGCGCTTCTCGACGATTGCAATTGGCGTACCGTCAGCGAGGGTCCCACGCCACAACACAGGGCCATGCTCGGACCGCTGAACTGCCCACGAAGTGTTCTTAGGAGTTGGTGCCAATGCCGTGGCGGGAGCGTTGATCGTGTGCTCCCATGTCTCGAAAGCCTTGCACGCGTCTCGTTGCAAGTAGCCGTCTGACTCGAGGGTTGGTTCCCCACCTGCGGTGTTGCACAGCTTCAAGATTCCCTGATCGACGTTGTCGGACCCAGATGATGTCGCCGACCATGCGTAAGAGTCGCCACGACCTAAGAGCACGTAGAAATCGACACCGAGGAAGCCGACTCCACGCGCATCGATACCAGGACCGTGAACGTCCTTTTCTGTGAGCAATTCGGGAGCGCTGTATCCGATTTGTGGACCGAAGACCGCAATTGGCCGACCGCTCTTGGTCTCATGGCCGCCAATCAGGATCGCGTTCGACATGTGTACGCCGTTTTCTTGGGCGTCAGCGAGCGTCCGTAGGAAGTTGAACGTCGGCGCCCAACGATTATCGCGGGCTAGTAACGATGACGTTTTCCCGAGGCCAATCGCCAAATCATCTACGGCTGGCGCTGCTTCGCTTATCGGTACGAGGCTCGTGCAATCAATCTTTGGGTTAGCCGCGGGGATCGCTTTCCTCGATTCACCAAGGGCATATGGAGTCGAAGTCGAAGAAGTTGTAGGTGACTTTGGATCGTCGAGAAAGTGGAGGTCGTCGAATATCTGTCGAGCCGTGCGCGGATCGTCACCGAGATTCTTTGAGAGGCGCTCGAGTCCGCAAGCGTTGCGCACCTCACGTCCACCCCCTCTCCCGAAAATTCCACCGACGAGCGTTGCAATTGCGACGGCGTCTTCTGCAATCCACGGCTCTGGAGTGTGGTTCAAGAGCGTGTACTCGACCGGCATTAGAGCATCATCCGATGCGACGGCTTTGAGGTACTCGTTAACGCCGTCCGCGTATGCGCGGATGTCAGCGACGATGCTCGCTCCCTCTGCGCCGGATTCTTCGAGGCCGTTCACTTGTGCTGTTAAGTCTTTCTCGGTGTACGGCGAAGTTGCCACCGTGCCTTGGTCTCGGCCGATGAAACCTTCGTCATAGCCAATCATTTCGGCGAGTCGCCCGCGCCCAACATGCCGGAGTACATCCATGAAAAACATGCGATCTTCCGCTGTTGAGTAGCCCTCCCCGAACATCGTGGCGTACCGCGTCACGCCATAAATATGTGGCACGCCAAAGCTCTTGTCGCGAATAACTGTGACGTCATCGTGAGGCTTGTAGACGCGACCGATATCGTCTTCGGCAACGCCGAAGCTTGAGTCCTTGAAGTAGTCGGTAAGAGTGGCATCTGTGAGTGCAGTTGCTTGCACGAGCGATTGGTACATCTGTAGTTGGTCGACGTAGTGAGGGGGAAAGTCGCCTTCGTCTTTGAGAGCAGCAGCGATCTGTTTGAGCATTGTGCCTGTCACGCCTGAGTTCTGTCCCGGCGGGAGAATATTTAGGAAGCCACCATCGTCAGCGAAGCCCCGGTATCGGCCGACGACTCCTGCAACGCCGGACACGGTGCTAGTTGTCGGATCGTCTGCGACCGCTCTGCCAGAACTAGTGGCCACGCTCAGTGCGAGCAGTGCAAAAAGTATTCGTGCGGACTTCACCTTTACCCCCCTGTAAGTCTTTGCGAACCTATCTGAGCGGTTACCCCTATGAAGGTTCCGGGTTTGCGTACTTGGGATTTGCGATCTCGAGCGATTCCAAAGCAGTCAACTTTAAGGTAGCGAGCAGTTCGGTTCTGTCGCCGCCGTAGTCGCCCGAACGGATTGCGGTGGCTAGTTCGGCGCGTAGGTCGTCGAGGTCGCCCTCATGGCCTAGCAGAGCCACCAAACGATCATGCTCTAGGTGTTCGTTCTCTGCGCCTTGCTGGAGTTCTCGTTCGACGATGCCCAACACGTTCGCAGCGACGCGCGCCTGAAATGCCATGCGCTTGTCGGGAGAGTTCATAACGTCGTTTAGAAGGAACTCACGTACAGCCTCGACAAGCTCAGTTGATGTTGGGCGTTCGGTCATTGGTCCTCCTTTTAGTCCGGTCGGTCGATGTTTTCACCACGTGCCATCGATCAGGTTGAGAAGGTCCCATTCATTTTCGACGACTCGGCGACCTATTGCAGCAAGTTCCACCGACCGGACCGCGCCGCGTATATGGGTGAAAGTCTGTATTAGGCACATGACAGCCCACTTGTGGGTAGCTAACGCGATCCAAAACTGCAGGTCCTCTGTTCTGGGTCGCGTGCCACTAGCAGCTTCGTAGGCATCAAGCAGGTCGCTGACATCGCCGAAACCTCCGACTACACGGTTCACCCCGAATCGCCACGCTCGTGCGCAGAGCCAACCGAGGTCTTCAATCGGATCTCCGAGATGGGCGAGTTCCCAGTCGAGAACACAGCGGACACCTTCTGGTCCGACCATGAAATTGCCATTGCGAAAATCGCCGTGAACGAGGCGCGGTGGTTCTGACTCCGGCGGAACTCGCTCACGCATCCATTGCAAACCAAATTCAAGTGCAGGGTGTGGCTCGCGAAACATGTCGAGGATTTCGGTCCATTGGTCTAATTGTGTTCGCGCCGTTTCGACTTTCAGCTTGGGCAAGGAACTAACGGGAACTGCGTGGATTTGAGCGGCGATTGAACCGAATTGTGCTGTCAGTTGTGGACGCACTGTCGTGAACATTTCGTCGCGTAGAAGTTTGCGAGGGATTGTTTCTCCCTCAATGCGGTCCATGATGAAACCCGAACCGAGGCCATCGGCGGTCTCGAGCAGTAACCGAACTTGTGGAACCGGGACACCAGCACGCCTAACGGCCGCCAAGAGTTCGAACTCTGTCTCGCGTCCGGTCGCTCCGATGCTTGGTGCAGGATCGCGGCGCAGGACGAGGCGATGCTCGGTCGTGTCTGCTGAGGTGGAATCGAAAAGCCAGGTCTCGCGCGACGCGCCACCCGTTACGCGTTTGAGATTGGTGACCTGAGTCGGGCCGTAGCTACGTGCGACAACCGATTCGAGGGCGTTAGGCGTGATCTTCGACATGGGCTGCTGAGCATGCCATATGGAAGTCGCGCACGCGCTGTAGATAGACACACTTTCTTCACGTTTCGCGGCCAGTGAATCCGTAATCTGACAACTTGTGACAGGCGTTGCGCGGACAATCGTTGTGATTGAAGACGAAGCGACAATTGCAGAAGCTGTCGCAGCGCGCCTTAGGAGCGAGGACTATGCCGTAGAAATTGCGGTCGACGGCCCGTCCGGAGTGCAACTAGTCGAACGCTTGCGACCCGACCTCGTTGTGCTCGATCTCATGCTCCCAGGGCTTGACGGCCTCGAAGTATGTCGCCGTATCCAGACCAACAAATGGGTGCCTGTCCTGATGCTCACGGCTCGTGACACAGAAGAAGACATTGAAGCTGGGCTCGCTGCCGGTGCAGACGACTATTTATCGAAGCCATTTTCAGCGCGGGAACTAGCTGCGCGGGTGGCGGCACTTTTGCGTAGATCAGACAGGGCAGCGATGTCAAGGCCGGACGCATTGCAATTGCGGATCGGCGATTTGACTCTCGAACCCCAAAGTCGACGCGTCGAGAACAGCTCGGGGCTCGTGCATCTGACGCCGACCGAATTTGATCTTGTTTATTACTTGGCTAGTCGTCCTACGCAGGTTGCGAGCCGTGACGAGCTATTGCTGCAAGTTTGGGGATACGAGATTGCCTCTGGTGGACGCACAGTCGACTCTCATGTCAGATCGATTCGAAGAAAACTTGGAGCGTCAACCATTAGAACGGTTCACGGAATCGGTTACGCGGTCGACCAATGATGAACGTCGCACACACGCCGCTAGAAGGCGTGAAGTCACTCAAGGTCAAGCTTGTAATAATCATCGGCGCCGCGGTGGGTGTAACAATTTTTGTCTTCTGGTCAGGGATCAAGTTGGGGTTGTGGCCAGGTATAGCGGGTGTCATTAGCGGTCTAGTTGCGCTCGGAGTCGTCTTTTGGTTGGCGCGCGGCCTCACACGACCGTTAAGAGACATGGCTGTTGCGGTTCAGATGATTTCGGGAGGCGATTTCACAGTGAATGTGAGCGGCGAATCACGCCGCGACGAGATAGGCGCGTTAGCTAGGTCCTTCAGTCGGATGGCATCTGACCTAGGTGAGAACGACCGGATTCGGCGTGATCTCGTAGCCAACGTGAGTCATGAACTCCGGACACCGATCACCGCACTGCAAGTACATCTCGAGAACCTCATCGATGGCGTCGTCGAGACCGATCCCGAGACTCTCGCGACGATGCTTGAGCAGACAACGCGTCTGGGTCGACTCGTCGCTCAGTTGCTCGACTTGTCGCGCCTCGAAGCCGGCGTAGTGCCTCTAGATGTCGAATCTTTCGAGGTCAAGACTATGGTCGACCGCGCTGTCCGACAGGCGCAAATGCAACGATCCGACGTGTCGATTGTCGCAGAGATCGACCCCGTTGATCTTCGTGTTGTAGCTGATCCGGAAAGGCTTCATCAGGTAGTGGCCAATCTGCTCGAAAACGCTCTCAGATACTCGCCAAACCGTGACGTGGTCGAAGTGAATGTGACGAAGTATCACGACCTGGTCATGTTCGAAGTGCTCGATAATGGCCCTGGTATCGCTCCAGAAGAGGCAGAGCAGGTATTCGAACGCTTCTATAGAGCAGACGCTGCGCGCACCTCAAAGGATGGCGGCGCGGGCCTCGGACTCTCGATTGCTCGTTGGATCGTCGATCTGCATGGCGGGACGATTCACGCGGAACCACGAAACCCAAGTGGATGCCGCGTTACCTTCGCCATCCCGAGTGCATAGCGCACGATTTCTTCATGATTTCCTCACATCGCTGAAGACACTCTTTCGCTCTCATCTCACCTAACTTGAAGCACGACACATGCAAGTACCCCATAGGTAAGAGCAAACACACTTCATTGCTGAAAGGCTCCAACATGATGCTGTCTTCGATTGACGAAGCGCTCCGCAGAATTCGCCAGGGCGAGATGGTCCTCGTCGTCGACGATGAGGACCGCGAGAACGAAGGCGATCTAACGATGGCGGCCGAGTGGGTGACGCCAGACGCGATCAACTTCATGCTTCGGATGGCTCGGGGCTTGGTGTGCATGCCAGCCGACGGGGCGCTCCTCGATGCCTTGCGAGTTGGCCCGATGGTGCCAGCAGGCGAAGCAACCGCCGATACGGCGTTTTGTGTGACGATCGACCACGTAAACGCTGGCTCTGGAATTGGAGCTGCAGACAGGGCTTTAACAGTTCGTCGGTTTATCGACCCGCGCAGCAAACCAGAGGACTTCTTGCGCCCAGGCCATGTATTTCCTTTGCGAGCCAAAGATGGTGGCGTCCTCGAACGCCGTGGCCACACGGAAGCTGCAGTCGACCTAGCCCGCCTCGCAGGCCTTCCGCCAGTCGCGGTTATCTGTGAGGTTCTTCACGACGATGGCTCGCCAGCGCGTGTCCCGTACCTCGAGATGTTTGCGCAGGAACACCGCATCGCGGTGATCTCAGTTGAACAAGTCGCTGAGTACAGGGCAGACCACGACTTTCCGGAGATCGACCTAACTAGGTCGTCGACATCGGGCGCTGTCTGAGCGTTTAACGACTCTGCTGCGCAGCAGCGGAACTAACCGTCGACACCCACCGGCTTGCCGTCGACAATCTGATCAAGGTACTCGCTTAGTCCGTAGCCAGGATGGTCTACCGCGTCGCAGTGCCATTCGGTCATGCCTTCAGATATGCGGGTCATGAAGGCTTCGCCGTCCGGCGACGTACGACGATTGCGCAATGGAATCAAGTTCAGGACCGATCCTTGAATCGCGTATTCGCCTTTGCTCGTGCGTGCTGTCGCATCGATCTGCTCGTGGTAGAGGTCATCGCCTTTCCAGGTGGTGCGAATCTCGGCATGCTCGATGTGCTCGTACTCGCCGTCTCGTAGCACCATGCCACCCATGTGTTTGCGGCCGTCCCTGCCGGTGATGACGCTTACGACAAAGCCGAAGTCGTCACCAAAGTTGGCCGTGAGCCAACGGTAGTAATAAGGCGCAGACCAAAATCGCGGCCCCCACGAATGGTCGCGTAATCCAAAGCCATTCACAATCCATTCTTCGTCGCCGACGCGGATATGGCCAGACACCTGCATGTGCTGCTCGTAGTGCCCGCGCGCGAAGCCGCTGTCGCTGTCCATCGGAGTGTCGTCGTCGTTGACGGGTTCACCGCCGTACATTGGCGAGACGCCGACATGGGTCCACGACACCTCGCATGTGTCCCAAGGATTTTCGGTAAAGGCCTTACGCGGATCGGCCATCTCGAGGGGATTATCTAGCAAACAGATCTTGCCCGTGTAGGTGGTTTCGTGTTTCTCAAACGGTGTAATCACGTTGAACTTCGTCCCGCCAGCATCGAAAGCGTCATTGTTGTCGATCTCCGGACGCTTATAAACAAAGGCGACACGGCCATCTGGCAAGTAGAGGCATGTCGTGAGTTCGGCGTGGCCCTCGTTGGCTCTGTTGCCTAGTCGTAGGAAGCCTCCGATGCGTTCTTTCGGGTCATAACAGTTGAAGTACATCGACTCGTTGAAGTTTGAGGCCTCCTCAAGTGGGTGCATGTACTCATCTTGGGTGTCCAATCGAATCTTCATTGTGTAAGGATGCCTCACTATGACAACAAACAGCCAATTCGAAATTTTCCACCCGGCCCTCACAGAGGTCGCCGACGGCCTTGCATTCCCGGAGGGTCCTGTCTGTATGCCAGACGGCACCCTTTATGTCACCGAGTTAGCCGGGGGTTACGTCAGCAAAATTAGCGTTGAGGGTGAGAAGTCGCGGCTGTCCGAGAATGGCGGATCTCCTAACGGTCTAGCTATCGGCGCCGATGGTGCGCTCTGGTGCGCTAACAGCGGAGGATGGGATTTCCATGACGTGATGGGAATGAAGATCCCGTCGAGCGACTTGCCGGCTAATCACAGCGGCGGCCGCTTGGAGCGCATCGATCTTGCAACCGGTTCGGTAGAGGTCGTCTGTGCAGCGGTTGACGGCAACGCTTTGATCGGACCGAACGACTTGGTCGTTGATGCTGTCGGCGGCATTTGGTTTACCGATCACGCTCGTAGCGCAGGCCGAGTGCATCACAATGGTGGGATCTACTACCGCTCCGCCGATGGCGCAGTGAGTGAGGTCGCCTACCCGATTCCATCGCCGAATGGCATTGGGTTGTCGCCCGACGGGACTGTTCTTTATGCAGCAGAAACCCATACGGGTCGGGTCTACTCGTGGAATGTCAAAGACCCGGGCGTACTCGAGTTCTCGAATCCACTTGCTGGTGCAGGTGGGAACTTGGTCCATGGTTTCGGAGGTGGTCAACTGCTCGACTCGCTCGCGATTGATGCAGCAGGAAACGTCGTCGTCGCCACGTTGGTTACGGGCGCCCTGTCGGTGATTGCTCCAGACGGCGAACTGCTCGAACAATGGATGCTTGGCGATCCAATGGTGACCAATGTCTGCTTCGGCGGAGAAGGTCTGCGTACGGCGTACGCGACCCTGTCAGCCACAGGGCGACTCGTGTCCTTTGACTATCCGCGTGGCGGTCTGGCTCTAAACGCCTGAACTCGCATTTTTCATAGGTTTTCTGCGTGACCTTCTAGCGTCACGCGCCAATCGAATCACGAGATCTGAGGAATCGAATCATGTCTGGTCCATTGTCAGGAATCAAGATCGTCGAACTAGCAGGCATTGGACCCGGCCCGTTTGCCGCGATGTTGCTAGCCGACCTCGGCGCAGACATCATTCGCGTCGACCGAGCCGCACAGGTGAATCCAGCCACATGGGACAGGCCAAATCTTGAGGTCATGAACCGCGGGCGACGTTCGATCGGTGTTGATTTAAAGAACCCAGACGGTGTCGAGACTGTCTTGGGTCTCGTTGAACGCGCTGATGCTCTGATCGAAGGATTTCGTCCAGGAGTTACGGACCGCCTTGGGCTGGGTCCCGATGCTTGCTTGGCTCGTAACCCGAAGCTTGTGTACGGGCGCATGACCGGTTGGGGCCAAGAAGGTCCCATGGCTCAAGCCGCTGGCCATGACATCAACTACATCGCTCTTGCAGGAGCGCTAGCGCACTTCGGCCGCGCGAACGCGAAGCCGACGCCCCCGATCAACCTTGTTGGTGACTTCGGCGGTGGCGGAATGTTCATGGCCCTTGGCATCGTGAGCGCAGTGCTCGAAGCGCAACGTTCTGGCAAGGGTCAGGTCATCGATGTAGCGATGGTCGACGGCAGCGCCACGCTCATGACCATGATGTGGGGTATGCGTGCCTTCGGTTTCTGGGACGAAGAGCTCGGAGTCAACCTTCTGGACACGGGGGCTCCGTTCTACGACACATACGAGACCGCCGACAACAAGTACGTGTCGATTGGGGCACTAGAGCCACAGTTCTACGCCGAGCTAATCAACAAACTCGGGCTAGCCGACTCTGGATTGCCAGATCAGAACGACAGGGCAGGTTGGCCAGTACTTCGAGCGAAATTTACGGAAGTGTTTGCGGCAAAGACCCGCGACGAATGGGACGCAATTCTGCTCGGCTCCGATGCGTGCTACGCGCCAGTGCTCACCATGTCGGAGGCGATGGCAGCAGAACATCTGGTGTCTCGGGGGACGATCGTCGAAGTTGATGGCATCGCTCAGCCTGCTCCAGCACCGCGGTTTTCGCGCACCCCTGGCGAGATTCTCCGTAACGCCCCATGGCCAGGGCAACAAACCGACGAAGCCCTGTTGGATTGGGGCTTCTCAGATGATGAGGTCGCCAAGCGCAAGGCGTCGGGAGCAGTCGTTTAGCCGTCGTTGCTGATTAGCGCCTTCGCTGCATCCACACGGCTATCGAGCGTCGCGAAATCCGGGGCGACGATAGTTACGTGTCCAACTTTTCTAGAGGTCCGGGCTGTCTTGCCGTAGTCATGAATAAAGGTTCCGGGAATTTTTCGTAGTTCAGACACGTCCGGCATTTGCCCGATGCAGTTGAGCATCGCCGCCCCGCCGACCGAAAGTGACGGGTCGCCGAGCGGTAGACCCGCGACTGCGCGCATGTGATTAGAGAACTGGCTAGTAGTTGCGCCCTCGATCGTCCAATGCCCCGAATTGTGCACTCGCGGCGCGAATTCATTTACGAGCAACGTTCCGTTGCAATCGAACAACTCGACACAAAGCACGCCGACGTAATCGAACCTATCGAGAACGAGTCCGATAATCGACGCTGCCGTGTGCTGTGTGTCGGTGTCGACGCTCGGCACGCGTGACTCGCGCAGTATCCCGCCCTCGTGGCAGTTCTGCGCGACCGGCCAAACGACGGTCTTGGCGTCTCTGCCGCGACACGCGATTACAGACAGTTCCCGATCAAAGTCGACGAGACCTTCGAGGATGAGTTCCTTAGCCGGACCTAGCTCATCCCAGGCGGCTTCGATCTCGCTGACCGAACCGATGCGGAACTGACCTTTGCCGTCGTATCCGCCACGGCGGGTTTTTAGGATTGCCGGTAGGCCAAGTGCGGCCACCGCCTCGCGAAGATCAGCTTCGGTATTTACAGCAGCGAACGGCGCACATTCAATTCCCAACTCGCCGCACAGGTTTTTCTCTAATAAGCGGTCTTGACTCACTGATAGAGCAGAGACCGGGGGAGCGACAGTGCTGTTTGCCGCTCCAACAATGAGAGCCTCGGCGGGTACTCCTTCCCACTCATACGTCACGGCGTCGCAACCAGCCGCAATTAGCGCAATTGCGGCCGGGTCAGAGATCGAGCCGATTGTGAGTTCGCCAACACGGTTCGCCGAAGCGCTGGTTGAAGGGTCGAGGAAACGCGTTTCGATACCGAGTTCGTGTCCTGCCTCGCCGAGCATCATCCCGAGTTGGCCGCCCCCGACCACAGCGATTTTCATCTCGTCAAAACTAGGGCGGTCTTCAGGCGACGTAGCGACTACAGAACCTCGAAGCCGCGACCTCGTTGAATAAGCGGCACATAGCCGTCGAGTTCCTTGAGTGTCGCCGGGTCGGTTAGGTCGACTACCGACCGTCGCTCGGCTGACATGTATGCAGCCATCGTGAGCCGAACGATCTCGTATCCGTAGTCGAAGTTGAGCAACCCGTCGCTTCCTGCGTTGAAGGCATCACGGGCATCGAGGTTCTCGTCTGTGTAGCCGTAGAGGTCCGGTTCGTTCGGCTGGATAGCCAGCAGTCCTTGCGATGCCGTGGCTTTTTCGAGGCCGAGTTCAGCGTCGGCCACAGATGAAGCCGCTGTGTCTCCGATGAAAATCTCAAGGGGCGAACGGAGCGAGTTGGCTTCGAGCGCGTAGCCAGGCCCTAGCCCGTCGATCAAAAGACGGAGGCCTTGCTTGTCATACATCCAAGAAACTGTGAACTGGGCCTTGACTTTCTGGTTTGTCTCTGGATTGCGGTATGTGACCATGCCAGTCGCGAAGTCCTCGGCCGGGTTCTTGGAGTAGTCGACACCTTGTTTTTCGAGAAGCTCAGCTTGCCACTTCGGTTGGCCCCACTTCAGCAGTGCGACGTCTGCCGTCACGGAGATTGGTTCGAGAAAGCGCGGCGATTTGCTCTTTGGCGTGAGCAAGTACCACCCGACCGCTAAGCAGTGACAACCCATGTCAGAGAGGACTCCGCCTCCTTGGCGCGTTGGATCCCAGAACCATGCATTGTGCGGTCCGGCGTGCTCTTCGGATGACCGAGCAAGTGTTAGCGGCCCCATCTGGTCGGCAACCGTGCTGAGTTGTGCAAGTGCGTTTTGCAGCATCTTCATGTGGATCTGGTTCTCGAAGTACGCCGTCGGCGCTCCGATTTCCCGAGCCAACGCGATCACTTCGCGTGCTTCGATGAGATTGCGTGCGAGTGGTTTTTCGCAGATTATTCCTTTGATATGTGCGCCGTCTCGTACCGCTATCGCGATTTGGGTCATGTGGTCGACTCGCGCAAAGTTCGGAGCGAAGATCGCTAAGACATCTACATGGTGTGCCATGTCTTCGACTGAGTCGTATATGACCGGGTCCCCGAGCCCAGCCTCGCGCACCGTGTCGGCGAGTGCGGTGGGCGCCGTTCGCGATGTGAGGCCAACTACTTCGATGCCGCGCATTTGCGCAAGGGCGCGAATCTGGAACTCGGCTATGAAGCCACCGCCGATAATTCCATAGCGCAGTGTTTGCATCTGGATCCTTTAGTCGTCGAAACAGTTGGTATCGAGATCGGTGGGTAGGAGTGCCGCGGGATCGAAGCGCGACTCGATTTCGACGCGGCGGCCGAGTTCGGATGAAGTGATCGTTCCGGTCATTAGCTCTAAGACGTGCAGAGCGAGGTCGCCGGTTGCCCTGTGTCTTCTGCCGGTTCGCATAGCCCAAAGCATTTCGGCGGCGCCGATGCCGCGGTTCTGCGGTATCGAAGTCGGCCGGGATGGAATCTCTTGCCACTCGAGGTCTTGCGCCGCGCGGATGCGGACCTTGCCGCCGAAATTATTTGGGTCAGGGACCGAGAGCGTCGCCTCGGTGCCGTAGATCTCGATATTGCGAAAGCGGGACGCCTGGATATCGAAACTCGTTACGAGGGTTCCTATCGCTCCGCTCGTGAACTCCAGCGTGCTGCAAACATGGGTAGGCACCTCGACGGGGATTACCTCACCGCGGCGTGGCTCGCTCATGATTGTCCTCGTTGGTCGACTGACTCGCGCAGCGCCTGAGACCAGCTTCGCTGGGCCGAGCATCTGGACTAGTGCGGTTAGGTAGTACGGACCTACATCGAGCATCGGGCCAGCACCACGTAGGTAGAAGATGTCAGGGTGAGGATGCCAGAGTTCAGGGCCGCTATGCATCAAGAATCCGTTGGCGCCGATCGGTTCGCCGATGAGCCCTCGCTCGATGACATCAACACAGGTCTGAAGTCCCTGTCCGAGAAACGTATCGGGAGCACAGCCGAGCCTCACGCCACGGTCTCGGGCCAGCGCTAGGAGAGCGCGGCCTTCTTCGAGGTCGACGCCGAGTGGTTTTTCACTAAAGACATGTTTGCCGGCGTGTATCGCCGCTGTGCTTACGGCATTGTGGGCTAGAGGCGGCGTGAGGTTGATGATCGCCGTAATGTCGTCGTCCGCGAGCACGTCGTCGAAGTTGGATGCCTTTGGGATATTGAACTGATCGGCGAGAGCTTTGGCGCGTTCTGGCATCTCATCGGCGACAGCTACGAGATTTATTGAGTCGAATTGGGTCAGCGTTTGCGCGTATGTGGGCGCAATAACTCCACAGCCCACTATGGCCACAGTGTCAACGGTCATGATCGACCCTGGGAAAGTCCTGTACCTACGAGGAAGTCATAGCTCGCCTCGACGGCATCGAACATGTCGGTGGCGCAGCGATCGAGTTCTATTACGTGCCATTCGACGTTCTCGTTCGATTCGATCACTTCTCGTGTCGCGATAGCTCCTGACCCAACTGCCACCATGTCGGATTCTGGCGAGTCAGCTGGGCCATCTTTTACGTGCAGCATCTGGGCACGACTACCGAGGTCGCTAACGAAAGAAACCGGATCAACACCACCGACCGCAGCCCAATAGATATCGATCTCGGCGAACACCTCTGGGTCGCACCTATCGAAGAAGTGAGAAAGCGCAGGTGCGCCGTTGACGTCGCCGAACTCCCAAAAGTGGTTGTGGTAGCCGAGGGGAACGGCGCGGGATTTCGCGACTTCGTTAGCAGCGTTGAGGACATCAGCGCTCCTCTGTACCGCATCGATGTCAGCGAAGTGTTTCGGCAGCAACATCGGGATGACGACGCTTTGCGTGCCAGCAACTAGATGGGCGTCAAGATCGGCGGTCCACTTCTCTAACCATGCCGGGTCGCGCGTATCTGGGTGAATGTGAGCGCTACACAGTACGAGGCCAGCGTTGTCGAGCGCTTTCGCGTATTGCTTCGGATCGAGACCGTAAAGGCTCGCCGATTCGACTCCTGCAAACCCTTTGGCTCCGAGTCGATCGAAAGCAGGTCCGGGATCGGCGCCTATTGAGTCGCGTAATGTGTACAACTGAACAGCTATGGATGCGGGCATGTTCGGTTGTCTACTACATGTCTCGTCCGCGCACCGTCCGCCCGAGTTTCGATAGGAAGAACTGATGCCAGAAGTTGAACGCATCGTTGCAGGCAAGACCTGGCAGCAGATGGATGTTGGTTCAAAGTTTCGAACCGCCGACCGCACCATTGCTGAGTCTGACCTGATGAGTTTCATCACACTGTTCGGGTTCAACGAACCGCTGTTCTGGGATGCGCGCCACGCTGCATCTGCTGGTTACGCAGGTCGTCTCGTGCCTGGTGCTCTCACCTATTGCGTCGCAGAAGGCTTAATTATGCAGTCGCATGTGATCCACGGAACTGGAATCGCGTTCATGGGAATGGAGCTAGCAGTGCACCAGCCTGTCTACGTAGGAGACACATTGCACGCCATCGTCGAGACGGTGGCAACGAGGGCCTCAAAAGCCGTGGGTCGCGGAGTGGTTACCCAAGAAGTGACTGTTCGCAACCAAGACGACGTCTTGGTACTGACGTACACGCCAGTTCGACTAATTAAAGGCGATGATTCCTAGGCACAAGAGCGTCTAACTCTCGATTTCGAGGCGATCGTCGGCGAGGTCGAGTAGTTCCGCAGAGTCGCCGCCGCGGATAGCCGCGATCCTGCTCAGTGGTCGTTGCAACCCGGCAGATCTCGTGGTCATGAGGTCTGAGTATTCGCTGTGGACTGTGTTGAAAGATTTCTGAAGCTTTTCGAGTTTGTCCGAATACTTCGACCACTGTTTCTCAAACTGGCCGATCAACTCGAGAATTTCTTTCGACTTGCGTTCAAGTGTGAAATTGGCTGTCGCTTGGTGAACCAAAGCGAGAATCGCGTACAGGGTTAGTGGCGAACAAATAAGGATATTTGCCTTAATGCCGTCGTCGATGAGGCTGTCGTCGTATTCGTTCACGAAAGCGAATATCGATTCATTGGGTATGAACATCAACACAAAATTGATTGAATCCTCGCTATCTGCATAGCGACGCTTTCCAAGTTGGTTCAGATGGTTGCGTACGTCCTTCAGGAACGCTTCGCGATAGCGCACTTGATCTGCCTCGGTCTGCGTTTCTCGGTAGCGCGTGTAATTCTCGAACGGAAACTTGACGTCCATGTGCAGCTTGTTCGAAGGAGGCATCATGAAGGTGAAGTCAGGGATTCCGCGGGAACCGTCGCCGTTTTCTGAGGCTGCCTGTTTGATGTAGTTCTTGCCTTCGATGAATCCAGCCAACCGGATTACGTCCTCGGCCATTCGCTCCCCCCATTGGCCTCGCGCTTTTACGTTGCCGAGTACGTCGCGAAGTTGACCGGCGGTTGCGGTCAGCGCATTTACTCCTTCGGATTGAGCTAAGAGTTGTTGGTTCAACTCCCCGAAACTGCGGCTACGGGAGACCTCGGTTTCTTGGATCGATGTTTTCACTGCGTCGAGTTGCTTGCGCATCTCCACAAGCGAGGCATCAATTAGTTCCTTCTTTTGGTCGAGTTGTTCACTCGTTCGTCCGCGCTCATTCAATATGTCTTGGTTCACCCGCCTCAGGACCTCATCGATGGCTGCGCGAAAGACTCCCTCAGGGTCGGCGCTACTCGGCATAAGTAGCGGTTGATGACGTCGCGAGAATGCGACCGCGACAGCGACGCTGACTGTCGCTGTGAGCACCACGATGACAAGGACCAGTGAGAGTTCCATGGCAGCAAGTATGCACGACGGATGAGACAGCTACCCGCTGCCAACTCGCAGATGGCACTATTGACCAGGGTTTTTATGAAACTAAGGCCGGAAGTTCTTCGAACCCGAGGGAACCCGCAAGCAGTTTCGCGAAACTGCCATCGAGATCTGACTGATATTTTTCGATGAGTTCGTTGATAACAGATGCGTCGACTTTGAGGTTCGCGAAATCGACGAGGGCGGCGAGCTGTTGTTCGGTTTGGGTTTGGGGCGATGCTGTGACCACCTTGTCGAGCCTGCGAGCGAGACCTTCGAGTTCATTAGCTGAGTGCAGTTGATCGGCGAGGTCACTCTCGTCTTCAACTAGCGCATCCCACTCACGCAACGCGGCGTCGATATCAGACACGATTGTCCGGCTAGGTCCGCCGCTGTCTCGGAGCAAGTTGTTGGCGTCGGCTAACACGACGTAACGGGCAACGATGTCAGGCCTGAGTTCTGTCCACTCGTTGGCCACTGCTGATTGGCTTTTGTCAAGGCTAGAACGCGTATCCAACACGAGAGTCGCAAGCCCGACAGTCGAAGCGACAACCAAGAGGGCTATTAGCCGCACGATCCATTTCACAGATCGCACCGTAGCGAATCTGCTTTACCTACTCGCTCATTGTTGCAGAGAAGGTCGCGCAGGTCAGCTACGGTTTTATCCATGGCTCGCTTCAGGGTCGTGCTCGTGGCAATTGCCGCCTTCTCGCTGGCGGTCGCTACGGGATGGTGGGCTGGTGGCGAGCCGACCAGATACCAAGCAACAGTGATCGATGTCATAGACGGCGACACGATCGTCGTCGATTTTGCCAACGCGACAACTGTGACTGTACGAATTTTGGGCATCGACACGCCAGAGACCAAGCACCCTGAGATGGGCGTTGAGTGTTTCGGGCCGGAGGCATCGGACTACGCGAAGCGACGACTAATGAACGCGCATGTTCGTATCGAGTTCGATCGCGAGCGAACCGACAAGTACGGCCGGACGCTCGCGCATGTATACAGGGATGGTTCTAGATTCTCAGATGAACTGCTAGCGGCAGGACTTGCTGAGTGGTTCGTTCTCCCGCCCAACGGGCGATATTCGCGAACACAGTTGCAGCTCGAGCTAGTAGCGCGTGCGAGAGATGTCGGCATGTGGGGGGCCTGCTAGGAGGAAGCGTTACTGCATGGTGGCGAGAATCTCGCCGACGATATCGATGGTCGTATTCGGGTGTAAGAACGCGAACCTACAGACAGTTTCGCCGTCCCATTTTGTGGGAACGACGAATCCGATCTGGTCTTCGAGCAACTGCTTTGACCAACTCGAGTACTCGTCGGGTGTCCACCCAATACGTCGAAACACCACTACGGATAGCTCGGGTTCGAGAACGAGTTCAACGTGGTCGAGTTGGCGAATGAGATTTGCTACACGGCGTGTTGTGGTTAGGACTTTCTCGATAGCTTCGCGGTAGGCGTTCGTTCCGTGCACAGCTAAAGAAAACCAAAGTGGCAGACCCCGGGCGCGCCGAGTGAGGTGGTAGGCGTAATCGCTCGGGTTCCACTCGGCTGTTTCTTCGTGCAGCACATCTAGATAGCTGGCCTTTTGAGTATGAACAGCGCGCGCCTGGTTTGGGTCGCGGTATAGCAACGCAGCACAGTCGTAAGGCGCGAAAAGCCACTTGTGTGGGTCGACGACAAACGAGTCAGCGCCTTCGATGCCAGCGAATCTTTCGCGTGCCGATGGTGCATGCAATGCCGCTCCACCGTACGCACCATCGACGTGCATCCAAATGTTGTTTTCTCTACAAACCTGTGAGATGCCAGAGAGATCGTCGATAAGGCCAGCGTTCGTGGAACCTGCGGTTGCGACAACTGCACACACTGGTTGGGAAGAGCCCGCAATCGCTTCGCGCAGTTTGGGCCCAGTCAAACGATGATCGACTGCTTCGACCACCAATGCGTCGGTTTCCAGCAAGAGCATTGCGTTGGCGACTGAGCTATGAGTCTGTGCGCTGACTGCGACTGCAAATCTCGCTGATGTCCCGTGGATCGTCTTCGCTGTCTCGCGTGCGACCGCGAGTGCCGACAGGTTTGCAGCACTTCCTCCACTTACGAATACGCCACCCGCGGATCCTGGCATTCCGGCCAAGTCCGCAATCCACCTGAGCGCCTGATTCTCTGCGTGGATCGCGCCCGACGCCTCAAGCCACGAAATGCCCTGCAGGGAAGCGCTAGAGACCACCATGTCAAATAACAAGGATGCTTTGGTCGGTGCTGCTGGAATAAAAGACAAGAACCGAGTTGAGTCGACCGACAAGATCGCGGGCGCGATGACCTGTTCGAAAAGGCTGAGAATTGCCTCAGGATCATTTCCCGCTTCGGTAATAGGGGTAGCAACCAGGCGTTCGAGGTCTTCTGCGCGTAGCGATCTATCGAGAGGGACCGGATCTAACGCAAGACGATCGTGCGTGTAGCGCAAAACGAGTTGCGCAAGTCGTTCGGCGGCAGCATCGAAGTCGTGGATACGTCGACGGTAATACTTCGGTTCACTACTTACGAGGCTTTGTGTTCCCGTATTAGTTGGAGTATCGCTTCGCCGTAACGATCGAGTTTGGTGTCGCCGACTCCATTTATTTCTAGGAGAGCGACGCGGGTTGTGGGACGCCTGGTCGCAATTTCTCTAAGAGTCTTGTCAGAAAAGACTACGAACGCAGGGATCTCAACGGCGCGTGCGGTATCGATACGCCACTGCTTGAGTTCGGCGAATAGCGCTCGGTCGACGAGGTCGAGCTCTGAGCCATTTTGGTTGAGGGATTTGCGCAGCTTTCCGAGCTGTGTTCGTGCATCGGCTGCTGGAGGTTGGCCAAATCCGCTGGCAACCTCTTCGATAATTTCGATCCATTTGCCGGCCTTGCGCTTTCGTGGCTGGCCAGCGATGGTGCGCGTTTGCGCCCAACTCACGTGGAGTGCATCGATAGCGCGCGACAGCGCAACATGCAGGAGCCGGAGTTCTTCAGACTGCGCCTCTTCAGTGCGAGCGAACGAGATTGGGACGAGGCCTTGTTCTACGCCAGTGACGAACACATGGCTCCATTCCAGGCCCTTCGCTCGATGGAAAGACACGAAGTCGACAGCATCGCGGGCATTGTCGCTCGGATCTGATTCGCCGCGGGTTGTTGCGCCGAGCCAAGCGACGAACCCGACGAGCGATCCAGTTGTGCCCTCTGCGTCTAGGTACTCGTGCCCGAAACGAATCAGTGCATCTGCGTACGCTGAGCGTTCACTTACGGCTTCATCAGAAGTCTCGTCCTCGGAAAGAGGCACCGTCCCGTGGTACGCGAGATCTGTTAGGTGATCGGAGAAAGGACGATTCGGAGTCGCCCGTTCGACCTTCTTTAGCTCGTCGAGCGCGATTTTCACTTCGGGACGACTCAAGAAGGTGCCGACACCAGGAAGCCTGTACGGCACATTGAGCTTGCGGAAAGCTTCTTCGAATGCAGCGGACTGAGCGTTAGTCCGATAAAGCACCGCGATCTCGCGCCATGGCGTGCCGTGGTCGTGGACTCGCCGCACTTCTTTCGCGACTGCGCGAGCCTCGGCGATTTCGTCGGCATATGCATCGACCGTTGGAGCGCTGCCACTCTCGCGAGTCGTGAGCGGGAGCGCTCGGCCCGGACGCCTATCTGCTTTGAGCACGGCGTTTGCAACTGCGACAATCTGAGGAGTTGACCTGTAATTGGTGCCGAGTCGGATGGTTACAGCCCCTGGAAAGTGTCGAGCGAAGTTAACGAGAACAGATGCTTCGGCACCAGCGAAGCTGTAGATCGACTGTGCGTCGTCGCCCACTACGCAGATGTCTTGTCGGGGTCCAAGCCAACCACGCAAGACCCTTAGCTGAGCGAGGCTTATGTCTTGAAACTCGTCGACGAAAAAGTGCCTGTACCTAAACCGAATTGATGTTGCGAAATCGGGGTCTTGTTCTAGAGCGTCGGCGCACCACGACAAGAGGTCATCGAAATCGATTAGGCCACGCTTTTTCTTCTCGGCTTCGTAGCGTGCAAAAATCGAAGCGACTTCGGCAGCGGGGCGAGGGACCTGCCTGTCGGCAGCGTGAACTTCGGCTTCGTAAGTGTCGGGCCTGATGGTGCGAGCCTTCGCCCATTCGATTTCGCCAGCAGCTTCGTTGATTCGCGTTGTTTGTTCGGCGCCGCGGCCTCCAACAAGGGCGCCAAGGATGCGTGCCTTGCGCTCTAGCAACGTCGGGAGTTCTTGGCCGCGGCCGGCTTGCCGCCCACGTAGCTGCGCTAGGCACAGGGCATGGAACGTTCCAGCGGTAACTGAGTCAGCATCGAGCGCCGCGAGGCGACTTCCGAGCTCATTTGCAGCCTTGCGCGTGAATGTGACCGCAAGAGTGTTTTTCGGATTTATTTGCGACTCATTCGACAGCCACGCGATACGACGGGTCAACACGCGAGTTTTCCCAGAACCAGCGGGCGCGAGAATTGCTAAAGGTTTTCCTACAGGAGCAGTGACGGCTACGTGCTGACGTTCGTCGAGGCCTTCTAGGACATTCACAACGGCGACTATAGAGACGCGTTCGGACACCGTCGCAACGGCCGGACCGTAGAAGCGCCACTGAAGGGACCCCGGGCGGCGATCGTTTCCGACCGGACAGGCCCGGAGCCCTCAACCAGCGGTTGCAGTTTCCTGACGGCTACCGCAACAGATGGCTTGCGCGCACACTCGCTAGCCATCCCCGGCGCCACCGAGAATCCAACGTTTCGCATACATCTCTCACTGGCCCCGAGGCCGGGAGCAGCGACGCGCTGCGTTGGATCAGGTCGGCGAGGTGCCGGCACTTAAGAAACCTAGGACTATTCGAAGTCCGTGTAAAGAGAAACTTTTTCGATGTCTATTCTTTTAGACCGATGCAAGTTTCTGACCAAGAGTTCGAGCAAATTGCGGCCGACGCGATGGATGCGCTCCCTTCACGGTTGTTCGAGTTGCTAGAAAACATTGCCGTCATCGTTCAGGATGAACCGACGCCAGAGCAGTGTGCAACAGGTGGCGATTTGCTTGGCTTGTATGAGGGCCGCGGCTATTCGGGACCCGGACCGTTGCTACCTGGTTACATGGCTGGGCCCGTCGCAATGCCCGACCGGATACTCCTCTTTCGCAACGCGCTTTGCGCAGTGAGTAATGATGAAGAAGAACTATTCCGCAACGTTTATGAGACGCTCGTGCATGAGTTCGCTCACCACTTCGGCATTGACGACGACAGGCTCGACGAATTGGGTTGGGCCTAATGCAACTAGAACTCGATCTCGCCTCGTTATCCGAAACGACAGGTCGCAAGCGATTGCCTCTCGAATTGAAAGCTGGTTCCGCTCGGCGACGCAGGGTCGAAGCGGTTCTAGAAGTCGACCACATTCTTGTCACACATCCGCCCCGCATGAGTCCGGTCGAGGCTCGGCGGATCGGAGAGGAACTTCGTGCCCGACTCGAACGGCGCGCAACTACAACAACGATCGATCTGACAGCGCGCGCACGCGATCTTGCTAAGAGATATTCGCTACCCGTTCCGGATCGTATTGAGTGGAGCGAACGTCAGCTTGCTCTCTGGGGTGTCTGCACGCAAAGCGGCACCGTGCGTATATCGAGTCGCCTGGCCGAGGTGCCACGATTTGTTCTTGACGCCGTGATCGTTCATGAACTCAGTCACCTTGTCCACCTAAATCACGGACCAGCGTTCCACGAGCTAACGCGACGATTCCAGAAAACTGACATGGCGATGGGCTACCTGATGGCGCTAGATCATCAACGACGTAACGCTTGAGGCGTACGATTTGGCCATGGCCTACCCGACAAGACTTTTGCAGGACGATGAGACGGTAAGTCTCGATTTGCGACCACACTGGTGGTTCTTCGGAAAGCAGATTGGGTCGGGCATTCCACTCGCATTGCTGTTCGTAGCTGTGGTTTCGACTTTCGCTGGCAATACTCAAAAGGTCTTCTTGTGGATTTGGGCGCTGTTGGCTGTGGCATGGACTGGCTGGCTTGTCATCAAGTATTTCGACTGGACATTCACCTACTTCGTTGTCACGAGCGAAAGAGTCATATTTCGAACGGGCGTAATCGCTAAGCGTGGCGTCGAAATCCCGCTGTCGCGAATCAACAACATCAATTTCGAGCAGTCGGTGTGGGAACGCATTATCGGGGCCGGAGATATTTCGATCGAGTCGGCTGGCAAAGATGGCCAGAGCACCTTCGAAGACGTGCGCCACCCCGATGGCGTACAACAAGAGATCTACAAGGCCGCAGAGGCACACGAACGACGCCGCGCGGTATGGAGTTCGCCGACCATTGTGCAGACCGCGGCACCAGCGGAACATGCTGCGTCAATTCCAGAACAGATCGACGCGCTAGCAAGGTTGCGAGACTCGGGCGTTCTCACCGACGCTGAATTTCAAACGAAGAAACAGGACTTACTCGATCGCATGTAGAAATCATTTCGCTAGAGCGGCTCGCAGCAGATCGGCCCATTCATCGAATTCTTCGGCCGTTACGTCGTGGCGAGCATTTGCGAAACTTAACTCGCTTACTGTCTCGAATCCTGTGACATGAACATGGACATGCGGGACTTCGTCTCCAACTACTAGGACGCCAACGCGATGTGGTGAGAAAGCCTTGTCTATGGCTTTGCCAATACGTTGCGCTACAGCCCAAACGTGGGCATTCAACTCCGGTGGCATGTCAATCCAGTGGTCGTATTCCGCTCGTGGAACAACGAGGGTATGGCCAGCGTGCATCGGCTCGATAGTGAGAAACGCGACAACGAGATCATCCTTGTATACGAACCGTGCGGGGATATCACCGTCGATGATTTTCGTGAAGAGCGTCGGCATCGGGTACTGCTTTCTCTCGTTGACCTAATTCGGAGACACCAGGAGGCTCGCGCCGCCGCAAGCGTTGGCAACGAAAGGCTCCGTCTCGAGTCCTGTTAAGGCAAGGTATCTCGCGATGGTCAGGTCCATTACGCGAGGTGCGTCGTTTGCATCGCAAATCGCTACAACGCAGCCCCCAAAACCTGCGCCGGTCAGCCGAGCTCCGATCGCCCCAGCAAACATGAAAGATTCAACGAGTGAATCAAGTGAGGGTGTGCTGACGCGAAAGTCGTCGCGAAGCGATGCGTGCGAATCGAGCATGTGAGTGCCGAGTTCCTTAAACCGTCCACGGCGAAGAGCTGCAACGAACATGAGGGTCCGGCGGTTTTCTGAGACGACATGGCGGGCGAACCGATCGTTGTGTACATCCTCTGGCGATGCGTCCCGGAGTGTCCTGACTCCGAGTCTTGTTGCAGCGACTTCGACCTCTGCGCGGCGCTGCGCGTATTCGGTGTCGGCCAGCAATCGTGGGACACCGCAATGGGCCACGAGTATCGCGAGGTCTGGTGGAATCGCGATGGGTGTAACAGTATGGGTTCTGCAGTCGAGAAAGAGGGCGTGCCCGGCACGTCCGTGGACTGACGCGAATTGGTCCATCAAGCCGCAAGGCACGCCGGTGGCCAGAACTTCGGCGGATCGCGCGGCGCGTGCGAGGTCGGCAGGGCCGAGCGCAAAGTCCGCTGCTGAAGCGATTGCCATCCCGAAGGCGATAGAGACGGCGGCCGACGACGACAGACCGGCTCCAATGGGAATACTCGATTCGACTGCTACGTCTATGCCGACTCGATTACACCCGTGGTCGGATAACACGCTAACCATCGCGGCAGGGATCGCAGCCCACGCGGGAAAGTCTTGGGATGACGTGGCAATTGGGTCGAGGGTCGCGATTTCATCGAAGGCACGTGACTGCACTGTGATGACGTCATCCTTGCGGGCCGTCCACTCGACTTGTACTTCGCGATCGATCGCGACCGGTAGACAAAACCCTTCTTGGTAATCGGTATGTTCGCCAATCAGGTTCACTCTGCCAGGCGCGCGCGCAACTCCGGACCGCTTCGGCTTCATGACTCGGCAGCTCGAAGGTCGGCTGCTGCGCGCTCTGGCGCTACTGGATTAGAGAACGTTCCGCTACCGAGTTCGCCACTCGCGACGTAGCGAGGGATGCCGGGCGAGCGATGTGGTGGGGCTAAGTGGATATGCAAATGTTGCTCGCCAGTGTCCGACTTTGACGCCTGGTGTATCCACATCAAGTACGGAAAACGTGCAGAGGCGAGTGGCGAGTCTGTCCAGAGGTTGTCGTACCGACTTAGAAGGTCGATCAACGCGGTTGCTAGGCCGTCGCGCTCGACGTCATCGAGATCGACAAGGCGTCCGACATGGCGTGCTGAAGTAAGGCGTACGCCATACGGATAAGCGCTCGCGAAAGGCAGGTATCCGAGCCACGAATCTGAGCTATGTACGAGACGCTCGCCCTCACTTTCTAGGGCAAGTTCGGCGCACGATGCACAGCCGTGGGCGAGATTGATCGTCGCCTCTCGAGCCGGTTCGGGTGGCATGAACGGGAAGCCATAAATCTGTCCGTGCGGGTGGTCGACTGTTGCGCCAACTTCTGCGCCTCTGTTTTCAAAGACGAGGACATATTCGATCTCGGGACGCCTAAGTAGAGCCGCTGTGCGCTCGGCCCACAGGTCGACGACAAGTCGGACTTGCGCGTGACTGAGCGTCGCTAAGGAAGCCGCGTGGTCGGGAGAGTAAAGGATGACCTCGGCTGCTCCGGTGGCGACAACCGAAGTGGCGTCGCGCGGATTTTCTGGCTCGACGTTGGTGAATGCCACAGCGTCGCCGGGGGAGAACGAAGACCAACGATTTGTGAAATGTGATACCTCGTACGGCTCCGGAGCTTCGATACCACCAACACAAAATGGGCACCCGCCATTATCGAGATTCGGGCGACCCTGGCGGTGAGCAACGATGTTTACCCAGCGCCTCGTGAGAGGGTCGAAGCGAAACTCGCCGTTGTCCATGCGCCGGGCTACGCGGTGCGTACCGCTGGTATGACTTCGGCTGCAAACATATCGAGGACATCGACATGAAACGGAGCGCGCATCGCAACGATTAGATACTCGGCCCCAGCCTCGCAATAAGCACCAGCCATGTCGACCATTTCTTGGACGCTGCCCATGAATACGCCGGCGCGGACGGCGTTCGTCAACTTGCCGTATTGGGCAACGAGATCGGTTTCGTCCTTAGCGATACCGACGTTGACCGATTTTGTGATCGATGACGGGTCGCGACCGATTCGTTCACAATGCTGATCGAGTACGGCGGCTTTATCCGCCCACACCTGCGGCGACATGAACGGCACGTTCCAGCCGTCGGCGTGTTGTGCCGCGATTCGTAAAGTCACTTTCTCTCCACCGCCGCCGATCCAGATTGGCAAGCGCGCCTGGTCTGGTTTCGGGTCGCACGCAGCGTCGGTCAGATCGAAGAACTCGCCGCTGAAGTTTGCGCGATCTTCGGACAGTAACAAGCGCATGCACTGGATGTATTCCTCGAGTTTTCTTAAGCGTTCGCTCGGCGTGCCGTAGTCGAGGCCATATGCGTCATACTCAGTTCGTAGCCACCCAGCACCGAGCCCGAGGACAACGCGACCATTCGAGAGTTGGTCGAGTGTTGTCATCGTGTTGGCCAACACGGCCGGGTGGCGATAACCGGCTGAGTAGACAAGCGATCCGCATTGCACGCGGCTCGTCGCGGCAATGAGAGCTGCGTGTGCTGCGACTGCCTCTAGCGAGTGTGTGCCGACAGCGTCGGCTGCGTAGAAGTGATCCCAAATCGAGATCCAGTCGAATCCAAGCGCTTCAGATCGACGCCAGACTGATTGAAGATCGGCAATTGTCGTGTTCTGGAGGCCGGTGTGTACTCCGAACTTGATTGGCATTTGGCTAGACCTTTCAGGCTAGGTGCGGCGCAACTTCGGCGGCAATGAGTCGCATCTGATCGAGGTCCGCTAGATCGAGCAGTTGCAAGTAGACGTGCGTCGCTCCGGCTGCTGCATACTCAGCGATGCGATCGAGAGCTTCTTGAGGAGTGCCAGCGGCGCCATTTTGGCGTAGCTCGCTCGGCTCGCGTCCGATTGCTGCTGCGCGCCTTGCCATGTCGAATTCGTTGCTCGCGACACACGCCACCAACGCGACCGAGCATGTAAGTGATGCAGGGTCCCTGCCTATTAGTTCGCAGGCTTCGCGCACGTGGCCTACTTGCCGGGCGAAGACCTCGACCGGCGGGAACGGTACGTTGAATTCGTCGGCGTATGTAGCTGCGAGACGAGGCGTGCGGCGCGTGCCGTAGCCCCCAACGATTATTGGCAATCGCGCCTGCACAGGTTTTGGTAGTGCTGGTGAGTCCTTAAGTTGATAATGGGTGCCTTCGAACGAAAATGTCGACCCGACTTCCGTTCCGAATAGCCCAGTGACAATTGCTAGCTGTTCTTCGAATCGTTCGAACAGTGTGTTGAGGCTTGGGAACGGGATTCCGTACGCGGTGTGCTCGTCTGTGTTCCAGCCAGTGCCGAGTCCGAGTTCGATACGACCACCGCTCATCGCATCGACGGTCGCGACCGAAATAGCTAGTGGTCCAGGCAATCGGAATGTTCCAGCGGTCACGAGTGTGCCGAGTCTGATGGTTGAAGTGTCGCGGGCGAGGCCAGCGAGCGTGATCCATGCGTCCGTAGGGCCAGGCAGGGGAGAGCCAGCGCCCATTCTCGTGTAGTGGTCCGACCGGAAGAATGCGTCGAAGCGCAGCTCTTCTGTAAGTCTTGCCACCGCCAGCAGGTCGTCGTACGAAGCACCTTGCTGGGGTTCGGTCATGATTCGTATCTGCACGGTGCAACCGTACCGACTCGCGTAGACCTACCCTGTAGTGATCATGTTGCATGTAGACAAACTTCCCGATCTGGCCGAGCCAGTACTCGTCTATTCCCTGCGCGGATGGGTCGATGCGGGCCTCGCCGGTGGAGGCACCGTAGACGCGCTCATCGAACAAATGGATGACGCCGAGCTTTTCGCGAAAGTTGATCTGACCGAATTGCTCGATCTGCAGCAAGTGCGTCCAAACGTCACTCTGACCGATGGAGGTATCCGTCAGATCGACTGGCCCGAAATCGAAATCTGGTCCGGTCGACTCGGTCGAGACATAGTTGTCGTCCGAGGTCCTGAGCCATCGATCAAGTGGCCAACAGTTGCGGGTTGGTTCGTCGACCTCGCAAACAGTTTGCGCGTCGTTGACGCCGTGGCCTTGGGTGGCATGCCATCGCTTACAACCCACCGTCGTCCTGTGCCTGTGCTCGCCACGGCAGCGAATCGAAGCCTTGCCCAAGAACTCGGCGAACTGCGTAGCGAGTACGTCGGTCCCACGGGCCTCAACACCGTGATCCAACACGCTTTCGGGGTCGCTGGGCTTCGTTCTGCTGCATTCTGGGCACAAGTCCCTCAGTACGTTTCTGGATCGGCTTCGCCACCGGCGGTGCGCTCAATGCTCGCACGGCTAGCCGACCGTTACGGGATCACGCCAGAACTAGCCCACATCGACCGACGTGCGGCGGCTTACAGGGACAGGGTCGAAGAAGGACTCTCCGAAAGACCGGATGTTCGCTCGATCGTCG
This sequence comes from Actinomycetota bacterium, assembly GCA_005779395.1. GTDB lineage: Bacteria > Actinomycetota > Acidimicrobiia > IMCC26256 > PALSA-610 > SXJQ01. Next base: position 41,679 of record SXJP01000008.1, read on the forward strand.
ATCAACTCGAACATCAGATCGACTACCCGACAGACGAAGCCGGGCCGCTAGGCGAACATTTGCCAAGCGCCGACGAACTCGCCGCAGAGATCGAGAAGTTCCTCCGTACGCGCGACTCCGACTGACAACGCTCTACGCGACGTTGTCGGGCAGGTCACCGGTTCTGCCCTGCGGAATGTGAACTCGTAGCGAAGTACCGGTTTGGTCTTCAGATGCGAGTTCGACGCGGCCGCGCACAGCTAGCGCCAGACCGTAAAGCCGCGTTACTCCAGGTGAAGTTAATGGCCCACCGTCTATTTCGAGCACAACTCTTTTGCCGACACGAGCAGCGCTGAGCCGAACGTCGCATGGAGTGCCGAACCTTCCGGAAGCTTGTTCGATCAGAGCCACGAGCAGGTCGTGAAGTCTGTTCGGTTGTGTAGTGATCGTGAGCTTCGGATCACAGCGAGCGATCACACGTCGGCTGGCGAGGTGCGTTGCGCATACTGCAGCTGCACGTGCTATCGCTACGGTGGCGACCACCGAAGCGTCTGGCGCTCGGTTGTCGAGCGTGGCTGTGGCGACGGTCTTAGGAGTATCCATGGTTTTTGCCCCTTGTCTCCGCCCAAGTATCTATTCGGCGATAAGAGGGCGATAGTTGAGGGAGGTTTTGTTCGGACTCGTCTAGCTGCCGGTGTCAGTCGCTAGCCTCGCCGCTTTCGCCCAAATGGGCATCTACCGAAAGGCGAGTCCGCTGTGCCGACGATGCAAGAAGCACTAGAACAGGTCACCGGTCCAGGCGGTCCGCTCGAGATCGTGGTTGAAGACGTGCTCGGTTGTCAAGTCCAGGTCTACAAGTCTCGTAGAGAAAATATGCGGTCGCTTATGGCTGAAAATGCGGCCAGAAGTGAGGTCACGTTTCTTGTGCAAGGAACGCGGCGTTACACGTTTGGCGAGCACGATCTAAGTGCGCGCCGCGTGGCGAGGGGCCTCGCTGAACTCGGTGTGGCAAAGGGGGATCGCGTTGCTGTCGTCTCAGCCAACAACCCCGAGTGGGTCATTACATTTTGGGCAGGCGCGATTCTCGGCGCGGTTGTTGTGCCGCTCAACGCATGGCAGAAGGGTGAAGAACTCCAGTTCGCGATCGATGACAGCGGATGCAAGGTGCTTATCGCCGACCGCAAGCGCCTCGATCTGATCGAGCCGATCTTGGGTGAACTTCCTTCTATAGAGCACGTATTCGTCATAGGAGAAACCGAAGCTGGCTCTGAGTCGCGAGCGCGCAGTTTTGATGCGCTGCTCGGTTCGGAAGATGACCCTGGCATCCCAACTACCGAACTGCACGAAGACGATATTCTCGCGATTCTCTATACATCTGGGACGACGGGTCGACCTAAGGGCGCCACCATTACCCAGCGGCAGACGATCGCGAACCTGCAGAACATCATCTGCCTAGGGCTTATTCAGTTGATGGCAGGGGTGTCTACGCGCGCTAGCGATGACGGTACTCAGAACGCTGCGCTTTTGGTAGTTCCACTGTTTCATGTCACTGGCTGTTTGGCGACCATGGTCGTGAATTACGCGACCGGCGGAAAGCTTGTGCTGATGCCGCCCGGTCGATTCGAGCCGGACGACGCGATGGCAACAATCCAGACCGAACGAGTCACGAGCATTGGTGGTGTTCCGACAATCATGTGGCGAATAATTGAGGCGCCAAACTTCGGTGAATATGACTTGTCGTCGGTGAAGACCGCGAGCTACGGCGGGGCTCCGGCAGCGCCCGAGCTTGTCGAGCGAATCGAGCAGGCGTTCCCGAATCTTCGCAAGACCCTCTCGACTGCCTATGGCCTAACCGAGACTGCTTCGGTTGCTACCGCTCTCGGTGGTGACGACTATTTCGCCCATCCGACGAGTTGCGGGCGTGCGGTGCCGACCGTCGAACTAGAGATTCGCGGTGAAGATGCCAAGGCTGTGCCGCCAGGCGAGCAGGGCGAGATTTGGGTCAAAGGTCCGACCATCATGTTGCGCGGCTACTGGAATCGCCCAGAGGTGAATGCAGAGGTGCTCGTCGATGGCTGGTTCCGCACAGGCGATATCGCCAAGCAGGACCAAGAAGGATTCGTCTACATCGTCGACCGTGCCAAAGACATGATTATTCGCGCTGGCGAAAACATTTACTGTGTCGAGATTGAGAACGTCTTGTATGAGTACCCCGGCGTCGTTGACGCGGCGATCATCGGCGTACCGCATGTACAGCTAGGTGAAGAAGTCAAAGCGGTCGTTCATCTAAAGACAGGTGCAACAGTTACCGCCGAAGAGTTGCAGGCTCACTGTCGAGAGCGTCTCGCCGACTTCAAGGTACCTGCGTACGTCGAGTTTCGAGCAGAACCATTGCCACGAAATCCTGCGGGCAAGGTTCTAAAGGCAGCGCTCCGAGGCGGAGACACTACGTTCGCGAGTAGCGACGATCAGGCGCTCTAGCCGATGCGGGCGTTCCATGAGACTTGGGGCTATTTGTCGATCGGAGCTAACGCGCTCGCTGGCGTCGTCATGCTCGTGGCCCGTAAGGTCGGCGCAATTCGTAAGCTGGCATGGGTTCTAGTAGTTGGCGCGCAAGTCGCGATGCTGATTCAGGTGTTTCTGGGTGTGTTCCTTGTAACCGGCAGCGAATTCGAGCCACCACGATTTCACATGTTCTATGGGTTTGTAGCGTTCATCAGCGTTGGCTTGCTCTACTCATACCGTTACGTATGGAAAGCACGCGGCCAAATGGAACTCGCGTACGGGCTCGGTGGACTATTTCTTATGGGTCTAGGTATACGGGCCGTTCTGCAAGTCGCTGGGTAGCGTCTGTCGATGGCATCGAGCCGCATGCGCGTGTTGTTGTTGTTCGGTGGTCGCTCCGCCGAACACGATGTCAGTCGGGTTTCTGCTGTCTCGATTGCGAAGGCGCTCGACCCAGATCGTTACGAGGTCATTCCGGTCGGGATCACGACGGATGGCGAGTGGCTTTTAGCCGGAAAGGCTCTAGCGACTTTGGCCAGCGGGGATGGGCAGTTCCCTGGCGAATTTGAAGCCGCGGGCACACCGGTATCCTTGGTTGCGAACGGCACAGAACCGAGCTTGCGTTTCGATGACGGTCGGGCACATTTGAGAATCGATGTCGCTTTTCCAATCTTGCATGGTCCCTTCGGCGAAGACGGCACGATTCAAGGACTGCTCGAAGTAGCAGGTTTGCCGTATGTGGGCGCTGGTGTACTCGCGAGCGCGCTCACGATGGACAAGATTGCCATGAAGCGCGCGCTAGCCGCATGTGGCCTACCGCAAGTGGCCTATCGGGAATTCCGTGACGGCGGGGATCGCGACGCGTTCTGCGAAAGAGTCAAAGCAGAACTCGGATTACCGTGTTTCGTGAAGCCAGCGAACATGGGGAGTTCGGTTGGAGTATCGAAAGCGCATGACAAGGCTCAACTCGCAGCAGCAATCGAGTTCGCTCTCGAATATGACGAATGGGTTCTTGTAGAAGAGTTCGTCGAAGCGCGAGAGATCGAGATATCAATCATCGGAGACGATCCGGCCGTCGCGAGCATCGCGGGCGAACTCATCTCGGCTGCCGAGTTCTACAGGTACGAAGACAAGTACTGCGACGGTCAGACCGTCACGAAGATCCCGGCTGAGCTTTCTGAATCCGAACTCGAACAGGTGCGTGAACTAGCGATCGCGGCGTTTCATGCGTGTCGAGGAGAAGCGTTGGCGCGGGTCGACTTTTTCTATGAAGTGACCGGACCGTGCAGGGGCTGGCTTGTGAATGAACTCAACTCGATGCCGGGTTTTACGCCATTCTCTTTATACCCAAAACTTTGGGAAGCGAGTGGCCTTTCATACCCAGAGTTGGTTGATCGCCTCGTCGGACTAGCGGTGGAGCGCCACAGGCGCAGGAACCTTCGTTCGGGTACGCAGCGTCCCGATCGGCCACGATAAGTAGCCTAAATTATGTTCTGTCTATTGTCGCCTGACGCAATGAGGTAGACGCTGTACCTAGGGGAGTGCGTCGGGGTTCTTGGGTTTAGTTCTTGCTTGTGGCAGGCGGGTGACGCATGGGTGTAGGAGACCCGAATTTCTGGCAGAGCGCTAGTGAAGTTCTGCTCGCGAGTTCGAGTGGTGGTCTCAATTCCGCGGTGTGGGTAGTCGACGACCAGGGAGCAACCGTCTTTATCACCGACGCAGCAGCACAGATCCTCGGTTACGCGCCAGTACAAATGATTGGCCACCGGCTACTTGACTACATACATCGGGACGAACGCGACTTAGCGGAGCAACGCCTTGCCCGAACGAAATCTGGGCTAGGTGAGCATATCGTTGCTACTTACACGCATGCCACGGGCAAGCCTGTCTCAGTTCGCGTAAGTTCTCGGCCCGTATTCGACGGCGAGGAATATCTGGGCATCATTGCAACACTTGACCCCGTAGAAATTTCGCTGGTCAATTCTGAAAACGCCGAACGCTTGGTCAGTCAACAGTATGAACTCTTCGCTAGGCGACGGCTGTCAGCGCGCTTGGAGATGGTCGCCGACAATCTTTCTGAAATTGTTGTGATCGTCGGCCCTGACCTGCGATTCGAATGGGTATCGAAGGCGACCGAGACGATACTTGGATACTCGAATCATGAAATGGTCGGCACGCTCGTCACTGATTATGTTCACTCAGATGACATCGCAATGGTATCTGAGTTTTTTTCAGTGCTTCTGTCGAGGCCAGCAAGCGAGTCGTCGATAGAAATACGGTTGCATTGCCGCGATGGCTCATGGGTCGTCGCTGAGGGAAAAGTGTTCAACAAGCTAGATGTGCCCGATCTTGCGTGCTTATTCCTGCGTGTCGCTGACGTTACGGAGAAGCGCAATGCAGAGGTTGCGTTGCGCGACTCTGAAGCGCGGTATCGCGGGATTGTCGACAATGCGAGTGATGCCATCGTGACAATTGAATACGGGAAAATCGCTAGCTTCAATGCAGCTGCAAGCGAATTAGTCGGTGTTCAACCAGATGCTGCTGTTGGGAAGCCAGTCTCAGAGGTGTTCGACTCCGCGAATATCGAACTAGGAGCGAAATTATTCGAAGAGCGAAGTAACGATGACGTAGTGCGATTTGAACTTGTTGCGCACCATAGCGATGGGCATGCGTTCCCGGCATCGGTGGCGATTTCGAGGTCTCGATCGGGGACGCGAATCACCGTGGTCATGCGAGACCTAACCGATCAACGCGCCTACGAGACGCAGCTACAACTGATGGCGTCGCGTGACCCTCTGACGGGCCTGCCCAACCGAATTCGGATCATCGAACACATCGACCAAGCGATGGCGCGTGCTCGACGTCACGAGACAGCCATCGCCGTACTTTTTCTCGACCTCGATCGCTTCAAGGTCGTGAACGACAGTCTTGGCCACGATGCGGGTGACCGGCTTCTGCTCGCAGCCTCTGCTCGAATTGGTGCCGCTATACGCGACAGCGACACACTTGGTCGGTTAGGGGGAGACGAGTTCGTCGTACTTTGCGAAGACGTGGTTTCGTCGACCGAGGTCGCCGAAATTGCGAAACGAATTCAGGTCGCATTCGATGCTCCGTTCACACTCGGTAGAAGTGAAGCCTTCGTCACGGTATCAATCGGGATAGCTCTTTCCGACGGCGTAGCCGACAGACCAAGTGACCTACTACGCAACGCCGACGCATCGATGTATCAAGCCAAGCGCGCTGGCCGTAACCGATACGAGGTATTTGATGAGTCCTCCCGCCTGACCGCTCACGCGAGACTTGATTTTGAGTCAGCGGTGCGTCGCTGCGTCGAGCGGAACGAATTGCGCCTCGAGTATCAGCCGATCTTCGATCTGCACACTGGTGCGATAACAGGCGCTGAAGCGCTTGTGCGTTGGGATCGAGGTCCGCTCGGCATTGTCGGGCCAGAGGATTTCATTCGCAGCGCGGACGAAATCGGTGTAAGCGGGACCATAGGGAACTGGGTATGCGAGCGCGCGTTCAGAGATTGCTTCGCATGGCAGTCCGTCGCGCCCGAAACGACGGTGAGCATAAACATTTCGGCGCGGCAGTTGATGTCGGAGCGCTTTGTCGAGGACGTCGCGGCGATTGCTCACCGAGTGGGTATAAGTCCGACTCTGGTTAGCCTTGAGGTAGTTGAGAGAGGCTTGATCGACAATCCTGGCCGATGCCAACTAACGCTAGAGAGTCTTTCGAAGCTCGGCTTTAGAATGTCGCTCGACAACTTCGGTGCCGGAACACTGTGTTTGGTGTATTTGCGAAAGTTTTCATTTGATGTGCTCAAGATCGACCGCACATTTATCAAGTCGATCGACACCGGCGACGACGCCGAAATCATCGCAGCGATCGTGCAACTCGCGCACAACCTGGGCATGGTTGTTATTGCTGAGGGCCTGGAGTGCGAGACCACTCTCGCGGCGGTCAGCACGATCGGATGTGAAATGGCGCAGGGTTACCTGCTGGCACGCCCGCAGTCGGTTGAAGAGTTGCGTGGCCTAATGAGCAGCACCACAGTCAAAGGTTGACGACAGGGCACGTGAGTGTGCGTGTGATCCCCGGCACCAACTGCACTTGGCTGACAACCATCTTTCCTAATTCGTCGACGGAACTTGCCTCGGCCTGCACTATCGCGTCGTAAGGACCAGTCACATCATGGGCGCTGATAATCCCAGGGATGCCCCGGACTGCATCTACGACACTGCTCGCCTTGCCGACCTCGGTCTGGATCAGTATGTATGCGTGCACACTCATAGCGGGATCCCTTCGCCATACTTCGCGCGATTCTACGGCTCGATGTGGAATATGTGAAACGTCAAATGGTCGGTTCAGATCGCGAATTGCTCTGGGTTTATCATTTCGTACCTTTCCTAGAACGGTGTCGGCGGACCGGCACCGTGGTCGGGATGAAACCGGAGGTACAAAGAATCGTGACTACAACGACCTCGCCAACGAACCACGCTGCGCTCAACACATGGGTGTCGGAGTGGGCTGAGTTACTTCGGCCGGATTCCATCGAGTGGTGTGACGGCTCAGCCGAAGAAGCAGCCGAACTCGCGGCTCGCCTAGTAGCCGCAGGTACATTCGTTGCGCTCGACCCAGCCAAGCGTCCGAATAGTTTTTATGTTAGATCAGATGCTGGCGATGTTGCCCGCGTCGAAGACCGCACATACCTTTGCTCGCCACTCGAGTCGGATGCAGGCCCTACCAACAACTGGCGTGATCCGGCCGAAATGCGCTCGACCATGCGCGACTTGTATCGCGGTGCAATGCGCGGCCGCACGATGTACGTCGTGCCGTTCTCGATGGGTCCGCTAGGTAGCCCGATCGCCCACATCGGAGTGCAGCTAACAGACAGCGCTTACGTCGCGGCCTCTATGCGTGTGATGACCCGAATGGGTTCTGGGGCGCTAGAAGTACTTGGTTCGAACGGTGAATTTGTTCCGTGCGTCCACAGCGTCGGTGCGCCATTGCCCGAAGGCACCGCAGATGTTGAGTGGCCATGCAATCCAGACAACAAGTACATCGTTCATTTTCCTGAGACCAGAGAAATCTGGAGTTACGGATCCGGATACGGCGGTAACGCTCTGCTCGGAAAGAAGTGCTTCGCGTTGCGTATCGCCTCAACTATGGCTCGCGACAACGGCTGGCTAGCCGAGCACATGCTTATCCTGAAGCTCACAAATCCTGCTGGCGAAGTTCGTTACATCGCGGCGGCGTTCCCTAGCGCTTGTGGCAAGACAAACCTCGCGATGCTGCAACCAACGATCCCCGGTTGGACAGCAGAGACAATCGGCGACGACATCTGCTGGATGAAATTCGGCACCGACGGCCAGCTCTACGCCATCAACCCTGAGTTCGGCATGTTCGGGGTCGCTCCAGGAACAGGAAACGACACCAACCCGAATGCGATCGCTGCGCTCGATCGAAACACGATCTTCACAAATGTGGCTCTTACGGATGATGGTGATGTGTGGTGGGAAGGACTCACTCCAGAAGCCCCAGCACATCTCACAGACTGGAAAGGCAACTCTTGGACGCCTGGGTCGAGCGCTCCAGCTGCCCATCCGAACGCTCGTTTCGCTGCACCTCTAGATCAGGTGCCGAGCGTTGCTCCAGAATGGCAAGACCCTGCTGGCGTGCCGATCACGGCAATTCTCTTTGGGGGCCGTCGTGCAACGGTCGTGCCACTCGTTACGGAAGCCTTCGATTGGGAACATGGCGTATTCCTCGGATCGATCATGGCGAGCGAGACCACGGCAGCGGCCGCTGGAGCTGTTGGGAATCTGCGCCGCGACCCGTTCGCGATGTTGCCGTTCTGTGGATACCACATGGGCGACTATTTCGCGCACTGGCTCAAGGTCGGCAACAGCACGGACGCGTCGAAACTTCCCAAGATTTTCTATGTCAATTGGTTCCGCAAGAGCGCTGCTGGCAAATTCCTGTGGCCTGGATACGGAGACAATTCGCGAGTACTCGCGTGGATATTTGATCGAGTCGGTGGAGCAGACAACGCGATCACGACCGCGATTGGGCGCCTGCCAGCACCTGGATCGATCGAGCTAGATGGGCTCGAACTGCCAGGTGGAGCTCTCGATGAGTTGTTGTTAGTCGACAACGATGCTTGGCGAGATGAGGTCCCACTCATCGAAGAGCACTTCGCGACATTTGGCGATCGTTTGCCGGAGGAACTTCAGGCGCAGCTAGGTGCGCTGAAGGCACGGCTGTAACGCTTCGGCGGTGTTCAGCCGCTCGGAGTTGTCTGGGCTCGCGCGAAAAAGCGGGTCAGACTTCTGCGGTCATCCCCATGTCGGGTTCTGCACCACTCCGGACGTTTACCGCCTGGTCTCCCGCAATTTCAAAAACGATGCGTTGGCCTTGGCGCAACATGCGAAATACCGAACCCTCGAGTGCAGCGGGAGCAAGCACGTATTCCTTGCGGTCGGTGTCTGTGACTACAACGCCTTCGCCAGATTGAGGGTCATAGAACTTGACGACTCCTTGCACGGCGAACTCCTAATTAAGGCTTCGTGACCTTGCCGGCCTTGATGCACGAGGTGCACGCATGGACACGACGAGGTGAGCCATTCACGATGGCGCGGATCTTCTGGATGTTCGGGTTCCAGCGACGCTTGCTGCGCCGGTGGGAGTGCGAGAGCTTCATGCCGAACTGAGGCTTCTTGCCGCACACTTCACAAACTGCTGCCATGGTTGAACCTCGTACAAAGTGAGTCGGGACGCGCGATGCACGCACGCCCACTAGGAACTAGGGCACGGTAGCAGTCGCGAGACCAATTTCTTCGACCCGCAATGTTCGGCCTCCGCATCCTTTAGTCTCAAGCGCAATGGCGACTTTGACCAATATGGACTCACAAGATCTTCGCAGAGCGGTCGAATCATTTCGGGATGCTTTGCGCGAACATCAAGACGAACTGAACCGCCTCAATGTTTACCCTGTGCCCGACGGCGACACGGGCACAAACATGGCGCTGACACTTGAGTCAGTTTGCAAGGAGTTGGCGACGGCCGAAGCGATGCCGGAGGTTTGTTTAGCGATTAGCCGGGGCTCGCTCATGGGGGCGCGTGGCAACAGTGGCGTGATCATGAGCCAGATTCTTCGAGGATTCGCGGACGCGTTTGCCGATAAAGTTTCGATCGAGTCCGCAGAGATTGTCGCGGCGTTGCGTCGCGGTGCTGACAGTGCTTATGAGGCTGTATTGCGACCCGTCGAAGGAACGATCCTCACCGTCGTTCGCGAAACAGCAGAAGCGGCAGAGGCTGCAACGGATGGCCGCGAGGTGGAACTTGCGGACTTGCTCGACCTCTTGAAGACCGCCGCAGATGATTCTGTGCGTCGCACGCCGGAGCAGCTTCCTGCGTTGCGCGCTGCTGGGGTCGTCGACTCCGGAGGGCACGGTTTCACGCTGTTCATCGCGTCGCTTCAGCACGTCGTCGATGGCCGTCCACTGCCGCAGGCAGAGCAGGTCGCGACACCAATAGTTGTTGAACGGCACTTGGCGGGCGATGACGTTGCAGATCTGCGATACGAGGTCATGTTCCTGCTCGAATCCGATGATGCTGCAATGAGAATGTTTCGCGACGCGTGGAGCGCTATCGGCGATTCGATAGTCGTCGTTGGGGGTGACGGTATTTGGAACTGTCACGTACATACCAACGACATTGGGGCTGCAATCGAGGCTGGTATCGAAGCCGGTAGGCCCCGCGAAGTGCGGGTCACGGACCTCTTTGAGGAGGTCGCCGAAGGACGTGCGCGCGCCGCAGCAGAGGAACACGATTGGGTGATCGCTGCAGACCTCCCCGAGGCGCAGGCTAAGGACCTGCCAGAGGTCGAGACAGCCGTTGTCGCTGTAGCTGTAGGCGTTGGCGTTAGACGACTACTTAGCGCTCTAGGCGTCCAGTGCATAGTTGCTGGCGGTCAATCTATGAACCCGAGCACGGAGCAGATTCTTGAAGCCGTCGAGTCGTGCAACTCATCTTCGGTTGTAATTCTCCCGAACAACAAGAACATCGTGCCAGTAGCACAACAGGTCCCAAGTCTCGCGACAAAATCCGTAGCCGTTGTGCCCACAACGAGCGTGCTTGAGGCATTGGCTGCACTCGTGAGCTACGACCCCGACGCGAGTCTCGACGACAACATCGCAGCGCTGGGTGAAGCAGCGCTGCGTGTACGCACGGGTGAAATCACCCAGGCGGTCCGAGACAGCAACGGCGAGTGTGGGCCAATTAGCGAAGGCGACTGGATCGCTATCGAACGTGGCGGCGGAATAGTTGCTGCCGTCGCTACCCCGTCGGAAGCTTGCTCGGCCCTACTTGATCGCATAGTCGATGGCGACGCCGAACTTGTGACCGTATTGTTAGGCGCAGATGCCAAAGCAGCAGACAATGACAGGATCGAGCATCACCTGAAGGTCGTACACCCGCACGTCGAAGTCGAGTTTCATGATGGCGGGCAACCGCTGTACCCGTACCTAGTTGGCGTGGAGTAACACTTGGCGGACACGCCACTCACCCTGCGCGATCTCTCGGGCATCTCCCTTGGCGTCCTTTCAGGCGTAAGCCCAAATCTTCTCGGACGGCTCGAGTCCATGGGCCTATCAACGGTTCTTGACGTACTCGAGCATTACCCGCGTCGCTATGTGGACCGCACCAAGCGTAGCGATATTGCTGATCTTGTCGTTGGCGAAGAAACGACCGTGCTCGGCGAGGTTCGCAAGGTTTCGACGCGGCGTACTCGCAATAACAAGGCGCTAGTCGAGGTGAGCGTGCATGACGGCACGGCGTACTTGGCGATCACATTCTTTAATCAGGTATGGCGTGCGAAGCAGCTAAGCGTCGGGACGGAAGCTGCTTTTTTCGGCAAGCTCGATGTGTACCAAGGCAAGCGGCAGATGACGAACCCTGCCGTCGATGTCGTGGGCAAAGCAGATGACCGCGAAGATAAGACCGGCGGAGTAGTTCCGATCTATCCGCAATCCGGCAAGGCCGAGGTTTACACATTTCAACTCCGCAAGATCGTCGCACAGGTATTGCGGCGCTGCGCGGAGCGCGGTATCGCAGACCCGCTCCCGAAAGCAATCTCCGACGAGTTCGATTTGTTGGACCGCCAAACCGCGTATTGGGCGATCCATGCGCCAGAACATTTTGCCGAACAGATCGCAGCGCGCAAACGCCTTGTCTTTGATGAGTTCTTACGCATGCAACTCGGACTAGTTGCAACGAAACGGAACCTAGAAAATGAACAGCAAGGTGTTGCCCACGTTGTAGAGCAGAAGTTGGTGCGGGCTTTCCACGACGGGCTCGCGTTCGACCTGACGGGCGACCAGAAAGCTGCAATTGCAGAAATACTTGCAGACATGCAACGTGCTGCGCCGATGCATCGTTTGCTACAGGGCGACGTCGGGTCCGGCAAGACTGTCGTTGCTCTCAGCGCGTTGGTCGCCGCCGTCGAGTCTGGGTTTCAGGGAGCGTTGTTAGCTCCGACGGAGGTGCTAGCCGAACAGCACAACGCCGCGTGCGAGTTGTTGCTCGCTGGATTAGAGGTCGATGGTCCAACTGGTTCGTTGTTCGCTCGACGTCCTTTGCGCGCAGAGTTATTGACGAACCGAACGACTCTGAGTGAACGCAAGCGAATAAGCGCAGGACTCGATGCAGGTGAAATCGACATAGTCGTCGGTACTCACGCTCTGCTCTATGAATCAGTCCAGATTCCGCGGCTGTCTACTGTCGTAGTCGACGAACAGCATCGTTTCGGTGTCGAGCAACGCAGCGTCATGCGCGACAAGGGAGTCGGCGGAGCGATACCAGACATGTTGGTGATGACAGCGACCCCCATCCCGCGCACCGCCGGGATGCTCATATACGGAGACCTCGACAAGAGCGAACTGCGCGAGCTTCCGCCAGGTCGCACGCCGATCGTTACCGAGGTAATTGGAGATAGCCCACTCGACCGCGAGCGCGCATATCAGTTGTTGCGCGACCAAGTAGCGCAAGGGCATCAGGCCTACGTCGTGTGTCCGCTAGTGGAGGGCTCAGACAAAGTGCAAGCCAAAGCTGTAACCACAGAATTCGCGCGGCTTGGTCTAGAAGACTTCGCGGGACTTCGCCTCGGGCTACTTCACGGCCAACTGGCGAGTGCAGAAAAAGAAAAGGTGATGGCGGCATTCCGCGAACGAGAAATGGATGTGCTTGTCGCAACGACAGTCATCGAAGTCGGAGTTGATGTTCCGAATGCGACGGTGATGCTCATCGAAGATGCCGACCGTTTCGGCCTCAGCCAACTACATCAGTTGCGTGGTCGTGTTGGCCGTGGCGCAGCTCTGAGCTACTGCTTCTTGTTGGCGAGTAGTGGTTCTAAGAATGCCGAAGAACGAATGGCAGCGATGGAGGCGTCGACAGATGGTTTTTATCTCGCAGAAGCCGACCTGGCTATCCGCGGTGCAGGAGAAGTCTTCGGCGAACGCCAGAGCGGATTCTCAGATCTCAAGCTCGGACGTATCCCGAAGGACGAGGCCGTGGTGATCGAGACCCGTGCAGTCGCGGAACGACTCCTCGATTCAGATGCCAAGATGCGACAGTTGACCATTTTGCGTGAGGAAGTCGAAGACCTCCTCGGCGACAACGTCGAATTTCTATTCAAGAGTTGAGGATCATGGCAGCACCAGGACTTCGTGTTATTGCAGGATCGGTTCGTTCGCGCCGCCTAGTTGTCCCGAAAGGGGACCAAGTCAGACCAACTAAAGACAGGGTGAAAGCCGCGATCTTTTCGGCTCTTGAGTCGCGGGGACTCGTACGGGACGCAGTCGTATTGGACCTATTCGCTGGTAGCGGCGCGCTCGGCTTAGAAGCGCTCTCGCGAGGTGCTGCATCAGCGACGCTCGTCGAACATCTGCCAGCAGCACTTGAGGCCATTAGGGAAAATGTCGCGGCGTGCAAGTTCGACAAAGAGGCGCGGATAGTCGCCCGAAGTGTCGGCACGTTTCTGACATCATGCGTAAGTACCTTCGACTTAGCCTTCATCGATCCGCCGTATGAAATGACGAACGTAGAGGTCGAACAACTTGTGGAGCGTCTTACTCCACTTGTGCCGGGGGGAACGCTTGTGATCGAGCGGCCGACGCGTGTTCAGCCCACAGACAAACCAGAGATAGATAGCGTGGGGGACTGGCAAGAATCGTGGCGACGGACGTTCGGCGATACGCTCGTGTTGTTCTTCGGTCCCGGCTCTTCTGCCGACGGGCTGTCATAGAGAAACTAGAATTTCGTATACGCACACGCGTACGAGGAGTTGATTGAAACGTGGCTACTGCACTGTGTCCTGGATCATTCGATCCAGTCACCTACGGCCATCTCGACATCATCGAGCGCACAGCGCGTCACTTCGACGACGTCATCGTGGCCGTAATCAGGAACCCCCAGAAATCACAAAGCCTCTTTACGCTCGAAGAGAGGCAGGAGCTATTGCACGAAAGTCTCGCTCACGTGCCAAATGTCCGAATCGAGTTCTTTAAGGGACTTCTTGTTGAGTTTGCGAAGCAGCACGGAGCATCTTCGATCGTCAAGGGTTTGCGCGCGATATCTGATTTTGACTATGAACTTCAGATGGCACAGATGAATCAGCGTTTATCGGGGATCGACACGTTCTTCATTTCGACAACACCGCAGCACTCGTTTTTGTCGTCGAGCCTCGTTAGGGAAGTAGCGCGTTTCGGAGGAGATGTGTCGAGCATGGTCCCGCCGATTGTCGTCGAGCGCCTTCAAGGCCGTTTTCGCGAGGAGGTCTGAAATGAGCACGACAGAACCGCGCCAGCCAGTTGGATTAGATACCGAGGCAATCCTCATCGAGCTTCGTGATCTTGTCGAGCAGGCTCCGACGCTCCCGCTGTCTAGTTCTTCACGCGTTAACCGCGACGAGGCGCTTGGCTTAGTCGACGAAGCGATCGAGTCATTCCCAGAAGAGCTACGTGAAGCGCGTTGGTTGTTGAAAGAGCGCGAAGAGTTTCTCGCGAAGGCACGTCGCGAAGCGGACCAGATCATCGATGCTGCAAGAGTTCGCGCAGAGCGCATGGTCGAACGCACCGAGGTTGTCCGTGAAGCGAACAGAACTGCAGAGGCTGTCGTCACAGCAGCCAACGACAAGGCGCGCGCACTGCAACATGAGGCAGAGGACTACGTAGATCAGCGCCTAGCTGCATTCGAAGTAGTGCTCGAGCGCACGATGCAGACCGTGCAAAAGGGCCGCGACCGGTTGCAGGTCCATGTAGGAGCGCCACAGTTCGCCGAGGCCATAGACGAGGTAACTGAGTCGGCCGAATCGACTTTCTTCGACCAGGGCGACAACTAGGACACAAGCTTCAGCCGACTGCAGAAGTCCTGGTAGGAGCGTTTTCGAAGGCCTCCTGCTACAGTCACCACTCTCGCTTGGACTTCGTGTCACTGTTTGCTAACAGGGCCCGGCGACTCGCACCCCCCAAGAATCCCTCAATCAATTGCCCGCACGGGCATCTACGGCAGATTCAAACATGATGGCTACCTCCACCCGATTTCGCGTAAGCGTTGCTGACCTCGTCAAACGACAGGGCGCGATGCGCGCGATCGAACTCAATGAAGAACTAGGCGATCTCGAAATTGGTGGCCTCAAGTTGTCGGAGAATGGTCGAGTGCATCTCGCTGTCGCTCTCGAGCACATCGCCGAAGGTCTAGTCGTTCGTGGCGAACTCGAGACAGAGTGGGCTGGCCTTTGCGGCCGGTGCCTTTGTCCAATAATCGGGTCGATCCGACTCGGCATCGACGAATTGTTCGAGAACGATCCCGTAGAGGGTGACACATACCAACTCGACCGTGACACGATCGACCTTGAGCCACTGGTGCTCGACGCAATTGGACTCGAGATGCCGATCGCACCTAGATGCCAGGTCGACTGCGCTGGGCTTTGCGCGCAATGCGGCGCAGACCTCAACCTAGCTACATGCGAATGCGTCGCAGAGCGCGAGTCGAGTGTGTGGGACGCCCTGAATGAGATCGTATTTACAGAATCGTCCGCATCAGCACAACCCGAATAATTACTAGTAGCAACAACGAACGAGGAGCAACACCGCTATGCCAGTTCCAAAGCGCAAACTCACGAGATCACGCACAAGAACCCGTCGCGCCGAGAATCGCAAGATCGTCGCAGCCGCACACTCGTTGTGTGCCAACTGCGGCGCGTCGCGCCTGCCGCACACGGTTTGCGGAAACTGTGGTTGGTACCGCGGGCGTCCAGTAATTTCGGTCGAGTAACTAAAAGCACCGAAACGCCCTGAGTTCGGCCACCTATGAGTGTCAAGGTAGCGATCGATGCGATGGGCGGGGACCGCGCGCCTGACGCGATCGTCGCTGGAGCGCTCGCCGCGGTTGCTGCTCTCGATGTCGCGATCCTGCTCGTCGGCGACCTTGAACGTATCGGCCACCTCCTGCCTGACGATCTCGATGAACGCGTTGAATTGCTTCATGCCTCCGAAGTCATCGAGATGGCAGAAGAACCTTCTAGCGCTGTCCGAACGAAGAAGGACAGTTCACTTGTTCGATGCGCCGAAGCAGTCCGCGATGGCAGAGCCGATGCCATGGTCGGTGCTGGCAATACTGGGGCAACGATGGCCGCAGCGTTACTGCGATGCGGACGCATCAAAGGCGCTCACCGACCGGCAATCGCTGTACCACTCCCGATACCGGGGTCTGAACGTAAGCAACTCCTCGTGGACGGCGGCGCGACTGTCGACCCTGAACCAGAGTGGTTGGTCGAATGGGCTCGTCTGGGACAGGCATACGCGACTGTGCGGTTTGGTGTCGAGTCCCCGCGCGTAGGCCTGTTGTCGAACGGCGAGGAACCGGGCAAAGGCGACGCGCTACGCAAGGCTGCATTCAAATTGTTGCAGGGAGTACCTGGGTTCGACGGGAATGTCGAAGGCAGAGACTTAATGCGTCCGAGCGCTGACGTGATTGTCACAGACGGGTTCGTCGGCAACGTCGCGCTAAAGACAGCCGAAGGCGCGCTAATGGGAATAGCTGGCATGGTGTTCGGAATCCTCGACGAACCCGACTTTGCAGATTCGGCTGGGCCACTCAAGTTGCGCCTGCTCGAAGCTGCATCGGGGTTACTGCCAGACAACACCGGCGGGGCGATGTTGCTTGGCATTCGTGGCGTGTGCATGATTTCGCATGGGTCGTCATCGTCCTCGGCGATCGTGAACGCCACGAGAGAAGCAGCGCGTTGCGTTGAAGCGAACGTCATCGATCGCCTTACCGAATCGCTAACGATGGTGGTCTGATGCCAGCCGAAACTCACAGCCATCGCGGAGCGATCGACACAGACGATGTCAGGATGCTCGTAATAGATCGTCTCGCAGAAGTGCTTGGCCGCGATCTCGATGAGTTGACAATGGATTCGCGACTACGGGAGGACCTTGATGCGGACGACTTCGCGATCATTGACGTCTGCGACGCGATTGAAGAAGAACTTGGTGAGCGGACGGTCAGTTTCCATCTCGAAGACGAGGAGTTGTTCGACGTCATTTCCGTTGGAGATCTAATCGAGATTGTCGTAGCGAAGTGCGCCCAATGACAATCGTTGCGCTTTCGGCTGAGTCTTTGAGCGCGCTCCAACAACGGCTCGGAATTGATTTTCAAGATCCTGATTTGCTCACGTCATCTTTAGCTCATCGTTCTTGGTGTGCTGAGCGTGGTGATCGACCGTCTAACGAACGCCTCGAGTTCTTGGGCGACTCGGTACTAAGCCTCGCCGTGACTCGTTATGTCTACGACAATTTTCCGATGCTTCCCGAGGGCCAACTGTCTGAGGTGCGCGCATCGGTTGTGAACGCAAAGGCACTCGCTGAGGTGGCTTCCGAGCTCGGCTTGGGTGAGTATTTGCTGCTAGGTAAAGGCGAAGCTGCTGCCGGGGGCCGCAAGAAACAATCGATCCTCGCTGATGCAATGGAAGCTGTGATCGCCGTCGTGTACCTGGACCGTGGCTGGACGGCCGCACGAGACTTTGTGTTGGGTTTGGTTGGCGAACGCATCCGGAACTCTGCGGAGAACTCCGGAGGCCGCGACTTCAAGACACGGATACAGGAGATGGCCGCACAGATGTCTTTCGGCAGGCCGAACTACGTCATCACGGATGCGGGTCCAGATCATGAGAAACAGTTTTTCGCCACTCTTTTCTTAACAGGTGTGGCATACGGAACTGGTGCAGGGCGCACCAAGAAAGAAGCTGAACAGGTCGCTGCTGAGCAGGCGTGGCTTGAACTGAACAGCGCAATAGTAACTGCTAGTGAGTCCGCTACAGATGGCGGCCCCAGTTCGCACCTAAATGAGGATGGGCCTGATGCCTGAAATGCCAGAAATAGAAATATTGCGACGAGAGCTCGAACGCGACATCAGCGGTAAAAAGATCAAGTCCGTCGAGGCCACAACAATGAAATCGCTCGGGCGGTACAAGACCAAGAAACAGTTTGCAGATCTCATTGAAGGCAAGAAGATTCTCGGCGTCGAGCGACGGGGTCCTTACCTTGTCATGAAGCTCGAGGGCGGCGAAGCGGTCGTAATGGAACTTGGTTATTCGGCGCAGTTGGTGCGCGCTAAGGGTGGGCGTGGTGCGGTCCCGAAGGGCACTCAAATCACTTTCACTTTCACGCAAGGCGGCCTTCTCAGGCTCGTCGACACGAAGGGTGAGTCAGAACTGTTTGTCCATCCTCTTGTTGAACTTGCGGGTCTGCCAGAGGTCGCCGAACTTGGCATCGATCCACTCGAGTCAGCTATGAGTTGGATCGATTTTTGGCGAGTGATCGATAAGAAAAACGGCAAACTCAAATCTTTGCTTACAGATCGGACCGTGCTTTGCGGGATCGGTCCCGTCTACAGCGACGAAATTCTGTTCGCTGCAGGACTTCGTCACGACCGCGAAAGCGGAAGGCTCACCGAACAAGAAGTTCGACGCTTCTATAGAGCAATTGTCGAGACGATGCATGACGCAGTGAAGTATCACCAGAGCGCTGCCGCGCAGAGCGCACGTACGTCTGGCGATGCTTTCGACGAAGAGCACAGCGAGCACCTCAAGGTCTATGAGCGTGACGGCCAGAGTTGTCGCAGGTGTCGGCATCAGATAGTCAAAGTGAAGCTGGGCACCAAGAACACGTACTTCTGCGATGCCTGCCAAGTTTGACCGTATGAGCACGGAAATTGAGTAATGCCTGACCTAACGCTCGTAGCAATACCTGGATACTTCGCGACGATCGCGGCAGAAGCCAAGGTCTTGCGTGCGAGAGCGGTCCGCAATGGGCCGAGTGCCGTTGACTATGAACCCAAGGACACTCGCGCGAGTCTTTCCATGGGCCTCTTGAGCATCGCCGCGCCAATCGTCATGTCGAAGGTGCTGCGCCCGATCGCGTCGCGTAAATCGAGATCGCGCAAGGCTGTCATTTTTGGCGTAGTCGGAGCAGCGGTTGTCGCAACCATTGCTGACCGCCGCGCAAGAAATCGTGCGGTGGACAATTCTGATGCTGTGACAGCAACACAGCCTGATTTGACGCGACAAGTTGCAAGTCTCGCGGCTACGGCCGCGATCGGTGGGGGAGTACTTCTCGCAGCGACAGGCGTCAATTCGCTAGCGAGAGGAGAACAGGTATGGCACGAAAGACGCCATCTGGATCTTGGCGAGGGAGTGGCTGCGTGGACTCTCGCACTTGTCGGGTGGGATTTCATCTACTACTGGAATCATCGGTTCATGCACCAGAGTCGGTTCATGTGGGCGATCCATGTGGTGCACCACTCAAGTGAGAGATACAACCTTTCGACTGCCCTACGGCAACCTGTTGCCGACTCCCTTGGCGCCTTCGTCCCTTACGGTGCGCTCGCATATTTAGGCGTCAGCCCGCGGCTCATTGCGCACTCAAGGGCCATCAACTTGATCTACCAGTATTGGATTCATACCGACACGATAAAGAGCATTGGGAAGGCCGAAGCGGTGCTGAATACCCCCGCACACCACCGCGTGCATCATGGAGTCAACCAGCAGTATCTCGATAGGAACCACGGTGGAATCTTGATTGCGTGGGACAAACTTTTTGGAACATTCGAACCTGAGCGCGAACCTGTCGTGTACGGCCTCACTAAGAACATCAAGTCATTTGGTCCCGCTCGAATAATCGGCCATGAGTACAAAGACATGATCAATGATGTCTACCGGTCAGATAAATGGGCCGATCGGCTTTCCTACGTCTTTCGTGGTCCAGGCTGGGCATACGTCAAGCACGCGGAGCAAAAATCGCCCGCCGGAACCACCGACGTCAAAGACGTACTCGTCTAGGCTCGCTAGCCGGAGCGAGAGGGATCAGGTGTTTCTAAAGGCATTGACCATAAAGGGTTTCAAGTCTTTTGCGGACAAGACGACTCTTGAGTTTGAACCTGGGGTAACGGTCGTTATCGGACCCAACGGCTCCGGCAAATCCAATGTCGTGGACTCTGTTGCTTGGGTCCTTGGTGCACAAGGTGCCCGGGCGCTTCGCGGTGGCAAAATGGATGATGTCATTTTCGCAGGTACGTCACAAAGGTCTGCGTTAGGCAGAGCCGAAGTCGGCCTCACAATCGACAACACCTCTCGATTGTTGCCGATCGAGTTTTCTGAAGTCACGATCACCCGTACGTTATTTCGCACGGGCGAGTCGGAGTATCAGATCAACGGAACTCCTTGCCGACTGCTCGATATCCAAGAACTCCTCTCCGACAGTGGCATAGGCCGCACGCAGCACGTGATCGTCGGGCAGGGCCAACTCGACACCGTCCTCAACGCCCGGCCAGAAGATCGCCGTGCGATCATCGAAGAGGCTGCAGGAATACTGAAGTACCGAAAACGCAAAGAAAAGGCCGAGCGTCGCCTCGATTCGACAGAGACCACTCTCATGCGCCTGAACGATCTCGCTCGTGAGGTCCGCCGACAGTTAAGGCCGCTCGAAAGACAAGCGGACGCAGCACGACGTCATGACGGACTCGCCGACGAATTGAGATCGATTCGCTTGCACCTTGTTGGTCGCGAGCTTGACTCACAACGGTCGCGCCTCGAAAGGTCACGCCAGCAACGGTCCGAGTTCACAACACACGAAAATCAGCTCCGCGGCCGCCTCCATGGTCTAGATGCTCAAGTAACCGAAGCCGAGCAGGCCCTTTCGTTGCCGGGTGAAGATGATGTCGCCGATGTGCTCGCTCGGGTCGAAGCTCTCCGCGAACGTGGTCGCGGCCTGCAGGCCTTAGTCGCCGAACGCGTGCGTGGCATAGATCGCGATCTCGACGCTGCCGCAGACGAAGGCGTAGTCGAAACTTTGGTAGCCGATGCTTCAGCGGCACGAGCCGAACTTGTGGAAGTTGCTGCAGAACACGAGTCGCTCTTTGAGGTGCGAGCAGAACTAGAGCGTGCAGAAAGCGCTGCGCAGATCGCCGAAACGCTCCTAGGAACGATGCAGTCTCGTGATGGTCAAAGCCCGCTCGAGCGCGAACTTCACGAAGCAGAAAGCGCTGTTGAAGAAGCAGGGGCCGCGGCCCGCGCCGCAGAACAGGTCGGTGTAGCTCTCGCTTCGCGCGCCGATGCGATCGCCGCAGATGAACCAGCAATCCGAATCGAACTCGAAGAGGTAGAGAAGAAACTGTCGCAGGTCGCTCCGGAGCGGGAAGAACTTGTTGAGCAAGAGCGCCTTGTGGACGCGTTGAAGTCTGCATTCGACTCAGATTCTGCGGTCGCTATCGAAGACACGCCTGTTGGGCAGTCCAAGCGCGTCTCCGAAGAAAATGTCGAACGGTGGACAAAAGCGGTTCACGCTGCGCAAGAGCTAGCGAGCCGCTGGCGTTCACGTGCCGAGACGCTCGCGCACGCCCTCGCAGACATGCAAAATTCGAACGGGGCCGAACGGATCGGATCCGTCGCCGGGGTAGTCGGACCGCTGATCGATCACCTTCAGATTGACGATGGCATGGAGATCGCCGTCGCGGCTGCTCTCGGCGATGCTCTCGAAGCAGTTGTGGTAGACGGACGCGACCCAGCCCGCGCTGCTATCGAGCGACTCAAGGATGGTGATGCCCAAGCTTTGCTGGTCGTGATTAGCGATCATGCCAAGGCGCAGGAGCTGTCTCTAGGTGTGCCATCCGGATGTCGTTCGTTGCTGGATTTCGTCCGCGCCCCAGG
Source organism: Actinomycetota bacterium (assembly GCA_005779395.1). Classification (GTDB taxonomy): domain Bacteria; phylum Actinomycetota; class Acidimicrobiia; order IMCC26256; family PALSA-610; genus SXJQ01. Next base: position 63,430 of record SXJP01000008.1, read on the forward strand.
GCGACCGGGCATCAATGAGGTGCTCGCATCGATTCTTGCCAACGTAGTTCTCGTCGATGGTGGCTGGATGAGTGCGCTTGACGTGGCGTTGGCAGACTCAAGATTCGTTGCTGTCACGCGAGACGGCGACCGCTTTGGCGGTGGTCGTGTTTGGCGTGCAGGCGCACCTGGTCGCGGAGCAGTAACGCCCGCGGCCGTCCATGACGCGAATTCACACGCAGACGAAGCTGAGGCAAGCCTCGAGATCGCGAATGCAGAACTCAGCACGAGCAGGGTTGCGTTAGACACAGCCAGGCACGCAGAGGCCGCGTTCAGCAGTGCTCTGCGTGCACGCAAGGTCGAAGTCGACCGAGCCTCGCAGGAAGTAATAGGTCGTCGGCGTGCGTTTGATCGAAGCACTGCAGCTCTAGACGAACGGCAGGCGTCACTTGTTCGAAGGCTTGCAGACTCAGCCGAGCGTGGCGCCGATCTTCCTGCGCTTCGCGTTGAAGCCGACGAGGCGGCAACGCTTGCTAATAACGCGCTCGACGAAGCGCGGGACCGCCTTGTCCGAGTAAGGCACGCCGAAGTCGCGATGAATGCACAGACGTCGGAGCGGCGCGCCGAATATGACAGTGCTCGCCATCTAGCTACGTCGCTTCGGCGTGATTTCGATGTTCGATCCGCCAGCATTGAGCAGCGCCGTAACGGCCTGACGCGCCGACTTGAGGAGATCGAGCGTCGTCTTGCACTGCGGCCAGACGAAGAGGCTGCGGCCAATCGACGGCGTGCGAATCTGACTTCAAAGAAGTCTCGAATCGAAATAATCGGCGTTTCTCTAGGTGAACGCATGGAGACGGCCAACGAACTAACAGACCGGCTGCGCGACGAGCGCAGGAGGCAGTCAGAAGCAGCGCGTGCAGCAGGCGGCCGACTCGAAGGGCTGCGCGCCGAGCGCGCCGATACCGAGAGGCGCTTCACAGAGTTGCGTGAGCGCCACAATCGTGTCGAGATCGAAGAGACCGAATGCAAGATACGTCTCGAACAGGCCGTCGAGACGGTTCGACGCGAATTCGACTGTGAACCTGAAGTCGCGATCGCTACACCAGCACCGGAGTCAGTCGCGGGTTTGGACCTTGCTCAGCGCGCACGCGACCTCGAGCGCGAAGTTCGTCTGTTAGGCCCTATCAACCCGCTGGCGCTTGCCGAGTATGAGTCGCTAGTCGAACGTAGTGAGTTCCTTGCTCAGCAGCTCGACGACGTCAAGAATTCGCGCCGTGAATTGCACCGAGTTATTCAGTCCGTTAACTCCGAAATCAGCGCGATTTTCAAAGAGGCATTCGACGATGTCTCGGCAAACTTTTCCGAACTCTTCTCTCTGCTCTTTCCGGGGGGTTCAGGTCGGATCACGCTTAGTGCGCCAGACAACCTGCTCGACAGCGGGGTAGATATCGAGGCCCGTCCCTCGGGCAAGACTCCGCGGCGACTCTCGTTGCTTTCTGGTGGAGAGCGCTCGCTCGCTGCGTTGGCTTACCTTTTCGCAGTTTTCCGTGCGCGCCCTAGTCCGTTTTACATTCTCGATGAGGTCGAAGCGGCCCTCGATGATGTCAACCTGCAACGCTTCCTTTCGCTCGTCGAAGAGTTCCGTAAGGATGCCCAACTTCTCATCGTGTCGCACCAGAAGCGCACGATGGAAGCCGCAGACATTCTCTACGGTGTCTCAATGCCGCCTGGCGGGTCGAGCCGTGTTGTAAGTCAGCGAGTTCGCGATATCGCGTTTGAAGACGCGTGATCGGTTATATCTAAGTGCTCGTCGGCGCGCCTGATCCGCTAACTGAAGCTTGTGGTGCAGATACGACGCGGACATGGTTGTGCGAGCTGACGTTCGAAATCACCGGCACCGAAGGGGCAGCGCGTGTTGGCCGCCACTTATCGCCTTGGATTACAGCTCTGCTCATTGTCGTCGGCGCCTGGTGCCTGAACCGGATAGTTCGGCGAGTGATCAAAAGAATTGCCAGACGCATGGCGAGCCCGAACGGCGGTGGCCGACTTCAGGCATTGCGGCGCAAGACCGGTCTTGAAACCTCAACCGGAACGCCTGCGCTCCGACGCGAGCAACGCGCTCAATCGATCGGCGACGGGTTGCGTAGCTTCGCCTCAATTCTGATCACCCTCGCAGCGGTGTTCGCGATACTCGGAACCTTCGGGATTGAGTTGAGATCTATCTTCGCTACCGCAGGACTGCTCGGTGTCGTACTCGGCTTCGGCGCCCAGAACCTCTTACGTGACCTCATATCGGGGACATTCATGTTGGTCGAGGACCAGTTTGGAATCGGTGATGTCATAGACGTCGGTGGCGCCATCGGTACCGTCGAGCACATGACTCTTCGGATGACGCGCTTGCGCGACGACGAGGGAGTTGTCTGGCACATCCCGAACGGCGAAGTGAAGCGTGTCGGCAACAAGAGCCACCAGTGGTCACGCGCAATTCTCGACATCCCGATTGCATACGACAGCGACCTCGAAGTAGCGACCGAAGCCATTAGCCATGCTGCTGACACGATGTGGCGTGAGGAACAGTGGGCTACTCGCATGCTCTCGCAACCCGAGGTGCTTGGTGTCGAAAGTATTGCCGCGAGCGGCGTGGTGATTCGGTTAGCCGTGAAGACACTGCCAGCAGAACAGTGGATAATCGCGCGCGAGTTACGCGTAAGAGTTAAGGCGAAGCTTGACGAAGCTGGCATCGAACGCCCACCACACTTTTTTGTGACAGGTCCTGAGTAGCCCGGACCGTGGCGCTCAACTAGGTACCTATATCCTCAGGCCACGATGGAAATGCTCGTGGTATTTGTCCTAATTCTTGTGGTCGCCGGTTTTCTCGGCGCGGTCACTTTGCGCCGACGTGGCTCGCTGCAAATTGAACAGCCATCAGTTGTTCCTTCGACAGCGGAGGCAACACCCGATACAGCCGCACCGGTCCTTCGGGCGAGCCTCAAGGAACGACTTGGAAAGACGCGGCTATCGCTAGCGACTTACCTACGAAATATTTCCGGTAGAGGCATCGACGAGTCGGTTTACGAAGAACTCGAAGAAATGCTGTTGCTCTCTGACGTTGGGTTGCCTACGACGACCAAATTACTTGGCGCCGTGCGGGGGAAGATCGCCGCCACCCAAGGAGCGACGGGAGAAGACGCCGTCGCGATGTTGCGCGCCGAGATCGAGGATCTCTTGCTGGTCGGTGTCGATAGGTCGCTGAAAACTCGTGATGGGGCCATGTCGGTATGGCTTTTTGTAGGCGTCAACGGTGTTGGCAAGACGACGACCATCGGCAAACTCGCAGCGCGGCACACAACAGACGGCCAGACTGTGATGCTCGCTGCTGCCGACACATTCCGGGCCGCAGCGTCAGAACAGCTAACAAAGTGGGCGCACAAGACTGGCGCCGAAATCGTGAAAGCCGACGAGGGTGCCGATCCATCGGCCGTGGTGTTCGATGCAATGGCATCAGCGGCGAGCAAAGGGATCGATCTACTACTCGTCGATACTGCGGGTCGCTTGCATACGAAACACAACCTGATGTCCGAGCTTGAGAAGTTGCGTCGCATCATCGATCGAAACCCGGGGGCGTTACAGGAAGTCTTGCTGGTAATCGACGCGACGACTGGCCAAAATGGGCTTGAGCAAGCCAAGCAATTCGCTGAGACAGCAGAGGTCACGGGCATCATTCTCACGAAACTCGACGGAACCGCGAAGGGCGGAATTGTGCTTGCGATTCAAGCCGAACTTGGCTTAGCAGTGAAGGCCGTTGGCATAGGTGAAACGGTAACGGACTTGATCGATTTCGAGCCACACGAGTTTGTGTCGGCAATCTTTGACAGCGAGGACTGACCAGTGTTCGATTCGCTATCCGGAAGGCTCGATGGGATTTTCGCGAAATTGCGCGGGCGTGGACGACTATCGGAGCGCGATGTCGAAGAAGTAGCGAGGGAGATCAGACAAGCGCTGCTCGAAGCCGACGTGAATGTCAAAGTTGCGCGGTCGTTCATCGAACGAGTGAAGTCACGTGCGATTGGCACCGACATTCGCGAGGCCTTAAACCCGGCTCAGCAAATCATCAAGATCGTCCACGAAGAACTTGTCTCGGCGCTTGGCGGCGAGACAGGCAAGCTTGCCGTTAGCTCGAAGCCGCCCACAGTAATTTTGCTAGCGGGGTTGCAAGGCTCAGGTAAGACGACCCAGGCGGCAAAACTCGCGAAGTTGCTAAAGAGTCAGGGACGCCACCCGCTGTTGGTGGGAGCCGATCTGCAGCGATTGGCAGCAGTCGAACAATTACGGGTCCTGGCGAATCGTATAGATGTTCCTTTCTTCTCAGAAGGCGCCGACCCTGTAGCTGTTTCTCGCGCTGCACTCGACGAAGCCGCTCGACTCGGACGCAACTATGTGATCGTTGACACTGCGGGTCGTTTGCAGATCGACGACACGTTGATGGCCGAACTCAAAGCAGTCCGCGAGGCCGTTCAGTCGCACAACACGTTGTTGGTCATCGACGCGATGACCGGCCAAGAGTCGGTAAATGTCGCAGTCGCCTTCGATGAAGCCATAGGCATCGACGGAGTGATACTCACGAAGATAGATGGCGACGCGCGCGGGGGCGCTGCGTTGAGCGTCAAAGAAGTTCTCGGCAAGCCCATCTTGTACGCAGGTACTGGTGAGAAACTCGATGAGTTCGAAGTGTTTCATCCCGACCGCATGGCAGGTCGAATTCTCGGTATGGGCGATGTCATGTCGCTCATCGAAAAAGCTGAACAAACTTTCGATCAGGATCAGAAGGATCGCGCAGAGCAGATCATGCGTGATGGCGAGTTCACACTCGAGGACTTCCTTGGCCAACTGCGCTCCGTCAAGAAGATGGGGCCGCTGCAAAACGTCATCGGCATGATGCCAGGTATTCCCAAGGAGATGAAAAATGCTGACATCGACGAGAGAGAACTCGGACGCGTTGAGGCGATTATTTGTTCGATGACAGCCGAAGAACGGCTGAAGCCAGCGCTCATCAACGGCAGTCGTCGCAGCCGAATCGCAGCCGGAAGTGGTACGACCACGGTGGCGGTCAACAATTTGCTCAAGCAGTTTGGGGCGATGCAACAGATGATGAAGCAGATGGGCGTGATGGGCAAAGTGATGCAAAAGAAGGCCAAGAAGGGATCCAAGAAAGGCTCTCGGGTTACACCGAAGGGAACGAAACCGATTGCGGGCAAGCCAAACTTTGGGGGTCTTGGTCGCCCTGGGGATTTCGGGGATCTCAGCGGTCTCGGCGACTTTGGTGACTTGCTCGGCCCTAAGTAGCTCCCGCGGTGGGCGGTTTTGCTCGCCGATCACCTAAAGTTGTCCGTTCGAACTCAGAGCGTAAAGGAACCATTCAACGTGGCAGTCAAGATTCGCCTAATGCGCGTAGGAAAAAAGAAGCAACCGACATACAGGGTTGTTGTAGCCGACGCACGTAGCCCCCGCGACGGGCGCTTCATCGAAATCATTGGTCAGTACGAGCCACGTCAGGACCCGAGCCGTATAACTCTCGATCACGACAAGGCACTTGGCTGGCTCGAGAAGGGCGCGCAGCCAACAGAGCGCGTTGCCAAGATCCTCGAAGTCGAAGGTGTCTGGAACGAATACCAGACCAAGCACGGCAAGGCAGCCGGCACGAAGCCAACAGCTAAGCCAGCCAAGGCTAAGGCCGTCAAGGTCGAAGCGAGTGCTGAGTGAGCGTTGACGACCCATTCGGTCAGCACTCTCCAACGCCCGCAACAGCCGCGTACGTAGAACCAGTAGTCACCAGCGGTGAAGATGACTTCGAACCTGGCGATGTCGCAACAACCGACCCGACCGCCAATCGCGTTGCAGGGGTTCGCGCCGTAGCCGTCGTGCAATATGTGGCAACTGCGTTCGCAGACAATCCCGATGCCGTCGAAGTCGAAGCGCGCGAGCGTTCAAACGGGTCCGATGTTTCATTGCAGATTCACGCCGACCGGAACGACGTAGGTCGGCTCATTGGTCGCCGTGGCCGTGTCATTAACGCGATGCGTCAGGTCGCGCGTGCCGCTGGAGCGATCGACGGCGAACGCATCCAACTCGATATCGCTGAGTAGCGACACTTGTGGTCGTGGCGCGGTTAGTCGTCGGCCGCATCGCTAGGGCCCATGGGCTGCGGGGCGAAGTAGTAATTGCGCCTATTTCAAACATCGCGTCGCGATTCACGATTGGTGCCGTGTTACGTGACGGAGACATCGCTCGAACGATTGTTAGCTCGAGAGTTCAGGCAGATCGATTTGTTGTCCGCTTTGACGGCATCGAAGATCGCAACGCTGCAGAGGCGTTGCGCGGCCACGAACTACTAGCTGATGCGATTGAATCCGATGACCCCGACGAATTCTTCGTCCACGAACTCATCGGCTCACGTATGGTCGACCAACACGGTCGCGATCTAGGTGTAATCGCGCATGTCGAGGCCAACCCAGCGCACGACATAGCCGTGTGTGATTCGGGTGTCCTGGTGCCAATCGTGTTCATTCGCGACTCCGCTAAGGGCGTAGTTACAGCCGATCTCCCAGACGGGCTAGTCGAGTTGTACCTCGACAACTGACCAATGCGCATCGACGTCTTCACGATCTTCCCCGATTATCTGAATACACCGCTTTCGATGTCGTTGGTAGCAAAGGCGGCTGCGGCTCGATTCCTCGATCTCAATGTCCACGACATCCGTGAATTCGCGACAGATAAGCACCGCTCGACCGACGATGCTCCCTACGGTGGCGGCGCTGGCATGGTGATGACCCCCGGCCCGATATTCGCTGCTGTTGAGGCCGTGCAGCCGCCGCGACCGTTGTTGTTGTTGTCGGCGAGTGGTCGCCGCTTCGATCAGGACTTCGCAAAGGAACTTGTCGCAGGTGGCGGGTTCTCATTGATTTGCGGTCGTTATGAGGGCGTCGACCAACGCGTTGGCGATCATCTCTGCGACGGCGAGGTCTCTATCGGAGACATCGTGCTTGCCGGTGGCGAGGCTGCGGCCTTGTGCATTATCGAGGCGACAACACGTTTGGTCCCAGGAGTGATGGGCAATAACGATTCTGCCGTCGAGGAAAGCTTCGAGGGTGGGCTACTTGAATATCCGCAATACACGCGACCAGAAGAGTTTCGGGGTTTGGTTGTCCCAGATGTACTCACGTCTGGCGACCATGGTCGCATAGCAAGTTGGCGCAGGGCACAGGCATTACGCCGGACGATGGCTCGCCGTCCAGATTTAGTTGCGAGCCCACCAGACGAAGCGGACAGCGAGCTGTTACGGCGGTGGCCGGAAGAACGATGAGGTGACGAGCGACTAGGGCTACTACCATTCCCTAGGTCCGACGGCGCCACCCGAAACTTGAGATGGCAAAGTCAAAATGCCTGCCATCTATTTTGGGTGGCTTGTTACCGGAGATTTTTCGTTATGAATCGCTTAGACCTAGTTGACCGCGCCAGCCTTCGTGATGACATCCCGGAGTTCGCGCCTGGCGACACGCTAAAAGTTCACGTCCGCGTCATCGAAGGTAGCCGCGAGCGCGTTCAGGTTTTCCAAGGCGCAGTGATCCGTCGGCAGGGTGGCGGACTCCAAGAGACTTTCACAGTGCGTAAGGTGAGCTTCGGCGTTGGTGTCGAAAGGACTTTCCCGGTCCACACACCAACGATCGCCAAGATTGAGGTCATAACCCGCGGTGACGTTCGGCGCGCCAAGCTTTACTACTTGCGTGATCGGGTTGGTAAGTCAGCCAAGATCAAGGAAAAGCGCGACCGCTAACGACTGCGTCGCCACTCGCTCGGGAACTTCGCGACGTTGCTACGGGCTAGTCATACAATCGGATCCAATGACTTCTGAGGATCTCGAGCGATACGAAACCGACATTGAGCTAGCGCTCTACAAGGAATATCGCGATGTTCTCCCGATGTTTCGTTTCGTCGTAGAAACTGAACGACGCTTTTATCTCGCTAACGATGTTCTAATGACGCCACGATCAGAAGGTGGCCGAGTCTGGTTCGATGTCGACATCTCCGACGCTTGGGTCTGGGACATGTACCGGCCAGCGAGGTTCGTTTCCAAGGTCAGGGTAGTGAGCTTCAAAGATGTCAACATCGAGGAACTCGCGAAACAGGATTTCTAAGTGGCGAGCGCACGACGCTCCCATGATCGAGACCGCGCTACAGATTCGGCTCGCCCCGCGAATCGACGCAAACAACTAGGCGACTTTGGTGAACAGGCAGTCGCATCTTGGTACACGACGCGTGGCGCAACAATTCTCGATCGCAATTGGCGTGTTCGCGAAGGTGAGATCGATCTAATCGCGCTAAATGCTGGCGTGTTGTCGATAGTCGAGGTCAAGACCCGCTCTTCCGATCGGTACGGCTCGCCCTTTGAGGCAATCACCCCGACCAAAGCAGCGCGCCTACGCCGACTAGCGGGTATGTGGCTCAGTTCGAGGACTGACCTGCGATACGCATCGATACAGATCGATGTTGCGTCTGTGACGATAGATAAAGAAGGACAACCTGTAATTGAAGTACTGACGCTTGACGTGTGAGACTGACAGTCGTGCCGTCGGTTCGCTCGTTTACATCGTTGCTTCGCAATCTGGCGCGACCCGGCTACGCGCGGGTGATCGCAGGGAAGGTTCGCAGTAGGTTTTCAAACGGGTCTGCCGCTCGGGCGGCGGCAGTCGCGTTCTATATAGAGCAGCGGGTCACGCCGGAGGCTTATTGCGCGGCGATCAACCCTGTGCTATTTGCCGAAGCCCGCGAGTTCGGCGAAGAGGTGCGAGCCCGTGCAGCTGCGATGAGCGCTGAGGTCGGGTTCGAACTGGGCTCCGGTGGCCGCTACGAACTTTTGTATTTCCTGACCAGGTTGCATCGACCCCGGACCATCGTGGAAACAGGCGTGGCGTACGGCTACTCGTCTTATGCCTTCCTGCAAGCCCTCGAGCGCAACGGCGACGGAGGGCGACTGTTCTCGAGCGATTTTCCGTTCTTTCGGGCTGCCGATCCAGAGCGCCTCGTCGGGATCTTGGTTCCCGAAGCACTCCGTTCGAACTGGAGCCTTCGCACGAAGGGCGATGGCGTGAACTTGCCGCAGATCCTTGCCGAAGTCGATTCGGTTGACTTTTTTCACTACGACTCGGACAAGTCGGCGCGGGGACGTGCCTTCGGCTGTGGTCTGGTGCTCGAACGTCTCGCCTCAAATGGCGTGTTCCTAATGGACGATATTGAGGACAATGCGTTTTTTCACGAGCACGTGAAATCATTACCAGCGGCAGGCTTCGTTGTCTTTGGTGCTTCAGACAGGGCATTCGTCGGTGCCATAGGCATCGCTCCGCTTATTGCTCAGGCCGAGTAGCGAGGGTTCCGGCGAGTTTGTCGCTCCCAACAACCTGTGTGCCAATGTCGGCGGTCGTCGGGAGAATCAACTGGCACAACGACCTTGTGGCCCAAACCAATCGCGATTTCATGGTCGCAACCCGGGCATCTGTAGACCTTGACCGCCTGATACGGCTGAACATGGCGCACCTCTACGGGACCGTAGTTATCCCAATGCATTTCGCAATTTCCTCCGGCCAGCTTTTAGAAAGGCCGCACGGCCCAGATGACCAGCAATGCGACTACGACTACGGAGGCGCCGACGATGACCGCATCGCTAGTTCGTTTTACGCTTTTTCGGAACGGGTTGTAGCCCATATCACAAAGGTACAGGCGCGCTACTCAGAGGCTCTTGTTCGAACCACTTACATTGGCCAAAGCCGTCCGCGAGAGCGCGTTAGTCGCCCGGCGCGCTCGAGTTCTCTTGTTGCTCCGGCAGCTTCGGCTAATGCGAGGTTCGTGCGCGAGACAACCTGCTCGAGACTCGCTGGCTCTCCACCGAGCGCCAAAAATACCGTGCGCGCGTCGGAGGTGAGAGCACAGAGGGCTGTTTGTTTCAGCGTGACGGGACGACAACTAACGGAGGCATTCGAAATTGCGAGTGCGATATCGACGGGATCTATCAGCGGGATTGCTCCATCGGCGATTAGCTGATTACAGCCTTCGGCCATTGGATTTCGCCGTGAACCAGGGACGGCGTAGATAGGCAGTCCCAGAGCTAGGGCCGCCTTAGCTGTGTGCATGGCGCCGCCTCTTGCCGCTGCCTCGACTATCACCACCGCCGAAACAAGACCGGCGATAATTCGGTTACGCACAGGGAATATCTGCTTAGAGGGAAGCGTCCCGAAGGCATTCTCGCCGACGATGATGCCGTGGGCGCGCACGCCCGCCCAAAGGTCGGTGTTCCCCGCCGGATATGGGATGTCTAGGCCTGTGCCCGCGACCCCAATCGTTAATCCGTTCGCTCGGATCGCTCCGTCGTGGGCGCGCGCATCGATTCCGTATGCGAGGCCAGAGACAACCACCGCTCCAGCATCGGCGAGGTGGCAGCCGATCTCGCGGGCGTCGGCTGCGCCGTGCGGCGTTGGCTGCCGGGTGCCGACGACGGCAATTCTTGGTCTCGTAAGGACCTCGAAGCCATCGCCTTCTGCAAACAACATTGTCGGCATTGAGTCCGCAGACGACATGATTGGCCAATCGACGTCGTCGTAGATGAGCACCCGCGTGCCTCGGCGCTCGAGAACCAATCGCGCGGCTTCATATGCAATGTCGATGTTCCGTTGCCACCCGCCAATTACATCGATCGGCGTGAGCGGAGACAACTCGAAAATCGAGCCGTCGCGGATAGCGCTAACTGCACTTGTTGAACCTCCACACACACTGATGATGGTGCGCAATCGCGATGGCGTTGCCCGTGGCAATGAGAGTAAAGCTGCAGCGGCCACTTCGCGCGCAGAAATCATGCGAGGTCCTCTCTTAGGCCTGCGGCTATCTCTACGTGGGCGTCGCCGATAGCAGCAAGGTCGTCAAGGTCGGCAAGAGTCCGCGCCACGCGCTGCACGCATGCCGCACCGCGGCCCGAAAGACGAAGGTCCCGGCAAATCTCGAGGAATCGCAATCGAGCCAGCGCACTCAATGAGCACAAATCTGGTAATGCGCGCGCTCCGATGTGTGCGTTGCGGCGCCACGGCGAATCTCGGAGGCGGTACGCCTGTCTCTCGGATGCGACCAGGACCCTGTCGAGAGTCTCTGCAGACGATGCCCCAGGTGGCTCGTCTGGCGAAGGCGCGTTGACTCTGACCCGGAGGTCGAAGCGATCCAAAAGTGGGGCCGAGAGCCGTCGGCGGAAGCGATCGCGCACGAGGTCCGAGCATCGACATTGGATGTCGGAACGCCCGCACGGACACGGATTGCAACATGCGACGAGAATGAAGTCGGCTGGCAATTCGACTGTGTGGCCAGACCTGCAGATGCGAACAACCCGCTCTTCGAGAGGCTGGCGGAGGGCATCGAGAACAGTGGGCGCAAATTCGGCGATCTCGTCTAGGAAGAGGGCGCCTCGGTGAGCACGCGTGATTTCGCCTGTGCGGATATGTGCGCCAGAACCGCCACCGATGAGTGCGGCGACGCTCGACGAGTGGTGCGGGGCGCGCAGAGGAGGATTTTCGATTAGCCAGCCTGACCGGTTTAGGCCACTTGCAGAATGAATTCGGGTCACCTCGAGGGCAGCTTTGAGTTCGAGCGGAACCATGATGGTTGGTAAACGACGGGCGAGCATCGTTTTCCCTGCGCCCGGTTCGCCGGTGAACAAGACATGGTGGCCCCCGACAGCAGCGACGGCAAGCGCGGTACGAGCGACAAGAAGCCCGCGTATCTCAGAGAGATCGAGTTGGTCTGAGTTTTCGAGCGGTCGCGGGAGGGGCTGTGGCATCTCGGGCCAAGGCAGTTCGGCCTTGAGACAGGCGCGAAGCTCTGTGAGATTTCGCGCTGGCAATACTTCGACGGAGCCAACGAGCGCGGCTTCGGCAGCATTGTCGAATGGAACGATGACCCGGGTAACGCCACTGCGGGCGAGCACGTCGACGAGGGCGAGAGTTCCATCGATGGCGCGGACGCCGCCATCGAGGCCGAGTTCCCCGAGCACCCCAACGCCGTCGAGTGCGCTGTCTGGGACTGTTGACGTGGCTACAAGAAGAGATAGCGCGATAGCTAGTTCGAGACCGGACCCAGACTTACGCATGGTGGCTGGTGCCAAGTTGACCGTGATGCGTTGCGCAGGCCAGCCGAGATCGCTTGACTGGATTGCTGCTCGGACGCGCTCGCGCGATTCTCGACCCGCGGTATCTGGAAGGCCTACCACGGTGTAGCTCGGAAGCCCGCGCGCAACGTGAGTCTCGACAAGTACGGTTCTTCCTTCGATGCCGAAGAGATTGGCGCTCTGCACCGCTGCCAACATTTGGCTTACCTTCTCCCACTAGAAACTATTGGTGTTCTTGAGCGCCGAAGCGCCCATTTCGAGGCGGGGAGAAGTGGCAGTGAACATACACAGTGGCTCGGACAACTTCGATCGCGGGCTTAGCCTGAGAGGTAATGACGGCTCAGTCGGATGAATCTTCGCTAGATGAGGCCTATTGCATTGCAGGATTTGTCGCGTCGCTGGCCACTAAATCGGTCCACACTCGTACGGCGTATCGACATGATGCAGAAGAGTTCGTCGCGTGGATGACCCGCCTCGAAGTCGCGCCTGCGCAAGTAGATCACCGCAATTTGCGGCGGTATTTGGCTTACCTCGACACCCGCGAATTCTCAAGATCCACGGTCGCTCGCAAGGCCGCCGCGGTTCGTGGGTTGTTGCGCTACTTGCACAGGAGTGGGGTGATCACCTCAGACCCCGGCCGGCGCCTCAGCGCGCCGAAAGTCCAGACCCGCCTGCCGCGAGTCCCAAAATCTGAAGAAACAATGCAGTTGCTCGACGATGCCACCGCTTCGCTCGCTGCAGACATGCCAGAAGTGAGTCGTGCGATCTGCGTTAGAGACCTAGCGCTACTCGAACTGCTTTATGGCGCGGGCTTGAGAATCAGCGAGGCATGCGGCCTGAAACCGTCCGACTTTGACTTGGAAAACAGGCACGTAACGGTGCTCGGCAAGCGCACGAAGGTCCGACGTGTGCCCATAACTGGTGTAATCGTGGAGGCACTTGGCAGGTACAAAGATTGCCGAGCGCAACTCGTCACGAATCTTTCTCCGGCCGACGCATTCTTCTTGAACCGGAAGGGTCGCCGACTCACACCGCGTGACGCGACAAGAATTCTAAGGAACTATCCGTTGGCCGACGGAAGGACCTTGAATCCGCATGCGCTGCGACACGGGTTTGCGACCCATCTATTAGAAGGTGGCGCCGATCTTCGAGTCGTGCAAGAACTGCTAGGACACGCCGATCTAGGAACCACTCAGGTCTACACTCACGTCACTCGCGACCGGCTGAGATCGGTATATGAAGGCACGCACCCACGTGCCTGAAGCACTACGGTCACGGGCTAACAAGAAGATCAACAAGCTAGGTACAGACCTCACAGCACTAAACAAACAGCCGACCGAACTCGAGCACGAGGAACTTTTCTACAAGTGGATAACGCCGCCTCAGTCGTAACACAGCTTTGGGATGACTACAAAGGATCCGGTTCAAGAGACGCGCGCGACCGTCTGATCTTGAATTACGCGCCATTGGTCAAGTTCGTTGCTGGGCGCGTTGCTGCTGGTCTGCCACAAAACATCGAGCAGTCTGATCTCGTTTCGTACGGCATGTTCGGACTCATCGATGCCATCGACAAGTTCGACGTTGCGCGCGGTTTCAAATTCGAGACTTACGCGATCAGCCGAATCAAGGGCGCGATCATCGACGAACTTCGCTCTATCGACTGGGTGCCGCGCTCGGTTCGAGCCAAGGCACGCACTATCGAACGCGCGTACTCAAAACTCGAAAATGAGCTCAAGCGATCGCCAGAAGACAAAGAGGTCGCGGCAGAGTTAGGTGTAACAGAAGGCGATCTAGCCAACACCATGAGCCAGATCAGCTTTGTCGGTGTCGTGGCGCTCGACGAACTCCTGACAGGCGGTAGTGAGCGCGGGGGCGGCACGGTCGGGGACACGATCGCAGACACATCTAATGATCCGGTAGCTAAGTTCGAGACAGAAGAAACTCGCCACATCCTTGCCGACGCGATTAATCGCATGCCCGACCGCGAACGGCTTGTGCTCACGCTCTATTACTACGAGGGTCTGACGCTTGCCGAGATCGGCAGAGTGCTCGGCGTTACCGAGAGCCGCGTATGCCAGGTGCACACCAAAGCCATCTTGCAGTTGCGTGGACGGATGCAAGACCCGAATCCAGATCGTGCTGCTAACGGTTAGACCGTTGCAACTCGAATCACCGCTAGCTAGCTTCTAGGTTCTTCCCCGGAACTTCCCCGAATCACATTTTCTAGGCGTTGGTCGCCTTGATTCGGGAGCAGGTTCAGCATGTCGCGTAGCTCGCGGACACTTGCCATTGCGTGTGTTATGTGTGTCGCAGTTTTTGGATTGCCAACAGCAGTTGCGGCGCGATCCTCCGCGCCCCCTCGCTGGGTTCTGCCAGTAGACGCCGAAATTGTCAGCGACTTTGATGAGCCTGAGGTGCCTTATGGTTCGGGGCACAGGGGAGTCGACCTCGGCGCTTCAGACTCTGAAGTGGTAGTTGCGGCTGGAGATGGCACCGTCGAGTTTGCTGGAGCGGTGGCTGGCTCGTTGCATGTCGTTGTGCGCCACTCAAATGGCTGGCGCACTAGCTATTCGTTTCTGTCGAAGGTCAGCGTCAGACTTGGAACGCCAGTCAGAGCGGGCGAACCACTCGGCATCTGTTGCGATAGCTCCGCACACATGTCCTCGATCTCGGATTCGAGTTTGCACTTTGGCTTGCGGATCGGTGATGACTACGCCGACCCAATGCAACTTTTCGATCCTGTCGACCTGACTGAGCTGGTGCGACTCGCACCACCCCAGGGCCATCAATGGCCGGGAAGGGATGAAAGCGCGTGGGCGATGATCAGCGAGGCACTCGGGCTTTCGATTATCGCCGACGCAGTCACTTTCGTTGTCGCTGGTGGTGGCTTAGCGATCGACGCGCTCGGAGACCTTTATGTGGCTGGCGCTAGCTCTTTGGTCGAGAGCGCCGAAACACTCGTACTGATTTCAAGGGACATCGCGACTCTCGTGCAGTCGGCGGGCGCTCTCACCCGCTGGGCGAAACACAGGCGTGAGTGTGACCACGACCCGCCCGGCGTGGTGCCCCAAAAAGATCGCCTGATGTTCGTTGCTGGCATCAACTCAGATACCGACCCAGCGACCGGGCACACGAACGACTTCGAACCTGAAACAGTCGGGTATGCAGAAGCCGATGTCGAGTGGTTCTCTTACGCCCCCGGCGACGGGCCATATGTGTCGTCACATACCCATGTCCCAATTGAAGACTCCGCAAAGAATCTGGCCGGTCAACTCCGGGCGATGCAAACCGAGTCTCCCGGAGAGCCAGTCGATCTCATCGCGCACAGTCTTGGCGGAGTCGTAGTCCAAACCTTCTTGAAGTTTTATTACGACCCGTCCGATGCGACATTTCCACCTCTCGGAACGGTAATCACACTCGATTCGCCACACAAAGGCGCGCCAGCTGCCACGGCCGGTGATCTCGTCGGAAACTCATGGGCCGGTAGCACCGTTATCGATGCAGCAGGCATGATTCCGAATATTTCAGAGCCGTCGTCACTAGTTGACCTATCCGAGTTGAGCGACCTGAACCAAAGACTCGCAGACACCGCCTTGCCTGAAGGGATCGATTTCGTCTCGATTGGCGCGCCGCTCGACTGGACTGTCCCGCTCGCCGCCACCCATCTTGACGGTGCGAAGAACTGGACTGTGAACCCTGAGGCTCTTTTGAATCAGCATTCGGCGATAACTACCGATGAAGCTGGGATGACCGCTGTGAGCAATGCTCTCGCTGGTAGGGCGGTCCCTTGTCTGGCTCTCGGAGCATTCATCGCGGGCGAACTTGCGCCAGCCCTGATTAGCGGAGTCGAGCACGCAGCGGGACTTCTTGCTCAGAACGAGGCTCGGAAGGCCGACCTCCTAGGTGCTGGCCTAGAGATCTTGAGCGGCTGAGCACTAGGGTCTTACCCCGGACCTGCGCCGCAGTCTCCGTCTATATCAACCAAGTCATACCAGTACACGATTAACCCGTGGTGCGCAGCAGCTGTATGCGTCTACGTGTGCTGGTTTTTGAACCAAGGGAGGTACGGCAATGGCCGTCGTAACAATGAAAAACCTGCTCGAGTCTGGTGTCCACTTTGGTCACCAAACCCGCCGTTGGAACCCGAAGATGAAACGATTCTTGTTCGGTGAGCGCAACGGGATCTACATCCTCGACCTGTACCAGACGCTCGACCGCATCGACACGGCTTACCGTTTCGTGCGCACGACGGTCGAGAACGGCGGCACCGTCATGTTCGTAGGTACCAAGAAGCAGGCGCAAGAGCCTGTTGCGAGCCACGCCGAACGTTGCGGGATGCCGTATGTCAAAGGTCGATGGTTTGAAGACTCTGGAGCAGCTCCAACTGTTCCTTCAATGGTCACCTCTCGGTCGTCCGGCGCCTTGAGGGGGGAGCGCCGTTCGTGGCAGGACATCGAGCCCCATGGCG
>SXJP01000009.1 GCA_005779395.1 Actinomycetota bacterium
CCTGAGCCAGGATCAAACTCTCCATCGAGATCGTGTAAGCCTGCCGAGCATCCGCGGAATCTTGCGGAGTCGACAGAACCTGCGATCGAGAGCCGTCTCGCCGGGGCACTGACCCCAGTCCGACTGCTTAATGCTTATCACCAACCCGGTCTGGCTAGATCGGGCTAGCTAATTGTTTTTACATGGACGCCAATCATTGCAAATGCAACGGTCAACGCCCTCACTGAATTTTGGCGTTCACTACTCTGTTGTCAAGGAGCCGGTCCCCGACGTGCGCGCCTAACTACGTAGGCGCCCGGAATCGGGGTGACACATGCAGAAGCGCTTGATCCTTGTAGAGATTTTCGCAACGGAAGAAGACCTTTGAAAAGTCTTCGTTGCCAAAAGCCAAAGGAAGCGTCAGTGCCGTGGTGTCAAGTTGCTGCGGTGCCGTGCGTAACGGTCCCCGAAGCGGAGTGCCATGATAGGTCCGGCGATTTCGGATGCCAAACCGGGGCACAGATATTTTTGAACTTGCCTATGACCAGGACAGACGCGCCCATCCGAGCTTGCCAACATTGAGTAGAGCGCCGTCAAGATTTTGAACCGTGCGTACCTCGTTGACAGCAAGCGCATTGCCATCAATGCGCACCGCTCCCTGGCTAATCAGTCGCTCAGCTTCCCTGGCAGACTTAGCTAGACCGGCTTCGCTCACCAGGCGCGCCATGCGCACTCGCCCATCGCCATCTACAAGATCAGCCGGAATCTTGAATTCGGCGATCTCTGAGGGACGACCTGCTCCACCTTTGGCGAAGCGACTATCGAATTCGGCCTCAGCGGCGTCTCCTGCTCCACTCCCGTGGTACAGGTCGCACACCGCCCTAGCGATCGAGCGTTTTGCGATATTCGGGTGAAGTTCCCCGCCGCGTAGTCCCGCAATAGAGCTATCAATAGCCGATGGCGCCCAGCCCGTGGCGTAGCGCATGTACCGTTCGATTCTCGCGGTCGGGCTCGGATCGCCTGGAACATCGTCTGGCATCGACATGAGCTTGCCGAACTGCTCGTCTGCTGATTCGCCAATACCGACGGTATTTGCCTGTGACTTAGACATCTTGTTCGGCAGGAGCGTGCCGTCGCCTTGAGTCTCAAACCCTGAATCGATCCCCACTAGCAACGGTGTCGTGAGCACGACTTGCGCAGCCTGGCCACGACTGATCTGCAAGTCGCGGCCCATGTGGAGATTGAACAGTTGGTCGGTTCCGCCAAGCTCGACATCGGCTTCGACCATCACTGAGTCGTAGCCTTGAAACAAGGGGTACATGAACTCGGTAAGGCTTATTGGTTTGCCCGTCTCATACCTCGCACGAAAGTCGTTCCTCGCAAGAATCTGCGCGACCGTGCTTGAGTCTGTGAGCCCTAAGACTCCGTGCACGTCAAGCGAGCCAAGCCATTCTGAGTTCCGTCGTACCTCGAGACGGTCAGGACTCAAAATCTGGCAGATCTGTCGAACATAACTCTGCGCGTTGGCTTCCACTTCGGATGCGTCGAGACGCTGTCTCGTTGCGGACTTGCCAGAAGGGTCTCCGACCTGTGCTGTGAAATCGCCGATGATGAGAACCGCCGTGTGCCCAAGGTCTTGAAATTGACGCAGTTTTCGCAGGACTACAGCGAACCCTAGATGGATCTCGCTACTTGTCGGATCGATGCCCAACTTGACGCGTAGCGGCGGTCGTTCGCCCGCGTCGACGCTTCTGAGCTTCTGTCGCAAGTCGGTCGCGGAAATTAGATCGACAGCGCCGCTCGCGAGGAAGTCGAACTGTTGAGCAAGGTCCATTGGTGCGCGAGGTTACCGAAGCAACCGCTATCAGCACGTTTGTGACGACAGCGTGCGAATATGGAGACCGTGAAGACCAGCCTGATTGCTTGCGCTCTCATCGTTGCCGTCGTCGCAACGGCCTGTAGCTACAGCGCGATCATCGACCCGGTCCCGCTCGATCCATCGCAGAGCTCGTCGATTCTCAGCTCTGACGGATCGCTGTTGGCTCGACTTGATCTAGGTGAGCATCGCGAAGCTATTTCGCTCGAAGCGATCGCACCGGAACTAGTTAGGGCAGTCGTCGCAATCGAAGACCACAGGTACTTCGACCACGATGGCGTTGACCTCAAAGCAATCCTGCGGGCGCTACGAGAAGATGTTTCGCAGGGTGCCGTCGTAGAAGGCGGCTCCACGATCACGCAGCAGTACGTTCGCAATGTTTTGCTCACCCGAGAGCAGACACCACATCGCAAGCTAGAAGAAGCAATACTCGCTGTCCGCTTAGAACGCAGCTTCACGAAGGAGGAAATCCTCGAGCGCTACCTGAACGAGGTCTACTTCGGCAACGGTGCATACGGCGCGCAGGCTGCAGCCGATCGATACTTCGCGAAACCCGCGTCCGACCTGACGCTCGCCGAGTCAGCATTGCTTGCTGGCCTCTTGCGCGCACCATCGACCTACGACCCGTTCACAAAGCCCGACGAAGCAACCGCACGCCGCAACCGGGTTATCGATGCGATGCTGCGCTACAAGGTTGTAAGCGAAGCCGATGCGGTCCGCGCAAGAGCTACACCGCTCAAAGTCTCAGGCGCTCAATGGAGCAACAACACAGTCGCGCCACACTTCGTCGATGCTGTGAAGCGTTGGTTCCTTGCGAATCCGATATTTGGCGCGACACTCGCCGAGCGCGAACACCTTTTGTACCAGGGCGGGCTCAAGATCGAGACAACACTCGACACCCATCGACAGGAACTAGCCGAGAGCGCTATCGCAAGCTTTCTCGATAACCCTTCTACAAATCCGGCCGCTTCGCTCGTCGCGATTGAGCCCGAAACTGGCCACGTCGTTTCATATGTTGGCGGGCGCGACTACTGGAGTGGCAGCGACGCAGCAAAGTTTGATCTCGCTGGACAAGCACTACGGCCCACAGGTTCCACATTCAAGCCCTTCGTACTCCTAGCAGCCATCGCTACAGGTGTCGCGTTGGACACCCAATACGAGGGTCCTTCGAAGATCAAGATCCCGATTACTGGACAAGAGCCATGGGTTGTGCGCAACTACGACGAGCAAAGCTTCGGCAAGATTGATCTCGTCGAAGCGACAGTGCATTCAGTAAACACTGTGTTCGCACAACTCATTGCCGATGTAAGCGCAAATAGCGCGGTACAAACTGCAGCGGCCGCTGGAGTGCGGAGTTTGTTGAGGCCCTATCCATCAGCAGCACTAGGCAGCAACGAGGCAACGGTGCTCGACGTAGCTTCGGCGTATTCGACGTTCGCATCAGACGGACTTCATGTCGATCCTGTGTTCGTCACCAAAGTCGTCGGTCCGACCGGCGAGATTCTTTACTCTGAGATCTCGCGACGCGACCGGGTGTTCGCAGGCGAAGATGTGCGAATTCTCAATCACACCCTCGAGCAAGTCGTGACGCGAGGCACAGGAATCAATGCGCGCATCGGCCGCCCGGTAGCTGGCAAAACCGGAACAGGTCAGGACTACAAAGACGCCTGGTTCGTAGGGTCAACTCCACAACTCACGACCGCCGTATGGCTCGGTTTCATAAAACCTGAGCCAATGTTGCCGCCAAGGACCTCTGAAAAGATCACTGGCGGTGGGCTACCCACGAAGATCTGGGCACGATTTATGGCCGGTGCCCTCGCCGAGTCACCGATACTGGAATTCCCATTACCAGAGCTTGGTCTTGACGACCCCAAAACCGGGCTGATACCTGCATCGCCGATCGCCGACGTCGTGATGTTGTCCATCGAAACTGCCCGCGACATCCTTGAGGCAGCGGGCTACCAGGTCACGATCATGGAGATTCCTAATCGGCAGTTCCCACCAGGGGTAGTGCTTGCCCAGTTGCCAGAGGCGAACACCGCTGTAATTGCCGGTTCTTCTGTGACGTTGACTGTCGCAGGTGGCGAACCAGAGACATTGGATACTCCGAACCTATTGGGGCTCTTTGCCGACGAGGTGTTGTTCGTTGGGGGCCAACTCGGGGTCAACATCAACCTCGTAACCAAATCCGACTTTGGAGTGGTACGCAAGGAACAACGCGGGCGAACTTGGCAACAAAGCCCTGCCGTTGGAGCGCGCATCGAAATCGGGTCGACAATCAAAGTTTGGATCAACCCTACGATCTAGCGCTTCACAACGTTTCGCTCAAATACTGAGACGACTCCTCCTGAGTTGCAAACGCTCATCAGCCATCAAGAGTTGCCTCGCTACTGCAACAGGACCTGCTCCTCCCGCAGTCGTGCGCCGAGCTACCGATCCTCCAGGTGCAAGAATCGCAACTGCATCCGGCCCGAGTTGCGGGTGGATTTCGACGAGTTCTTCCAAGGCGACGCCGCGCTCGATTGCTTGACGGACTACCGAACCGACGATGGCATGAGCTTCTCGGAACGGTGTGCCATTCGATACGAGCCACTCCGCGATGTCCGTAGCAGCAAGCGTTGCTGCGCTCGCTGCGATTTCGGCACGCTCCTCCATAAAGGTCGCCGTGTCCAAAAGACCAGACAGGGCCACGAGCGCGCGTGAGCACTGATCGAACGCGTCGAACAATGGCTCCTTGTCTTCTTGCAAGTCGCGGTTGTAGCTGAGCGGGAGTCCCTTCAGCGTCGCCAGGAATCCTGCGAGGTTTCCAATAAGTCGCCCCGATTTGGCGCGCGCTAGCTCTGCTATGTCGGGATTCTTCTTCTGTGGCAACATCGAACTTCCGGTGCTATAGGCGTCGGCGAGGCGAATGAAACCAAACTCGTCGCTAGACCAAAGCACAACCTCTTCGCCGATACGCGACAGGTGGACTTGTGTAAGTGCCAGAACGAACAACGCTTCTGCAACAAAGTCACGATCTCCGACGGCGTCGAGGCTGTTCTCAAAGGCACGAGAGAATCCAAGGGCAGTCGCCGCCGCGTGCGGATCAAGCGGCAGGCTTGAGCCTGCGAGGGCGCCTGCTCCGAGGGGCGAGACATCCGAGCGAGCCAACGCATCGTCGAGGCGGTCAACGTCGCGATCGAGAGCCCAGAAATGTGCAAGTAAATGGTGTGCGAGCATGACCGGTTGCGCACGCTGAAGGTGCGTGTAGCCAGGCAAAATGACCTCGCCTGCATCTTTGGCTCGGCTAACCAAAACCTCCTGAAGAGCGACTATCCGCACACCCAATTCGCGGCCAGCGTCACGCCACCACAAACGCATGCCGGTCGCGATCTGATCATTGCGGCTGCGGCCCGTATGAAGCTTCGCGCCTGCAGTTCCGGCGAGTTCGGTAACCCGGCGCTCAATCGCAGTGTGGATGTCTTCATCTGTCGGGAAGTATTCGAAAGTTTGTTCCGAGATCTCGGTCTCAACCGTGTCGAGGGCCGCCAAAATCGAATCGCGTTCCTCACCAGAAACGATGTTCTGCTTCGCCAAGATCGTCACGTGCGCTCTGGAACCAACAATGTCGTGAAAGGCTAAACGTCGATCGAACGACAGACTTTCTGTGAATGCGAGCAACGCTTCAGAAGGCGGTTCACCGAACCGGCCATGCCACAACGTGTTCTTGCCCAGATCGGTCATCGCGCACCGGGACCTTGCCTGCGCGACCAGGTCTCGACGCTGAGGCCCCAAAGCCGCACGAAACCTGCCGAGTCCTCGTGTCGGAAGGTATCGCCAATGTCGTACGTAGCGAGGTCGTGGTCGTAGAGACCTTTCGGCGCGCGCCTCCCCACCCCAAAGCAGCGCCCTGGTTCTAGTCTCAGCCGCACCTCGCCGTTCACGTGCACTTGAGTGTTATCGACGAACGACTGCAGTGCGCTCATTAGCGGAGAATGCCAGAGACCGTCGTAGATAAGTTCAGCGATACGAATTTCGACGCGCTGCTTTTCGCGTGCAACATCGCGCTCGAGACAGATTCCCTCAAGATCCTGGTGAGCGGTGATGAGCGCAAGCGACGCCGGACATTCGTACACCTCGCGACTCTTGATGCCGACGCGACGGTTCTCGACCATGTCGATGCGCCCGTAACCGTAAGACCCAGCAACTGCACCGACTTGATTGATGATGTCTATGAATTTCATTGGTTCACCGTTGAAAGCGACTGGGACACCTCGTTCGAAGCCAACCACAATTTCGGTCGGCTCGCTCGGAGCGAGTTTGGAGTTCACCGTCATTGTGAACGGATCTTCTGGAGGTGCGCTCCAGGGGTTCTCGAGGACGCCACATTCGATCGCGCGTCCCCACATATTTTCATCGATCGAATAGATCTTCTCAACGCTTGCCTCGATCGGGATATCCCAATCTTTAGCACGGTCGATGCACTCCGCTCGGCTGAGTCCCCATACGCGGGTCGGTGCGAACACCTCAAGATCGGGGGCAAGCGCTCTTGTCGAGACTTCGAAACGCACTTGGTCGTTACCTTTGCCAGTACAGCCATGACCGACACCGTCGGCGCTGTGGCGTCGCGCACATGCCACTAGATGTTCGACGATTACTGGTCGCGAAAGTGCAGACACAAGCGGGTACTTGCCCTCGTACAACGAGTTGGCTTTCAGTGCTTGCGACAAGAACCTGTCAGCAAACTCTTCTCGAGCATCGATGATCTCTATGTCGACTGCGCCAGCAGCAACCGCGCGCTCACGAATTACTTCGTGTTCGCCAGCGTCGATCTGGCCGACATCGACCGCGCAACACACGATTTCTTGATCCCACTCTTCGCGCATCCAACGGACCGCGATCGAAGTATCTAGACCGCCGGAATATGCGAGAACTACTTTCTTTCTTGCCACGAAACTCTCCAATTCAATATCGAAATTTCTTCGCCGATGCCTAGCACTAGAACTACCACTACCTAGAGGCCAGCGAGATCTGCCAGGGCTGCTGCCACCGTTGCACCGCCGACGGATTCGGCGCACACAAGGAGGATCGTGTCGTCCCCTGCCACCGTGCCTAATACGCCAGTGAAGGACGAACGATCGACCGCCGAAGCAACGACATGTGCGCTGCCTGGTGGCGTTCGCAAGACGACAAGATTTACGCTGTGGGCGACATCTACTACGAACTCCCCCATCAAACGTCGGAGATGGTCGTCGCCACTAGCTGACCGTTCTTTGCCATGCTCTGGGATTGCATACGCCATCGCTCCCCCTGGAATTCGCACCTTGACGGCACCTAGTTCGTCAAGATCCCTAGACAAGGTGGCCTGAGTAGCCACCACCCCTTCGGCGTTCAATAGCTCGAGCAGATGAGCCTGGTTCGCGATTGGTTGGCTCTCTAAAAGCTTTGTGATCCGATGTTGCCGCTGGGGCTTACCCATTGCTCGGCACCTTTCCGTTTCTGAACTCGTCGTCGAACAGTTCGATGGCTAGTGACCGGAACGCATCCATGCGATTAGCTGCCTGCTCCCACACCTTCGATCGCGGCCCCTCAAGAACCGACGCGCTGATTTCCTCGCCCCTGTGCGCGGGGAGGCAATGCAACACGATCGCGTGGTCTGGAGCAGCACCTAGCAAGTCGTCGTCAATTCCGAATCCAGCGAATGCCACGCGACGAACCGCCGTCTCTTCTTCTTGACCCATGGAGGTCCAGACGTCCGTGTACAAAACATCGGCATCGCGAACAGCTTCGTATGGCTCGGTAGTGAGTCCTAGGTTTCCGCCGATATTGCGAACTCGGTCGACGACCTCCTCTTGGAGTTGATACCCATCGGGGCTCGCTACAACGATCTCGACACCGGTGTATGCGCAACCGAGAGCCAGCGAAGCAGCGACGTTGTTACCGTCGCCGATGTATGCGATACGACGCCCTTCCAGATCGCCAAAGTGTTGTTTCATCGTGATGAGGTCTGCCAAAACCTGGCATGGGTGGGCCATGTCGGACAGCAAGTTGACTACCGGCACGTTCGAGATGCTCACCATTCGCTCAAGCGTCGAGTGCGCGAACGTTCGCGCCGCAATCAGCGCGCAATATCCGGCTAGCACCCGCGTTACGTCCTCCACAGTTTCACGCGTATCGAGCCCGACCTCTTCGCCGCGCAGATAGATCGGATGGCCTCCGAGACTGAACACAGCCATCTCGGTACTTGTACGAGTTCGCGCCGACGGCTTCTCAAAAAGCAATGCGACACCTTGACCCGCGAGCAGTCGCGGGACTGCGACAGAACCAGACTTGAGGGCAATCGCGCGGTCGATTACGCGCTGAACTCGCTCCGGCCTTAGATCATCGATCTCCAAGAAACTCATGGGAGCACCTCCTCTAACGTCGCCGCCATGATCGAGATCGCCTCAGCGATTTCGTCATCCGAAACTGTCAGCGGCGGAGCGAATCGAATTGCACTAGGCGTGACGGCGTTCGCTACTAGACCCCGAGTTAGAAGCCGCAGATTCAGATCCTTAGCGTCGATGCCAGGCTCAAGTTCCGCAGCTAACAAGAGCCCTCGACCTCGTACTGCCGATATGCCCCGCACTGAGACAAGACCAGCACGCAAGCGATCGCCCTTCTTGTTCGCGAGTCTTGGCGCGTCGATACGCTCAAGCTCTTCTAACACCGTGAGAGCTACACGAGCGGCGAGCGGCTGTCCTGCGTAAGTAGAACCGTGGTCACCGAGCGCGAACGCTTCAGCGACGTCGGCGCGGGCCCAGCACGCACCGATCGGGACACCGTTACCTAACGCCTTAGCGAGCGTGACTATGTCGGGTTGAATCCCAGCGTGGCTGAAACCGAACCATGCTCCCGTGCGGCCCAGACCCGTCTGCACTTCGTCGATGATGAGGAGGACTTCGCGTTCGTCGCAAAGTTGCCTGACAGCCCGGAGATAGTCAACGTCAGCGACGTTTACGCCGCCTTCGCCTTGGACGGTCTCGACAACAACTGCGGCTGTGCGACGGTCGACTGCGAGTTCGAGTGCCTTGATATCACCGAAATGCGCATGGCGAAACCCTTCTGGGACGGGTTGGAAGGTTTCGTGCATCTGTGGCTTGCCAGTTGCAGCGAGAGTCGCGAGTGTCCGCCCATGAAAACTTCCGAGCATCGACACGATGTGAAACCGCTTCTGGCCGAAGTTGCGTTGCCCGTAACGACGACTCAGCTTGAAAGCGCACTCGTTGGCCTCGGCACCGCTATTCGTGAAGAACAGACGCCCTCCACCACCAAGAAGCGCATCCAAACGTGCGGCGAGATGCGGTTGAACTTCGTTATAGAAGAGATTCGATACATGCATCAACTTGTCGGCCTGTTGCGAGATCGCGGTTGTTATCGCAGGATTGCTGTGACCCAACGACACAACCGCAAGACCGCCCAAAAAGTCGAGGTAGCGCTTGCCTTCCGTGTCGAAAAGTTCGGTTCCTTTTCCGCGCACAAAAGCAACAGGCGCACGCCCAAACAAAGCCATATGGTGAGTCGCGTCTAGGTCGGCTAACTCATCGAACGTAGAAGTTGTCATGCGTCGGTCACCATCGTGCCGATTCCTTCACGCGTGAAGCACTCAAGAAGCAATGCGTGGGGCAGACGTCCATCGAGAATATGAGCGCGTTTTACACCTGTACGTAACGCATTGATGCAACTCTCTACCTTGGGAATCATCCCATCGCTGACGAGGCCGGAGTTCAAGATTTCTTCGAGCCGCTTTGTGGTGACCTGCGGTAAAATTGAGTTTTCATCTGGCCACCTCTCATAAATCCCAGCCACGTCGGTTAGGTACACGAGTTTTTCAGCGTCGAGCGCAGAAGCAATCGCGCCAGCCACAGCGTCGGCATTTACGTTGTAGGCCTGGCCATCAGCGTCTACGCCGATCGTCGCGATTACTGGGATCAGCTCTTCGTTGATAAGCCGAACGACGATCGTTGGATCGATCGCAGAAACATCGCCAACAAAACCGAGTTGTGGATCGCGTTGCGAAACGCGGATCAGACCGGCGTCTTCGCCAGATAAGCCGACCGCATATGAGCCGTTGCGATTAATTGCTGCAACGATCTCTCGATTGACCTTTCCGACCAATGCCATACGCACGATGTCAATTGTTTCCGAATCGGTTACGCGCCGACCTTCGATGAAAGTCGGTTCCTTGCCGAGTCGACGCATGAGGTCAGTTATCTGCGGACCACCACCATGGACAACGACAGGATTCATACCGACAAGGCGCATCAGGACGACATCAGAGGCAAACAGTTGCGCTAGTTCGAGCGTTTCCATCGCGTGGCCGCCGTACTTGATCACGACCGTCTTGCCTTGAAATTCGCGGATGTATGGCAGCGCCTGCGAAAGGATTGCTGCCTTCTCGGCTGCTGTCGAACTTCTGTCGTCCATCAGCTAGTCCTCATGTTCTCGGCTATGTACGCGGGCGAGAGGTCTGTCGTCAAGAAGACGGACTCGCCTGAACCTTGGTGCAAGTCAGCGACTATCTCTATATCGACCTCGTTCATGGCAACGCTGAGAGATGCCTCGTCGTGCGTGCACGCGATGCCGTCGCGGCAAACGATGATGCCGTTGTATGAAATGTCGACCAACTCTGGATCGAGATAGGCACCGCTCGCACCCAACTCTGAAAGCACGCGCCCCCAGTACGGGTCTCCACCATAAAGAGAGCACTGCACTAACTGACTCCTAGACACTGCCCGCGCAGCGATCCGAGCATCGGCCGCCGATCGCGCACCGCGCACGACAACCTTGACAAACTTCGTCGCGCCTTCGGCATCCCTCGCCATCTTCTCTGCGAGGTCCGCGCAGACCGACGTAACTGCGGACACGAATCGCGCGAAGATTTCGCCTGACTCCACCGTTATGTGAGGTCCACCAGCAGCGCCACTCGACATGATGATGACGGTGTCGTTCGTGCTACGCGAACCGTCGATGTCCAGCTGATCGAAGCTTGCGGCGACCGCCGATGTAAGCGCGGACTGCAATGCTTCGACTTCGACGCGCGCATCTGTAGTGAGAACACACAGCATGGTCGCCATAGCTGGCGACAGCATCGCCGCGCCTTTTGCCATGCCGCCGACCGTCGCCATGTTGCCGACTGGCGAAGTCTCGAACTTCACACTCGATTCTTTGCGCACAGTATCTGTCGTGAGGATTGCCTGGTTGGCCGATGAGCCGGCCTCCGCGTCTTTGCCCAACATCGTGGCGAGGATCGGAATACCGGCCTCAATGGGATCCATCTTGAGCGGAATACCGATTAGTCCAGTTGAACACACAAGCACGTCTTCTTGGGCGACTGCCGCGCCATCGATGCTGAGGCTCAAAGATGTCAGCTCACACATGCGCCTGGCGTTAGACCGACCTTGCGCGCCAGTCGCGGCATTGGCGTTGCCAGAATTGAGTATCACTGCGGTTGCGCGGCCATTGGCTAGGTGCTGCTTGCTCACCCTCACCGGTCCAGCTTGCACGAGGTTCGAAGTAAATACCGCGGCAGTTGGCACCGATTCGCGGCTAGCGGTGACAACGAGAGCCAGATCCGGGTTTCCCGACGGCTTTATCCCACACGCTATGCCGCCTGCAAGAAAGCCTTTCGCTGCAGTTACTGACATCTTGCGCTCCTCATGGTGCTAATCCAAGAACTGGCAACCCGAGAGATTCAGGCAGATCGAACAGCAGGTTTGCACACTGAATTGCTTGTCCAGATGCTCCTTTGACGAGATTGTCTAGCGCTGCGATTGCGATGATCGTGCGCGTGCGGTCGTCGTAACGGACCGTGATGTGGACCGAATTTGAGCCGCGAGTGGCTTTCGTGCCGGGCGGATTTGCAGTGACGGTCACGAATGTCTCAGCCGCATAAAAGTCGCGGTATTTCGCGATGAGTGCATCCGTACTCAGACCGTCAGCCTTTGGCCGTGCGTAACAGGTAGCTAGGATCCCGCGAGACATCGGGGCCAAATGTGGTGTGAATAAGACCTTAACTTCGCTAGTACAAATGTTGCCGAGCACCATTTGCATTTCGGCGGTGTGGCGATGACTTAGCAATCCGTACGCAGCGAAGTTCTCGTCGACTTCGCTGAAAAGACTCGATGCCTTCAGTCCCCTCCCGCTACCAGAAACACCAGAAGCACAGTCCGCTATCAAGGTATCGAGAGCGATCAGGCCATCGCTTACGAGTGGTGCGAGAGCAAGGCTGACTGCTGTTGGATAACAACCTGCCACCGCCACATGACGCGCATCGCGAATATGGTCACGATTCAGTTCGACAAGTCCGTATCCAAATTCGTCGAGTAACTGCGGGCAACTATGTACTTCGCCGTACCAGTGCTCGTAGTCGTTCGCTGTCAGTCGGAAGTCGGCACCGAGATCGAAAATTCTTGCACCTCCGGCATGCAATGCCGGAACGAACTTTTGGCTTTCGCCATGCGGAAGCGCACAAAAAACGGCCTCGACTCCGGCTAGCGCGACGGGATCCGAGGCCGAATAGGAAAGTTCTGGGTATGACGGCGCTAGCGACGGATAGAGGTCTGCAACCAGCGCACCAGCATTGGAATCGGCCGTCACAATGGCTACCTCGAACTCAGGGTGGCCATGCAGCAGACGTAACAACTCTGCGCCGGTGTACCCAGAGGCACCGAGCACTCCCACTTTATGCACCATGACGATTAGTATAGATCATGATGCATACTGCATGGGAAGATATCTCGCACGGGACGACAATTGGGCCATTTTCGTTCGACCTAAGTGTGCAAGCCAACGAGCGTTACTGGCATTCGGCTGGCGTTTCACACAACGTTTTCGTTGTCGGAGCGGCGTATCCCCTGATCGCAGCCAACGCGACTGTCCTCACGTGGCTCGACAAGTGCGCAACGCCAATGATTCAAACCCGACAGCACCTCGAATGCCACGGCATCGCTTATTGTCCCGTGCAACTCACGACCCATGGCCGCGTGACCGACCGGTTCGATCGGCGTGGGCGAACTTACATATCTGTCGCAACTGAAATCTCTGGAGCAGGGCAAACGCTCTGGACAAGCACGGTCGACTTCACGCCAACCTCAGCCGTTATTCAAGAAACCACGAGAGAGGGTCGCGCCCGTTCGACTCCTACCCATATCGACGGATACCGCAAGGCGCTGCAGATTACGGCCGACCGAATTCGGCAATATTCCAGGCGAGGTAACTACCACTCCGACGCGAGCACGGCGGAGGAACTCGGGCTCCCAGGCTTGGTCGCGCAGGGCACCCAGGTTTGCGGTCCTGCGTTCGATCTCCTGGCCGATGCTTGGGGCGAAAGATTCATAAGGACTGGCGTTATCGACCTGCAGTTCGTTGGAATGGTCACGGCCGATGAAATAGTTGAAGCCACTGTCAAAGTCGACGGTGACAATGCTGCGCTTCAGGTCTGGAACCAAACCAAGAATCGGCTTGCGGCAGTCGGGACTGCGTCACTTCTCTGATTCAGTTGCTGTGCGTGTCTACTACCAAATCATCGAAACGAGCATCAAAAGTTCGGCCACTCGAATTGTTGTCGAATAGTTGAAGTCGCGAGATCAGCGCCGTGCCAAAATTGGCGGAGATATTTGCGATCGTGACACCGTTGAGCAACGCCGTTGCATTTCCGGAGGTACCGATTGTTGTACACAACTCGACCGTATTCCACCCCGAAGGAAGGGTCACGCCGGTTGTGGTCGTCACAGCTGTCGTGTCGTTCCGTACGATTATCACGCGAGTCGGTGTGAGTGCGAGCCGACTTACACCGACATTCGCAGTGCTGCGAGTTCGAAGAACAATGGTGTTCGTGCCGATGCTCGCAAGATTAACGCGCCCACTCGCACACATGGTCGGAACCGCTGGACTGATGTCGTGATAGCCGTACGCAGTCTGGGCCACCGCGACCGCGTGAACTGAAGGGACAGCAGGCGATCCCATCGAGGGATCTATCGTGAGCCGCACTGCGCCGGGCCAACCATCGAGGTTCGCGAAACTGTCGGTGTAAATATTGCTCGCTGGCGGCCCGGCCCCACATGACACCGAGCCATTACTCGAAACGCCGCTCGAGCTGTTTACCGTGTTGCCATTGGAATCTGCGAAACGCCAGTTGAGCGCTGTCGCTGTACCAGTGTTGCCATTCACTGCTGTGATATATGCCGAGCCAGCGACCCTCGCTCGTTGCCACTGAACGCGTGAATCGGTGTCAGTCGTCGAACTCAGGTTATGACCGCCAGCGCCAGCAACAATCTGGACCATGTGTGAGTCCGGCTGATCGGCCTGGAGTGCAGCATTCATCGGCTTGTAGGTAGCCATCGTGTGGGAATGCCCGGCCGCAACAAGGTCACCACCGTTGCCTGCAAGAAGCGACCAAATAGGCGCCATCGCGGCTGAATCTTCTATGCCACTGATAACTGGCCTATGCCAGATACCGACCACGCACGGCAACGTGTTTGCTTGCAGGACCGACTGAGCCCACGCGTACATCTGACTCGTAGTTCCGCAGCCACCGACACGGCTGCACTCGCTCGCGAAGCTGAGTACGCGCACTCCCCCGACGACCTCCGTGAAGTACAAGGGCCTGTGGTGCCAGTAGTCGAAGAAACCATCATCCGAGTTCGTGTGAAGTTCGTGGTTGCCGCCGCTCGCGAGGGTGAACGATGCAAGCGCTCCCCACCTAGATGTAGTTCCTGGGTAATCGAAGTTAGCTAGACCGTAATGATTGAAGAACTCAGTTCTAGTGCCGCGCTCGTAAACGTCACCGAGTTGCAAAAACGTCGACGCTGGCGAAGCCAAGATCGATGCCGCTACCGCGTTGCCGCGATCGGTACCGTCTGCACCATCGCCGGTAGCAGCGAAAATCGGATCCCCGCTCGACGGACGTGGCATGAACTTGGCTGCATAATCGGTTGGCGTATTCGGCGCGGTCGAGATGTTGTTATCGATTGTGACCGCAATCGCCACCGGCGCCCCTGTTACTCCGGCAGCTGACTTCGTGCGCGCGACTAGGTAACGACTCGCGTCGACGTAACGCTGGGTCGGCCATATAAATGACCACGGCGCCCCGAAATCAGAATAGAGATGAGTCGTCGATGTAGCCGAGGTTCCCCAAGAGACATCGATCTCGAACGGTGCGCCAGTCCCCGTCGTCGTGACCGTCACAGGAACCTCACCAGAAAGGGTTCCGTTTGCTACGGAAATGCACAACGTCCATGTCGAAGATTGGGCACAAGCCGACACCGCGTGGGCACGCTCGCCGATGGAAATGAACCCGGCGGTACTCGCGGTGATCAACGCGACAACTATAAGAATCCTGGTCGATCTCAAAACGCTCCTAGCCGTCTAGATCAGACAACCAACTTTATTGGCCTCCGGGAGAAATAGCTAGAGGGAATTCGCTAGCTCGGCATCGATCTTCGCCGTTCTTAGCTCCCGACGTTCGTCATGCGCGCATTACCGCAGCGTGTGACGCAAACACAGCGTTGATTATCGCCTCACGCAATGGTGTTACGTCGTGGTCCGTGAGAGTTCGACTCGGCGAACGAAACCGCAGCGCATAAGCGAGACTCCGATGAGACTCGCCAATAGCTGATGAACGGAACTCGTCGAATAACAAACACTGTTCAAGCATTTCGCCACCCGCATGTCGGATCGTTTCGGAAAGTTTCGCGGCAGGGACCGAGTCGGGCACTACGAAAGCGAGGTCCATGTTGATCGGCGGATACTGCGAAACGCTACGAATATGTAACGACCTACGTGGGGCAGCGAGCAAAGATCGGAGGTCGATCTCAAGCCAGAGTGGTCGATCCAGGCCGTATCCCGCAGCGACGCTCGGGGCGACTTCGCCGAGCGCACCAATGACCGTACCCGTCGCTACGACTTCGGCGCCTCTACCCGGATGCAAACCGTTGAGTTCGGCTCCGATGAGTTCCAACGACTCTAGTCGTAGTGCAGATTCGAGTGATCGGAGCACACGAATAAGCATGTCGAGCGAGGCACTAGCTCCCGCTAGTACGACCCCAATCGAAACGCGCTCGTTCGGCAAGATTGAACCGCGTTGCGGGGCGTAGAAAACTGTTCCTATCTCGAACAGAGCGACATCGGTTTCTCCACGTGCGAAATTGTTTGCGGTGGCGCGAAGCATGCCTGATCTCAAACTTGGCCGCAACAGCGATTCTTCGGCTCGCAACGGATTCGTTAGCTCGACTACATCCTCAACTACGAGTCCGGCGGTTTCGAGATCTGATGGTGAGACCAGAGGCATCGTCATGGCTTCTGCGACACCAGCGCCTACTAGCACATCAGCGATGAGCCGCCGTTCGCGCTGGGCCACAGTCAACCGACCAACAGTGCCAGCAGGAGCCGACGCGACGGTCCGAGCGATGTTCGCCAAACCGACTCGCCGCGCAACCTCTTCGACGACGTCGATCTCGCGGGTTAGGTCAGGTCGCCACGTTGGTGTCGCGACATCAAAATCTCGAGAGCCGTCGAGAATTTCAATTCCTAGTGGCCCTAATAGTTCGCTGACTTCTGAAGCCTCAAGACTCGTACCAAGAACCTTGTTGACGCGAGCTGTCCGTACGTATATTCGCGGTCTATCTACAGGGTTCGGATATACGTCGATCTTGCCGGCATCTGGTTTCACCTTTGCCACCATGGCTAGCAATGAGATCGCGCAATCTGCACCTTCCGCAGCGCCGTTTGGATCTACGCCACGTTCGAAACGAGCGCTTGCTTCGCTGCGAAGCCCGAGACGCTTACTTGATCGCGAAATACCGCCTGGCTCGAAGTGTGCTGACTCGAGCAGAATCGCTGTCGTCTCGTTGGACACCTCTGCATCGCGTCCGCCCATGATGCCCGCAATCGCCTGAGGCTTGCGACCAGCATCACAAATCAAGAGGTCGGAGTCTGTCAGCAATCGTTCGACGCCATCGAGCGTGACCATGCGCTCACCATTGTCGGCTAGGCGTACGACAATGCCGCGCCCCTCGAGGTGATTTAGATCAAACGCGTGCAATGGCCTGCACCGTTCGAGCATCACGTAGTTCGTGACATCGACGATGTTGTTGATCGGACGCATCCCAGCGAGCCGCAAGCGCTTTTGCAGCCAGTCCGGTGACTCAGCCACAACGACCTCTGCGGTGCGGGACACAAATCGAGGACACCGGTCAAGCGCTTCGATACTGACAGTCACGTCGCCGAGATTCTTAACTACAGACGACACATCGGGAGCAGGCACCGAGAAATCGAGCTTGAAGTGGGCACTGAGTTCCCTCGCAATGCCGACGATGCCCATTGCGTCTGGACGATTAGGCGTAATCGAAAGTTCAAAAATGACGTCATCGAGTCCGAGTAGCTCCCGTACATCTGCGCCGAGTTGTGAATCTGTCGGCAGTTCGAGAATTCCGGCGTGGTCGTCGCCGAGGCCAAGCTCGCGGGTTGAGCACAGCATTCCTTCGCTGACGATGCCGCGAATCTTGCGCTTCGTGATCTCGAAGCCGCCCGGCAAGCGCGCGCCTACGGTTGCGAACGGGACAACCATGCCTGCAGAGATGTTGGGAGCGCCACAGACGACGCGCAACTCCTTGCCATCGCCGTAAACGATCTCGGCTAGCCGAATCTTGTCAGCGTCGGGGTGCGCTACGACGTTGGTGATTCGAGCCACAACGACTCCCGATATTTCGGCGCCTGGGTCATCTATCG
Source organism: Actinomycetota bacterium (assembly GCA_005779395.1). GTDB lineage: Bacteria > Actinomycetota > Acidimicrobiia > IMCC26256 > PALSA-610 > SXJQ01. The sequence goes on from SXJP01000009.1 coordinate 17,603, forward strand.
AGTCGACCTCAAGCCCGAGTTGATTCAGAGCGTCTGCGATTGCGGGAACTGGCGCTGCAAGCGGCGTGAAATCTCGGATCCAAGAAAGTGGGGCGCGCAATTGTTACCTACTAGGACTGGCGCAAAAAGCGCAGGTCGTTGTCCCACAGCAAGGTCTGCAATGAGTCGATCTGGTTGCGGAGCAACGGGATCCTGTCGATTCCGAAGCCGAATGCGAACCCTGACCATTCTTCGGGGTCGAGATTGCACGCTTGGAGCACGTTGGGGTCGACCATCCCGCAACCTCCTAGCTCGATCCAACCAGTATGAGAACAAGTACGACAACCCGTCTTTTCACAAAACGGGCAGCTCACTGCAAGCTCGGCGCTCGGTTCGGTGAAAGGAAAATACGAGGGTAAGAAGCGGCTCTCGACGTCGCCGAACAGCGCGCGAAAAAAGACTTCGATTGTCCCCATGAGATCGCCCATGGTGACGTCGCGGTCAATGACTAGACATTCGATTTGATGGAACACCGGCGAGTGCCGTGCGTCGGGCGTATCTCGCCTGAACGTGCGGCCAGGAATAATCGCGTAGATCGGCGGCTCTTGAGTTTCCATCAGACGGATCTGCATCGGGCTCGTATGAGTTCGCAACAAGACCTGTTCTGGTTCGCCGAGATTCACGTAGAGCGTGTCCTGCATAGCGCGCGCTGGATGTCCTGGCGGAAAGTTGAGTGCCTCAAAGTTGTGCCAGTCGTCTTCGACTTCTGGCCCTTCGTGCACCTGGTAGCCGAGTCCGCAAAAAATATCTTCAAGCTCGCGCCAGACTTGAGTGACGGGGTGTAGATGCCCGCGGAGAGACCCGTTGCCTAGCGCCGTGAGGTCAAGACGTTCGGCGGCTAGCTGGGACGCAGATGCAGCCGCTGAGATAACTGCGCGCCGCTCGCCTACAACCTCAGCGATAGTCGCTTGCGCTGCGGCGAGAGCTTTGCCAACTGTCGACCGGTCAGCGCCCTCGACGCTGCCGATACCTGTCTTGACTGCAGCTAGTTCATCGCTAGCTGTGCGCTCAATCTCGCGAAGAGACTCAAGGTCTGTTGCCGTCTGAGCCGTCTCGACGACCCGACGAGCGACACTTTCAGCGCGCTCTACTAGTTGAGTTGCGCTCATTAATCAAGTTCCCTTTGACGCCGAGCAGTTTCGAAACACAAGATGGTCGCAGCCATTGCAACATTCAAGGATTCGGTTCCAGATGCCATCGGTATCGAGACCGTCCCATCGACCCTGATCGCTTCGATTCCAGCGGTTTCGTGACCAATTACGAGTGCCAATGGGGTTGTGCAAAGTGGAGCATCCTCGAGCCTGATTTCTCCGCTTGCTGCAGCGCCGAGACAGAGCCCACCGCGCTGGGAGACCTGATCGAGAGATGCTTGCAACTCTGTCTCCTTCTCTACGCTCAGTATCGGTAACGATCCGACTGCGCCCGCTCCGGCACGCACCGTCTTGGGATTGTAAGGGTCGACAGACCCTGGTCCGATGACAATTCCACCAAACCCTGCGGCTTGAGCCGACCTAGCGATAGTCCCGAGGTTGCCTGGATCGTTTATCCGTGGCAACACAACAAGAGAACGTGCTTCGCTGACAGCTACGAGTGTCTCTTCTGGTCGGACCCTGTCGAAAACCGCGACTATGCCCTGACTATTGCGAGTATCGCTAATCGAGCTAAGGACGCCCGGGGCAACGTAAGCCACCGCGACATGCCCGCCGATACCTGGCGGGACATCGCGATCGGCATCGACCAGAACCGACCGTGGCGCAATCCCACGGTGCATCAGCGTCAAGAGAGCCCGCGGACCTTCAACAATGAAAACGCGATCATCGTTGCGAGCGTCTTTGTCTCGGAGCCAGCCCTTGAGCTGTTTGACTTCGCGGTGGTGCGCACCTAGCGCCACAAGCGTCAGGAGGCTAGTGCCTCGCGAGCCGTAGTTACTAGCGCCGCGAAAGCTTCCGAGTCGCGAACCGCGATATCTGCAAGGACCTTGCGATCGACATCGACAGAGGCGGCCTTCAGACCAGCAATGAACACGCTGTAACTCATGTCGTGCTCGCGACACGCCGCGTTGATACGCACGATCCACAGGCGGCGAAACTCGCCCTTGCGCGCCCGGCGGTCGCGAAGTGCGTACCGACCAGAGTGCATGACCTGCTCATTAGCTGCGCGCAAGTGGCGCCCGCGAGAGCCCTTGTAACCCTTTGCCGCCTCAAGAACTTTGCGACGGCCCTTCTTTGAATTTACTGAACGCTTAACTCTTGCCATCTCTTTGTCTTCCTCACATTCCAAGCATCTTCTTGACGTGCTTAGCGTCTCCGCCCACGACTTCGGCCAGGCGACCGAGTCTGCGCGTGTGCTTCGTTGGCTTCTTCTCAAGCAAGTGAGAACGACCGTGTTGGCGACGGCGGATCTTGCCCGTGCCTGTCACCGTGAAGCGCTTTGCTGCGCCCCTGTGTGATTTCATTTTTGGCATGTCATTACCTCGTTGTAGTGCGGTGGTCAGATGGCTTCGGATTCCGTTGTTGCTTCGCCTTACGTAGCGGCATCGCTCGCGCCGAGCGTCGCCTCTACTTCTGGTACAGCTATTTCGGAATCGGTTGTATTGGGTATTTCGGTTGCCGGTTTTGGAGCCGCCGATGTTTTCTTGATTGCTGACTTCTTAAGTGGGTGCAACACCATGGTCATATTGCGACCGTCTTGACGTGGTGCAGACTCAACGATTGCGTAATCCTGGACTTGGTCGGCGACTCGTTCGAGGATCTTGCGGCCAAGCTCTGGGTGAGCCATCTCACGACCTCTGAACATGATCGTGAGTTTCACCTTTGAGCCTTCATGCAAGAATCGCTCAACGTGCTTCATCTTGGTAGTGAAGTCGTTGCCGTCGATTTTCGGGCGAAACTTCATTTCTTTGATTACGACGTTGGTCGCTTTCTTGCGACTCTCCTTGCGGCGCTGATCGGCTTCGTACTTGAACTTGCCGAAGTCCATGATCTTGCATACCGGTGGGTCCGCCTTGTCTGCGACCTCGACAAGATCGAGTCCAGCATCGCGAGCCATCTGCAGTGCGTCTGCGAGAGCTTTGACGCCGAATTGCGTTCCGTCGGCGCCAATCAGGCGGACCGAACGAGCGCGAATGCGATCGTTGATCCGGGTGTCTTCAGTTGCGATGGGGCAGCTCCTAGGTTCTATCCGGCCGACTCAGCGTCGACAGGGTCGGCGACAAGTCTCCAGAGAACGCCTACGCAGAGTGGCCTAGCCGTCGAGACGACGGCAGTGCCACGGCTACGATGCCGCTACCAGAAAAGAACCCGGACGCAGATTGCTCAGACTCCTGAGTTCTCTAGGCCGGGTGGGGCATCTGCGAGGCGTAGTGCCTCACACCCACTTGTCATTCAATTTCGAAGAAGGATACCAGCGTGAGCAGCATCTGGACCCCATCGGGCGAATATCAGCCAACCCCGACTCCAGCTGAGCAGAGTTCAGCTGACCTCCCAGGGTCCGGCGATGGCCACGATTTCAGCGACGAGACCGGGCGACCTGCCCCTTCGCAAGAAGAACTCGAAGCGATCAGAGAGATCCAGAGCCAGATTCGGGCAACGCCGGCCGCCGCTGTTGTCGCAAACCATGTAATCCAACTCTTCGAGCTAGCCGTTGTGTACCTCGGCGTAGCGACTCCCCCGGATGACCAAGGTCGCGTCCCCCATCCTGACCTAGCCCAAGCCGGAGTCGCGATCGACGCAATGTCAGCGCTGATCGATGGCTTAGGTGCGCGTTACGGCGAGAACGAAGAGACTTTGCGCGACGCTCTTGGCCAGATCCAAATGCTGTACGTGCAGGTAGCCGATGCACTAGGCGAAGAAACTCACTAGGTTTCGTCGCGATAGATCGAGCGCGCCTCGGTCCGCCCGCCTATTCCGGCCACTACCTCGAAACGCACTTTAGTTCCGATCGCGATGATGCGTCGGCCGTCTGCGATTTCGGTGCAGTGAAACGCGTAGTCGATGCCGTCAGCACCCGAGATCACGCCAGTACCGCGGTGTTCCTCAAATTCGGTGACTGTTCCTGTTCCGGCGCCAAACACTTACAGAAAGCCTTCAGGCAACGATCTTGCTGATTGGGAGTTCCAGTATCCCGGTCGCTCCGGCATCAACAAGTGCTGGAATCAAAGTATTGATCATCGACTTCGCAACAACCGTTTCTACGGCGTATGCGTCCTGACCAAAAAGTTTTGAGACTGTCGGCGACTTGAGCGCCGGAAGTAAATCGATCACTGCGGCGAGGTTTGGCTCGTCAACATTGAGCTTCACCATGACCCGTCCGCGCGCGTCTAGCGATCCGAGCAAAAGAACCATCAGTTGTTCCATTGCTTTGCGCTTTTCTGGATCGGCGTACGCAAGCGGATTCGCGATCAGCAGCGTGTAGCTCACCAGGACTTCGTCAACGACCTTGAGGCCAGCTGCGCGTAACGCACGCCCGGTCTCGGTAATTTCGACAACCGCATCTGCGATCTCTGGAACCTTAGCCTCAGTTGCTCCGTAGCTGAGCGACACGACGCCGTTGACACCGTTCTTTTCGAGAAATCGACGCGTGATCTCGGGATATTCGGTGTGTACGCGCACGCCGTCAGGAAGATCGGCGACACTCCTATAAGGCGAGTCTTGTGCGACAGCTAACACCATACGGATGGGTCGAGCGGTCGCCTTGCTGTAGTGGAGTTCAGTGAGTTCAACGACATCGCTGTTGGTTTCTTCTACCCAGTCCCTGCCTGTGATTCCAATATCGAAAAGACCTTCGGAAACGTAACGACCAATCTCTTGGGGCCGTAACACTCGCACCTCAGCCACGCGTGGATCGTCGATTGTGGCCTTGTAGTCGACTTCGCTACTTCTAGTTACGGAGAGATCAGCGTCTTCAAACAACTGCATAGTGGCGCGCTCAAGCGAGCCCTTAGGTATGACGAGACGCAACATGGCGTGCAACATTACCGGCCGGGTATAGGGCTGCTCTGTTGATTAGGCAATGCTCTTCGTAAGTAGAGCCATCTCGATTGCTGTAAGAGCGGCTTCTTCGCCCTTATGGCCTTCCTTGCCGCCAATACGATCGACGGCCTGCGCTTGGTTGTCGACAGTTAGTACACCGAAAATCACAGGTACACCGGTATCGAGAGCAGCCGAAAGTATTCCTTGCGTAGCACCCATCGCGACGTAGTCGAAGTGCGCCGTATCGCCACGAACGATCGCTCCGAGGCATACGACTGCGTCGACGGTTCCCTTCGTCGCGAGTTGTTTCGCGACGAGAGGCAACTCGAACGCGCCGGGCACCCAGCAGACCTCAATGTCGAGGTCCGTGACGCCTCGGCGGTCGAACTCAGCGAGGCATCCCGCGAGCAATTCTTCTGTTATCGCCTTGTTGAAGCGGGCGACGACGACACCGATACGCAAGCCCGATCCGTTTAGCTCGGACTCTGGAATCTCGTGCACTCCCACTACTGACCGCCACCTAACTCTGCGTCATCGAGGTCTAACAAATGGCCGAGTTTTTCTTGCTTGGTTCTCAGGTAAGCGATGTTTTCAGAATTCGGTGTTGGCACAAGAGCAACTCGTTCTTTGATTTCGAGGCCGTATCCCTCGAGGCCGCCGTACTTTGACATGTTGTTCGTTAGCAAACACATTGTGGTCACACCTAAATCGACAAGGATCTGCGCACCAATTCCGTACTCGCGTGAGTCCGCCGGAAAACCAAGTTCGAGATTGGCTTCGACGGTGTCTCGTCCCTGCTCCTGCAACTGATATGCGCGCATCTTGTGTCCGAGACCAATTCCTCGTCCTTCGTGACCGCGCAGATATACAACCACGCCTCGTCCTGCCGCGGCCACGCGTTCGAGGGCAAGGTCCAATTGCGGTCCACAGTCACATCGCATCGATCCGAAGACATCACCCGTCAGGCATTCGGAGTGCACCCGCACGAGCACATTCGGTCGGCCCGCTACGTCGCCCTTCACGAAGGCAATGTGCTCGGTACCGTCAAGCACGCTCTCGAACACGTGTGCCGTGAAGTCTCCATGGACCGTGGGTATGCGCGCTTCACTCACCCTGCGCACCAACTTCTCGCGCCGACGGCGATAACGCACAAGGTCGGCGATAGAGATCATGACCAGTCCGTGTTCTTCGGCGAACACCTCTAGTTGTGGAAGTCGAGCCATTGTGCCGTCGTCGTTGACGACTTCGGCGAGGACGCCTGCTGGTTTGCACCCAGCAAGCCTCGCTAGGTCGACTCCAGCTTCGGTGTGGCCGGCGCGCTTTAGCACTCCACCTTCTCTGTACCGCAGAGGGAAGATGTGGCCTGGCCGTGCGAAGTCACCTGGACGGGCTTCCTTGTCGATTAGTCCGAGCACCGTTGCTGCTCTATCGGCAGAAGAGATCCCGGTCGACGTGCCGTGCCGGTAGTCGACCGACACGGTGAACGCTGTGCGTTGCACTTCGGTGTTCTCTCCGGTTTGGACCATAAGCGGAATCTGAAGTTCATCGAGCCGATCGCCCTCGAGCGGCATGCAAATCACGCCACTGGTGTAACGAATCATGAATGCCATTTTCTCTGGCGTGACATGCTCGGCTGCCATGATCAGATCGCCTTCGTTTTCGCGGTCTTCGTCGTCAACTGCGACCACGATCTCACCACGAGCAATGGCGTCGATGGCTTCATCAATTTCTGCGAACGGCATAGCTACCTAACTTTCGGAACGAGGTGTTCCATCAAAATGCGGGATAACAAGTTTCTCTACGTACTTGGCAACGACATCACACTCAAGATTCACACGCGTGCCGACCGACTTGGAACCCAGTGTCGTCACCGCGAGAGTGTGCGGGATGACGGCAATCGAGAACGAGTCGGACTCGACCGCAGCGACGGTAAGGCTGATGCCGTCTACACAAATCGAACCCTTTTCGATTGTGTAGCGCAACAAGCCAGTTGGGGCGAAGATTCGAATATTTACAGAACCGTCGTTGTTCGAATCCTTGCCAACGATCGTGCCTGTGCCATCGACATGGCCTTGGACTAGATGGCCCCCAAGCCTGTCTTGTAGTCGGACTGGTCTTTCGAGATTGACCGAGTCGCCGACAGCGAGGTCACCGAGATTGGTGCGCTGCATTGTTTCGCTGACAGCGTCGGCACTCCATGTTGAACTCTGCAGGTCGAAATCGACGACGGTGAGGCATATTCCGTTGACAGCGATCGATGCACCGAGCGCGACATCACTGAGAACTAGAGACGCTCGTATCGCAATGCGCGCTCCCCCGTCGTGCCGTTCTAACGCGACTATCTTGCCGAGTTCTTCGACGATGCCTGTAAACATCTAAAACGCTCCTTTCGGCGAGTAGTCGAGTCGGACATCGTCGCCGAGTTGCAAAACGCTCTTGAGTTGCAGTCGTCGGCTAGCGGAGATCGTGTCTGGACCGCCAAGCCCGAAGCCTGCGAGCCCTCTTGCTCCAAGAAGCGTGTTCCCGATGTACGCGACTACCCGGTCTACTAACCCGGCCTGCAGGAACGCGCCGTGCAGTTGAGAGCCGCCTTCGACCATCGCTTGCAACACCCCTTTGGACCCGAGTAGTTCGAGCGTTGCCGAGAGGTCGACCCCGGAACCGTGGTCGTCGGCGATGAAGTTCACGGTTTCGACTGTCGCCCCGCAATCGACCCATGCATCAATGTTGTCTTTGGGCGCGAGGTCTGTAACTACGACGAGCGTCGGCGCTCGAACGGTGTCCGCCAATTTCCCGTTCGGCTTGACGCGCCCGCGGGCGTCAAGAAGAACACGCAACGGTGGCCAAACCAGCGGAGGACCGGTTACGTCTCTCACCGTAAGTGCCGGGTCATCTGCAATGGCGGTTCCGGCGCCAACAATCACCGCTTGAGAATCCGCACGCAGTTCGTGACTGTTGGAGCGAGCCAATTCTCCGGTGATCCAGCGTGAACTGCCGTCGCTAGCTGCTGTGCGTCCATCGAGGCTTAGCGCGACTTTGGCGATGCACGCCGAGCGGCCGAGTTTGCGATGGATCAGATATGAGTTGAGTTGGTCTGCGACGACTTCGCCACGCAGACCAACGCTGACCTCGATGCCATGCTGGCGTAGCCGAGTCACGCCTTTGCCAGCTACGAGTGGGTCAGGGTCTTCGATTGCTACGACTACTGAAGCGATCCCTGCCTCAATGATCGCTTCGGTGCATGGTGGAGTATTTCCATGATGGTTGCACGGCTCGAGCGTGCAATACAGGGTCGCTCCAGAGCTTCGGCTCCCGGCCTCGGCTAGCGCGGCGACCTCTGCATGGGGTCCGAATGGGTATTGACCCGTCGCACCAGATCCGACGAGCTGGCCGTCCGCCACTACCGCTGCTCCGACATGTGGCCATGGCGCAACGCGTCGGCGGGCCCGATGGGCGGCCTCAACGGCGATGTCCATTGCCCAGGTCGCAGAAGCCTCAATAACCAATTGCTGCACCTAACGCCAGAAAAGGGAACACGTTGCAGGTATCATCGGGCTTTCGCGCCGCATATTCAGCAACTAGAGGCGAATATATCACCAGACCACACTAGAAATTAGAACGCGTTCTATTTTCTAGTGTGGTCTGGCGCCTCGCAACAACTCAAGTGCATGGCCAAGGACCGGCTCAACAGCCTCGAATGCCTCGACCGCACCAGTTGTGCTGCCTGGAGTGTTGACGATCAGCGACATTCCTCGGGTTCCGGCGATTCCCCGCGACAGCATGCCAAGAGACCGACCCGCACCATTTGATGCGATTCGTATGGCTTCTGCGAGTCCTGGAGCACTTCTCTCCACTGCCTCTGTCGTTCCTTCAGGTGTGAGGTCACGAGGGCCGAAGCCAGTCCCGCCAGTCGTTAGGACCAGTCCAGCGAACCCTTCTGCCAAATCAATGATGGCATCACGCACAGATTCGATGCCGTCGGGTACGACTCGTCGCTCGACTACCTCGAATCCGGCAAGCTCCAAACGGTCGGCAAGGGCCTGCGAACTCGTGTCCTGGCGCGTTCCTGCGGCAACACCATCGGACACCGTCAGGATCTTGGTAAGCAAAGACTCGCTCATTGCAACGCAGCGACCGCAATGGCTCGAATCTCGCGGGCTGCAGCGGCGGGGTCGACTGCTCCGAACACGGCAGTTCCCGCAACAAGAATGTCAACACCGGCAGCCGCTGCCATCGCCGCGTTGCTCGCTTTGATGCCGCCATCAATCTCGATCTCGCAACAAAGACCGCGCTCCACGATGATTCTTCGAGCTGACCGAACCTTGTCGAGCACCTCGGGGATGAATACCTGGCCACCGAAGCCGGTCTTCACGCTCATCACGAGCAATGTGTCGATCGAATCTAGGAATCGTTCTAGGTCACTCAGCGGTGTCGCTGGCTCGAGAGTAAGGCCAACTCGACAGCCCAGATCGCGTATCCGGCGAATCAGCGATTCGGTATCGCCTACTTCGACATGCACCGTGATTCCGTCAGCGCCGGCCTCGGCAAACATGTCTAACAACGAGCCAGGATCGGAGACCATTAGGTGGCAGTCAAGATACAGGTCAGTAGCTTTGCGAAGCGCCGCGACGACAGGCGGGCCAATCGAAAGGTTCGGCACGTAGTGACCATCCATGCAATCGACGTGAAGCAGGTCGATGTCTTGCGCTACTCGAGCGACCTCGTCTGCCAAATGAGCGAAGTCAGCTGCGAGGATGGATGGAGCAATTTTTATGGATGGAAGGGTTGAGTTCGCCACGTTTCTGAGACTACCGATCACGTTGCAGCACGAGTGCGAACATGCCATCGGTGCCAGCGACGTGAGGAAGCAATACGGCACCTCGGCCGGCTCGACGCCATAGTTCCGAAGGTGGATCTAGCGCCACAAACTCGGGCAACTCCGAAGCAGCAAAAGCATCGACCCCTACTGTCTCGGCGCGAGTCAAGGTACATACCGAATACACGAGACGCCCGCCAGGCCTTACGAGACGAGCCGCCTCGACCAACATCGCACGCTGCAGTTCGGCGACCTGAGCGATGAGCGCGCGCGTCACTCTGAGTCGAGCATCGGGCCGTCGCCGCAACACGCCTAGCCCAGAACATGGCGCGTCGAGTAGCACGCGATCGAAGCCCCCACTACGCAACGGAAGGTTCCGGCCATCGGCAACGTACGGGACGACAGCGGCGAGCCCGAGTCGTTGCACACCGCGCATGAGGGTCCGCATACGGCCGTCGTGCAGGTCACCAGCGACGACGAGACCAGTGTCACCTAGCAACTCAGCGATGGCCGAGGCTTTCCCTCCCGGAGCACTAGCGACATCTGCAATCAGGTCGCCTGCTTCGGCTTCGAGCAACGCGACGACGGCTTGGCTGGCCTGATCTTGAACGCTCGCGCGACCGTCCACGATGGCACCTAGTTCTGCGAGGTCTCCAGCGCCACGGACTTCGAGAGCGCTATTGACAAGCTCGCCGTGGCTAGCAGTGCCTCCGGCAGCTTCGACTTCTGCTGCTACCTCATCTTGCGTCGCTCTCAGTGGGTTCACTCTCAACGTCGCGAATGGCGGAGTGTTCATCGTCGCGAACGTGGCAGTGGCATCTGCCTCGCCGTAAGCAGCGTCGAGATCTTCGACGACCCATCGTGGATAACAACCACGCACATAGCGTTCGGTAGAAGGATCGGGAATACCGCTGTCTTGCACAGACCGCAGTACGGCGTTAACTACGCCCCTGACCTTTTCACCTACAAGACTGACAGTCTCTCCTACCGCTGCGTGGGGCGACACTCCATGGGTGAGTTGATAGACCCCGAGGCGTAGCGCGCCTCGCACATCGGCGTCTAGCTCTTCTAATTCCCAGCGGCAATGCTTGCGCAGACAATGATCGATAGAAAGTTGCTCACGCAATGACCCGTACACGAGCTCTGTAACAAAAGCACGATCCCGGCTCGTGAACTGCGTGCGACGCAACATCTCAGGCAATGCGAGATGAGCAAATGCGCCTTGCTCGACCCGCAACACGACTGCTAGCGCTGTACCCCGCGGACTATGACGAAACTTGGGTTCTTCTGGACGTTCTCCTCGTCTCGAACCGGTGTCGCGGCCGCGGCTACCTGCGCCTACTGGTCGGTCTGGACGTCGCCCTGTCGGCCGTTCCGCCACGCTGTTGCCTCCATCGATGCTTTACCTTCCGGTTGCACTTCAATTAGCTGCAAGCCGCCGACAACGGTACCGAGTACCGCGCTGTTATCAATCATGCCGGTCGTAGGACCGTCTTCGAGCGGCTCAGCGCGCAACACCTTCAATCTGTGACCATCGATTACACACCATGCGCCCGGACGCGGGTTACCTGCTCGAACCAGTGCCGCTAGCTTCTTAGCATCGAGATTCGGGTCAAGGCGGAACTCGTCTTTCGTTAGCTTGTTTGCGTATTGGGACTCACCGACTTGCGGCTCTGGAACGATCGATCCCAATTCGGGAAGGCAGTCAACTAGCAGCTTGGTTCCAATTTCCGTGAGGCGTTTTGCAAGCTCGCCTCCCGTCTCCGACGCGCCAATCGGTGTCGCCACTCTCGCATATACCGGTCCCGTATCGAGTCCCTCTTCCATCGCCATCAGACATACGCCGGTTTCAGCATCGCCAGCGAGGATCGCTCGTTCAACTGGCGCCGCACCTCTCCATCGTGGCAGCAACGAGAAGTGCAAATTGACGAAGCCGAGTGGAAGAGAATCCAGAACCCTCATCGGGAGCAGCTGCCCGAAAGCAACTACGACACCTACGGCAGCATCACTCGCGCCGAGTTCACCTTCGATTTCGCTCGCTCGTGCTGGGCACAGAACACGGAGCCCGAGTTCTGTTGCGGCTTGTTTCACCGGCGATTCGACCAGCGCCCGACCCCTGCCGCGTTTTCGGTCTGGTTGAGTAACTACGAAAGCGATGTCGTGGCCACCCTCGACAAGAGAGCGCAGTGGCCCAACTGATTCTTTCGGAGTGCCGAAGTAGACGACGCGCACTTCTAGGCCGCCTCAGAGTGCGTGGCTCGGGTCGCGCTGCGCGCCACCTTCTGTTTCGAGCCTGCGCCATTCGCGTAACGCAGCCTTTCGTGCTACGTCATCGAGACGGTCGAACATCAATACGCCGTCGAGGTGATCGATCTCGTGGAGAAAGACGCGACCAAGAAGTTCATCTCCGACTACTACGACCTCGTTACCGTCGATGTCGACGGCCTGAACTGTGATCACTTTGGGCCTGACGATCGCGAAGTTCAGACCAGGGATCGAAAGACATCCTTCTTCGTATGTCCACTCGCCCTCGGTCGCGACGATCTGGGGATTGATAAGAACTCTTGGCTCATCATCAATGTCGTAAACAAAGAATCGTTGTTGCACGCCAACTTGCGGTGCGGCTAGCCCGACGCCTGGAGCGTCGTACATGGTCGTGAACATTGTGTCGACGACCTTCGCGAATGTTCCATCGATATCTTCAACGAGTCGCGTTTGTTGCTTCAAGACCGGGTCACCAAATACGCGTATCGGAAAAGTTGACATCGCCCTCATGCTAGGCACGACTCGGATCCATCTCGACTCGCACTCGTCCTACGAGTCGCGCCGAACCAACGATGTCTGCGAATGCACTAGCTAACACCTCGACGTCTTGATGTTCGACAAGTGCCCTGCGTTTGTTGTCCGCACCACTCGGGCCCTTTATGACAACAGAGTCACCGAGAACTAGCCGTAGGCCCGCTATAGCTGCGTCGACCGCTTCGCCGTCCCCTGTCAGGAGAGCCTGCGCCCCGTACGGTGCTAACCCGAACGCTGATCTCTCTTCTGCATCGATGCGCTGTGCCGACGCGAGATCGCATTCAAGTATCGCTCTCAGAACCCCGTGATTGGGTACATGAGTTTGGATAATCAGTTGCGTTTGCGAGCGAGGCTGACCAGCGAGAAGTTGTGCGCATCTCGTGGCAAGCCACAAAGCCTGTTCGTTAGCGCGAATTCTCGGAGCAAAAAGCTCCTGGTCGAAGTCAAGAAGTGCGACTAGCGCCGGGTTCCGACGCCGCAGTTCGTGCCGGTACAACAAGGTCTCGGTTCCGACCACAATGTCGGCGGCCGAATCGGGATTGTCTGCGTCGGCGTCGACAGCGCAGACGTTCACGGAATTTCCGAGAAGCGCCGCAATGTCGGTTGCGATCCGATCGACGCCCGACCTCAGTAGCCGCGGTTTGGGTGCACCACAATGGATGCAAACTGTCGGACGCAGGCCGAGAGCTACCACTTCCGCCGCCTTTTCAGGATCGGCTGGCGACTCATCGCGATCCCATCGCGAGACCTCGCGACACGAAGTGCAGTACATGAGACGAGCCCTACCGCGACGATTCACCAAGCACAACGCTGGCCGCCCGCTAGCTACGGCGCCGCGAAGGGCTACCACTAGTGGTTCAGATAGCAAGCGCGCGTTCGGAGCCTGCTCGCCAAGATCTACAACATCGATTCTCGGCCACCCAGCGAGTTGCAAATCCCGCGACCGTTCGACGACGCTCGTCGCGCTGGCTAGCGCTACAACCGACGGCAGTGGCGATATCACAGAAAATTGCGCACCGACACGCCGTGCTCTCTCCGCTAGAACTTCACGAGCATGCCAGGTCGGCTGACGCTCCTCCTGCAACGCTTCGTCAAGATCGTCAACGACTACGCATGCACGCAAATCGGGAACAGGAGCAAATACCGCTGTGCGCCCACCGATGACTATGCACCCGCCTTCGAGACTGCGCTTCCAGCTGTCAGTCCTCAATGCGCGAGACAGATCCGAGTGCCATGCGATCGCTGGCCAGCCGAGCCGACACAACGAACTCACGAGGGCATCCGCTCGCGCCGTATCCGCAACAAGGACGATGCTGCTGCCATCCTCGCTGAGCATCGACACAACCTGTGCTCGCCTGTCGTCGAGTGCCGGCCACCAAACCAGCGGCCGAAGGTCGGACCCGATCTTCTCAGTTTGACCGCTCGGCATTTGCCCCACGACGAGTTTCGTCAGTCCTTGCTGCGGGCTGACAGGCACGTTGTTGCACGGGGACGCTGCACGCAACACCGCTACGACTGACCCAACGAATCGGCGCGCCGTCCACACGCAAAGCTCAACGACATCTGCGGGCGGTCCGGCGCTACTCAACCCGGCAATTGGTTTGATGCGCGTTGCAACTACAGCTGACTTGACGTCGGTGGCGGTTACCCACGCGCGCACGCGTCTGCCATGGAGCAAGACGCGAACGATCGTGCCGACACGAATCAAGCCTGCTAACTCGGCAGGGACTAAATAGTCAAACTCGCGTTCGATAGCCGGAACGTCTGGGACGACCCGACATATCTGCACTTCTTACGAGTCGTTAGACGCCAGCGGCAGCGCGGAGCTTCGACGCGTATGGCTCAGTGATCTCCCACGTGAAGCCACCATCGTTGTCGGTACGCCCAAAGTGACCGTACGCTGCCGTGCGCTTGAAAATCGGTCGACGCAAGTCGAGGCGCTCGATAAGAGCAGCTGGACGCATGTCGAAGATGTCGCGCACGTACACCTCTAGTTCGTCATCTGCGATGACACCAGTGCCAAAGGTGTCAACAAGAATCGAAACGGGGCGGGCCACACCGATCGCGTACGCGACCTGTGCCTCGCAACGCTTAGCAAGTCCTGCAGCAACGACTGTCTTAGCGATCTGACGTACGGCATAGGCAGCGGAACGGTCGACCTTCGTCGGGTCCTTACCGCTGAATGCACCGCCACCATGGCGGGCCATGCCGCCGTACGTGTCGACGATTATCTTGCGACCGGTGAGGCCGCAGTCGGCGTGAGGTCCACCGAGCACAAACGCGCCCGTCGGGTTCACGAAGATCTCGAACTTGTCGTCGGCGAACTGTTCCGGCAAGCACGGCATGATCACGTGCTCGATCAGGGCAGGGCGAATGTCTTTTTCGATCGAGACATCGGGGTTGTGCTGCGTGGAGATAAGCACCGTGTCGAGACGAACTGGTTTGCCATTTTCGTATTCGATCGATACCTGAGTCTTGGCATCTGGACGCAAGAAACTGATGGCCCCCGACCGACGAACTTCAGCGAGTTTGGCCGAGAGCTTGTGCGATAGCCAGATCGGCATCGGCATGAGGTCTGCCGTGTCGTCGCAGGCATAACCAAACATCATTCCTTGGTCGCCTGCCCCAACCTCGTCGTACGGGTCTGTCGAATCGGCGCGCTGTTCGGTTGCCTTGTCGACACCCATAGCGATATCTGGCGATTGTTCGTCAATCGAAACGATGACTCCACAGGTCTTGCCGTCGATCCCGTAGTCACCGTGCGTGTAACCGATCGAACAGATGGCATCGCGGGCGATTCGAGAAAAGTCGGGACGTGCGGTTGTCGAGATTTCGCCTGCGACGACACATAGGCCAGTGGTGACCATCGTCTCGCAAGCGACACGGCCGTGAGGGTCCTCGGCCAAGACGGCATCGAGGATCGAGTCGCTGATCTGGTCGGCCATCTTGTCTGGATGGCCTTCTGTTACTGACTCAGATGTAAAGACGTGCTTGCTCAATCGCCCTCCCTCGGTGGGAGCTAGTCGCCTGGTCCGAAGCGATCTAGCTGTTGGCCTCGAATTGACCGGATACGCAGGTTACGCCGAAGGCTGCACTCCACGCACACTCAAGGTCGTAGCAATTCTGTCAAGAATCTTGTCAGCGACCGCGGTTTTCGACATAAGTGGCAGTATTTCTTGGGTTCCATCGGCACTCAAGATCGTGACACGGTTGGTATCGACCTCGAAGCCGGCGTCCGATTCGGACACATCGTTGACCACAATGAAGTCGAGTCGCTTGCCTTTGAGTTTACGTTCGGCGTTGGCGATTACGTCGTTGGTCTCTGCAGCAAAGCCCACAAGTACCTGACCCGCCGCCTTGCGTTCACCCAACTCAACGAGAAAATCGTGGGTTGGTTCGAGCGGAATGGAGGTAAGACCTTCGGATTTTTTGATCTTGCGTTCTGGCGGAGCGACCGGCCGGAAATCGGCAATGGCAGCAGCCATGACTATTGCATCCTGATTCGCGGCGACCCCTAGGACTGCTTCTTGCATCTGTGAGGCCGTATCGACGCGGATCACTTGAATTTTGGCGTCTGTCGGTCGGGTCGTAGTCGTTACGAGCGTTACGGCGGCCCCGCGGCTCGCTGCGGCTTCTGCGATTGCATGACCCTGCTTGCCAGATGACCGATTTGTGACGACGCGAACTGTGTCGATCGGTTCGCGGGTTCCGCCAGCTGTCACAAGGATCTTGAAGCCATTGAGGTCTCTAGCGATTGAGTTCTCATCTAGCATGGCGAGCACTCTCGCGACAATCCGATCGACATCTGCGAGGCGCCCAGCTCCTATATCGCCCCCCGCTAGGCGGCCTGATTCCGGATCGAGTAGATGCACTCCACGCTCGCGAAGTGTCTCTACGTTCTGGCGAACGGCTGGATGCTCCCACATCTCTGTGTGCATCGCAGGACATAGCAGTACCGGAGCGCGAGTGGCCAACAAAGTCGCTGTGAGCAGGTCATCGGAAATCCCGGAGGCGTACTTACCGAGCAATTTTGCTGTTGCTGGCGCCACGACGATGAGATCGGCGTTCTGCCCCAACAACGTGTGTGGTATCGGCGTGGTCGGATCGTCAAAGAGCGAACAACGTGCGGGCTCGCTTCCTAACGCATCAAAAGTGGTCTTGCCAACAAAGCGCAATGCATCGTCGGTTAGCACGGGCGATACGAATACACCGGCGTCGACTAGCTGGCGACAAACTTCGATCGCTTTATAGGCTGCGATCCCACCGCTCACGCCGAGCACTACCCGCATGTTCAGCTCCCTGCCAAGCTCGACGATGTGAGGAGACTCAGGCCGAAATGTCGCCTTCGCCGTCTGCTGCTAAATCGATGGTGTCTGACGCTGCGCTTTCGTCGGCGGTAGCCGCTCCCTGTTCCGGGATCGGCTCGCCCTCAATCTTGCCTGCATCGATTTCTTCGAGCGCAATTGAAAGTGGCTTGCGACTAGTTGAGGTGACCTGCGGCGGAACGATACGGCCTAGCCCCTCGCCGAGTTGGTTGTAGTAGTCGTTGATCTCACGTGCTCGCAACGAAGCAAGAGTGACAAGCGTGAATTTCGAATCGACCTTGCCGAGCAGGCGTTCGACTCGTGGTTGCATCAACGTGGCGCGACGTCTTGCCATTGGATTCCTTAGAAAGAGTTGTAGAAGAGTCTCCGGACTAGGTGACGGTCCGGTCTCCAAGGATAGCAACGACTTGCGCAAACGTCCGTTCGAAGTCCTCATTCACCAAAATCTTGAACCCTGCGCTCGCCGCCTTGTCGATTTCGGTTTCGGCTCGAGCGATTCTTGTCTCAACGTCAGCCGCGTCGTCGCCCCGCCCACGGAGTCGTTCGGCTTGGACTTCGGCAGATGGCGCGACCAGGAATACGACCTGAGCCTGATCCCCGAACGCCTCCGACACCGCTAGCGCACCGTCTATATCGAGTTCGACCAGACAGTCGCTGCCTGACCGAAGAGCCTCAACGATTGGTTCTTTCGGGGTTCCCTTCAGATGCCCGTAAGGCTCAAACCATTCGAGGAAACCGCCGCGTGCAACTTCTTGCTCGAACTCCTCACGGCTGCAGAAGTGATAGTGGATCCCATCAACTTCGTCGGCTCTTTGCGGACGCGTTGCCCACGAAACGGACCACCAGAGATCGGGTCGCGCAGCATGGAGTCTGTCGACGATTGTCCCCTTACCAGCGCCACCGACACCAGAGATAACAAAGACCTTCGGGTGAACAGCCATGATTCTCTAAACGAATCGTCGACTAATCGCGAAACTTCTCGAGTAGCGCCTTGCGCTGGTTCGCACCAAGTCCACGGACTCTGCGTGTCTCGGAAATCTCTAGCTCTGCCATCGTCTTGCGAGCGCGCACTTTGCCAACACCCGGTAGCGATTCGAGGACACTAACGATCTTCAATTTGGAAAGCATCTCGCCGTCTTGGGTCTTTGCGTCTGCTTCGTCGAAAAGCTCAGCAAGCGTCACAGAACCCATCTTCAAACGATTCTTCGCAACTGCGCGAACGCGGCGAGCGACCGCTGCCTTTTCAAGCGCGAGTGCACGAGATTCTGGAGTTTGCGGCGGCGGGACAGGCATTTGAAACCACTTCCTTTTGGTTGATGACGGTTACTCGAGCTAACGAGTAATACAAGATTTTCTGTCGCTAGAAACGCTGGCGTTTGCGAACGCGCGACACTTTACAGGTCGGCCGCTGAACTTCCTTCAGAGCGTGTCGATTTCGTCGTAGACCTGTTGTGCCGCGACCTCTATGTCGGTTGCGTGGG
Organism: Actinomycetota bacterium; assembly: GCA_005779395.1. Classification (GTDB taxonomy): domain Bacteria; phylum Actinomycetota; class Acidimicrobiia; order IMCC26256; family PALSA-610; genus SXJQ01. Next base: position 36,033 of record SXJP01000009.1, read on the forward strand.
TCACGGTCCTTCCAACGACGAGCACATCGCTTCCGGCGCGCACAGCATCGCTTGGTGTCATCACACGCGCCTGATCGTTGACATCGCTACCCGCTAGTCGCACACCAGGAACCATCGTTAATAGGCCAGGGTGAAGTGATTTGACCCTTCTGGCCTCGTGACCGCTACACACAACACCACTGCATCCAGCACTCGCTGCCACGCTGAGCCGACCCTCGAAGGCGCTTACATCGGTGTCGCTAGTAAGCACCGTCACCGCTAGTAGGCATGGTACTTGAGTCGATGCGTCAGTAGCTCCGCTGTTCGCGCCCTCGACAAAAGCACGCAACATCGCTTCGCCGCCGGCGGCGTGTGCATTTAGAAACTTGAGGCCGAGCCGACTAAGCACTCGCGCGGCGGCACCAACGGTGTTAGGAATATCGTGAAGTTTGACGTCTAGGAAAACGTCGTACCCGAGGTCTTGTAAGGTCGTGACTCCTCTGACACCGGCTGCGCTCCAAAGCTCCAGGCCAATCTTGGCTACCCCGAACCAGGGCTGAACGATGCGAGCGGTCGCTACGGCATCATCGAGGTTGTCGTAGTCAAGCACGATCGCGAGTTTGGAGCGGGTCTGGTCTGTCATGGCATCTGCAACGAACCCGTAAGTTCGGCTGTTGTCGCGATGCGATTTCTCCTGCACCAGCGGACGAGTTCGTCGCGTATCCGCAATGATGCGCGAGGCTCGGCGAAAGTAGCCGTGCCGACACCTACTGCCGAAGCTCCAGCCATAAGCATTTCGGCCGCATCGATACCGGTATTGACTCCACCAGTGCCGATGATCGGTGTGCCTGGGAATGCGCGAGCGACCTCAGCGACAGCGCGCAACGCAACAGGCTTGATAGGTGTTCCGGACAGTCCCCCACCGCCTGCTCCGAGCACTGGCTTTCTAGTCGCTGGATCGATCATCAGACCCAAAAGTGTATTGATGAGTGTGAGACCAGTAGCGCCTGCGTCGAGAGCGACTCCTGCGATCTGCACTATGTCGGTCACGACCGCTGTCAGTTTTGCGAAGAGAGGAACGTCAGTCGAATCTTTGACAGCCTTAATGACCGCCGAAGTAGCCCCCGAATCGACCGCGAACATGTGGCGGCCACCATCGAGGTTCGGACACGAAAGATTTAGCTCAATAGCGGCGACTTGTGCTCGCACTTCGTCTAGAAGTTTGGCGCCTTGTACGTAGTCGTCAATAGTTCGGCCCCACAACGACACGATCACGGTTGCGCCGTAAGCGTGGAGTTGCGGTAAATCGTCGCGAATCCAGGCCTCTACGCCGGGGCCTGCGAGCCCAACAGAATTCAACATCGCTCCACCCGGTGCTTCTGTTGTCCGCAGAGGCGCGTTGCCTTGCCACTCGAATGGTGCTAACGACTTCACGGTGACAGCACCAAGTTCGTTGAGCGGACACAGCCGTGAGAATTCGGCGCCATGGCCGAATGTCCCTGATGCCGCGACGATCGGGTTGGCGAGCACTAAAGGCCCGAGCCGAGCGCTGGTATCGACGACGTCGCGCGATCTCAAACGCTCGACCTTGAAACCGAATCGCTGTGATACTCCTGCAGACTTCTCACATCAGATTGGCGAGTCGAAAACTGCGCGATCCCTTCGGCTGCTGCGATTGCAGCTGCAACAGTCGTGATACACGCGACCCCGTACTGAATAGCTGCGCGCCGAATATGCATACCGTCGGAGCGCGGTCCGCGCCCACGCGGAGTATTCACGACAAGCTGAACGTCGCCGCCTGCTATGAGTTCCACAGCGTCGACGCCCTCTTCATCACCGACCTTTGCAACATCTGTACCCACTGTCAGTCCAGCATTTCTGAGATAAGCAGCAGTTCCTGAGGTCGCGGCTATTGCGAATCCGAGATCAGCGAACCTCCTAGCAGCACGCAACCCCTGAGACTTATCGCGCTCCGCTAGCGAAATAAACACGATCCCAGAAGATGGAAGGGCGTTGAAAGCTCCGGCCTGACTCTTGCTAAATGCCAACCCGAAGCTGCGGTCGATGCCCATGACTTCGCCTGTGCTGCGCATCTCTGGCCCGAGGACCGTATCGACGCTCGGAAATCGATTGAACGGAAGCACAGCTTCTTTCACTGCGACATGATCGCCAGCGGCAGGCGGGCATAAGAGGCCCTCAACACGCAGTTCTGCGAACGTCGCTCCTGCCATTGCTCTCGCAGCGACCTTGGCTAACGGCACCCCTGTTGCCTTGCTCACGAACGGCACCGTGCGACTAGCCCGGGGGTTCGCTTCGAGAATGAATACCTTGCCATCCTTTACTGCGAACTGCACGTTGAGCAGACCGATTACAGCGAGCGACTCCGCTAGCAATCGCGTATAGGACTCGAGCGTCGCGAGATCTTCGCGACTGAGCGTCTGGGGCGGAATTGCGCATGCGCTGTCACCACTATGTACGCCAGCTTCCTCGATGTGCTCCATTATTCCGCCAATAAAAATCTCGCCGGTGTTATCGCGGAGAGCATCGACGTCTACCTCAATCGCGTCTTCCAAGAATCGATCGACGAGGGCCGGACGCTCAGCCGACAGACCGCCTTCGCGCCCGAGAGTTCCACTCACGCCGAGTTCGAGCATCGCTCGCTTCAGGTCCACATCGTCGTACACAATTTCCATCGCGCGACCTCCGAGTACATAGCTCGGACGAACGAGTACCGGATACCCGATCTGATTCGCAATTGCTACAGCGGTTTCTGGAGTCGCGGCGGTGCCACCAGGAGGTTGCGGTATGCCGAGCTTGTCGCACAGGGCGTTGAAATGTTCGCGGTCTTCAGCAAGATCGATACTCGCAGGTGATGTCCCAAGTATTTCGAACCCAGCATCTTGCAATGTGTGTGAGAGTTTCAGTGGTGTCTGACCGCCGAGACTCACGATGAATCCTGCGAGGCGACCACCTCCAGCTTCGGCTGCGTCGCGCAACGCTTCGCCGACATTGAGAACTCCTTCGACAGACAACGGCTCGAAAAATAATCTGCCAGATGTGTCGTAATCGGTGGAGACTGTCTCTGGGTTGCAGTTGACCATTACGGTCTCGTATCCGGCATCGGTCAGAGCGAAGGCCGCATGCACGCAGCAGTAGTCGAACTCGACGCCTTGGCCGATCCTGTTCGGGCCGCTACCGAGAATCACGACAGTGTCGCGACCGATCGGCGCAAGTTCGTCGACGTCTTCATAGGTTCCGTAGTGATACGGCGTTGACGCTTCGAATTCGGCGGCGCATGTATCGACGGTCTTATAGGTAACTCGTACCCCGCTAGCGATTCGTGCAGCACGGACTTCGGCCTCCGAAACGGCCCACAGGTAGGCAATCTGCGCGTCGCCGAAGCCCATGCGCTTAGCAAGCTTCCAACCAGATTTCGACATGGTTTGCAGGGATTTCGATGCGATGTCCTCGCGAGTTTCAATTATCTGCAATATCTGGTCCAAGAACCATGGATCGATCTTCGTGCCTTCGTGCACGGCATCGACCGACGCGTATCTGCGCAGCGCGGACTCCACCTGAAAGATTCTCTCAGGGGTAGGAACCGACGCCATGCGCACAAGTTCCTCAACGCCGACGCTGTCGAACTCAGACTCACTGGCATCACAGTTAAGGCCAGCCCTACCTGTCTCTAAGGAACGAATTGCTTTTTGGAGACTCTCTGTGAACGTGCGACCGATAGCCATGACTTCGCCTACCGATTGCATCTGTGTGCCAAGCACCGGCGACGACCCTGGGAGTTTTTCGAAAGCCCAGCGAGGGACCTTGGTTACGACGTAGTCGATAACCGGCTCGAAACTCGCTGGTGTTACACGAGTTATGTCGTTGCTGACTTCGTCGAGTGTGTAGCCAACAGCGAGTTTCGCTGCGATCTTCGCTATCGGAAAACCAGTTGCCTTGGAAGCGAGAGCAGAACTTCTTGAGACGCGCGGGTTCATCTCGATGATGACCATCTCGCCGTCGGCAGGGTTCAACGCGAACTGCACGTTCGACCCACCGGTGTCGACACCGATTCGGCGAATACACGCAAAGGCTGCATCGCGCATCAGCTGATACTCGACATCGGACAGAGTCTGCGCCGGCGCGACAGTGATCGACTCGCCCGTATGGACGCCCATTGGATCGAAGTTCTCGATCGAACAGATAATCACGCAGTTGTCGGCATGATCGCGCATGACTTCGAGTTCGTATTCCTTCCAGCCAACGATCGAGCGCTCAATAAGAATCTCCCTGATCGGACTCGCGTCTAAGCCGTTCGCAGCAACATGGCGCATCTGCTCGGCATCATGGGCGATACCAGTACCACCACCACCGAGGATGTAGCTAGGCCGCACGATGATCGGATAGCCAACCCGTTCGGCGACCTCCATAGCTTCAGATAGTTCATGAGCAAAACCCGAAGCCGGAACTTTTAGCCCGATCTCGATCATGGCGGCTTTGAACTCTTGACGGTCTTCCGCAGTACGAATCGCGTCGATGCCAGCACCTATTAGTTCCACTCCGTACTGTTCGAGCACGCCAGCATGGTGAAGTTGCACGGCGAGATTCAGGGCCGTCTGGCCACCGAGGGTAGGCAACACAGCGTCGGGACGTTCTTTCGCGATGATACGGGTAAGCGTCTGCAAGTCGAGAGGTTCGACGTAGGTGGCATCGGCGAACTCTGGGTCGGTCATGATTGTGGCCGGGTTCGAATTGACGAGCACAACGCGGTAGCCCTCATCGCGCAATACGCGACACGCCTGCGTGCCTGAGTAATCGAACTCGCATGCCTGACCGATGACTATCGGTCCGGAACCGATCAGGAGGATTGTTTGGAGGTCTTTTCGCTTCGGCATTAGCCAACTCGCATCAGGTTCGTGAATTCTTCAAATAGGTATCTCGCATCGTGAGGTCCTGGACCGGCCTCGGGGTGGTACTGGACGCTGAAACAGCGGCGTTCTGCGCTCTTAATGCCCTCGATATCGCCATCGTTGAGGTTCACGTGACTGACAACCGACCCACTGGGAAGGGAATCTGCTCGCACGGCATAGTTATGGTTCTGCGAGGTGATTTCGACGCCACCGGTGCTGAGATTCCGCACCGGATGGTTACCGCCGTGGTGACCGAACGCAAGCTTGAACGTGTCTGCGCCAAGCGCTCGCGACATGATTTGGTGACCAAGACAGATCCCAAAAACTGGAATCTCCCCGAGGAGTGCACCGACATTCGCGGCTGCTCCCACGACAGCGGCAGGATCGCCTGGACCGTTCGACAAAAAGACACCGTCGGGTTCTCTCGCGAGCACGTCAGACGCTGATGTCGAGGCTGGAACAACTTCGACGAGACAGCCAGCCTTGACTAGTTGATCGACTATCGAAGCCTTGATCCCGTAGTCGTACGCGACGACAAACAGGCTGGAGTCTGACGCACCTACCGTGTATGGCTCCTTCGTGCTTACCTCTGTTGCGAGATCCTTATTGTCTGTGCCTCCGTCGGCGCGTGCTGCGGCGAGGAGCACAGACTCATTGGCAGTCCCAAATGCTCCTGGTATCGCACCTTCTGATCTGATGTGTTTCGTGAGCCTTCGAGTGTCGATTCCTGTTAGCCCAGAAATCTCGTGACGGGTTAGAAAGTCTTCGAGATCTTCGGTCGCGCGCCAGTTGCTTGATCGCCTCGCTAGGTCACGGACTATGACGCCACGACATCGCGGCTTCGACGACTCTTCGTCGGTTCGGTTGCACCCGTAGTTGCCGATGTGCGGGTATGTGAAACTAATGATCTGGCCCGCGTAGCTCGCGTCGGTGATTATCTCCTGATAGCCGCTCAGCGCCGTGTTGAACACGACCTCGCCGGCCGCGACTCCATCTGTCAGTGTGTGACCAATCGCCCAGCCCTCAAATACTTCACCGTCGGCTAGTACTAGCGCCGCTTCGAGCCGACTCATTTGCGCCCTTTCACTTTGTGGTTTCCTGATTGATCACAGTGGGCACTCCGTTGAGCAAGGTGTGCCGGACACGGCCTGTTAGTTCGCGACCCGCCCAGGGCGTGTTGCGCGATTTTGAAGCAACTTTGCTTGCATCGACAGTCCAGGTTGCTAGTGGGTCGATCACCACGAGATTGGCGCGCTCTCCTGGCGCCACCGGACGACCGTGTTCGTTGCCAAAACCCGCGATAGCCGCTGGTTGAAAACTCATGCGCGCAACGAGTTGACGCATAGTCAGAATATTTGTCGCTACAAGTTCTGTGTGCGCAACCGCAAAGGCTGTCTCGACCCCGAGCATGCCTGGCGGGGCTTCCTCGAAAGGCACTTCCTTCGTCTCTGGTGCGTGAGGGGCGTGGTCGGTAGCGATCGCATCGATCGTCCCGTCGATGAGTGCTCGACGCACGCCGTCGCGATCAATTTCTGACCGAAGCGGCGGATTCATTTTGAATACCGGGTCGTAGCCCTCGCACGCCGCGTCGGTGAGCGTCATGTGTTGGGGAGTGCACTCAGCTGTTACGCGCAACCCTTCGGCCTTGGCGATACGCACGAGATCAGCAGCCCCCGCTGTCGAGAGATGAAGTACGTGATAGCGGCCGTTAGTGCGGCGGGCAAGCGCAATGTCGCGCGCCACAATGACGATCTCGGCTTCACTTGGTCGACCCGGGATGCCAAGCTTCGCGCTCCATTCTCCTTCGTGCATGTGCCCGCCTGCAACCAGATCCGGATCTTCGGCGTGTTGTGCGATCACGGCACCATGCAACGCCGAGCTGTACTCAAACGCTCGCCGCATCAGGTTCGCGTCAGCTACACAGTCGCCATCGTCGGTAAAGATCCGCACGCCAATGTCGTATAGCTCTCCGAGCGGGGCAAGCTCGCGCCCTGCACGACTCTTTGTGATACATCCGGCCACCCTGACATCGCACAGGCCCACCTGCCGACCGCGTGACAGCACCGACTGAACTACTGCAGCATCGTCGAGCGGTGGGTTCGTGTTCGGCATACACACCACTGCGGTGAACCCACCTAACGCAGCGGCTCTCGAACCAGTCTCGATAGTCTCAGAATCTTCGCGACCTGGTTCGCGGAAATGCACTTGAATATCGACAAGGCCCGGCGCTACGACACAACCAGACGCGTCTAAGACCTGGGCGCCTGCGGAATCGAGATTCGGGCCAACCTCTACGACTAGGCCGTCGCGGACCAAAACATCGGCCCGTGTTTCATCACGGGTCGAGTCGACTATTGAGCCACCGCGAATCAAGAACTGTTGCGACATCTAGGACACCCGCTCACTACTCGTTGGGTTCGCGAGCAGGTCATAGAGCACTGCCATGCGGACGGCAACACCATTGGTCACCTGTTCTGTTATTAATGAAATATCAGCATCTGCGACATCGTTTGCGATCTCTACCCCACGATTCATCGGCCCTGGGTGCATCACTACGACATCGGGCTTCAGACGCGCCGCGCGTTGTGCAGTAAGGCCCCAGCGAGCGGAATACTCACGCAACGAAGGGAATCGACCACCTGCGATCCGTTCCTTCTGAATGCGCAACAGATAGACGACATCGACGTCGCCTAGAACTTCGTCTAGGTCGTAGCTCACGTTGGCTCCCCAATCTTCGAGCGATTCAGGCATGAGAGTTGGCGGTCCTACAAGAGTCACGTCGGCCCCGAGCGCGTTGAATATCTTGACGTCACTTCGAGCCACCCTGCTATGTACGATGTCGCCGACGATCGCGATCCGAGTGCCGTCGAGCGACCCTTGGCGATGTCTGCGCAACGTGAACGCATCGAGGAGCGCTTGAGTCGGGTGCTCATGGCGGCCGTCTCCAGCGTTAATTACCGATGCGTCGGTCCAGTTGACTATCCGGTGCGGCGTGCCGGCTGCGCCGTGACGCACGACGATCGCATCGATACCCATCGCTTCGATTGTTTGGACCGTGTCGAGAAGGGACTCGCCCTTTTTCACGCTGCTGCTAGCTACCGAGAAAGTCATGGTGTCTGCCGAGAGTCGTTTTGCTGCGGTCTCGAAACTGAGTCGAGTACGGGTGCTGTCCTCGTAAAACAGCGTGACGATGACCTTGCCGACGAGTGCTGGGATCTTCGGAATCTCTCGGCGAGTAACGGCGAGAAAACCATCTGTTAGTTCGAGCATCCGTTCGATCCCGGCGCGGCCACCAAGATCATCGACCGACAGAAGGTGCTTCACTGCGAGGTCCTATTGGCCGCGTGGCCCTCAGGAGATGGGTCGTCGGGCGCCCATAACTCGATCCGATCTTCGCCACTATCGAGTTCGCTGATACGCACACGCACATCTTCGGAAAGCTTTGTCGGCAGGTTCTTACCTACATAGTCGGCGCGAATCGGTAACTCTCGATGCCCCCTGTCGATGAGCACTGCGAGTTGGACCGAACTCGGTCGACCTAGATGGATAATGGCATCTAGGGCTGCGCGGATGGTTCTCCCGGTGGAGATCACATCGTCGACTAGAACAACATGGCGATCGGAGATGTCGGGCACGGCTGTCGGGCCAAGAGGCAGTACAACCCGTCGTGAGATGTCGTCACGATGGAATGCGATGTCGAGCGAACCGACGGGAACTTCGACGTCCTCAAATTCTCCGATCGCAGATGCGATGCGCGCTGCCAGGGGGACTCCCCGGGTGTGTAGGCCAACCAACACGATGTCGGCCGCGCCGTGGTTGTGCTCGACGATCTCATGCGCGATCCGGGTGATTGATCTACGAAGCGTCGCAGCGTCGAAGACGACCGTGCGCAAAGACATCGGACCAGCATTTGTCTCGGAAAAGAAAAACGCCCCGGTTAGGGCGTCGTCATTCGGTTCGGATTTTCTTGCGTCGCTAGGACTCATCTGATCTTCTCCTCCGTGGGAGTCTCACAGAACTCCCTTCACGGTGGTGGTGCGCAATGCACCATAGCAGGAACAGTGCATTCGCCTAGACGGGGCTCAGGCCTTTCAGCTATCACCTAGCGGCGCATCACCAATCCGACTCAGCATCAGTTCGATGAGATCGCCGTGAAAATATGTGAGTGCCTGATACATGTAATGCGCAGAGGCAGCGTGTTCGTCTAAGCCGGGGTCTCCGGGATCGATCTCAGCGCCGTCGTCGCTGATCCCGATCGCACTACCTAATGCCAGGCGCATGTCGTTGAGCACCGTGAGCCAGAATGTCTCGTGTTCCTCTTCGATCGATAACCAATCTTGTGAGCGAGGCGAGTTGGCCAGTGTCGATAGTCCTGTGGCTACAACAGCGATGCGGTCGAAGCGCTCCCGTAGCAGGTCGGGTCCCGTGAGAGCCCGCCAAGTTGTCTCTGCTGCTTCCTCGGTTGGATCCAAGTACGCACGAGGGAAAAGGCGTTCGGTAATCGAATCGTCCGTAGCCTCTATGAGGACCGTGCGAAAGTCCATAACCGCAGCGAGAACGGTCTGAGCTTCTTCTGCTTCAAGATGCAATCGTAAGCCCCCGCTTGCATCGACTGACCACCATTGCGCTGGCATTGTCGGCTACTCGTCGTGCTGCAAGGTCGCCCAAAGACCATAGGCGTGCAGTCGCGCCACGGTGGCTTCACATTCGTGTCGATCGCCGTTAGCCACAACAGCGCGCCCTTCGTTATGTACTTGCATCATCAGTCGTGTCGCCTTCTCGCGTGAGAACCCGAAGAGTTTCTGAAACACGAACACGACGTAACTCATCAGATTTACGGGGTCGTTCCACACGAGCACTACCCATGGCTGGTCGGCCTCGTGGACTTCTTCTACCTCAGGCTCACGAACGATCCCTGGGAGCGAAGTCGCTGTCGTCATTCCGCTAGGTCTTCGATGTGCGAAGCGTCGGCCCTGACCTCAGCGGCTACGCGCACCAACAGTCCATTTACGAAGCCACCGCTACCGGTCGTGCTGTATTGCTTAGCCAATTCGACGGCCTCTGAGATCACCACGGCTACAGGTATTTCGTGCTCGTGCGCGAGTTCGTAAGTTGCAAGACGCAACAGAGTTCGATCGACAATGGGCATGCGATCGAGTGACCAGTGTTCGCTGAATTGCTCCAACATCTCGTCGATCTGTACGCGAAATCTTGCCATGCCAGAGACGAGGGTGACGGCGTATGGGTCGGGAGACACTGGAAGGCCAGCTAGAAACTCTTCTATGTCGAGGCATCTCATGTCGAGTTCGTACGCGAGCGTCAGAGCGTGTTCACGCGCTTCGCGTCTTGTCGCTGCGACCATGATTCGCCAGACCTATTCAGGCGCGTGCGAGGTACTCGCCAGAACGGGTATCGACCTTTATGCGCTCACCGATCTCGACGAAAAGAGGAACCTGAACTGTGAGACCTGTTTCGAGGGTTGCGGATTTGCGGGCGCCGCTCACACGATCGCCTTGCAAGCCCGGCTCGGTGTCTGTGACCTCTAGGTCAACTGAAGCTGGCAAATCGACACCGAGAATCTCGTCGCCGTACATCGGCAACACGACTGTGTCTGACTCACGCAAGTAGTTGATGGCATCGCCTAGCTGCACCGGGCTTACCTGGATTTGGTCGTAGGTCACGTTGTCCATGAACACGTAGTCATCGGACTCGCGATATAGGAACTGCATCTCGCGTTTGTCGATTTGAGCGAAACCGACTTTCTCATCTGACCGAAATGTCTTTTCGACGACGGCGCCCGTTCGCACGTTCTTCAGTTTGGTGCGAACGAATGCGCCGCCCTTGCCTGGCTTGACGTGTTGAAACTCAACGACGGTCATGAGACCTTCGGGCAAGTTCAACGCCATTCCGTTCTTTAGTTCGTTAGTAGAAATGCTCACAGCGCGTAGGTCCTAGGTTGAGTTAGCCTTGAAAGGTATTTAGATTACGAGTGTCTTTGGCGTCAAGGTCAGTGCCTCGTAGCCACCTGCGGTGACAAGCACAGTGTCTTCGATACGGACCCCGCCGACACCGGGGAGATACACGCCCGGTTCGACTGTGACTATGTCGCCGATAATGAGGCTACCAGAGGAGCTCTTAGCGAGCCGTGGCGCTTCATGAATCTCGACTCCTACGCCATGCCCTGTGCCGTGGCTGAACTCGGCTCCGTAACCAGCAGCGTCGATGATGTCGCGACACGCCTTGTCGACCGTGAAGACATCGACGCCAGCGCGAACTAGGTCGCGGCCCGTGGTTTGGGAATACAAAACGAGTTCGTAGAGCGACGCCGCATCCGTGCTCGGGTCCCCAATGCTGACCGTACGCGTCATGTCAGAGCAGTAGCCATCGACGATGCAACCAAAATCGCAAATGATCAATTCGCCGGGAACGATGATGCGATCGCTTGGACGTGCATGAGGTTTTGCTGCGTTAGGGCCGCTAGCAATAATCGGGTCGAAGCTGACCGCACTCGCTCCCCTGCGCCGCATCGCGAATTCGAGTTCTAGAGCAAACTCACGTTCCGATATGCCCGTCTTCATTTTCGGCAACATCTCGGCGAATGCTTCATCGGCGATAGCGCACGCCGCTCGAATCCGATCGACTTCTCCGTCATCCTTCGCGCGGCGTAATTCCTCGACTAGCTGACCAGCCGCCACGCACTCAACATCGGAGAATCTTTCGATGTACTGGCGTGCTTGGCTCCATGTAATCCCTGAGTCCTCAAGGCCAAGTCGACGCGCATCGCCTAGCGCATCAGCTAGAACGTCGAGTTGCTCGGAGGCGCCCATGCGAATGGCGATTTCGGAATCGACTCCGTTGATAGCGAGCTGTTCTTTCGACTGTGTCGTGTAACGGCCGTCGCTGATGAACAGGCTCGATCCGTCTTTGCGCACTAGGAGCATTGCTGCAGACCCAGTGAACCCCGTTAGATAACAGATGTTCGGTAGACGACAGATGAGCAGTGCGTCGAGATTGCCGAGCCTCGCCGCGAGTCTCGGTATGCGTTTGTCAACTTCGCATGCGGCGAGTGAATCGAGATCAAACATCAGGTTCTCCTAGTTGCGTGTGGCTGTGGCGGCTACAGCGGCTTCTATTGCTAGTCGATAGCCATTAGCGCCGAAACCCGCGACGATGCCTGTGACATACGCCGAGACCACGCTCCTGTGGCGCCACGACTCACGCGTGTGGGTGTTTGAAAGATGTAGCTCGATCTTGGTGCCTTCAAATGTCGCGAGTGCGTCGGCGATGGCGTACGCGTAATGGGTAAAAGCACCAGGGTTGATGACGATTGCGGCACAACGCCCGCGGGCGCCGTGAATTGCGTCAATGAGTTCGCCCTCGTGATTGCTCTGAAAATGTTCGAGTTTGTGTCCGTGAGCCGTCGCTGCATCAGTAGCTATCGCCACGAGATCTGAGAGCGAAACCGTGCCGTAAATATCTGGTTCGCGTTCTCCGAGAAGGTTGAGATTCGGCCCAGAGAGCAACAATATTGTGGCCATAAGGTTGCTCAGTCTACGCCGTCGATCGGTTTGGCTTGTGCTGTCATTCGATCCCGACTGCCGAGAATGCCGCATTTAGCGCCGATACATCTGGGTCGTCGACACGCTCAATGCCACGCGGTCCTGAAAGCACGAAGCTAAGGCCGCCAGAAGCCTTCTTATCTCGACGCATCGCTTCTATCAACGATTCGCGACTCAGATCCTGTGGCGCTCGCGAAACCAGGCCCAAACGCTCGACGAGAGTCCTGTGCGCAACGGACTCGGATCGATCGATCCGTCCGAGAGCACGAGCGAGTTCTCCGGCGAACACAAGTCCGACGGCAACTGCCTCCCCATGCAGAAGTGCGTGATCGCTCACGGTTTCGATCGCGTGCGCCAAAGTGTGGCCGTAGTTCAGGTGTGTGCGCAGTCCAGTACGTTCGAACTCGTCTGCCGACACAAAATGCGCTTTCATAGCGGCACTGCGGTCGATAACAGCCTTCATGACGGTCGCATCGCGCCGGAGCACAGCGTCGGTTTCTTCGGAAAGAATCCGTAATAATTCAGCGTCACCGAGAAGCGCGTACTTCACGACCTCACCAAGTCCACAACGGAACTCGGCTGGCGTAAGGGTCATGAGCATGTCGGGGTCGATAAAAACACCCCGTGGCTGATGGAATGCACCCACGAGGTTCTTGCCGTGAGGCAGGTTGACGCCTGTCTTGCCGCCAATCGAACTGTCAACCATCGCTAGGAGGGTTGTTGGTACACCGACCCAGTCGACACCTCGGTGATACGAGGCAGCGGCGTATCCCGCAACGTCGCCAACGATTCCTCCTCCGAAAGCAATTACACAGTCGCCACGCAACAGGCCAGTTGCGGCGAATCTGTCACATAGGTCTTCGACGGTCGATAACGCCTTTGCTTGTTCGCCGTCGCCGATCAAGAACCATTCGTGAGTAACTCCAGTTGATTCGATCGTTGCATTCAGCCGTTCGCCGTGGTGCCTCAATATCTCGGGCTGGGTGACGACCGCGACCTTGCGGCGATCGGATACGAGAACGCCAAGATCTTGCAGTGAGTGCGCGCCGACTTTGATGTCATATGAGCGATCACCTAGCGACACCCTCAACGGTGCGGTCGGATGCGACGCGATCTGAGCGTATGGCATCAACTCGATTTCGGACTGCACATCCTCATCGTCGTCGGGCACGATTTCAGCCGCAATTGGATTAAGTCGAGGCGCAGGACTAGCGCTCTCTTGTCCTGTCTTCGTTTCAAGGAGTTCGATTGTGAGCGCAGCGCGCTCGGCAAGTTCGTTGACTGTGTCCTTGTGATAGCCACGCGTGACAACCGTGATGTCGGTGTCAACGAGTTCACGTGCGCTCACCTGGCCTGGTGGTGGCTCCGACACCCATGACTGCACGAGCAGAGATAAGTGTTCGAGAGTACGAGCAGCGCGCTCGAACAAGTCGTTGACTTCGGCGTGTGAGTATCCCCTGAATTGCTCGGGGATATGTGCTTCCCGAAGCTCGCGCGGCGATATTACGAATTCATTCTTCACCGACATCGCTGTCCCCTTCGACGCACCAACGAACTATTGCCCATTACTGACCACTACATATGAGACCACCCGATCGACAACTTCATCGAGAGTCACCGCGTCTGTGTCGATTACGTCATCGGCTACGGATTCATAAAACGGCGTGCGTAGCAGCTCGAGGCGCCGCAATGTTTCAAGAGGGTCCGGGCCGAGCAGTGGCCTAGTCGAGGTGTCTCCGACACGGCCCACAAGGGTTTCTGGTCGCGCCCTCAACCACACAACGCTCCCCGAATTGGTCATCAAGCCGCGATTCGTTGCATCATTCGCGACGCCACCACCGCATGAGATTATTAGCGGCACAGGTGACTGCGAAGCTTCGCAGACAGCGCGACGCTCCCACTCCCGAAATAGTGCCTCACCCTCGTCGAATAATTCTGGAATTGTGCGACCAGCTAGAGCAACCACAAGATCGTCTGTATCGAGCCAGCCACGCTCGAGGACGTTTGCACACGCCTCGCCGACCGAACTTTTACCAGAGCCCATCATCCCGATAAGCCACACGTGCATCGCGGGCATCGACTCAGCTACCGCGGAGCGACTCGGCGTACCCACGATGATTACGCACGAGTTCGGCTAGGGAATCGCTCCCGAACTTCCGCATCGCCTCGTTGGCCAATACGAGCGCAACCATGGTCTCTGCGACTACACCTGCTGCCGGTACTGCTGTGACATCGGTGCGTTCCTTGAACGACACTGTTTCTTCCTTGGTTACGACGTCGACCGTGGTGAGCACTGGACGGTTGAGCGTGGCTAGCGGTTTCATCGAAGCCCTAGCGACGATGACTTGACCGGTGCTCATGCCTCCTTCGATGCCACCTGCACGTGCGCCCTCGCGCACGTAGCCGAGAGTGTCCTTGTCCCAGTGAATCGGGTCGTGAGCTTGGCTCCCTCGCCTTGCGGCGTTGTCGGCACCGTCGCCGATCTCTACGGCCTTCATCGCCTGGATGCTCATAAGCGCCGCCGCGATACCAGCATCTAGCCGACGGTCCCAATGGACGTGGCTACCGAGTCCTGGAGGCGAACCATAGGCAAGGACCTCAACGACACCTCCGAGAGAATCACCCGCCTTCGCCGCCTCTTTGATCTCTGTGATCATTGCAGCTTCTGCGTCTGGGTCGAAGCAACGGACTTCGGAGGCATCGATCTGGTCGAGGTCGGAAGCGAGCGGTCGGATCAGGTCGTCGCGCACACGAGCTACGCCGATCTGAGTGACATGACTAATCACAGAGATTGAAAGGTGGCTTAGAAGCTGTTTAGCTATGGCCCCGGCAGCGACACGTGCCGCGGTTTCGCGAGCCGAGGCGCGCTCGAGCACATCACGAGCGTCGGCAAATCCGTACTTCTGCATGCCAGCGAGATCGGCGTGACCAGGTCTTGGTTGGGTTAGTGGCGTCTTGGTCTCGCCCGGGCCTGCCGACATTTCCTCGGCCCATTTGCCGGTCTTCCATTCGCTGTTGTGGATTAGTACAGCAACCGGTGAACCGAGAGTGCGGCCGTGGCGAACCCCGCCGACGAACTCAATTTCGTCGGCCTCGAAACGCATACGTGGACCACGGCCATAACCGAGTCGACGGCGGCCGAGTTCTACTCCGATGTCCTCGATGAGGAGGGGCAAGCCAGCTGGCAAGCCTTCTATGGTCACGACGAGGGCTGGCCCATGAGATTCGCCAGCTGTCAGATATCTCAGCACGATGTCAGGTTATTGGCTCGAGTCGATTTGATCATGACCATAACCGTGCGCAGCCCAACCGAACGATGACGATTACTTGAGAGTTGAAGAGTTCTCACAGATATTGAACGTGACATCGCCGTGCTGGAAGTCGCCACAGTTGTCGCTCGTGGCTTGCAAGAATCTGTAGGTATCGCCCGGGCCGAATGTCTCGGATTCGAGTATCCCGGACTCGCCAGCGCTGCCTATCGTCACCGTTGCGACATACGTGCCGTTGCTCTGCCTCGTGATCGAGTTAAGCGTGAACAACTGGTTGGACGGGTTGTTGCTCGGCGCGACCGTGGTCGTAGTTGAGCCACCAGGCGTTGTCGAACCCGTGGTAGTTGAGCCACCGGGGATCGTGGTCGCCGTGGTTGTCGGTTGAGTCGGGGTCGTCACCTGAATGGCTGGCTCGAACGGATTTTTGCCGCCGAATACGTCGAACGTGTTCGGACTCGGTGGCACCTCGCCACCGGTCGATGTTGTCTCATTGTCGATCGGGACTGTGTAATTCGGGATGGTCGTCGTGGTGTTCGCAGAGTCATTGCCTGAATCGCTGAACAACGTGAACCTCGCGAGCGCGGCAAGGCACACAAGGCCAAGCACTGCGAGGAGAATCTTCTGCCGTCTCTGAGCGCCCATTAGTTAGACGCTCCCGTTGTGCTCGGCGGGACACTCGTCGAAGGCGGCACGGTCGACGCTGGTGTTGAGAGACCGGTCGCTTGGGTGAACATTCGTGCTGTGAGGTTCACAGAAAGGGTCGGCGCACCGCTAATTGACGGCACCATCTCTGTAGTGCCACCGCCTTCGGCTCCACCACCCACGGCGACCGAAATTGTGTCGACAACAACGAGACGGGACATGTCCTCCATGCGGTTCAGGTAATCGAGAACTTGGTAGTAGCCACCCTCTAGTTGCATGCTCATGCGGATTTCTGAGATTCCATTAGCTGCTGGCACCGGTTCCGCTGGCGAGATCTGCAGCCAGTCGAGACCACTCTCTACGGACAGGTCGTTTGCTGCGCGGATGAACACTTCGAGGTCTGGCAGCGCTGGCACCCGGCCGCTCAAACGATTCTTCTCGTCCATCAGTTCTGGCTGACGGCTCTTTAGGTCTTCGAGTCGGTCGAGTGTGTTTTGCAGCGAGTCTTGTTGCGCTATCGCTGCGATTTTCGTGTCTTCGGCTTTGGTGACCTCTTCGCCGGCAGGCGCGAAGAACAAGAAGTTCCAAGCGAGCAATACCACGACAAGCAGCAAGAAAGCGACCAATACGGCGCGTGATTTCATGGCCGTTGGTCCTCGGCAAACTCATCTGCTCGATCGGAACGAGCATTTGCAGTAAGGCTCGCGCTTGAAGTGAAATTCACCACTTTGACGTCTTCACCGAGCAAGCCGCGTGATGCGTCTGGCACCCATAGCCCCTGCAATTTCATAACGCTATGAATTTGGTCGATCCATGCGGCCACAGAGGGAAAGTCGAGCCCGACAGCTTCGAAACTAACCGTGCCGCTGATCGCCCCTGGCTCTACTCCAACCTGACCTGGTTGCGCAAGCGTCGAGCTAGTCGCGCCAGTCGAATCCGTCGAACCGACGACGGAGGTTGGCGCAACCTGGCCGTTGAAGCTCGTGAGCCATACATCGTTCGGCATTGCTGTTGCGATCTCGTGCAGGAGAGTCGGCCACGAAACATCGCTGCCTAACGCCCCGGCAATCTGCGAGCGTAACGTGCTGAGTTGAAGTTCTGTAGCAGTCAGGTCCGCGAACTCCGGAGAAGCAAGCCGGGTCTGCAGAACGAGGTTTGCTGCGTTGATCGCTTCGGCTTCGCGCTTGTGCTCATCTGCCGCGTTGTTGCGTTGCATGACCGGGTATGCGAGGCCGACTCCAACTGCGGCGGCCGCAACGAGTCCGGAAATCAGATACTTGGCGCGACCATCGCTCTTGGCTTTCTCGCGTTCTCTTCCGGCGAGCAAGTTCATCGCAGGACCGCGTGTCGGATCGACGATTGCGAGACCGACAGCCGCAGCGAGGTATGGGTCGAGGCGAGGGAGTTCTTCTGGTGCAAATCCGATGTCGGCGATCGCTAGTCGCGAACGGACATCGGCCACCTGTACCTCGATGCCGAGTAGATCTGAGAGCCGATCGGTTAGGCCAGCAAGTTGGGCCGTTCCGCCTGTAATGAACACACGACTTAGCGGTGTGACACCTGGCTGGTTGCGGTAATAGTCGATCGATCCACGAATCTCATCGAGTAGCGCCGCTAACGGTCGTTCAATAGCCGCTTGACCCTCAGCGATTATCGGAGCTCCTTCGGTGCCAATTTGGCGCTTCAGCGATTCTGCTGCGTCTGGTGCTAGCGCGAGCATCGAAGCGATGGCGTCTGTGAGGTCGCGGCCCCCGCTGCCAAGGACTCGCACGAACCGCGGAATGCCAGCGTCGTGGACAACTACGCAACAAGTTCCCCCACCGATGCTAACGATTGCTTCTGCCCCGACAATTCCGGTCGATGGGCCGAGTGCGCGAATGAGCGCGAGTGGCACGAGGTCGACTGCATCGACAGAAAGGCCTGCAATCTCCACTGCTTCGATGAGCTTGTCAACCATCGATTTTTGCGCAGCCGCGAGTAGCACCCGCATGACAGGTTCACCAGTAGGACTATGGTCCTGATCGAGTATCGCGAAATCGATTACGGCATCGGCTAGCGGGAACGGAATTAGGTCGGCTGCCTGAAAGCGCAGCGCCGAAGCCAAGTCTGATTGCGACATGACCGGCATCTCGACTTGTCGAACAATGAGTCGGGGCGACGACACGCCGACGCGAACACCGCCGCGCCTTAGACCGACTTCTTCGCGGAGGCGTTTGATGGCAGCTGCCACCAGTTCTGTTTCAATGACCTCGCCGTCGCGCATGGCCTCACGGGTAAGTGCGACTTGTCCGAAGGCCGTGAGTTTCGGCGCCGTCCCCTGAACTACTTCTGCAACTGTTACAGCGTTAGTTCCGACGTCGAGTCCTATCAGGCTGCGGGCCATGGGCCACCTCCAGCAGCAGGACGGTTATTGCTCACTACTTGAGAATCGAGGTAGCTATTGAGATCGTGTTCGAGGACGCGGAAGTGTCGTCCGACTCGGATCGCTCGGAGTTCCTCGTTCTTGATGAGCCGATAAACGGTCATCGTCGAGACGCGCATCGTCAGAGCGACCTCTTTTACTGTTAAGAGCTTCCGCTCAGCTCCTAGATGCACCAAACCCGTATCCCTCGAAAAAATGAGTGACTCCACCAACTAACTAGAACAACATTAGATGTCATGAATCACAATCGTCAATGTGAGTCTCGGTATGAGACAACAACAATCTGTAGTGATATTTAGTGTTCAGTTACCTATCCAGGTCACAGGCACTGAACTACAAATCTGTAATTAAAAATCTATTTTTTCATTTCCTAGTCACTAGAGCGCAACTACCGCGATGAGTGCGCCGCTAGCTAGGTACGGCCCGAACGGAATCTGTTTGCCGCGATCTACTCGGCCGATCATCGCGAGTACTAGATACGCGATTGCTCCACCCATTACTGCTGCTCCGACGCTCACCGCAATGCGCGAGCGCGATGGATCTTGCGGTGCTGTGCCCGTGATTTCGGTGAGCAACTCGACACCCTTTAACCACGCAAGCGCTGCTCCTGCAAACATTGGAACCAACACGAGAGGCGCAGCAATCGCTATGCCGACAATTGTCCCAAGGACGAACGGCAAGAACATTCCTGTCCACAACGCAGACCATGAAATCCACCCGAGCGCGAAGCCGAGCAACGCCGAGAGTCGAACATCGCCGAATCCCATAGCCCCTGGCGCTATGAACCAGATCGAGTAGAAGATTGCGAAGTCGATGAGACCACAGAGCGCTGCCCTGCCGAGCTGGCCGTAGTCCCCCGTCGCGACCGAAGCCACGCCAAGCAACACCACAACAATTGCTGCTGTTGGAAAGATGACCTTGTTCGGCAACAACATGTGGTCGAGGTCGATAACGCTCAGCGCTAGCAAGCCAGCGCCGAGAACGAGGTACCCGAAGATCGCCCACGAGTCATAGAAACGAGAGCCGATCACAGCGAAGATCGCAGCAGTTACGAGTTCGACGGCCGGATACCGCACCGGGATGCGCACAGCACAGTGGCGGCACCGACCCCGAAGTATCAGCCAAGACAACAGTGGCACATTGTCGAGTGCGCCGAGCGCAGTGTTGCAGGTCGGGCAGTGCGACCCTGGCTTCACTACCGATTCGCCACGCGGAACTCGCCAGATGACGACGTTCAGGAAGGAACCGATAAGCAGACCAAATAGCGCGCACGCCGCTGCGACCATCGAGGGGCTCAGTATGTCATCTATGAACAAATTATTACCTGCGACTCCTGCGCCGACGTCGATGCCCATAAGTGATGGCAACTAGAAAGGGCCCGGAGCAGTAGCGAAGTTTTCTCGCACCACCCCGGGCCCACCCCTAGCTCAAAGTTTCAGGATCTCTACCAACCACCGAATACTGCAGGGGCTGCGGTGGCGTTGCAAGAAGCTGCTCCGGCCTGACGGTGGTACTCAGTTCCTGGGCCCGTCACGTCGTCACGGATCCAGAAACAGTCACCAGACTTGCTCAAGCCCGAAAGCACAAGGACTGTCACGCTTGAGTTATCGACCGAAATTTCGTTCGGGCCAGTAGACGCAGTTGCGCCAGCTACAAAAGTCAGACTTGGCTCAACAGCACCAATGGCCACGACTGAAGCGTCCACGTATGACTCGTTGTCTGTAAAGATGGTCTTGCCAGCCGTGAGGCCGTTACGCAAGCTCGATTGAGCAGCACGGTCCTGGGCACGCTCACGAGCGCCAAGGAATGTCGGTATGGCAATTGCGATCAGGATCGCGATTATCAAAACGACAACCATGAGCTCGATGAGGGTGAAGCCTTCTTCGTTCTTGCTTGTTCTTGCCCTAAGTCGTTGAATCATCTGCACTGAAAGGTTCCCTTCGTCGGTGTTTATTCACTTGGCGAGACCCGTGCCCCCCGGGGTTTCGCTCACCGACGATGGTGAATCGATTAGATCCGGGCAACCCGGCCAACCGTGCTCGTAGCTAGCGCCTTTGCTAACTGCGAGCCTGAGGTTCCGTGGTTTTGCGAGCCCGCCTCTCGACGGGGGTGCCTTTATCCGTGGAGTTCGCTAAGAGTGGTATCGGATACCACGTAGAGTGACTTTAGGCTCATTCGTGAGATAGTTTCTACGATTCTGAGCCGCAACGAAAATGGCCGACCCATTGGGCCGGCCATATCGAAATCTGTAGACCAGAGAAAAGGACTAGTAGTTGAGGGCCTTTGTCTCAAGGAACTCGTCTAGCCCGTGTGCCCCAAGCTCACGGCCGTTACCGCTCTGCTTGTAGCCACCGAATGGTGCGAGCGGGTTGAACTTCTGGCCGTTGATGTCAACCTGACCGGCTTGCAAGCGCTTAGCGACGGCTACTGAACCATCGGCGTCTGGCCCAAACACGCCTGCATGCAAGCCGTAGACAGTGTCATTAGCGATAGCAATCGCGTCTTCGACTGTGTCATACGGAATGATCGAAAGCACAGGACCGAAGATTTCTTCCTTAGCGATCGTCATGTCGTTGGTGACGTTGGCGAACACTGTCGGCTTCACGTAGTAGCCAGCCTCGAACTCCTCTGGAGCATCTGCGCCACCGGTCATGAGGGTTGCGCCTTCGTCGATGCCCTTTTGGATGTAGCTACGGACACGATCACGTTGAGTCGCGGAGATAAGTGGTCCGAGGCCCATGTGGCCAGGGTTCGACGGGTCGCCGAGTGCAAACGTCTCAGCAGCCGCTGCTGCTTTGGCTGCGATCGCGTCGTGCTGGTCGCGCGGGACAAGCATGCGAGTCCATGCGATACAGGTCTGGCCAGCGTTCATGTAGCAAGAGCCAAGGCCAGCGTTCACTGCCTGGTCGAGCTGCTCATCTGCAAGGCCAGGCAAGATAACGAACGGTGACTTACCACCAAGTTCTGTAGCGACCCGCTTAACAGTCTTGGCTGCAAGCTCGGTGACGCGAATACCCGCGGCGGTCGAGCCCGTGAACGAAACCATGTTGACGTCTGGGTGGCTTGCGATTGCTTCGCCGACCTCTGGACCAGTACCGGTCACGAGGTTGAACACACCAGCAGGAACACCAGCGTCCTCGATGATCTCAGCTAGCAAGAAAGCGTTGAGTGGTGCAACCTCGCTCGGCTTCAAAACGACGGTGCAGCCAGCTGTGAGCGCTGGAGCAACCTTGCAGATGATCTGGTGCAGCGGGTAGTTCCATGGCGTGATGCAACCAACAACGCCGACTGGCTCACGCACAACGGTTGTATTGCCAACCTGCTCTTCGAACTTGAAGTTCTTCGCGATCTCGACGTAGCTACCCATGACAGCTGTTGGGAGGCCAGCCTGGATCATTCCGCTCCAGAACACTGGCATGCCGACCTCGCCAGAAATGGTCTCTGCGATCTCGGCCGAACGTGCAGCGAGACCGTCGGCGATTAGCTGCACGAACTTGGCACGCTCTTCGACCGGCTTGGCGCCCCACTCAACGAGCGCGGCCTTGGCTGCGGCAACTGCCTTAGCGACATCGGCCGCTGTGCCCTTTGGGATTGTGCCCATTACTTGCTCTGTCGAGGCGTTGATTACCTCGATGGTGTCTGCGCCTGTTGATGCCACCCAAGAGCCATCAATAAAGATTTTGTCGCGAACCTGCATCGGAACTCCCTCGGTCGTGTGAGGCCAATTGAACGAGGGTGACGATAATCCGCTCGGGCAGATTTCGCCTAGTCGGGCTACGGCACCGACGGGTGACGTCCACGGTGTCGTCGCCGCAATGGAGACGCCACCAATTGATGGCGTGAGGCTGCTCGCCGTGGATGTGTCCACCGACCGCCTGGATGCCGCAATGGAGACGCCATCAATTGATGGCGTGAGGGGGTACCACCCGTTTGAGATATGGGGTGAGCGTTAGCCGCAATGGAGACGCCATCAATTGATGGCGTGAGGGTTGTCTCGCATCACTTGAGCTTTCTCCGACTTGTGGGCCGCAATGGAGACGCCATCAATTGATGGCGTGAGGTAGAGCGAAAAAC